>JBDRQT010000001.1:0-2464 GCA_043826135.1 archaeon
GATTCGGTTATTGTAATGTTTTCCTGCTCAGCAATTTGTTCTTCTCTCGAATTGATTATTATAGCATTCTCACGTTCAGCTATTAGTCGTTCGTTACTGTGCATGTCCTGTATTGTACAACTATACTCTCCGGCCACTGATACATGTTGCATCATACTGTCAATCTCATCACAACCTCCACAGTAAAGAGTACTGCCGACTACCGCGGCAGCAAAAAGTTTGCTTAACTTCGGGAATGTTCTGCTGAAAAAAGAGGTTTTTTTAGGTTTATCGGAGGTCTCGATCATGCTATGATCAGGTTTTACTCCTGGTTGATCTGCCAATGCCATTTTATTCATAATTAGTCCACCCCCCACCGGTATGCTGTTGTTCTGCTTTATATAATTTTCTGCTATTTTCTCGTGAAGATGTACATCTAGCTTGGTTTTTGATATTGACCCGAGTTAAATTTCGCATTTGTTTTTTTCCAGATAATCGGTTATATCATCGGTTATAATGTCGTCGTTACAATCAACAAACATATCAGTTGGATTTAGGCCTCCAGGTTCCATGAAAATTCTAAGGTTAATATGTCTGCCATTCTCATCAATTCTGAAATCAACTGCTGCCGGTTCGCTTCTGTCAACATAAATAACAGCATCAGGATATTTCATAAAAAACATCTGCGCCTGTGGGGTTCTTTCAGCCGCTTCAATATATTGCCCGTCGCTAAACAACCACAATCTTTTGTCAGGAATACAAGATTGGCTTTTTTGTTCGAATCTCTCTAATGCTGTCTTCACGTCATCCTTGGTTGTAACCATCTCTGCGATCAAGTAAGCATTATCATCGTTTTGATCAAGATCAGAGCATTTCATCAAAGCAGTTTTATCTATCGAAAGATCACTTACAAAGAGACGCAGTTCTGTACGGAAACTATAGTTTGCATCTTCCACGAAAAATAAGACAAAACGTCCTTGGTCATCTGGCAGATATTTTGCCCCAGGATACTCTTCAAGGAATGCCTGAGCCAATTCATTTTGTTGTGCATTAATAATCAGTTGGTTCTGTTCTTCAGGGCTAAGCTGGCGAATATCTGGTGCAATAAATAAAATAAAAAGAAAAAATGAGATTAGGCATACCGCTAGTAACAAACCAATTATCCTCAATGTTTTCATATTCTGTTCTAGCACCCTCGCCTTCCGTCTGGCTGTGGCCATTCAGTATGCCACCAGTTTACATATCCTCCCCACCACCAAACTGGCCAGGAGTATGACAGTATCTCTGGGTTTGGCTCGACACCTTGTGTCCAATATGTCCATCTTGTTCCTGACTGGCGCGCAGATAACTGATATCTTAATGCTCCGCTGCTGCTACTGCATCCATATGCCCCGGTCCATCGCGTAAAATCTCTATCGCAACGATAATCAGAACTACCACAACCTGGCCAGTAGGTATTATGATATCCTGCAGAGCGTACCATACTACTTAGGCTAGATAACGAAGAATAGTATATTCCCGATTCTCGTCTTGCAGGACAAGTGTGTGGCATATCTCTGCTACCTCCACAGACAATTCCATCTGAAGCTGATTTGTAAACTCCAGAACCAGCATTTGCTTTAGCAAATAATCTGCCAAGTTCTTTGGCATAGTCAGATGATTGATTATATTTGTTTGATATAATTTGAAATTCGGTATGTGAAAATGCCGAATTGCAAAAGTTTTGCTCTTCGGTCATGATACTGAATGAGCAAATCATTTTATTATTGTAATCCACATATTCAGTTGTAAACCTGATATATGCATCATCAAGACCCACATTCCTTGCAGTTTTTTCATCAAAAACTAAAATGTTTCCATCAATAATTTTCATATATGGTGTAATCTTTTCAAGATAGATCGTTTCTTCATTGGCTTGTTGTAATGCCGCAGAAGAAAACGAAGCTAAGAGTAAAAGACCTACCACAAATAGTATTCTCATTCATACACCCCCATATTTACATGTTAACCCAAATCAAGATTGGTAGTTTATATAATTTTCTACTATTTCTTCATGAAGATGTACACTTTCATATTATGGTTTCCATCGATTTCTGCGACTGCGTGCTCTGGATATCTTGTGAAACCCAATGGTCTGAAAAGACCAATCAATTCGCCAGGATTAGCAAATGGTTCCCCAACTCCGCGTATAAACATCGCAACAGATTGAATCGCATCAGTCTGGGTAACTCCAAACGGATCTTCCTCAATTACAATAACCTTCCCACCATCATCCATTACTTTTTTCACAGAAGTTATCAACCTTATCTTATCCTCCTCTGTTAGCAAATTCAAAGTCTGGGATAAAAGAACTGTCCTGAACTTTCCTTCCCATTCATCTGGAAAACAACAAGCATCATGATTATGAAAAAACACTCTGCCATTTCCCAACTTCTCTTTTGCCTTTGCAAGCATTTTTTCAGAAAGATCGTTTGCACAAATCAGT
>JBDRQT010000002.1:0-20979 GCA_043826135.1 archaeon
GATGTACTTGTGTATCTTTCACCTATCAAATGGTTTAAATTGGACAGGATAATCGGAAATATAAATAATAAGATGAATGATAAAGTATTAATCCACAAAGTTATAACTTCAATAAAGGACAACCTGAAAAAAATAAACAAAAAACTCGTTGACCGTAAAGTGAAAATAAGAGCTAGCGACTTATCTAGAAAATTAATTTGGAAGTTGACTAATAGTTTGTTCGATAAATCAGATCTTATAATTTCTCCTTCCAATTCAATAACCAGAGAATTAATCAAATACAAGACCAAACCCAGAGTTGTTACTATTAGTAATGGTATAGAAACAAAAAAATTTAGATGCAAAACTAATTACAATAATACGATTAGAAAATTCCTTCATGTTGGAAGAATTGGTTTTGAGAAAAAAATTGATGTTGTCATAATTAGTTTATCACATGTGATAAAAAAATATCCTGATATATGTCTAACCATTGTAGGAGACGGACCTGCGATTTTAAACCTGAAGATGATTGTTGCGCAGAAAAAACTTGGCAAAAATATCATTTTTAAAGGGTTTGTCAATAGAGATGATCTTCCGGAGATATACAGACAGCATGATGTATTCATCACAGCATCTGAAATGGAAACTCAGGGCCTTGTAATCATTGAAGCCATGGCATCAGGTCTTCCTGTAATTGGTGTAAATGTACTGGCAATACCTGATGTAGTGCACCATAATATAACCGGATACCTCGCTTTAAAAGGAGATGCTAGGGATATAGCAAAGTATATGCAAAAATTTGTGGTCGATGCCCCTTCAGTCAAAAAGATGGGAAAGAATGCACGGAAAGAAGCTGAAAAGCATGATATTGACCATTGCATGAAAAAATTGGAAAGGACATATTTGGAAGTATCTAGGATGGGCAAAAGCAGGATTTGACACTCGTTATCAGTTTAATACTGCATTTTGAGCATAGTTTGAGATAATAACATTTTTATTATAACTAGTTAATCCAAATTCATATGAAAATCCTGATGGTCTCAGATGCTTTTTATCCAAAGATAGATGGAGTTGTGACATATCTGAATAATTCTATCCGATATCTTGTCTCAAAAACGAATAAGATTATAGTGCTTTGCCCAGAATATGATACCCCATACAAAGAGACCAGAATCAAAGGTGTGAAAATTATCAGATTTCCTTCATTCTCTTTTCCTACTTATAAGGAGGCCAAATTCTCAATCCCTGAGCTCAAACTAATGGATACTGTCTTCAGGGAGTTCCATCCTGATATTGTGCATATTCATACACCAAGTCCTCTTGGAATAATTGCAATGATATTTGCCAAAAGGCATCACATACCGATTGTCAACACTTATCATACTTCCCTTCCTGACACCGCCATTTATATTTCACCTAGAAAACTTCTTAAGCTGGAAGACCTTGAAAAAAGATTGCCGATTTCGCGAGAACTAGAACTAAAGCTTGAAGACTTCCAGAAAAAAATAATCAGACTCTTCAAAACAAGAAAGAGAGAACCATTTTCTTCCAAAGCAGCCTGGAGCATTGTACGGCTTCTTTATAACCCATCAGATATAATTATTGCACCATCACCTAATATAATGAAAGAATTAAAAAAACATAAAGTCAAAGGAAAGATCATCGTTCTTTCAAACGGCATTGAACTGGACAAATTCAAGAAAAAAAGATCATACAATAAAAAAATAAAATTTCTGCATGTGGGAAGGCTTGCACACGAAAAAAAGATTGATGTACTTATTGAAAGTCTGGCAAAAACTGTCAGTGTGCATCCTGATGCAAAATTATCCATAATTGGAGATGGTCCTATAATGCCTGAAATTAAGCAAAAAGCAGCAAGAATAGGTGTGCTGAAAAATATCAGATTTTATGGTTATGTGAATAGAGACAAGCTCCCTGCCCTTTATAGACAGCACGATGTATTCATTACTGCATCAGAATATGAAACTCAAGGTTTGGTAATAATCGAAGCAATGGCATCAGGCCTTCCAGTAATAGGCGTCAATGTTTTGGCAATACCTGATGTTGTTCATCCCGGCATAACCGGTTTCCTTGCAAAAAGAGGCAATTCCAATGAGATTGCAAAGTTTATGTGCCTGATGATTGAAAATCCAGGGCTTGCAAAGACGCTAGGAGACAATGCAAGAAAAGAGGCTGAAAAACATGATGTAAACGCCTGCATGGCGCAGATGGAAAATATCTACAAAGATCTCACTGATGCTTACCGAATTCGTACTTGAAATTCACTTTCCTGATGTCTTGATGAAACAATAGCCTAACCTCAACACTGAGATATTTAAATAGCAGTTTGATTTTTTCTTCTTTCCATCTCCTCATCGAAGTTCTGAATTTTGTACTGAGTGTCCCGAATTTGCTTATCCTTGCAATCCTCCATGCAAGGTTATGATCTTCAGCAAGTATCAATGATTCATCGAACCCTCCAACTTTTTCAAAAAGCGACCTTTTAGTCATTATGAAAAATCCAGCTGCTCTTGGATATGCTGAATTATCAAACAATGATTGATAGAAATTGAAGATGCCAGCTCCTAATTCATCCTGAGGATTACTTAATTTTGCTCTGCATATGCCCAATTTTCTTGCCTTGAATTCCCTAATCGATTTCTCAATAAAGTCATTTTCAAATTCAACATCCGCATCAAGAAATAAGAGGATACTACCTCTTGCTATCTTGGCCCCACAATTCCTCGCCTTTCCGGGATGCCCCTTGCCATCTTTTGGCTCAAAGATAATCTTACATTTATTCCTGTTCGCAATATCAACAGTCTTATCTTTGGAATTACCGTCTGCCACTATTACTTCAAAATCCTTATAGGTCTGATTTTTTATGCATTCAAGAAGCTTTGGAAGATACTTTTCTTCATTAAGCGTCGGGATTATTATGGAGAGCACTACAGTATATTTTTTATATTTCCTTATTAATCTTTTCATAATGAAAACCGCGCATTTCATTGAACTCAGGGTATTCTGCAAAGAAGAAGATAATGAAGAATCAATTACTCAAAAAATATATGAACTTTTTCCCTTTGACTTCAAGAAAGAAAAAATTGAATTGAAATCAAGAAATTTCATCGGAGACAATGACAAAATAATTAAGATAATAACTATTCTTGGAAAAAAAGAAAGGCATACTAGAAAAATTCTTGAAAATCTTTCAAAACATCTTACCAGCGAGCAGAAAGAACTTCTATTGGAACAGCTGGAAAGCAGACTTGACCATAATCTGCATTTCTTTATCCGGCTGGAGAAAGATAATCTGCTAAAAGGGGAATATGTAATTACTGAAGGAGGCAACTGCTTCCATCTAAAGATTGCAGTCGCTGCCTATCCGCATAAAAGGGATGTCGCAAAAAATATTGTACGAAGTTGGCTTGAGAATTAATTAAGTTGCCTGCAAATTCTTGATAACTTCATAAGCCTTCAGAACATAATCTTCTTTAAGGTAAAGGAGCAGTTCACTGCTTGCTGTCAGGATCTCATTTATCAATATATCATGTGTATAGAATTCATTCGAGATAACAGAAATTATTCCTTTGGTATTGATTACTGTGTCAGGAAACAAAAGACTCATTTCTGATATTTTTTCGATAGTATATTTTGGTTCTTTTCTAAAATTCTTTTTGACAAGACCTATTTTTTTAGTGTCAATTATTATTGTAATGTTGGCAGTTCCGACAACCATCTTGAGAGTCTCTCCAATTCCAAACTCAGTAGAATCAATGAATTTCTTAAAACCAGTAAGAATATCTTCCTCTTTGGTGAATGCCATAATGGATAGATTATCTTTAAGCTGCAGCGTCAGATGCTTGAAAACGTCAAAATCTTCTTTTTTACTTTTACGAAATTCAAACCTCCTGAGCATTGCGATTGCTGCATCGAATTGACTATGCGGAATAACTTTTTTCTCTATTAGATATCTTGCAAGCGCCCTCCTGTTGACTAATCCTTCTGAATAACACTTTTCAATCTCAGGTCGTTTTGCAATAAATTGGCTAAATATTTGTTCTATTTGTGACATAATTAGGCAAGAAGTGACATTTATTAATAAATTTATTGAAATATGACACAATATTTAATTATAGATTGCGTTCTCCAGTAAAACTATGTATAAACCTAATTCAGATAATTGTTGGCGCGGCTGCTAATTCTATTCTCTAATTACTAACTAAACTAACCATATTACAAACTATGTGAGGTATAAAAAATGAAGATAAATCAACATCAAATCATGTCAATAAAATATCCTGTAGGATTAATTGCAACATTGTATGATTTCGACCATGAATCAAACATGCAGCTTGCTGAAATGGTTTCAGGTATCCGGAATGCAGGCACAATAACTCAGCGAAGCAGCCATAGTGAACAAGATGAATTGTTAAGAGAACTGGTCTTTGACATTGAACCTGGAACAGAGCTTAGCCAGCTGGTTTCCCCGCATCTAACTATCTCTTCATTAGATCATATCCTTGATGAACATCACAGATATAGAGGTATTGGTGTTCTGAATTTGAAAAATGGTCCAGCTGCTGTTCCTATCAGGCTTCAGCCAGGCTTGCTAAGCCAAAAGGTGGCTAGGATTGAGATTTACGAAGGCAACCCTTACAATGAATTCGAGAACGCAGTACGTGCTCATCAACTTAGAATTATACTAGACGCACGGCCTGAAAACTATGGGATCCCAATTATCAGAAAGGAGGATTCAATTCAGATCACAGGAATTTTTAATCCAAATGAAAGATTCGAGGGCAATGAGCGAGCGAAAATTGTTCGGGAGCTGACTTTAGTTGCCAGAGATGGTTTTGGAACAGATATCACTGAAGATGCTGTTGACCAAAGGGCCCTTGATGTTGATTTTCTCTATCTCATTAGAGCGAATGGCGAAGCGGTTGGGTTTGCCGGATATGACATATATGAATCTGCAGGCACGAGATCGCTTGTTTTAGAAGGGATTGTAATAAAAAGAAGCCACCAGAAAAAAGGATTGTTCACGACTATCAACAATATGGCTCTTGCGACCCATGACTATGATTATCTTGTGATGAGAACGCAGAGCGAAGTGATTGCAGAAGCAACCAGGAGCCTTGTCAAGAATCTCTATCCAATGACCCTGGCACCAGCTAATATCAGAGAGATTGCAATGAATGTCGCAGTTCAAAAGATGAAAATGACTGATTTTAATCCTATGTCCTTTATTAGCAGAGGAACCTATGGACAAAGCCTGTATGATCAGCCACCAATACATCACACCTCAAATGGTCGATTCTATACAAGATTTGGGCTGGATGTATCAAAGGGAGATTCCATGATACTTGTAGGTGAACTGAAATGAAAATTGCAATTGTTGTATGCGTGCATGGGGACGAGATTAAGGGACTGAAAGTTGCTGAAATGCTTAAAGACCATAATCCTCCTGTTTCTTTATTTATTGCAAACTCTAAAGCTGTTGCATCAAAATTTAGATTTATTGATACTGATCTCAATAGATGCTTTCCAGGGAACGAAGAAGGTAATCATGAAGAAATAATTGCATACGAGCTGAGCAAAACATTGAAGGATTTTGATTATGTCATCGATATCCATACAACAACAGCTATTACCGAGCCATTCATCATTGCTACCAGAAAAACAAAAAATATTTCCAGACTTATATCTGCGGTTCCCCTTAAAAAAGGTGTTTTTATGTCTCCAATAATGGCTGATGGCAAAGCATTAATAGATCACTGTGAGGGTATATCACTAGAATTTAACGAAAAATGCTCTCCTTCAGAAGTTAAAAATATAATTGAACATACCATCAATAATTTAGGATCAAACAAAGATATGGAAGAGAAGCAAGAATACTTAGTATATGATATTTTAAAAGAATCACGCAAAAAGTTCAGTAACTTCTCACGAACAATGTATGACGGAGAAGAATTCTATCCGATTCTATATGGCACAAAAGCTTACAAGAATATATGCTGCTTGAAAGCGAGGAGAATAAAATGAACAGCTATGCTAAAGCAATTGATCATAAATATATAAAAAATATAAAAAGTGCACTCGGCATCTTGTTGATTGCTGCATTAGGTATAATCTTTTTCAGAAAGAACCTGATATTTATCGTATCTATAGTGTCTTGCGTTGTAGTCATGATGCATAAAAGATATATGGGAATTGTCTTAGGTATAGATATTTGCCTTGTAATGACCCTTCTTGCCAGTTCTAAGTATGGAAGCATCGTCGGAGCCATAGTCGGAGGATCATCTTATCTATTGGGAATGATAATTTCCATGGAAGTCTCAAAAAGCCCTATGGTTACCATTTACGGAACGATATTTTACATCTTGGTGGGACTGGCTGCTTTTTTCATACCTATCTCACTCATATATTCCGTTCCACTGCTTTTCATACTTATTTTTGCAGTACTATTTTCAATTGGTGCGTTTTTTGTCGGTGCTCCGGTGAACTTTCTCATCCAATATTTTATTTCAAATATAATCGCAAACTTATTATTCATCCAGATCTTTGGTGGACTACTTAGATTAATTTATTAAAATGTCAATACGAGCAAATACCCAGAAACTATTAACTGATTGCAGTAGGTCAAAACTAGTTGCAGTCACAAAAAATAGAAGCATTGCTGAAATAAAAGAAGCTATAGCTGCTGGAATAACTGTCATTGGAGAAAACAAAATCCAGGAAGCTGAATTGAAATATAATGAACTCAAAGAAATCCTTGATGCAAAAAAGATAGAATTCCATTTCATAGGCCATCTGCAGACTAACAAAGCAAAAAAAGCAGTGGAGATGTTTGATGTGATTCAGTCTGTGGATTCATTTATTCTTGCAAAAGAGATTGACAAAAGGGCAGCTCAGGCAAATAAAATTCAAAAAATATTGCTGCAGATTAATATCGGAAAAGAGGAACAGAAATCAGGGGTATTGCCTGAAGAGACTTTGAATTCAGTTAAAGATATACTGCAGTTAACAAACATTTCAATGATTGGCCTAATGTGCATCCTACCTTACTCAAAAAAAACTGAAGATTCAAGGTCATACTTCAAAAAGATGAAATCATTGTTTGATAATTGCAAATCAAGTATCGAATGGGTGTTTCAGGGGGTACACCCCATGATTCCTAAAAAACATCAATTTGATGTACTATCCATGGGTATGACAAACGATTACAAAGTTGCCATTGAAGAAGGCTCCACAATGATAAGGATTGGAAGAGGTATATTTGGGGAAAGAGAATAAATTTATTAATGTCAGAGGATTAATGAAGAAAAATGATAATAACAAAAACTAAAAGACTCTCACTCAAATATCCTGGCTCGACATTTTATGCAATCATAGTAAAAGACATGCCTAATCCAGAGAAACATCCTGAGCTTGAGAAGGCTAAAAAGGAAGTTGAGGAGTATATTGCAAAATCATTTGATTCATTCAAAGAAAAAATAACTGAGCGAAGCGAGTTCTTCAAAAGGTATGAGAAAAGTTTCCCTATCGAATATCAGCTAAAAACTATTGCAAAAGGGAAAAAGATCCCGACTCAGACAGCTATAAAAGATCTGTTTTTTATGACTGAACTGAAGAATTGTGTTATCATGTCTGCCCAGGATTTTGATACTATGCATGAAAAGATACTCTTTGACCTATCCGATGGTGGAGAGGATTTTACTTACATGGATGGAAAAAAGCTGATAACAAAAGCAGAAGACATTGTCCAGAAGCAAGATGATGAAGTACTAATCAGCCACCTGTACGGTGCAGGAAAATCAACCCTGATAACAGACAAGACCAAAAATGTCTTATTCATGGTTTGGTCAGACGTGAAGATTAGTGACAAAGACATCGAAACTATTGAAAAAGATCTGAAAAAATACCTTGCTCTGTTGACTGATAATAAACTTGATATTGAAACATTCGAAGTGCAGGAAGAAATAGAAAATTTCATCATAACACCTTGGGAAGTCAAAGGAAATATTGACTATAATAGACTAGTAAAACAATTTGGGACAGAGCCGCTGACAGATAAGCTTCTTAAGAGGATGGAAAAGCATACAGGAAAGCTTCATCACTTCCTTACCAGGAAAATATTTTTCAGCCATAGGGATCTTGGATTTATACTTGACCAATATGAAAAGGGAAATACATTTGCGCTCTACACTGGAAGAGGACCTTCTGGAACAACACATATCGGCCATCTTATCCCTTGGATGTTCACAAAATGGCTCCAGGATAAGTTCGGATGCGAGTTCTATTTCCAGATAGTTGATGACGAGAAATTCCTTGTTAAGGACCTGACTCTGGAACAGACTACGGCATTCGGGTATGACAATGCGCTTGATATTGTGGCGCTCGGATTTGACCCCAAGAAGACAAAAATTATCATTAACACAGAGTATTCAAAGACACTATACAAGATAGCGCTCCAGATAGCAAAAAGAATAACATTCTCGCAGGCAAAGGCAGTTTTTGGCTTCACTAATGAGACAAACATAGGGATTGTATTTTATACAAGCATGCAGGGTGCACCTTGCTTTTTACCAAGCGTCCTGCATAAGAAGAATGTGCCTGTTTTGATCCCTGCTGCAATTGACCAGGATGCATATTGGAGAGGAATCGCAAGAGAAGTTGCACCAAAGCTCGGATATTTTAAGCCTGCGCAGATCCATAATAGGTTCCTTCCGGGACTACAGGGCATGGTATCTGATGGTAAGATGTCTTCATCTATCGGAAGCACCGCAATCTTTACAACAGACGATGCAAAGACAGTCAAGAACAAAATTATGAAATATGCATTCTCAGGCGGAAGGGATACTGTAGAAGAGCATAGAAGACTCGGCGGCAACCCTGATATCGACGTCTCGTACCAATGGCTTTCCTTCTTCGAAGAGGATGATGCAAAGCTTGAAAAAATATACAAAGACTACAAATCCGGAAAACTCTTATCTGGAGAGCTCAAGATGATTCTTGTTGATAAATTGAATAAATTCTTGAGTGAGCACCAGAAAAAGAGGGAAGAAGCTAGGAATAATTTGGATAAGTTTATGCTTAGGGATTAAAATTAATGAGCTGAGCTTTGTATAGAACAAAAATAACTATTTCTTTAATTTTATTGCCCCTTTCTCCAGCCTCTTCACCATCTCAATAGAATAAAGCTTGAAAAAGGCAGGCACGGGCACAAAGATAACTGAAAGGGCATATACCATGAAGGATAAGAATATTATAAACAGCAGTATTGCAAGCGCTATCCCAATATATTCAAATCTGAATGCTTTTGAAAGAAAATAGAAGAGCACACCTAGCGCTACAAAAAGCAATGCAATTATAATAATAGGTATCAATAATACAATCACTAAAATAAGGATAAGTATGCCTGAAGCTATTGCCAGTCCTGTTTTAATAAGCCAGTATAAGAAAATTTCCATCTTCTGTTTCCTTGCAATGATTACAAAATGATCCCATGCCTGTCTCAATGGATATTTCTGAAGATACATGATTGGCACAACAAAATCATATACAAAAAACAAAAACAATCCCACTAGGATTGCATACAGCACAAAACCAATTACCATGGGAATCAAATGCCAGAAATTGAAATCTGCCAGACTGTTTGAGAAAAATGCACTAAAAAGTGGAAAGAATATAAGTACAAAGATAATCATATCAACAATTCCCAGGACCAATCTTAGCAAGAATAGCTGGCTACCATGTGCCTTGTTCTCTGAGAAGCTTTTCTTAATGCTTAGATCTTTTTTGATAATGCCATCAATGAAAACAAAAGTAAAAACACTAGATACGTAGGTGAAGAAAAGTGATATTAAATATAGGATAAAAAATACAATACCCACTATCTGGCCGTACTTAGACAAGAATCCTAGAGCTTCACTATTAAATTGAGAAAGTGCTTGTTTCCAGTCAATGTTCTGAAAATCTGAATTCCTGTTTCCTCCGTTTCCTCCTGAACTACCTCCATATCCTTCATTGCCTGAGAATAGGCTGACAAACCCCATCTTCATCCAGTATTTCAGCCTTACCGGAAAAAACAGATCTTTTGTTTTATTGAAACAATCATTAATGATTTCGCCTGCGTGCACCATTCTAGATTTCTTTGAACAAAAAGAGTATAAAATACTTGCTATTTTGAATAATGCAATTATTCCATTCATTAAATTTATATACACCAAACGCTCAATGACATTAAAAAAAGGGTGATGCTTATGGCAAGAAAATTCAAGTTCGCTCCGCTAAACGGTGCATTCATGGCAACTGCAATTCTTGGTGAACTAATTTCACTGATGTATGTTTATCCCAAAAGCCAGGATTGGGGAGTAACATTTGCTATTGTGTTTGGTGTGATGTTTTTTGCATCCATGGTTTCAATGACAGTGTCTGATCCTGATGCTTTTGTTGAACTGGAATCAAAAAAGTAATATGCGCAAATATCTATTCTTTTTTTTATCTATACTTCTCATTCACATATGTCATGCTGAAACTGCCTACTATGGCCATATCCTAATAAAAGATTCTCCCTACCAAGGCGCTGAAATCTCTGCCACATGGATGGATGACACAGGAAAATTTCACATAAGTAGGACCACTACTCTGACCAGGTCACAGGCTGACAGATTGAATTCTCCTGAACTTACAGGTTATTATTTTTTCACAAAAGATGATCTTGCACCAAAAAAAGATACTAATGTAATATTTGGATTCACTGGACTGCCATATAATCTGATTGCGCCTTCTGATAAACTCCCTTACAGGATGCCCGCCATATCCTTCATGTACCCTGGCTCTGGCGAAGCTCAAGAAAAAACAACAAAACCTGAGCCTAATCTTCCGACGTTAAATGAGCTTGAAGATCTAATGCTTGTGAATGAAAGCTACATACCTATCATTGATCATATCATTGAAAATTATTCAGTTCCTGTAACCACTGTGAATTACCAAAATGAAAGTCGATTTGCACCATTGCAGCAAAAAAAGACCATAAATCAGCCGTCAAACCAAATAAAGGAATTAGCATCAATAATATTCGTAATCTTTGCTTTAGGTGGAATAGCTGGATTCATTTATATTGTAATCAGATATGGCGGTAGCTATGTCGCAAGTGTTGCATTAACTATCTCATCGCTACGTAATAATAAGGTTAGGAATATACTAGATAAACCAATAAAATCAATTGTTAGCAATATAATTGGCGTAGATTCAAATTCAAAAATCCAGAGTGCACTGCAATTCTTACCTACAACTGGTTCCTCTGAACTCTATGTTTCCAGAAATGGAGAGTATTACGGAACCGTAGCCATAGCTCTTCTCTCCTCTTATGCAGGCACCTACGAAAAAAAATTGAGTGAAACCGACTTAATAGAAAAAACTGATTCTGCTGACTCAGCATTAAGTTTGGAAAACGCATATTATCTGATGAAGGACAGAAATGCATCTCAGATCTGCGTATCTGAAAATAATAGGATAATAGGGATATTGTCAATTGAAAACATACGCAGATTCATTCAGAATAGAATGCCTGCATTAAAACAAAGCCTTCCAAGTGTGAGAGATATCCTGATTGATGCTCCAATAACAGAGTCAGGAGATAAGGTTGAAAAAATTATTGAAAAATTGGGAATTTATCCTTATATTGTCATAGTTATGGACAAATCAGTTCCTGTAGGAATAGTCACTCAAATGGATTACATAAGGTGTTTAGCCAAATACGGTGTTCATTTGACACGAATGGATGTATCCAGCATCATGAGCTCACCATTAAAAATAATTGATCCTGATATTGATATATTCAGTGCAAACAGGTTTATGATCGAAAAAGAATACAGAAACTATCCAGTAATAGTCAACGACACACTGCTAGGCCTTCTTACCGAACAGAGGCTCTGTGAAGAAATGCTCTATGTTCTTAGAGATATTGCAACTAAATAGCTAACTGGCGTCAAACTTCTCTTTTGCCTTGTTTTCTTTGTAATATACATCATGACTTCCTCTTTTATCAAATAATGCCAGTGCTATATGAATCATGTCAGTCTGATATTTTTTCAGATTGCTTGTCTCCACAATATGCTTGGCATCCTGGATTGATTCCTGCATCTTCTGGATATTCTCTCTCCTGGCCAGACTTTCCTGTTCCCTCTCTTCAATATCTGTCAAGAAAATTTCCTCCCAGACTGGATAAGTGCTTTTTGTTGATGTTCTTGGAAAAGATTTGCTGAATGCCATTAATATCACCTATTACATAGTAATTAATTGAAATTTAACAATTTTTTCCCATAATTCTTTAATATAAGTAATAGTTGCCTTGCTATGATGTATCTGCCAGACAATATAAAAGCGGAAGCAAAGAGAATTTTTAGGAACAATTATCCACTTTTCCTTGAAAGCTGCAGGATATTTAATCCAGGCACTGGAGGGGATTGCCTGACTCTTGGGGATTACCTTGCAGACATGATGGTAGGCGTAAATATGACTTTGGATGACTATTTTGATACAAATAGAGTACAATTTGTCGGTTATGATATGGAAAAATTAAAAACAGCATTTCTGGAACATACGATTTCATCAGGTAATCCTCCTGTTTCTTCAAAAGGAATCTACAGCTTAATCTGGGTTTACATAGAAAATCTTCCTGATTGTGAAAGGCTATGGAAAGAGGAGGCATACCATACTTTTTTTGAAAAAACATTTGCTGGGTTTGAGCGAGAATTAAAGTTGGGTGAAACGTATGGATTTAGGGACGCATGGATAATCAAAATGCAGACACTTTTTCCATTTCTCAAATTAAGAGACGCACTTATGTCTTCCACTTCACCTAATGTTCTTCAAACGATTCACTATGCCTGGCAAATAATTAAAGATGATTCTACAGATTTTGAGCAAGATGGGATACAACATAATATCAATATATGGCTCGGCCTCGCAAGAAAATTTTAGAAGTTTCAATAATCCTGCAGATGTATAAATCAGAATATAGTATCTGCCTTTTTTTGATTAAAGGCATAATCAAAAATTAAATATCTTCTTTTCCCTGGGAATTGCAACAGGCGCTTCTCCGCCATGCCATGTGAACCTTGGCCTGACCCTTATTTGGTACATACGCTCATTGTTGTCATCCAAGACAAGCGCTGCTCCTTTCTCTCTAGGCAGATCATCAAGATATTTATCAAGGCCTTTCCTCATGTATGACTGCATAAGCATGCCAAGCGCATCTATATCGGGCTTTGCAGTTATCATATGCGATATGATAACATCTGATTGGGTCATCACATCTGTGTGAATCTTTCCGGGCTGCTGCGTAGCAAGGATGAGCGAGATTCCGGGCTGCCTACCTTCCCTGAGTATTGTAATTAAGGGGGCCGACGCTGCTGTTTTTCCTTCCACCGGTAGGAATTCATGCGCTTCATCTATAACTAGCCAAACCATCGGATATTCCATTTTCTTCTCTTCTTCTTCTGCAAAATAATGGATGGTCTCATGCACAGTCTTAAATTCTTCGTCTCTTCTGGAAACCATCCTTTGCGCAAATAATTTTTTTGAAACAAGCCCGATGACGAGCGCTTTTATGTCCCATCCTCTTGGCATGGTTGCATAGATGCTTACATCAAGAATACTTACTCGCCCTCCTCTAACTAAATCACTAAAAGGAGTTCCTTCTTTATCGAATAGTCCCCATTCTTTTGCACTGTTGAACTTATTTGCTGCTGAGTCTTTTGCCCTTTGACTGCTTTTCTCATCCTTTTCAACACCCTGCATGATCTCCTCTATTGAGAATGACACCCCTTTTGCATTCAAGCCGGTTATTATCCTTTCAACTAGAATTCCTTCTTCAGAGTTCATATCAAGACCCAGTGTCATTTCCCAATCTTCAATATCCAGTTCACTTGGCTTAATTGAAAAGGGATAATCCGTCGGTATGCCCTTTTCCTTGAACTCCTTAAAATGTCCCTTTGGCGTAAAGATGGTGACATCAAGACTTTTGGGTTTGATATCCCATTCCTCAAGCAGGTCCCTTTCCTTTTGGTTAGGGTATTTCATAGTCCAGTATATCCCCATTGTATCCAGAATCACGACAGATATGTTGTCCTTTATCTCCTCTGCCAGGTCAGAAACACCTTCAGCAATGACTCCCATGGTAAAGCTTTTTCCTCCACCTCTTTTTCCGCAGACAAATACAACATGGCTTCTGGTGACGTCCAAATACACCTTATTGGAAAGGGATGTAACTTGCCCCATCTGGACATAATGCTTTCCCAAAAGGATAGTCCCTCTGAGTCCATACTTGGCTGAATCTGACTTGCTTCTTCCGATAACTATATCATACATAGCTCTCCTGATGGCTGGTTTGTTTAAATAATTTATGATAAGGTTTTTAACAATGCTTAATTTGTACAGAGATGTATGTTGCTCGATGATCTTTCTGCTGTGCGGCAATCTTATGGTGCGTTCGCTGCATATGCTCCTGCTCATTTCTGTAATAGTTATGTGCTAAGGAACTGGCAGGGCACCTATGGACACTTCAAGAAATACCCGCTGGAATCCCTTTTGACAAATGGCTCTGCGCACGAAGATAATGTGCTATTAGAATATAGAATGAATGGTAGTAGGTTCCCTATTTTCACCGAAAGCGATTTTTATAGCATTGCCTATGCTTCTGATACTATGAGAACTCAAATAAAAGGGAATATTTCAGGTATCATTGTGGAGAGAATCACATGGGAAACCACTTTATATTGGCTATCACACATAGCACATGCCCAAATAGATGAACGAGAATACAAACAGGATCATATTTTTGGTGATGCAGCTAATTTTATACTGAAGGTCTTGACTCCTCCAAGGATGCTTATTCTAAAGAAAAAAACAATTCTTCCTGGCGAGAAACAGAAAGATTTATACTCCTCTTATAAAGAACTTGACGGCTTAATTCTATGTTCTGTTGATGAAGAGAGATATGTAGTTGTTATTGAATCAAAAAAAAGACATTATAAGAGTATGCGGTCAGACGAATTTGAGTCCAGATTAGTGACCCCGCTAAAGGAAATATATCCTGATGCGAAAATTGTCTTTGTTTCATACAGCGACATGAATTCACTATACTTGGGAGGATCTGGTCAAGAATCAAGGATTGCGACTCTAAATGCTATCAAGGAAGAGCCGCTTAAACTCACTGAAAGATTGCTTAGGTTCGGTGTGGGAACTGTGCTGTTCGGAATCCGAGAAGATAACGCGACAATCAATGGACTTGCAGACCATATACTTGATCTAAGAGACCAATTGCAGGATAAGCCTGTATGGGTCAGAGCGCTTGACAGCCAAACAGAAGTGAAACTTTTCGGCAAAGACAGACCTTATCGCATTCTGTGCAGAGCTAACGACGGTAGATGGGACGAAAAACCAGTCAAGAGAAAGCATTAGCTTTTTAAGTAAACTAAAATTGCCAATACTTCGTGATATTCATGGAAAGCAAAGAAATACCAAAAAAGAAAACTCAAGATATAAAAAAAGAAAGAGCTGAAAACAAAAAAGCTCAGAATTCTGAAAAACGAAGCAAAATTATTAGCATCTCACTATTCCTAATTTTGTTTTTGGTTGTAGTTGTAGGTGCTTTGATCATCTATTTGAATACAACCCCTATGACTGACAGCAGTCCGGAAATCCTGAAAAAATTATCAGAGATAAATTATAAGTTTTTCCCAAAACCTGAAGTGCTTTCTGCAATAGTAGATGAGGAAAAGATAACAGCAAGTGAACTTGACCAGAGATATGGCATGCTTCCTCCTGAATATCAGCCATATATTTCAAGGCTTGATCTCTTGGATCAGATTATCGACGAGAAAGTGCTTCTGAAAGAGGCTGAAAAACAAGGTATTAAAATAACTGAGAGCCAGGTTGATGAGTATGTCACCGAACTTGCCAATGAATCGGGAGTTTCAGTGGAAGAATTTGCAACCACGCTTATTCGAAGAGGTCTTACTCTTGCTGAAGCAAAACAGTACTATAAAAGGTCCATGATTCTAAATGAGCTTCTTGGCAGCAGAGTATTAAATAATGCAATTGTATCTGAGGTTGATATCGAAGATTACTACAATAAGAACCCTGAACTGTTTATTGTTCCGGAAAGCGCAAACATCTCGCACATCCTGATTTGCTACAATGAAAGCCTAAGATGCCCATCAAATTTCACAAAGGATGAAGCATTAGAGCAAGCAAAAAAGGTGAGAGCAATGGTAAAAGAGGATAATTTTGAGGAACTCGCATTAGAATTTTCACAGGAACCGGCTGCTAAGCTTACAAAGGGCATGCTGGGTTGGGTGAACATGGAAGTCCCCTTTGATCAAAACTTCCTCAATGAGACGTTTAAGCTTGAGACAGGCGAATTATCTCAGCCAATAGAAACAGTTTTCGGATACCACCTGATCAAGGTCTGGGAAAAGAAACCTGAAGAAGTGATTGAATTATCTGTTGTATATGACCAGATTAACCAAACCATGACCAGCGAAATGCAAAGCGACCTTTATTTTGCTTATGTATCCGGTCTTAGGAATGAGTCAAACATAATAATTTATGAAAAGTAGATATTTCTTATTTTTTCTTTTGTAGTTTTATAAGAAGTACCACTGCCATAAGAAAGGTATTTGAATAGCCAATGCGTAGGAAAATTATTATTCTTTTATGTTTGTTGAATTCGCAAACGTATTGCAAATGAGATTCAACAATTGCGCCTCCTCATAATTCCGTGATTTTATCTGGAAGATGATCAATGCCACCAAATTCCTTGACAGGGATGGACTTAATTATATTTTTAATCTTAGAACTTACATTTGTGATAGTCATCTCCTTTCTTCCGCCTATGCTTTCACAATCGTCTTCAACCAATATTTCTGGAATAACTTTCTCAACTATCTCATGATATTCCTCATTTTTCTGTCGGAATAGCAACTGACCCTGGGGAAACCTGAATATTTTTAGAACTGCTCGTATCTGCTCAATTTCGTCAGTTTTTCTGCGGGAAGTCATGTACAAAAGCTCTGCACCACATTTTTTCCAGTTCCTTAGCTTTTTAACCGCATTGCCAATGGGGATATATGATTCATACTTATGAACAGATTGATCCTTAAACAATCCTATAATCCCTTTGCTTTGCTTTACAATCTCCTCGCGTGTATAGCCTTCTGCATTTTTATGCATAAGTATTGTGCCTTCCGTAAAAATTAATATTCTCATCTGATTAGTTAAAAAATTAGATGATATAAAATAATTTGTAATGACAGTCTATTTTTTAATTTGTTTGCGAATTTAACTGATACGAAATAATATATTTTTAGGTATTAACTCACTGTAAAAATAAATATCAAAAACAACTATTCCTTTTTAAATTCATAAAAAAAAAAGAAATTAGAAATCCTCAACAGTCAACTGTATCGTCTTAGATCCTTTATTTTTGACTTTATTATCCATTCCGACAAGGAAGTTCACATTAACCTTCTCTGCTGCAGCAAGAAGATCCTTATCAATAATTCCGTCAAAAATCACTGCATAGACACCTGTATTTAATGATTTCAAAGTGGTCTGCAGTTCTGATATCGGAACTTTTCCAAGTATGTTGAGGTTTTGATCCAAAATATACGCACCCCTAGTTCCGATAAGGTCTTCTAGCATCTCCCCAAACGATTCCTTTTCACTGTTGGATATTGATGTCTTGGCTTCAGGAGCTGGCTTTTCCTGCACTTTAGGAGCAGAAGATACTGTCCTGGACCTTGTTGGAGCGCTTGATTGCCTGAGTGACTCCTTTGGCTCCATTTTAATCTGTTCCGCTGAGATCTTACTTCTTAGCGCCTTATGGATCTCTTTCTTTGTAAGCTCTTCTACTTCCTTACCGTCAGGTGCTTTGCAGACAAAGTCTATTTCTGTAACACCCATAAGCTCCTGAACTATCAGATCACCGCCTCTGTCTCCGTCAACAAAGATGGTTAAGAGCTTTCTTTTTCCAAGTTCAACTATTTCAGCTGGTACAGACGTTCCGTTGATTGCTATGACATTCTTAAACCCGTGTTTAAGGAGGTTCAAAACATCTGCCCGACCCTCAACAACAAGTACTTCCTCTGATTCCTCGATAGCAGGGCCTGCCGGAAGCCTTGATCTTCCGTATTCCTGGATTTCCATAACTCTTACAGAATATGCAACTTCATCACTTAATTCTTGAGAATCTGGCATTATTGTGTCTATCATCTGTTTTAGAAGTACCTTTGCTCTTTCTATAACTTGATTTCTTTTAGATATCCTTATATCCTCAATCTTTTCAACTTCCAGCTTAGCATTGCATGGCCCAATCCTTTGGATTATTTCAAGTGCTGCTGCAACAATAGCTGTTTCTGCCTTATCGAGGCTGCTCGGTATAGTAATTGTTCCTTTAGTTTTGCCTGATTTAGTTTCAGTCTCGACTTCTATCCTGCCAATTCTTCCGGACCTTTGAAGTTCCCTAAGTTCAAGGTCACTTCCAAGAAGTCCTTCTGTCTGGCCGAATATTGCACCGATTACATCAGGTCTATCTACAACTCCCTCTATCTGGATACTGGCGTGAACAATGTATTTTGCTGATACTGGGCTGATTTTACCCATTTTAATCTCCTCCTTGACTTGCTGCCTTGGCTAGAACGAGTTGTATATCTCTCCTAAATTAATGATAGGTGATATGATGAACATGATACTCCTCTTCTCTATAAGAACTTTCTTACCAAAGTTACGTAATATTGAATTGTGATTGTTCTTATGGAGACTGCCTAGCAGTTTAGTGATTATGACATGTCGCCCGCAGCACTAACCCCTTAGTTCATTGCTTGATTTATCATCGTGAGCTCCCATAGGTACTCTCGTGGCGGGCTGTATTATGTAAGAGTGTCTCAAACTCATCGAAAACCTCGTGAGAGGTTCTCATAAGAGGACCCATTTACATAACGATTCCAGGAATAAGGGCCAAATTTATAAAGCTTTGGTTGATAAACACTATGCACCAGGAACTTAGCCAAAATTTTATAAAATCTAGCCAATTCACAAATGAGGAACATGGAAAATATCCCTAGGCATATTGGAATCATTATGGACGGCAACAGAAGATTTGCCAAAAGACTCATGGTCAAACCTTGGAAAGGCCACGAATGGGGAGCAAAAAAACTGGCAAGTGTCCTTGAATGGTGCAGCGAATATGATATCAAGGAACTTACTGTGTACACTTTCTCAGTCCAAAACTTTAACAGGCCAAAGGAGGAATTCGATTACCTTATGCAGGTCTTTGAAACAAATTTTGAGGAGATAAAAAAAGACAAAAGGATCTATGATAATCAGATTCGCATAAATATTGTAGGGAGGATTTGGATGTTTCCAGAGAGAATAAGAAAAAAGCTAGAAGAGATCATGCAGCTTACTAAAAATCATAATAGATACGTAATAAACTTTGCAATGGCCTATGGCGGCCGGGAAGAAGTCATTGATGCTACTAAAAGGATTGCTGAGAAGATAAAATCCGGTGAATTGGATGTTAGTCAGATAAATGAAGATGTATTCAAAGAAAATCTGTATATGACTTCAGAACCTGACTTGATAATTCGCACAGGAGGAGAAAAGAGATCCTCGAATTTCCTGGTTTTCCAATCCTCTTATTCTGAATATATTTTTATGGACAAGATGTGGCCCGAGATCGAAAAAGAAGATTTTATTGCTTGTTTAGAAGAATATTCACAAAGAAAAAGAAGATTCGGAAAGTAATAATTAATTTTAGGACACTTTGGCATTGATGCTTCCGTATGCTGTTTTTACAAGATTTGAACCAACACTAGCATACCTTATCAGAAGTTTTCCCTTTATTTTCTTTCCGGGAGTCACTTTAACATCACAGACACCTAGGGTGAATGATGATTTTTCCCCGTTTATGATGAGTTTTCCTTCCTGCGAACCAGGCAGCGCTCCAGGCAATCCTGAGTATGAACAATTTGTGCCCCATAGACCCAAAGAATCATCCTCTCCTTCTATTGTCACATTATAAACATTTATGTTCTTACCGATTGAATTCCGGAGTTGCAGTTGGACATTTCCAGGTTCAATAAGATAATCTGAGCAGTCTATGGCAACGCCAGAAATTTCACATTTGTCAGGCAAAAGCGACCCTAGATCAAGAACACCAAAACCAATGAGTGCACCTATGGCCAGCATGACAACTAAAATAGCAACCCCATATATTAGCAGGGTCTCAACAGCAGCTTGAGATTTCATTTTTCACTTACCTCTTTGAATTTATTCGCGATATTTGATAGCTCATTAACATTTTCTGCAAAAGAAGGAAGTACTTTGGAGAATACTTTTTCCATAGCTTTTATCTCAGAACCGACTTCCATTATATGCTTGTCATAATCATTGACCTTTCCAAGTATTGCTTTTTGCATCTCTGAATAACTCTCCTTAAGATGTTCAAGATGAATTTCTATTTCAGATACTCTCTGTTCAACCTTATTTTTCCAATTTACAATTTTATTGACATCCTTCAATAGTTCTTCCCATTTTTCCTCAATAATTGCTTCGACGAGTTCTTCGACTTTTACCTGATTTTCTCTATAGGATGGCTGTGGTGCAGATACTTGTTCAGGCTCATCAACTTGCGCAGGCTGCGCTGCTCCTGTTTCCATAACAGGCATACTTGTAGATGAGTTGGAAAAAGCCACTTGGCTATTTCCAGCCTGCTGGCCTTGAGTTTGACCTCCAAATTGCACATCAGGCTGCGTGAAAAAAGGCTGCATTCCCTCAACTGTCATTTTGGTATCTGCCTGGTTCATTGCATCAAAAATCTGTGTATTGGAATATCCCTGTCTTTGCAGGTTCTGAATAATCTGATTGTTTGAGAGCCCTTGCTGTCTCATCTGCATAATATCTGAAATAGCTGAACCTTGTGGC
>JBDRQT010000003.1:0-3016 GCA_043826135.1 archaeon
AGATATGCCGAATTTGTAGGACAGATGAAGGCCACTTTTGTCGATGTGTGGGAAAAAATAAAGAACATCGTTAGGCATATATTCAATGAAGTTAGGAAGACAGCCGAAATTGGCAAAAGAAAACTTACAGAAGAAGCGGGAACCATCAGTTTAGAGAAAAAAGCGGTTCCTGAACCTGAAGTCCGTCAACCGGATTATAAGGCTGAAGCCGATGCCTGGATTAAGAATTATCTTGCCAAAAGCGAAACAGCACAGAAAGAAAAAAATCTTCAGCCATTACTAGAAGGTCAACTTGAAAAGGAAATAGGCATTAAAAAAGAGATGCCTTCAAAAGAACCGGATTGGAAGAATGAACTGTTTGGCACAACTAAACAGCCGCGCTTCCATAAAATAACGGATGCTATCGAGGATGTGAGAAATAATTGGCGCACCAGAATATTCGATAGATTAGATCCTATCAAAACGGAGCTAGGCGAACAGGCTTACATGCTTCACCGTCTTGAAACGGGAATTCAGGGTGTTATGGCAACTTTCATGCGACATGGTATTCCAAGATGGAACGGTCAAGCGATTACGGTAGACACCAGGCATAAAGGTTTTCTTGAGTGGTATAAAGGGTTAGGGAAGGACGGGGAAGGTCTTCTATACTGGATAGCGGCAAAGAGGGCGGAACAACTTGAAACAGAGGGGCGGGAACAGTGGCTTACCGAGAAAGAACGAAACAAAATATTTAAATCGGTAGGTGATAAACCCGTAACGGCCACCTCATGGGATGAATTAAACAAACAGTTTCAAAGATACAATAAAGGTGTTTTAGACCTTGCCGAACATTCCGGCCTTATCAATCCAGATGCCAGAGAAAAATGGGAACAACATTTTTATGTACCTTTTTATAGGATTTTTGAAAGTGAGATTACCAAAGAAGAATTCCTAAAAGGCCCCGTATGGAGTAAGAGACATATAGATGCTCAGATTAAACGGCTCATGGGGGCTAATATGAAGATAGGCGATCCCCTTGAAAATGTCATTAGGAATTGGACCCATCTTATTCATGAATCAATGCGGAACATGGCCCGGGCAGAGGGATTTAATTCGGCTCAGAAATTAGGACTTAAAACCATTCAAAAAGTAGAGAAGAAAGACCTCATCCGAGTGCTAGGATCAAAAAAACAAAAAAGATATGCTGTTATGAAGGAAGGGTCCGAAACAGCGTCGGCAATATTTGACGAAAAGGAAGAAGCTGAGGCCTGGGCTTACCATTTATCAGACAGATATAACAAGGAATATCATGTATCCCCCAGGGTAACAACAAGTATTTTATTTGGGAATATGAAAGACAATAATATCCTATCATTTCAAGAGAATGGGCAAAGAACATATTTCAAGGTAATAGATCCAGAGTTATTCAATGCGTTAAGCGGTCTCAATAAGGAACGGTTTGACAACATCATTATGAAGATGTTTCGGACATCAAAACGCTGGCTCACTTATGGGGCTACGTTCGGCCCTGCCTTCAGGGTTCGCAATATGTTTCGGGACACAATTCATACGGCCATTATATCTAAGTCTTTTATGCCATTCGTGGATTCATTTAAAGGTTTTGCAAAAGCAATGAGGGAAGATCAAGATTTCGTAAAGCTGGCTGCATCGGGGGCAGCGTTCGGTTCGAGTTACGTTAGGGCCGATGATGCCACTACCCTTGCCAAATATATTAAACGAATAACAACCAAAGAAGGCGAGGGGGCTATTGAAAAGATTCTTGATACTCCTAAAAAACTTCTTGATTGGTGGGAAAAGATAGGATCAGCATCAGAAAATGCCGCCAGGGTTTCTCTTTATGCGCAAAGGATAAAAGAAGGCAGAGAACATCTGGAGGCCGCTTTTGAAGCAAGGGACCTTCTGGACTTTACTATGCAAGGTGACGCCGGAGTAGTTCAATTTCTTATCCAAGCACTTCCATTCGCCAATGCCAGGATGCAGGGGCTTTATAAATTGGGAAGGGCGGCGGGAGGGAACCCGACAGGATTCATAATCAAGGGTGGTATTTTAACGGCGGCTAGTCTTATGTTGTGGGCATTAAACCACGATAAAGATGAATGGAAGGAATTGGAAGATTGGGAGAAATGGACTTATTATCATTTTTGGGTAGGAAATAATCATTATCGAATTCCTAAACCGTTCGAGGTGGGAGCTATTTTTAGTTCTCTTTTTGAAACTACTGCCGATACGATGACTAAAGATGAAGAGATTCAGTTTTTAGGTAGATATATACAATATACTTTTCAGGACACCTTTGCCATGAACCCTATGCCTCAATTAGTAAGACCTCTTATAGAGCAATGGGCGAATAAGAGTTTCTTCACTGGAAGACCGATAGAAGGTGAATTCCTGAAAGGTCTTAAACCCGGCGAACGGAAAGATGTATGGACATCAAAAACCATGCAAGAATTAGGGGCAATAGGGATACCTCCAAAGAGGGCTGAAGAACTTATACGGGGATATTTTTCAACATTCGGTATGTTCTTATTAGGCATATCAGATTCCATTGTCTCTCATGTGGGAGACTTCCCTAAAGATCCTTCAATGAGGATAGATCACTATCCTTTGGTTGGTAGTTTCATAAGAGAACGCGAAGGTGCGACTCATTCAAAATATATAACGAGATTTTACGATACGATGAATGAAATTGATCAATTAGTAGGAACAATTAATTTCTATAAAAAAGTAGGCGATTATAAGAGAGCGCAGGAACTCAGTCTTGAGAGTAAAGAAAGTTTAACAATAAAGCCATCTCTCAATAAGATACGAAAAAATTTAAGCCTAATAAACGCTCAAACAAAAATAATCTATCATTCAACCACAATGACTCCAAAGGAAAAAAGGAAGAAACTCGATAACCTTATTGAACAACGCAACAAATACACAAAACAAGCGGTAGAACTTATTAAGAAATTTGGAAATAAATAAATATGGAGGTATTTTTGTAATGAAAAAATTATTGGGGTTCTTGTTTTTA
>JBDRQT010000004.1:0-49899 GCA_043826135.1 archaeon
AAGAACAGCACCTAATCCGTATAAGAAAAACCCCATCATCAAATTGTAATTTGTCAATAAGGATGAAAATTCCAATCCGATTGTTCCTTTCTTTAAAAAAAACTGGCCAAATGCAGTAAATACTGTGCAAATAAGCATCAATATTATTCCTTTTAATTTCATCTTTCCCAATTAACTTTCCAGGTTATTATTTTTTGGCCTGTCACGTCAACCGTATCATAAAATTTATCAAACTTCCTCAAGCCTGCTCCATCGAGATAAAACATCCTCGTAAACATGCTTCCCACAAGCTCAGGTGTCATGAATAGCACATCATTTCCGCCAAGAAGCGCAATACCATACCCGATAGTATTATTTGTGTATTCTTTTATTACATACTCCCCATCTTTGAGATAACCGAATCTATTTGGATGATATTCTACATTTGCCTGAACCTTTGCCTCCATGGTAATTGTATTTATTTGCAGAGGAAGTGCTTGACCATTCGCACCGGGCAGGTTGCATTGGATTGATTCATTGGTTAATTGGCTGCATCCGACAACTCCTCCATAACTAGGCCATGCTGCTATCCAATCATTTATCTGTCTATCTGATGTGAAAGAATTCAGCTCATAAAATATTTTTTGTGCATCTTCCTGATTATATCCTAAATCTGTTTCAAGGGCACTTACAAATCCATCATATGGCAGTGTAACGAAATAACTGTAGATCTTTGCTCGTTCAAAATTCCAGCTTCCGAAATGTGCCCATACCCCTGATTTTCCTACCATATCCTGGCTGGTTATAAAATAATCTTCAGGAGGCTCGCAGAATATGAGCGGCATTAGCCTATCTGCCTGCTCTGGACTTACTGTTTTTAATAGCTCTTTCCTGGCATTGTCTTTATCCATTTTAAATAATCTGTATATTATTGAAACTGCTTCATGAGTATCATTAGTAATTAAGGAAAGCTCCCAACCTGCCTTATCCCCACCACAATCCAGCATTCTTAGAATGCTAACTGCCTGATCTTCATCTTCAGTTATAAGGACCTTGCCGATCCAGTGCGCATTTGGCCCATCCTGCGACGCTCCATCAAATGTGACTTTTCTGTCTGCCCAGTATTTGAACCAGTGCCCAAAATCCCACCATGAATTGATAATCGCATCTGGCTGAGACTCTGTCTTAATCTTTTCAAGACTTTCAACCCATCCGTCATTCACACTAGGTATATAGTTATAAGCTATTGAAATGCCGCTGTTGACCGGCTGCACAAGTACAATCAAAACTAGCAGCATAAATATTGTTTTTGGGATCCATATGTTAAGATCAAGTGCTTTGCTTGAAAAATAAGCTGACCATTTCACCAGATTATCCAGCAAAACCGAAAAAGAGATTACAAATGCGGGAATCAAAAGCAGGATGAACCTTACTCCTTTTGTCGCAGAATAGATTGTTGCGATGAACCACATTGCAAGAATAATTGAATGCACTGAGTCTATCTTATATTGATATATTGAAGATAACAATAGACCAACTAGTAAGGGAAGAGCAATGAGTGCGACAAGAAATACTATACCCATACTGCTTGTGCTTGCAAATTCAAGGTATATAAGAAAATATATTGCTGAACCCAGCAGATATAACAGATTTATTTTTCTGAACTTCTCTGATTCAAGATTTGTAAGTGCAGTTATGGTTCCAAGAAGCGCAAGCCACATGAATATCTTTCCGCCAACGCTTCCGATGACCTGGCTAATATTTGCAGTATTTAGCTCTGCGACTGTTGTATAGACATTCGGCCAGAGTGATATTCCATGTGATGCCTGCTGAATGGTGATAACTTTAATCGGGCTATTGAAGATTGCCCTTAGAAATTCTTCAGAATTCCCTGTCATCGTTAAAAAAATAAACGTTGAAGCAATAAAGAACCCCATGATTGTAAAGACCAACTTCAGTTTCTTATTATTCATCAAATCAGTGATATTTTGCTTGCCGATATACTCATAGAAAACAATATAACCGAGGTACATAAACCCTCCTGCCATGATAAGCAGGAACATGAACCACCATCCTCCCCATGCAAGTTGATAAATTGCAGTAGAAATACCTGCTAGTATACCATAAATGGCAGCATTCTTGTAATTCTTAGAGTCAAATGCGTATATTACGAAAAGCATGATAAGTAGTGGGAAGACTGTGTTTACTATATCATTGTCAGAACCAAGGCTCCTGCTAAGAACTGTCGGATTGACTGCAATTAAGATTGCCGCGATAAAACCAGCAAGGTTACCAGAAAGTTTTTTTCCTATAAAAAAAGCGCAGATGATAGCAATGAATGATAAGAACATCGGTGTCAGGAATGCCGCTCTCATCAACGAGACTGAAGAATCGAAAATTTTCAAAAACTTGTGCAGATATACTTCAAGATAAGGATATATATTTGAAGGAATCCCATACCCATTTGGCGCCTGCATGTGATTATCCCAGGGAACTCCTTCTTTGAGCTCATCACCAATTTGACCTTTTTCTTCAATATTTCTTGCGTATCTGAGCCAAAAATAAGAATCTATGTCTCCAAGGTAAGTTTCTTCACCATATCTAAATTTTTCTCGCAGCAATACTGCCTGCTGCTTGGCTACCTCATTTGCCTGTGCCCCCTGTTGAGACATAAACGTCTGGAATTGTTCATCTATCATCACCTGCTTGCTTTGGTCAGGCAAATTTGGGTATTGCTGGCTTACTTGAGCAGATATCTGGTTTTTGACATTATTTAGAATAGATTGCTTGGCCCATTCATCTGCAATTGGCAATTCTGAAGGGATAGATCTGATGTAAAAAGACAAACTCAGTGGTATAATGAGCAGTAGTATCGGCAGATATCTGAAAAAATTGAATTCCTTCTTTCCAGAAAACATCTTTCTAATCCAGGAAAAATCAAAACTTATATCTTCATCCTCAGACTCTCTATGCTTTTTCATGTAATCCCCCCAAAAATACTTTAAAAAAAGAGCAGTGCTTTATAAAACTTACTTACCCATGAACTTCTTGAAGGCTGGGTTCATATCATACATATGTTCTCTGGCAATGTCTTCGTAAAGCCTGTAGATAATCATTACAGTGAGTAGTATTCCTGTTCCTCTTGATAATGCTCCCATCAAATCAGCAGTAGCTGCAAGGAAACCCACGACAATCGCGCCCATTACTGTAAGTGGCATGATGTATCTATTCAGAATCCTTTCAAGAATTCTTTGATCTTTCCTGAAACCAGGTATCTGAAGACCTGAAGACATAATCTGTCCCGCCAGGCTTTTTGCATCCTGGCCAGATGTCTGAACCCAAAATATTGAGAACAAAACTGACCCTCCTATCATTAATATTACATAAATGAGTGAATTCAGCAAAACTGGTCCAATGACCGCCCATTGTCCCCATGCTTGGATTAGTGTTCCGATGAGATTTGGTCCCTGCAGCACCGCTACAAGACCTACAGGAGTATTTCCCTGCGCATACCCCCCTATTATTGGCAGAGGATTGCCACCTGTCCAAGTTTGAAGCAATTTTATCCATAATTGCAGTGTAGCAAATAAGGAAGCCACCAAAATTACTGGCATGTTACTTGTATAGATAAATTGGAGGGGCCATCTTATTCCATGCCCCCTTACTCTACCAAACGATAAAGGAATTTCTATTTTCATTGCTTGTGAATATACAGCAATAGCAAAAATAATGACCGTTGCAAGAATTGTGATAAGACCAAGCAAAGCTCCCTGGCTGTCTCCAGATGTCAATGCGGTGATTGTGCCCCATAAAGTACCAACAATAGGTCCCTGGTAGGTACTCTCCCAGATCAGGTTACCTACAGTATCGGTAAAGGAAAAAAGCCGAATAAATATTTGTTTTGAGATTCCTGCAGCAATAAACAAAGATATTCCTGATGAAAACCCCCATTTGCTTACTATTTCGTCCATAAAGAGTATCAGCATACCTCCTAAAAATAATTCAAAGACAAGTAAAATCTGCATTTGCAGCCTTGTTGCAGCAAGACCTGTTGGAGGTGAGATGCCCCCCATAAAAACATATATGGTAGATTCGAAGATTATGAAAAAAATGGACGATAATTTTTGAATTCCTTGGTACTTTTTTTTGCCTTCGTGAGATTTTAAATCAAATTTTAATATGCCTGCTCCATTTAGCAGCTGCAGAATAATTGACGCTGTTACTATTGGACCAATGCCCAACGAAATTAAAGAACCAAACTCTGCACCAAGCATAATTGAGAGATATTCAAATTGTGCCAGAGTATTTTGTCCCAGAGGCCAAAGAGGAATCATTCCTAAGATGAAAAATAAAACAATAACAATAAGTGTCCATTTGAGCCTTTCCTGAAATGGTAATTTTTTCTGTTTTGGTCCTTCCACTTCGGGCAAATTATAGATAAAATTATCAAAAAAGTTCATTTTAACACTAGTGTTCCGCCAGCCTTTTTAACCCTTTCGATTGCATTTTCTGTTGCAGCTTTCGCGGTAATATTGAGTTTAATAGAAAGATTCCCTTTTGAGAGAAGTTTGTCATAGCCAATGGCAGAAAGATCAATCTCATATGAATCTCCGGTTTTTTTCGCTTTTCCTTTCTCAACAAAAGAGTTAATTTGTTTTTCGAGCTGGGATAAATTAATAACTTTCACTTTCTTATTTAAGGATTTGAATCCATGTTTTCCAAGTGGGTTTACTCCGCCGGTAACTTTCATATATTTGGATAATCCTCTTTTGCCGGATCCTGAATTTCCATAACCCCCTTTATTACCTGATCCTCGGTGCTTTTTCTTGGATCCATAACCTGCAGTATCCTTAGCTGCCCTGAATCTTGATTTTTTGGTTCGTTTTGTTTGCATTTTAGATCATTCTTTTTATTAAATCATTAATCTTGTCTCCCCTACCACCAAGAGATCCACCATTCACAAAACTATATTTAATTCCTTTTCTTCCGTATCCTTTTCTTGGAGGTGCGAGTCTTATCGCTTTTTTATATTTTTTGCCATCATAGACAAAATAGTTTGTGTATTTGATTTTCGAGTTGGAATCCTCAAGCCTTTCATTGAAAGGATCTGCTCTTTTTTCGACAAGCTCCTTGAATACTTCTTCTGAAATTTCTCCCCAAGTGACATAATCTTTGACTTTATTAATCATACCCATCATTGAAGGATTATTATCAAGCACAACACACCAGTTCTTATTGCCAAGGTTAATCATATCAAAGGTTTGGTCAACCTTACTTGAATGAGCAACCATCCCTCTAACTCTAACCACTGCTATTTTTTTAATTTCTGGTTTTTCTGGCATTTTTATTCCTCTTTGGGCTCAACTGCTTTTTTTACTGATTTTTCGACAACACTGAGTTTCTGATAATGAATCTGCTGAAGCTTTGTGCTCATGAGTTTTCTTAGCGCATCTTCTGCTGCAAAAACAAGATTCATCTTTGTCTTTGTCTGTCCGTAAGATCTTGACCATACGTCTGTAACGCCAGCAAGAGCGAGCAATTTTGCAACTTCTTTGTCAACTCTAAGTCCTGTTCCTTTTGGTGCAGGAACAAGCTTAATTATCGCACTACCGCATTTACCTTCTATTGCAAATGGCAAAGAGTGTGGCTCGCCGCATCCGCATTCCCAGCTACCGCAACCTCTCCTTATCTTAAAAATATTGCATTTTGCATTCCTTATTGCCTTCTCTCTAGCAGGTACAGTCTCTTTGGACTTTCCATATCCTATGCCAAGGATACCATTCTTATTGCCAACAACAGCTAGTGTTGCAAATCTTGGCTTATTTCCTTCTTTGGTTTTCTTCTGTGTTTGTCTGAAAACTCTTCTTTTTCCGCCGCCGAACTTTCCTTTGGCTTGTCCAATTAATAATAAATCTGATTCTAAATCAGGCACAAGCACTTCGCTTATCCCCTTTTCCAAAATAATATTTCCTGCATCGAGCAAATCATCAATATCTGTGATCTCACGCGCCAAAACTTTTTTTCCGAGCTTTGTTTTTGGCTCAAAAGTCTCTTCATTTCTAACCACGCGGGTCTTCTCCTCGCGATTTTCCTCATTTCGTTTTTTTACCATATTCACACCTAAGATAATATCTTCTGCTTAGTTTTTTCAAAGTACTCCTGGAATTTTTCAGGTTCCTTTTTTCCTTTTATATATCCTGAAAATATCTTTTGGAATTTTTCCTCATTTTTGATTTTTGATGCATAATCAGCAATATGTTTACCTGTTATTCTCTCTTTTGAAGGAAGACTTTTTTCTGAATATGTAACTATTAGGCCGCCATCTATTGCTCCTTTAGACACTGCGTAAAGCCTTGATCCCGGAACAGGTGTCTGCAGTCCTAAGTCAAGTATTGCTTCACTACCTTTTGCTATCTTGCCCAGCACCAAACCAACCAGATATGCTGAAGGAATATTTCCTGTATTCATTTCCCATCCGAATTTTGCAAGGCTTTTTGAATGCACTGTATGAAGAATTATATCTCCTTCATCTGAATATTTAATTAACTGTGCAATGATATGCTTATTTGATCTTCTGACAACTAACCTTAGCTTCCTTGATTTAAGAAGAGCCAGTCTTTTCTTATAGTTTGTCTTGCCTTCTCTTTTTCTTCTGAAAGGCATTGTGTATATTTGTTTTTTTGCCATTTTATTTCATCAACTTATGCTCTTTTACATATAACATAATGTGTCTTTTGCTTCTGAAAAATCCGCCCTTTGATTTTCTGTATAAATCTTTGTACACTTCTGGTGTGACTTTACTGTTTTCCTTCAGGCTTTTTAGTAGTTTTCTCTGAAGCCTGACTTTATTTATCCATCTTCTTTTAAGCTCTAGCCTTGCATTAGATCCGCCTTTTCGAGAACCCTGTCCTCTTCTTCTCCCTCTTGTTTTCTGTATATGTGACTTTCTCGCCCTGACTCTTGATACTCCTTTATCCTGCTTGACAATGATTGCAGAATCCTTGATGAGTGCTCTGACATCCGACCTGGTAATTGCTTCCTTTATTTCATCGAGCCTGCTTGAATCTAGTATTACCTTTTTTCTGGATTTCCCTGTAATCTTTGCTGCTAGGTTTTTTTGGATTTTGGATTTCATTTTTTATCAAACTTTTTTGTGAGTAGTCTGTCAATCTCTTTTTTCTCTAACTTCTTTTTCTCGTCTTCATCAATCTTTTCATCAATCGATTCTGGCTTTGCTGTTTGCAAAGCTGCTTTTTTAGGAGCCTTTTCTTTTTTCTTTCTCTCTTCAAACTGTTTCTTCTTGTCTTCCAGATATTTTTCAGGATCTGCTATGTTAATAATATTAATTTTCAGCTTGACTACCTGTTCCAGTATTGCTAATCTTGATTTCATCCCGATTCTGCCGGAGATTATGCATACTTCTTTCTTCGTGTCAACTTTTGATAATTCGTTAGCCTTGCTTATGAACACTATAGTCTTTCCATTTGTTTTTCCCTTGAACTCGCTTGGAAGGCCATATCCTGGCTTTACTATCTTTCTATGCGATCTTTGCTCCCTCAGCTTTGAGTGAAGACCTCTCGGTTTTCTCCATATTTTGTCAAGTCTTTTTTTCTTATGAGTATCCTGCCTAATGAACTTCGGATTATTTTTTTTCTTATCTTCAGTTATTTTGAGCAAATTATCATTAACCATTTTTATTTCCTGCCTGTTTTTTCTACCTGATAGATCCCATCTTGGAATATTCTTCTGTCAAATCCTGGTCTCCTTGTAGCCTGCTCAATATCTGCAGACATCTGTCCGGCTAGTTCCTTGTCTACTGAGTCAATATATATATTGCTGCCTTCGACCTTGACATTGACCTTTTGCTTCATTTTAACTTCTCTAGGGACTTTCTCCCCGAGGAAATTCTTTATAACAAGCTTATTGTTTGTGACTGCTACATTCATTGGGAAATGCCCTGAACATATTTTCAAGGTATATGAAAATCCTTCCTGGCAACCCTTTATATTATTCAGTATGTGGGCCCTATAGGATTTTATTATTGCTTTACTATATTTTGATCCATTAAGCAGAGTCAGTACAACCTCATTATTATTAAGTTCGATTTTTACTTTAGGATTATTGAAATCTCTTGCTACCTCTCCTTTGGCGCCCTTCAAGATAAGCAAATTGTTCTCAAGAGTAGCTTTAACACCACTTGGAATTTCCAATTTCTCAATGTAATCTTTTTTTGCCATTTTTTAATACACATATGCGAGCAGTTTTCCGCCCAATTTTTCTTTTGCAGCTTGTTCCTGGGTCATTAGTCCCTTATTTGTTGAAACAATAAGGAAACCAAACCCAAATGCAAGCAGATATCTCTTCTCAAATTTGCGATAATCTGCAAACTGGACACTATATCTTGGCTTTATCACACCAATTTTGTTGATAGCCCCGATTAGATTCAATTCAATGCTCCCGCCTTTGTTGCTTGGGAGAATATTGAAAGATCCAAGATAACCATTATCTTTTAGGAGCGACAAGACTGCCCTTATTATCTTTGAGTTATTTCTTAGTGTAATCTGCTTTTTACCTTTCTTCTCTTCTAAGAGAATGTGTGATAGTACGTTTGCTAGTGGATCGTTTAAACTCATTTTTCATCAACTGTATTTCTTAAAACCTATTTTACATGCAATTTCTCTGAAGCAACACCTGCAATACTTAAGATTGTACTGCCCAATATATCCTCCAGTACCTGTCCTTCCGCATCTGGTGCATTTCACTCCTTGTCTTCCACAGCTTCTTTCTTTGGAAAGATTATATTTTTTGAATCTTTTAAGTTTCTGTGGCTTTTTGTTCAGCTGCTTTAGCATTTTATTTGGATCGGAAGTAGTCATTTATTCATCCTCCACTATAATATTGAATTTTTCTTTGATAAAATTGATACCATCTTCCTGAGTTATCAAATGTTTCCTTCCTATTTTTCTTGTTTTTAGCTTTCTTAACTTTACTCTGTTCCCTGGCCTGACCAAAGTTGCACATACCTGGAAACCTATAATTCCGATAGAAGGATCATAGTTTAAATCTGGAACATCAATATATTCATGAATGCCAAATGAAACATTTCCACATGCATCAACACATGATTTTGAAAGTTTACCATCTTTTGCTTTTAGTAACCTTACTAAGATTTCATCTGCTTTTTTCCCTCTTATCGTAAGTTTACAGCCCAGAGGAAGACCTGGTCTGACACCCCATGCAGGAATTCTCTTATTGCTTATTGTTTTTATAGGTTCGATTCCAGTTAGGTTCTTTATCAGTTTCATACCTTTCTTGAGCAGCTCTTGATCATTCCCCGCTCCGACATTTAGGGTAATCTTCTCTATCCTTATAGTTTTCATCTGGTTCATTTTTATTCAAGTTTTATCTCAGGTGTTTTGTGACCGACGACAAAAACTGTCTCTTTTGGTGTCTCAAATTCTGCAGATTGCATTTTTATCTTTATCATTGAATTTTCAACACCTACAACAGTCCCATGCTCTCCCACGTGACTACCTGAAATCACAAATACATATGCATCCTTTGCTAGTTCAAGATGCTTCAATATTTTCTGATCTGGAAGCGAAATAACAACTGAATCTCCTAATTTGTACTTATCCTCCTTGACTATAAGATTGACACTATTGAACAGGTTAAGCTGCACCTGATTCTTCTTAAGTGTTGTCTTTCCTATGATTTTGCATACCTTTTTTCCAATTTCTTCCTTACCAACCGCCAGCAAAAAAAGTTTTTTGCTTCTGCTGATCAAAAGCATGTAGTTCTCCCCTGAAAGTGGAAGTGAAAGTGTGTCCATGATACCGACGAGCGCCTTTGGCTCTTTGGTTCTTCTGCCATCTATTAATATCTCCTTATCATGAAGTATCGATTTTACCTCTCTCATAGTCTTGCAATACTTCAAAAGATTCTTAAATATTAGAGCAACCGGCATACTGAATTCAAATTTTTTCCCTGGTTTTGGCCTGAGTACAAACTTATTTTCTTTTCTTTTTATAGGCCAAGTTACAGGCGCTGCCAATGCTTTTAAGTGTTTTTTGACCATTTTATTTCCTCTTCAAAATCTCCTGCCTTTTTTTGTCATCAACAAGTTCTTGTATCATGACATTTGATACTGTAATAGGGAGTTTCACTTTAGTGCCATCTCCCTTCTGAATATCTATCCCTTCAATCAATAGTTTCATTCGTTTAACTTCAACTTTTTCAACCTTGCCTGTTCTTCCTTTGAACTGACCTTTTATAATGAGTATTTTGTCGCCTTTTCTAACCCTTGCTGACCTTTTCCCATATTTTTTTGCGAGCTCATCTGATAAATGAGTATGCATGAATTTACCTTTTATATGCGCAGGTGCAAGTGATTTGTACTTAATCTGCTTTCCTGGGTTTTTGCTTGACTTCCATTTGGTTTGAAACATCTTCATTCTCCTTACAATATCACACTAGCTATCTTTGCGACAGCTGGCCATCTTTCAGTAGCTTCTTTTGCAACTGGACCTTTAAAAATAGTTCCCTTTGGATTACCTTTGTCGTCTTTAAGCACAACTGCTGCATTATCTTCAAACATTACTCTCATTCCATTCGGTCTTCTGTATGCTTTTTTCTGTCTGACAATAATTGCATACACCATTTGCTTCATCATATCAGGTCTTCCTTTTTTCACAGCAGCCCTAACAAGATCACCAACTCTCGCACTCGGTTTCCTGCCCTTAACACCGCCATATCCTTTTACTGAGAGTATCATAATAACTTTAGCCCCTGAATTATCACATGTAGGTATACATGACATTACAGGAAGTGCCTTTGTTACTCGTCCTTTGATTGCTTTCATTCTATAAAAACACCCCTGTGTTTTTTATGGTTGGAAATCTTTGGATTTTCATTCTTTAACTACCTCAGTCACAACGAATTTTTTTGTTTTTGATAGAGGCCTGCATTCTTTGATGATTACAAGGTCACCTTCTTTCGCACCTTGAGTATTATGGGCCTTGACCTTGCTTCTTTTAATCTGATATCTCTCATATTTAGGAATATAGATTCTTCTGAACCATTCGACAGTAACTGTTTTTTGCGCCTTTGCACTGACAACCTTACCTTTGAATGTTCTTCCTCTTGTTTTGAGTTGTGTTGTTTTTGCCATTTTTAACATGATTTTATTCTGTCTTCCGACCGTTTTGTTATTTTCTTTCCGTCTATGAGTTTATTGTTAATTATGATTTTTGATGTTTTTTTGATTATCCATTTTTTTCCTAATTTTGTTTCCATACATAGCATGTTTTTGGTTTCATCGACAATCGTGCCCTGGAAAGTTTTTCCGTCATTGATGATATCTGCTTTCTTTCCAATCAGTTCTTCTTTCATAGCATCTTAATTGTCTCTTCTGGAAATCCTAGCTTCATAAGTTCAACCTTAACTTTATGTTTATGGTCTCCCTGAAGTTCAATTTTCCCTTGCTTTGTTGTTCCTCCACATGCGAATGCATTCTTTAGTTTCTTGGCCAAATCCTTAAGGTCGATTTGTTTTGTATCGATCCCCTCGACCAAAGTATTAAGTTTTCCAAATTTTTTTTTGATAAGGCTGATTGTAATGTCTTGACTTTCCTTGGCTATGCTTTCACAAACACACAGCTCCTTTGGAAGGCCGCAAACAGCACATATCTCACTCATCAGCTCCCTCCCTGGATGTCAATTGGGTGAGTATTTTTGCAATTGTCTTTTTTGTTTTTCTTACAAGACCCGGACTCTTCAAGGTTGTACCTGTTGCGACCTGGGTATTGAACTTTATGAGTTCTTTATCTAACTCAATCAATTGTGCTTTTAATTCCTCTTTCGATTTGCTTTTAATATCTTTATTCTTCATTTTTGCTGTTATCCTTAATCTCTTCTTCGACCTGCTTTGATTCCTCAGCTGATACTTCTTCAACTACTGGAGCAGGTTCTTCCTTTATTCTTATATCATCAGGTAGTGTTACATTTGGCGGCATAATACTGACTTTAATACCGACAATGCCAGATTTTAGCTTTGCGCTTTCGTATGCTATATCAACAAGTGATAGTGCAGGATCTCCACATTTTTTCAAAAAGCCTTGGTAGAATCTCCAAACTTTAGCTCTTGCGCTTGGTATTTTTCCGGATATGAGTATCTCTATTCCTCTTGCGCCGGCTCCAAGTACTTCTTCCATTGCCTTGTGACCAATTCCTTTGAACCTCATTGTTCCGTATTTTTCAAGTCCTGTTGCTATTTTCTCTGCAACAATTGCCGCAACAAGACTTTGGTTTTGGATTTCATTAATTTCAATTTGTGGATTCTCGAGTCCGAATTTTTTTTTCAGCTGTGCTGTAAGTTTCTTGATATTTGAACCAGCCCCTCCGATAATTAGCCCTGGTCTCGATGCGTAAATCACAATTTTTTCACCAAGTGGTGTTCTCTGCAACTTTGAATGGCTCAGGCCAGCGCCTCTTAAATTTTCCTGAATAAACTCTTGAATCTGATACTCGAGCTTTTTCCTTTGGACAAAATCACGCTCAATCATTTTTTATCTCCTTCTTTCTTTGGCATCTTTTTCTCTAAAAGCAAAATCTGGATATGCGTTCTTTTCATCTTTGACCTTTTTTGCCTTCCGTAATGATAAGGTGTTGATGCTTTGTGTGCTGATATATGTTCTATTATCAAATCATTAGTGCTAAGACCTTTATTTTGAGCATTGGCCTCTGCACTTTCAATTATCATTAATATTTCTTGCACTGCTTTTATTGGATATTTTCCAGGACCAATACCGGGCCTATGTGGAGTATCTTGATTATATCTTTTCATAGGAACTGCAGATTCCATATTCAGTACTCTTCTGAGGAACGCTTTTGCTTTCAATACTGATTTTCCTCTGATAGCATTACTAATCTCAACTGACTTTTTTGTTGAGATAGGCAGGCTTTTGCCTACAGCTTTAGCCATATTTTCCTTCACATCACCAAAAGCATACTTGAATTCCATTTTTATCTCACTGAAACGCTGGCACTACCTCTTGTTGCTCCGACTCCCGGTGCATTGTGCGCTACTCTCCTTCTTGTTGGCGAAAACTCACCTAAATAATGGCCAATCATTTCTTCTGTAATAAGCACTTGCATAAACTCTTTACCATTGTATATCTTGATAATATGGCCAATCATTTCAGGCAAGACTATCATGTCTCTTGCATGAGTCTTAATATCCTTATCATTGAGTTTTATTTTTTCAATCAAATTTTTCTTCTCAGCTGTAAGACCCCTTTTGAGGCTTCTTCTAGCTCTGCTGCCTGCCATTTCCATAAACTCACTCATAGATAGCTTCTTCACTTCTTCGAGTGTTTTTCCCTGAAACATGAATTCTTTTTTTGCCATTTTTATCGTTTCTTACCTGTTCTTCTAGGTCTTATTTTTCCTACTTTTGCTCCTGGTGGTGCGTTCTTGTCAGCTATTGTTGGCTGTCCTTTCTTAGAGGATCTGGAAGTACCATATGGATGATCAACTGCATTCATTGACTGTGCACAGACTCTTGGCCACAGCTTATTCCTAGCTTTCATATAATGATACCTTGTTCCTGCTTTAAGGAATGGTTTTTCTTTTCTCCCCTGTCCAGCAATTACCCCGATAGTTGCCTTGCACTCAGGATGAAATGCCTTTTGCTTTTTTGAGGGTAGCATAATTAACGCTTCTTTATCATTCTTGGATAATAATCTTGCAAAGCAGCCAGAACTTCTGACGAACTTTCCACCATCTCCAGGTCTTGCTTCAATATTGAATAATGCTGTACCAATAGGAATGTCCTTCAAATAAAGTGCATTGCCATTTCCGAGCGGAGCTGCCATGCCAATATTAACTGTATCTCCTACTTTGAGTCCCTCTGCAGCAATCACAAAAGTTTCCTCACCTGAATTATACTTGATTTTTGCAAGCGGACTTGAATGCCCCCTGCACTTTATAAAATCCACAATCTCTCCGAAATTACCTTCAATTGGATAAGATACCTTTGCTTTATACTTAAAACTTGGTGCCCTGTATCTTGGACCACCTTTTCCTCTTGCCTGCTGGATGATATTTTTACCCATTCTACATTATCCCCAATTGTGTTGCCAAATCAATTGCTGGCGTTTCGCTTGAAAATTTAACATATGCTTTTTTTCGGTTTTTTGGATCAATTGTAGTATTGACAGATTTGATCTTAACACCATAAAGCTCTTCCAATGCCTTTTTAATCTCGATTTTTGATGCATTTTTGTCGACAATGAATATCAAAGTATTGTCACTTTCCATCATCCTGATTGTCTTTTCTGTGGATAACGGATACTTGATGATCATTTTTTGACCTCTGATTTAACTTTCTTAACAGTCTTTGTTTTTGGTTTTTCTGCTTTTGGTTTTTCAACCTTCTGCGTTGCAGCTGGTTTTTTGGTAACATCTGACTTGATTCCAGTAAATAATTGCTCATTTCCGATTTTGTCAATGCTACCCTTAGTATAGATTGTAAGCCTTCCATAATCACAACCTGGTGCTAAGAGCTCGGCATTCAAACTTTCGACTGTGATAATTTCAATGCCGGGGATATTCGAAGCGGCATTAATTAGATTGCATTTTTTTGATACCACTAATAAAGGCCCTTTTGCTTTCTTGAAAGGTCTCCCTCTCCTTGCTGCAATTCCTGACTTCCTTGTCTTTCTCTCTGATCTTGCCAACTCTTTCGTCAGGCCGAGTTTGACAAGAACACTTACAACTTGTTTCGCTTTCATTAGATCTTCAAATGAGTCTTCTATAACAAGAGGATAATCTTCAACATGATGCCCTCTCTTCACAATAAGTTCTTTTACTACTGATGCAGATAACGCAGATCTTATTGCTTTTCTTCTCTCTTTGATATTAATTTTCTGATCCCATATTTTTTCAACTTTTGGTGGATGTGCAACTCTTCCTCCTACAGTATTTGGAGCAGTAGCACCCTGCCAATTGAATCTTGTTCCTTTATGGCTCATGATTTTCCTAGGTACTCTTGAGATACCATGCCCATAGGCCCCTTTGTAGTCTCGTCTTCTTCTAGAAAGCTTGGCTGAATATTTTTTTCCTGCCTCTGGGTCTGACCCATATGGCTGCCTTTTATGGCTTTGAATTGCAAGAACTGCCCTCTTAATTAAATCAGGCCTAAGCTCTTCTTCAAATTGCGCAGGCAAAACTATTTCTGTTTTACTTTCCCCTTCCAGTGTTTTTACTTTGACTTTCATCTTAGTTTCCCTGCATCTCATGTGTTGATACTTTTTCAATAGTAATTAGGCTTTGCGCTTTTTTAACTCTTGTTGCCTTCACCATCACAACTACTCTTTTGCTTGGGCATGGCAAGCTTCCTTTTATTAAAACAACTGGATTTTTAGCAATCCCATATCTCAAAAACCCACCTTTTGGATTAATCTCTTCCGGGCTCTTTATATGCTTTAATATCTGTTTATTATATTCTGTCCTTTGAGCATAGCCTGTTTTACCAGCATGAGCGACTCTCCACATTATATGACCTTGTCCGCTCCAAGGCCCAAGTGTTCCCGGATTCCTTATGCTTTTTTCAGATTTGCTTTGCCTCTGGGCAATCCCAAACCTTGCAATAGGGCCTTCAAATCCCTTTCCTTTTGTTATGGATTTGATATCCACAAGATCCCCTTCCTGAAACACTGACTCAAACTGCAGATCCTTGCCGACGTTCTCCTTTACAAACTTGATTTTTTCTTCAACACTGCTTCCACCTATTGATGATTCCATCAAATCAGGCACTTTTTTGCCGAATCCCGTCATGCCCGGTTGGGTGTATACCATTATTCTTACATCATCATATTCCTTTGGATCTAATTTATCAAGCTCAGATGAAAAATCCTTTTTTGGAAGCCTTAGCCTTCCAATTAAATTCTTATCAGTAGTCAAAAGAAGCTCTTTATTCAGAATAATCCTATACATAGAATTTGTTGATTTTTTATATAGTCTTATTGCTGCAATTTTTATTGGAGGACATTCAATGATTGTTACAGGTACGCTGATTTCAGCACCTTTAAGGTGTGAATTTTTATTGGTCTCTATGGCCTGAACATGCGTCATACCTATTTTATACCCGAAAAAACTGTCTAATTTCAAATCTTTCTGCTTTGCGTGAGTTCTGATTCTGGCTGTTTGTCTCTTAGTCCTTTTTCTAGGCCAAAATTGCAAACTTCCGCTTCTAGGTGTTCTTGTGTTAGGCATTTTTTCCAAGTGACCTATTGTTGGGCCCCCACACAGAAAATCCGCGGGGAACCTTTTCAGGTCAAATAAACATCAAACGTGTTTAGTAGTTAGGTGGAATTTCAAGTCCTTTATAAATATTGTGGGTATTAATTATTAATATTTTGATTGGAAACTTTTATAAAGCAGGTAAAAAGATTTTCTCTCATGGTCTTAGAATCCCTTATTTCTCCCTGGAGAGCAGAAACTAATCCAAAGCTTCTTCTAGTGCATGGATTTATTTATGCTTCTCTTGGCCTCCTTATGGGCAGCTGGATATTCAGTGAGCATACTTCTCTTATGATGGTTTTTCTTACGACGATGGCCGCAATACCCTTAATATATAATATAGTTAAGATTGAAGAGAAAAAAGATCTAACAGAGATCAATGAAAAAAACCTATTAAAAGAGCATTCCAAAGCTCTTCTTGTATTTATGAATTATTTTTTTGGGGCGACCATTGCTTTTGCATTTTGGTACATTATGCTCCCAGGAAACCAATCTCTCTTTACTGTCCAGATAAGCACCATCATGGGCCTACGAGGAAACGCCACAGGAAATGCTTACACACTTGGTAACATATTCTGGGATATACTTTCTAATAATCTGAAAGTCTTGATATTCTGTGTCTTATTCTCTTTTATCTACGGAATAGGCGCCATATTCATTTTGACCTGGAATGCATCTGTAATCGGTGTTGCGATCGGTGATACCATAAAAACAGGAATTTATCAGATTGGAGCTGATCTGCATATCTTTACAGGGCATCAATACTTATCAGCAATTTCGTATGGCCTCCTTAGGTATTCTCTTCATGGCATAATGGAGATACTTGCATATTTTGTGGCAGGCCTTGCTGGCGGGATCATCTCAACCGCTGTAATCAGGCATGATTTTGGGACAAAAAGATACGAAAAAATAATATTGGATTCTTCTGTCTTGATGATACTTAGCCTTGCCCTGGTGGTTGTGGCTGCGGTTGTCGAGGTATATATCACTCCACTGATTTTCTAGCTATTCAAGGAGCTTAACTTTTCCAGGAGAAATTTCAAATATTTCGCCTTCTGCGATAAGTGAACTTATAATTTTGTCGCACCCATTGATTTTTGCAGCAGATATGATATTTTCAATATCCACCCCGCTTCCTTTATCAAGCATTGCTATCACATTTAGTATTTGTTGATAAGGTCCTGCAACAATTTCTTCCTGATCTGAATCAACAGGAAGCTTTATTGCTGCTTTTTTTTGGAGTGCCAATTCCAGGCCATGAACCTTGTGCCATTTTTCGTCTGTGGGTTTCAGAATTTCAGGAACAAGATATATAGAATTTTGATTTTCTCTCACTCTAGCGACAATCTTTACAAGCTCTCCAAGCTTTAGATGTTCATACTCAGGCTTAGATTCAAAATATCTCACTGTGATATTGCCTGTGCCGTCATCGACAAGGAAGGATCCTGAATTATCTGTCTGAGAAAGGGAAACTACAAGACCTATGATGCATACTCTGCTTATCTCGCCATATTTTGTCAGGACTCCGCTTGGTTCCCATCCTGGCCTTCTGATGAATGTACCTTTGACTAATTCATTAATTGAAATTTTTTTCGCGACGCTTCGTTTTTCCATATTAAATCTTTGCAATATGGCCCTTTTTGGGTTCGTACAAATCCCCACTTCTCTTCAGCTTTTCGATTGTCTCCATGACAATTTCTTCTTTTATTCCTTTGTTCGATGCCTCGATAAGAACATCTTCTATTGGAATTTGTTTGCCGACCTTTGTTTCGAGCTCAGTGAGTATTTCCTTAATTAATACTATATTTCCTCTTTCGCTTGCACTAACACCAGAGGAGATTCTGTCTATGTCAAATTTTCCGGTTGTCGGATCAACACCTATCTGGGATAAGCAGTAGTGCACCAGATCTATTGCTCTTTTTGAATCTTCCTTTGTCACTTTTTCAGAAAGCCTGACCTTGGCTGAAGCTTCTGAGAGCCTTAGCAACGCTTCAAGCTGTCTTGGCGATATGGGAATGCTTCTGATTCCGCCTTCTTCGCTTCCAGAACTCCTCATTTTCACATAATATTCTTTTATCTCATTTATTGCTTCATCTGTCAGTTCTGGCCTGCATCTTTGCCTTGCATATGAAAAATATTTCCTGAGCAAATTATTATCAAGAGAGGTTATCACTTCTGCTGTGTCTTTATGAAGATTAAGAATAAATGATGCGAGCTTCTCATCCTGCTCTTCGTCCGGCATGTCCTTTATTGGAAAGATTAGATCAAATCTGTTGATGAGTGTAGTTGGAAGATCTATCTGCTTTGCGAGCATTTCGTATGGGTCAAATCTTCCGAATTTTGGATTTGCAGCTGCAAGCACAGTTGTTTCTGCCCTTAATGTTGCTTGGATATTTGCTTTTGAGATAGATATTGTCTGCTGCTCTAGTGCTTCATGCATCGCTGCTCTATCTTCTTTATTCATCTTATCGAGCTCATCTATGCAGCATACCCCCCTGTTTGCAAGTACAAGAGCACCTGCTTCAAGCGCATATCCTCTGATGAATTCATCTTTGACTACGCTTGCAGTGAGGCCTGCACCTGTTGCTCCTTTTCCAGATACGTACCTTGCTTTTGGAGCTATCTGGCTGACTCTTTTCAAGAGCTGGCTTTTTCCAGCTCCAGGATCCCCTATCAATAATATATGGATATCTCCTCTGGTAGCGCTTCCTTTCTCCTTTTTTTTCCTGAGACCTCCAAAACATTGCAGAACCAGTGCTTCCTTAATTTTGTCATGTCCATATATTGTTGGAGCAAGTGAATCAACTAATTTCTTATATATATGAGGGTCTTTTGCAAGTGCATTTATTTCTTCTTGTTCCTTATCGGATATTTTAAGTTCCATGAAATCTTCTTCAACAGGTTCCACATAATTTGCCTCTATCATAAGATCAAATCTTGTTAGTTTCCCTCCATCTTTTGCAGGAATAGGGACTTCCTTAAGTATTCCGTTAACAATTATCTTGCTTCCAGGATTAGTTCTCTTATCTGATATCGGCGAAACAAGGTCTGACTTCAAGAATACATCAAGTCTTTTTGGCTGCTCGCCACCGTCCAGATCCTCAGCTGCTTCTTCAAGGACTATTTTTTGTGCGTCAACCAGTTCCCTGCTGAGCTCCCTGAATTTATCCTTTCTTCCGCAGCTGCATCTGCTCGGCTCCTTATATTTCGTGTCAAGCTGAAGAACAGTAATCACATTGCCGCAGCTAGGGCATTCAAATCTTGCGCTTACAACCTGTGGCCTTACATCTGATTTCTGTCTTACTAACCCTTTAATATATAGAAATTTGTTGATGTGTTCACTTCGTATGTCCTTAATCATTATAGATAGGCTGGACGATAAATTTTTTACCCTCAGCCTGAAGTTCTTCATATCTCCTTCGAACTGCTCAACCGCCAGTTCCCCAGCCTTAAGAACTTCCTCTGGATTATCCAGCAATTCTTCTGAGAGATGTGGATCAAATATAGACATTTGGGAAAAATCAATCGTTAGGAATTTTTCACCTTTCCTTATCTGCTGAGCTATCTGCTCAGAATAATTTTTTTCTAGGAATTCCTGGAATCGTTTGATTATTAAAGTTGGCTCCATAATTAAGATAAAAAAGAGATTAAGTTAAAAAGATTTAGCTAACCTTTTTTAGGTTTACAATCAGTTTATCCAGTGCCGCGTGAACTTCTGCTTCGCTTTTGGTCCCTGTGCAAACAATCTTGCCATTGCTGAACAAGAGAAATGTCGCCTTGGCTTCATCTAATTTATATACCAACCCTGGAAACTGTTCGGGTTCATACTCTGTATTGTCAAGTTTCATAGCTAAAACATTCAAATTCAGATCCATCCCAATAGCCCCTGATGCGACAATATTCTGGACAGTAATTTTAGGCTTAATTGTGATAGTGATTCCTATCTTCTTGAGGCTTTTTATTATCTTATCTATGGATTCCTCGACTTTTTCCATGCTCCTTGCACCTGTGCAGACTACTTTTCCAGAACTGAATATTAGTGCAGATGTTTTAGGATCTTTTATCCTTATGACAAGACCTGGAAATTGTTCTGGATTATATTCAGTATTACTCAATGTTGCAGCCATCTTTTCAAGCGGTATATCGTGTTCGAGACTAGTAGAAACAACAATGTTAACAACTTCGATAGTTACTTTCCCATCGTTTTTACTAGCAGTTTTAATACCTTTAGTGCTTTTAGTAATGCTTTTTTCACCCATGTAAACCCCCCCTAGTTAGTTAATTTATAAAGAAAGAATATTCTATTTATAAAGGTATTTAAATAAAACTATTTTGTATATCTCCACAGTTCCTGCACCATATCATATGCAGTATATCCATATCCTTTATACTTATACATATATTCGCCTAGCTTCCCATTTATATAGGCTGCCTGAGTGGCTGCCTCAAATATATCTACGCCTTGCGCCAAATATCCTGCACATATTCCTGCTAGTATATCTCCTGTGCCACCTTTTGTCATAGAGTTGTTGCCGGTTTTGTTATTATAGTTCTTTGATTTTGAGAATATTTTGTCTATTTGCCCTTTCAGCAGAATGACATTGCTTCCAATATATGGCAATATATTTTTGATATTTTGATCCATATTATCTTTGCTAAATGGGCTTTTTTTTGTAGTGTTTGTATAGAGCATTTCAAACTCATTTGCGTGAGGAGTAAGTATACTGTTTGCCGCAACATCCAAAGGTATCACTTTGATTGCATCTGCATCTATCACAAATGGTTTCTTTATCTCCCTAAGAAGTTTAAGGACAAAGTCCTTGTTTAGGCCTATACCATTCCCTATCACTATTACATCAAATCTTTCGCTGAAGGATATTATCTCTTTGGTATGAGTTAAGTTGAATTCATCTCCCAACACTTTTTTGGTGATGAGATCAGGAGTATAGCAGTTTATTGCCCAAGCTACTTTTTCAGGCGCGCAAACTGTTGCAATATCAATGCCTGTTCGCAGGGCTGCAATGGCAGCTAGTGCCGGAGCACCAACATAATCCTTGCTACCTCCGATTACCAAAACTTTTCCGTTTTCTCCCTTATGCTCTTTTCTTTTTGGTCTCATGTTTAATCTCTTTAATTTTCAGCTTTTTTAATTTTTCTCTATGCTCTTTTCTCATTGCCTTTTGTTCTTCAGTGAGATTGCTCCGCCTCGGCTTTTTCTTGAGAAGCGCAAATGCACGTCTTTTGGCATATTGTACTGGATTTTTGATACGTTCACAGACTGCATCAGGAAAGCAGACTCGGAAATCCTGATAATATGCCCTGCAATTTGGAGGGAGCACATTTTTCCCTTTTTGCTTGTGGTAACTTATTTGAAAAGGTATGTCCCGATCTTTAAGGGGTGGCCTATTTTTTTTATTCCATTCATTCAGGAACTCTTCAGCCTCCAGATATCCCCAACCTGCACTCCTCAGAAAATTGACCAGTATGAAAAGCGATCTTTTTCTTCCATCCCCCAATCCTTCAAGTATTTTTAACATGCATGGAGGAAAATATTCCGCGGGGATAGCACTTGTCAGCGTTTCATATTTTGCCAGTGATTTCTTTTCCATATTATTTTCATCGATGATTGACTTGAATCTGATATCCTCCTTTCCAAAGTCAAAAGCTGCCGTCATAAGCTTCATTGACTCATTTGGATTTGCTAGATTACCATCAAGAAATTTCGGGAGACTATCTATCTGCACTTTATCAGGCTCTGCCATATGTTTTTCAAATTCTAAGATTGTTTCTGGTGAAATCGCAATTGACACAAGTCCTGATTTTTCATGCATGCTATAAGGTGCTCTATACATATGTCTGGAGGATATTAGAATTGTGTCAACTTCAATTATTGACAGTGCATCAAAAACTTCTTTTGGAGCAAGTTCTGTTTTGCAGCTGCAAATTTTGCGTTTGTAAACCTTCTTATCCATTAGAAAGTTGCATTTTGGACAGACCTGATGATCCATTTTGTTGAAAATTCTAGTGTCACATTTTGGACAGATGAATTCTGCCTCCTGTTCTGCTTTGTTGGCCTTCAGGGTTTTATTGCAGTTGCTACAGACATATTTTATTATGTCCTCTCTTGCATTATCTGTTGCTTCTGCAATTTGGTTAATGGTCGTAGTATGAACGTTCCCGAACTTGATTTCACCATTTGATACAGTAATTAGATTCTTGGAGATGTAATCCAAAAGATAGAGTGCTATCTTCTTCGGCCCTTCAGGAAACCAATCTTTTATCGGCATCCCATTTATTTCTGAAGGGAACGACTCAAATGGGACACCTATGTGGAATCCTTTATTTCCTGAAAACTTGCAGCTAATAGCCTTTATGTCATGCTGTTCCAGGCTCTTTATGAATAAGTAAGCTGTCAGTTTGGAGTAAAACCAGTGAGGACAATCAATATCAAGCACCAGGTCCCACCCTTTTCTCAGTTCATCCTGATCCTTTCTGGACATCTCTGTGCTGAGGTCTAGGGGATTATTCCAATGCTCTTCAGAAACATGAAAACTCGTCGCTCCTTTTTTCACTGCTTCAAGAACATCGTTTGGATACATCAATATATCTGGCCGCTTTCCATATCCTCTGTCTCCGTATCTTATACCGACCTCCCTATCCATACTGGCGCTGACTAGATAATCTTGAACTTCCCTTCTTTTATAATAGAGCAGCCGCTTACTTATATCGAACATACCAACATAAAAGGAACAATGATTAAAATGCTTTTCTAATGCCCTAATCAACTTCGAAATAGCTAAGCCATGGAAAAAAGAGCATTCATTTCTTCATTTGTGAGATTAATGCGTACACTCCAAACAGGACGCAGATAATTACTAAATATTTTGATAGGTCTTTGGTTTTTTCAGAAGAAGACCTATATATTACTCCTCCTGTAATTTTTGATTCATTGGTAAGGTTAGCCTCTTCTTTTTTTTGATATGATGTGTTTGCAACCCCTACTGATATTTCTTTTGATTTTTCAACCTGTTTTTCCAGTGTAATGTCTTCAGCAAATTCGTGAGGGTTTTTTCTATCCTCTCGTTTAATCCTAATTTTTATCTTTGCATCATCTGGGGCATCGACCAGTTCATTTTCTAAGTTGATGTATTTTATTGCATGCGGGCCAAGTGAAAGTAATTGCAGATTTCCCTCTCTTTCGCCAGAAAACACCTTAGCACCTACATAAACATAACTGCTAATTTCATACTCATGCTGCAAATCCTCATCGTTTGAGATCTTGATTATTTCGTAGCAATAGCTTTCCTTGCAGAAATAACTGACAAGTTCATATTCTGAATTTTTAGATATATCTATGCAGGGCACCGCAGATATTTGTATCTCTTTTTCCTCATGTGCATCAATCCCATCAATGATCAGATTATATCCTCCAGTTTCATAGCTGCAGTCCTGTTTTAACTTCACAGGTATTGTAATATCAATCATCTGGTTTTTTTCATCCATATAGAAGTTAGTAGTTTCACTCACTATTTCCTTGCCTTTGACCTTTAGTTCCACAACTGTTTTTCTGGTATCACCTTTAATCGCATTTAATTTTACAAAAAAGGTGTCTCCAAAATTTATGGTTTCAGGTGATATTTTTTCAATAGTGATGCTGCTTTGAGCAGAGGACTTAGCAAGTTGATCTCCTTTAACAACTATCAATTTTTCAGCATTGCCTGGGTTGCTGTTATTGCAATGAGCAAACAGCTCAGCTTTCAGAACCATTGCTTTTTCGTCGTCATCAAGATTCGGAGTATACGATTTTTTATTGGTGTTGTCTGTCCTGGTTTTGTCCTTAATTTGATCTCCATTTATATCTTCAATCCAATAATCTATCTCAAAAGGAAAATCCTTGCTTGAAAGCTCATGCCTGATGGTTATCTTTTCTCCTTCTTCATATATCTGTTTTTCAGTGTCAATTGTGAGAGAGATATCACATTTTTCAGTATAGCCATCTTCGACTTGTACATCAATGCATTTTACGATGCTACCTGTTCTTGCGCAAATGATATAGTTGCCCTCTTCTTCAAAAATATATTCTCCTGTATCAGTCGTATAGCTTTTGAAGGAGATCTCTTTAGCCTCTTCATAAATAAGTGACTCATCTCTGCTGATATTCCAATAATAATCTAGAAAAAGTGCATCCTTGTAATCTGGATAATCATTATTGGCAACTTTGAAAAATTTGCTTTTTACACCAATAAATATGATTTCAGAAGAGATCTCTACTATTTCAAGTTCTGGGGAACTAATAGCGGCAGTTTCCTCCTGAGTTTCAGAATTTAGGTTTGGTGCCCAAGGCGATGGAGAAGACTCCTGCCATATGTCGTCCTGCAAGGAGAGGGTACTTCCCTTAGTAATTCCTTCTTCATATGTTACATTTGCCATTTCAATACTTTCAATTTTAAACGAAACTGAGTCTCCTGAATTGCCAAGTCCATTTCCTATTGAATTATCATCCACACAAAATATTCTGCCATCGACTTCAAGGGTAGTATCTTGGTCAACAATCAAAAAATAAGTATCTTCTGGGACTACATAACTGCAACCCGCATTGAAAGAACAGCACACAATCTCATCTGTATTCAAATTATCCGACAGGGTTAAACCTTCAATGTTTATTTCATCCTTATTGTAAAGCTCAATCCATTCATTTCCATCCAAGGGATCATACATAATTTCGCTTATAATAAGCCCATACGCACTCTGCATAAGAAAAAGAAGAATGAGACCAAGCCACCCCTTCATAAAACAGGTATAAGATATTTGGTATATAATTCTTTTCAAACTATTACTGCAAATAAAATTCTAATTTTATATTTGAGAATTCAAATCAGATTAGGAGATAAGCATTGAATAACAGAACCTATTTGCATAAATCTGGTGGAGGATATAATAAATAAAATGAAAATGTCTAAAAATTCACCATCCCTACAGCAGAGCTGATGGTGTATTGGCGAATTTTTTGCTTCGCACCGACATTTTCAAACACTAAAAAATCCAAATGGATTTTTGGTGTGATCAAAAATCTCAATTTTTGACATATTCCTTTTTGGATTGATGTGTCTTAGCAGAGCTGTGGGGTATTAGACCCAAAAAGGAATAAAAAGTTTTAAAAAGTATGTGATTCTCATATTTGGATATGGGGTTTTTTAATAATTTTTCAGGAAAGCCAGGTGATATCGCATTACCTGCAAATATGCCGCCGCCGCCAATCCCGAAAAGATTAAGATCGCGTGCAATTATTGCTGGAGCAGTGCCTACCATGTCGCGACCAATTATGCCGTCAGCTCAACCAAGACAAATAAAATTTGAAACTCCTGCATTTAATCCAATTATTTCTATTCCTGCTCACAAAGAAGAAACCCCAAAAGTATCACAGGAAAGAAGCTGGATGATAAATGAATCTCCAAGTGATATAGATATTCCTGAAAGACTGCCGGATCTCAGTATTCCAATGCCCAGAACAAATTTTGGTTTTGAAGAAGAAATTCCTGCTTTTGATATCAGCATTTTTAATGAAACGATCCAGCGTGACATCCTCCCGCCGACAGTGACAACAGAACTTCTCTCACTAAAAGACCAAGGCCCTTTGTTTGTCAGAACTGATGATTATAGTCAAATTATTTCAAATCTGGAAACAATGTCCGGCTACATCCAGGAATCGCCGGGAGTGATTTACGTACTGAATAACATCAAACGCAACATGGATATGGAGCATAAGAATTTTGCAAAGGTTCTTGAAGACATGCAACGAAAGTTCATCTATATTGATAATTTGCTTTTCGAATCAATGAAAGAGGTTGAATTATGAGAAAAGATATGAATATTTTCATCAAAATTGAGGAGTATAAAGATTTGCTTGATATCATCGCGCTAATCAATGAAAAGATAAAGGATGCCAGAGCAGTCCTAGGAAAGATCTATGATCTGAAAAATCAGGAAGATGCAGAGCTTGAAGCATGGAAAACCTCACTTGATGACGTTGAAAGAAAAGTCAGATATATAGACCAGGTACTTGTCGAACCAAAATATTAAAATGGACAAAACACTGTTTGTGGGAGTATATGAACCTGTTGATGTTCGGAGAAATATTCTTGAGGCATCAAAAGAGATTGTTGGAACCCTCCAAACTCACGAAAAACTTGAGAATCTCAGAAAACAGAAACTAGTAGCGTATCAACAGATGAAAGATCTTGTGTCTGAACTTGATCTCCTTGTAGGAAGACTGAAAAAGGCGCTTCCGAGAAGTGATATGAGAAAAGCAATTGAAAAACCGCAAGCTGCGCCTGTCTCAACTGATAGGAATAGTCCAGCTGAAATGCGAAAACTGGAAGAACAGCTGAAAAAGATAGAAAAAGAGTTCTCTCAAATTAAACTTTAAAAAGACCAGCGTCTTTCTTTATTAGAATGAAAATATTTGTGATAATTGCTGCATTCAATGAGGAGAAAAAGATAGGAAAGGTAATTGATGACCTGAAGAAAGAATATACGCATATAGTTGTTGTCGATGATGGTTCATCTGACAGAACATCTGAGATTATTGAATCAAAGACTGTAATTCATCTTAACCACGTTATGAATAGAGGTCAGGGCGCCGCCCTAAAAACTGGTATAGATTATGCAATCAGCGCAGGTGCTGACATTATCGTAACATTTGATGCAGACGGCCAATTCCTTGCAAGCGACATAAAAAAATTAATAATTCCCGTCGAAAAACACCAGGCAGATATCTCTCTTGGAAGCAGATTTCTTGGAAATGCAGTTAATATTCCGATGCTGAAAAAATTTGTCCTGCGACTAGGCATCTTTGTTGTGTATTTTTTATATGGGATAAAGATTACAGATTCACAGTCAGGACTTAGAGTCATGTCAAGAGCTGCTGCAAAAAAAATATGCATTAAGAGTGACAGGATGGAACATGCAGGTGAATTTTTTTGGGAAATAATGAAGAATAAACTTAAATACTTGGAAGTACCTATCACTGTAATTTATGATGAGTATTCAATCGGAAAAGGCCAGAGTTGGACTAAAAGTGTTGAACTCGGGCTAAGGATGCTCTTTAGGAGATTTTTCCTATGATAACGCTACTTCAGATATTATCGTTGATTTTTGTTTTCTTTGTAGCAAGCAGAGCTGTGCTCAGGGCAAAGGATAGGAAAATTTCTGTAGGTGAGCTTCTATTTTGGCTTTGCTTATGGTTTGGACTTATTATTGTAGTGTTCTTTCCTTCGCTTACCAGCAGACTTGCTGAGTTCATTGGGGTAGGGAGAGGCGCTGACGTCATTCTGTACATTAGCATCGCAATGATATTCTATTTAATATTCCGACTTTATGTGAAATTGGAAGAGACAGAAAGAGAAATTACGCTATTAGTACGCGAGATTGCGATAAAAAAGAAGAAATGAGAAAAAGTTATTGTCCTCGCAAGATATACTTACAATTTCAAAGGAGATTGTTTTTTTTAGAAATTAATAATTATAAATAGTCTATACATGCAATTATTCAATAAATATTTAATTATGCTAGATTAGCTATACTGTATGAGGCAGCCAGTAGTTGCAGGATCTTTCTATGAGGCTGATCCTATGCAGCTAAGGATCCAGATTGAAACCTGTTACCTTTCTGAATTTGGCCCAGGCAAATTGCCAGGAAAATTATCCAATCAAAAAATAAAAGGAGTAATAGTCCCTCATGCAGGATATTTTTTTTCTGGTGCCTGCGCAGCCCATGCTTATAAAAAAATAGCTGAATCAAATATTTCAAAATTTATCATATTAGGCGTCAACCACTATGGTTTTGAAACAGGTATTTCATCACAGGACTGGAATACTCCGCTAGGGAAAGCAAAGTATGATAAAGAGATGGTTGATTATTTTAAAAAGAGTGGACTGAAGGTATCTGAAACTCCTCATCTAAAAGAGCACTCCATAGAAGTGCAGCTCCCCTTTTTGCAATATTCAAAAAAAGAGTTTACATTTGCGGCTATCGGAATAGGCCATGATGCTGATCTTGATAATTTAGCAAAGATACTTTCGCAGATAAAAGATGCAATAATTATTGTTAGCTCTGATTTCACGCACTATGGCTTCAATTATGGATATATTCCTTTCTCTGCCAATATAAAAAATAACCTTGAAAAGCTGGATATGGAAGCAATTGGTTCTATAAAAAATTGTGACTATGAAGGGTTTAGGAAATTTGTCAATAAAACAGGAATTACTATTTGCGGATTTCTACCTATTCTTACATTTCTTAAGACAATAGAAAAAGGTCAAGGCAAACTCATGAAATATTACACTTCTGGAGATGTCTTGAATGATTTCAGGAATTCTGTCAGCTATGCGAGCATTTTGTTTTAGTAAAAAATAATGAATATGCCAGTTAGTTCGAATATCATTGTTTTTTCACAATTCAGATTATTCACTTTAGAAAATAATATATTGAACTAATATCTTCTAAATTAATATGAGATGCCCTTATTGCAACACCAGAGAAACAAAAGTGGTGGACAAGCGTGACCTTGAAAAAGACCGTTCTACAAGAAGAAGACGCGAATGTCTGGAATGCAAAAAACGCTTCACGACATATGAAAGAATAGAGACAGTGATGATTCTAGTCCTTAAAAAAGATGGGAGAAAAGAAAGCTTTGACAAAACCAAGCTTGAAAAAGGAATGCTGAGGGCTTGTGAAAAAAGGCCTGTTTCCATTGAACAGATAAAAGACATGGTTGCAGACATCGAGCAGACTCTTTTGAATAAGGAGACAACTGAGATTTCCTCTTCTTATATCGGAAGACTTGTTATGACAAGGCTGAAGAAAATTGATAAGGTAGCTTATATCAGGTTTGCATCTGTCTACAAAGATTTCAAGGATCCTGAAGAATTCCAGGAAGAAATTGAAAAGCTAGGGAAAAAGTGACTGCCAAATTATTATTTGTCGCAATTTCATAAACTTTATATATTTCTTAACAATTGTTAAGTTTCATGGATACTCCTCAGGAAGTTGAAGTATGGTTTGTTCTGCCTGCTTTGAGAAGAGAATTTGTGATTTCCATGAAAAAAATGGGGCAAAAACAGAACGAGATAGCATCACTTCTCGGGATAACAGAGGCATCTGTATCACAATATTTGAAAGGAAAACGTGGAAACGATGTAGCCTTTGCTGAAAATCTGATTGAACATATCCACGATTCCTGCAAAGAATTAATCCATAAGAAAACTAATTTCGCTATTGAACTGCAGAAATCCTTACGTTTCGTCAAGAAGTCAAAATTCATATGCGCAGTCTGTAATGATAAAATAAAAACTTCTGATGACTGTGAAATATGCTATAGGTGATATTATGCTTGAAATAAAAAATTTATACGTGAATGTTGATGACAAGGAAATTCTTAAGGGTCTGAATCTGACAATAGAAAACGGAAAGGTCCACGCGCTCATGGGTCCTAATGGCTCTGGGAAAAGCACACTATCCTTTGCGCTTATGGGTCATCCCAGATATGTTGTGACAAAAGGGTCAGCTCTTCTGGATGATAAAAACCTGCTTGAGATGAGTGTTGATGAGAGGGCAAAATCCGGATTATTTTTGTCCTTCCAATATCCGCAGGAGATCCAAGGGATAACAATAATGAATTTCCTGAGGACTGCATATAATGAGATGAAACCAAGGATGGATGTCCGGCAATTTTCTGACCTTCTTTATGAAAAGATGGCACTCCTAAAGATAGATAAGGAATTTGCAAAAAGGCATGTAAATGTCGGTTTTTCTGGCGGTGAGAAGAAAAGAGCAGAGATACTTCAGATGGCTGTTCTTGAACCGAAATATGCTATCTTGGATGAGACGGATTCAGGTCTTGATGTGGATGCTCTGAGGATTGTTTCAGAAGGCATTAAAGACCTCATCAGCCCAAAACTGGGAGTCCTCATAATTACACATTACCAAAGGATACTTCATCACATCAAGCCTGATTTTGTGCATGTTATGATAGATGGAAAAATCAAAAAATCTGGTGATTACAGGCTAGCTGAAGAGATCGAGAAAAGAGGTTACGAAAGTGGATAGTGCCCAGGACATAAAAAACCAATTAGGAGAATACAAATACGGATTCAATAATCCTGAAAATTTCACTTATAAGACTGGTAAAGGTTTGACTGAGGAAATTATCAGAAAAATATCTGGCATAAAAAATGAACCTGTATGGATGCTGGAACTAAGGCTTAAATCATATAAATATTATCTTGAAAAAAAGATGCCTGAATGGGGTGCAAATCTAAAGAGCATTGATTTTGACAATATCTATTACTATGGGAAACCTGAAGGTGAGCAGGCAAAAGATTGGAAGGATGTCCCTAAAGACATAAGGAACACGTTTGATAGACTCGGGATACCTGAAGCGGAAAAGAAATTTTTGGCAGGGGTCGGTGCACAGTATGAATCTGAAGTGGTATATCACTCCTTGAAAAAACATCTCGAAGATAGGGGTGTAGTTTTTCTTGATATGGATGGAGGACTAAGAGAATATCCTGATTTAGTCAAGAAATGGTTTGCAAAGATTGTCCCTATAACTGACAATAAATTTGCATCTCTCAACTCAGCTGTGTGGTCTGGCGGTTCATTCATATATATTCCTCCTGGTGTAAAAGTAGATATGCCGCTGCAGGCATATTTCAGGATAAATGCAAAAAATATCGGACAGTTTGAAAGGACACTTATCATCGCTGATAAAGGAAGCTATGTGCACTATGTTGAAGGATGCACTGCTCCGATTTATTCTACTGACTCTCTTCATTCTGCAGTAGTTGAGCTGGTGGCCCTTGAGGGTTCAACTATCAGATACACAACAATCCAGAATTGGAGCACTAATGTATATAATCTTGTAACAAAACGTGCTGTTGCCTATGCTAATTCTCGTGTTGAATGGATTGATGGGAACCTTGGCAGTAAGATAACCATGAAATATCCTTGCATCATCCTAAAGGGAGAGCATGCACATGGAGAAGTTGTATCAGTAGCATTTGCCGGAAAAGGTCAGGTTCAAGATGCAGGTGCAAAGATAATCCATCTGGCAAAAAATACAACCAGCCAGATAATGTCAAAATCTGTATCAAAAGATGGCGGAAGAACTACATATAGAGGATTATTAAAAGTTGCATCAGGCTGCTCAAATGTAAAATCCAGAGTCAATTGTGATGCCTTGATTTTAGATGACCAGTCTGCGTCTGACACAGTTCCATTTATGGATATACAGGAAAACGATGTATCTATAGGCCATGAGGCAAGTGTAGGAAAAGTCTCAGAGGAACAGGTATTCTATCTGATGAGCAGGGGCTATAGTGAGGAAAAAGCAATGGCCACAATCGTCAGAGGTTTCATGGATGATTTTGTCAGGATGCTTCCGATGGAATATGCTATTGAACTAAATAGACTCATTGAACTCAATATGGAGGGGTCTGTCGGATGATATCTTGTTCAAAGGAACTAAAAGAACAAGGATTGGTTGTCCATGAATCAATTAATTCCGAGAGTCTTGCCAAAGTATATTCTGATGCTCCTAAGAGTGGATCATTTATCTATGTCAAAAAAACACTTAAAGCTTCTGTCTCCGTTGATTCTAGAGAAGAGTTGGTGATCTTAATAGATGATCTTGCGTCTCTTGATATTGTACTGACTAATCCTGGAAAGATCAACATCATACATAAAAAAGGCTCATATTCAAGTATAATTATCCTTAATAATAAAGATGTTAAATCTCAGCTCCAATGCGACCTTGAAAAAGACAGTATAGCAAATATATTTTTCGGGATTTTTGAGGGTCAGAAAAGCACACTCAGGATAGACAACCATCTGAATGGTGAAGGAAGCGAAGCATATGTAAATGGTGTATTTTTCAGCAGCAAAACACAGAATTTTGAGATCACAACAAATTCAAACCATAACACCAGAAATACTAAAGGAGATATTGTTGTTAGAGGTGCGTTAGATGGTGAATCTAAGGTCATCTTCAAAGGTGATATCAAGATAATCAAAGGTGCCCAAAAAACAAACTCATTCCTTCAGAACCATAATCTTCTGCTCAGCAAAGACTGTATCTGTGAATCAGTCCCTTCCCTGGAGATTGATGCAAATGATGTTCAAGCGAGCCACGGCGCAACCATAGGAAGGCCAAGTGATGAGGACTTATTCTATATAATGAGCAGAGGCCTCGCAAAAAAACAGGCAGAAAAGTTAATAATTTCAGGTTTTTTCTCAAAGGTCATTGATAAAATCGGTCAGGTAGATATCAGAAATAAGTTTGAGTCTGCTCTGAGTGCAAAGGTGACCTGATGATAAACGAAAAAATAAGAGAAGATTTTCCGATACTCAAGAGAAAGGTGCATGGCAGGAATCTAGTATATCTTGACAATGCAGCAACGACACAAAAACCAAGATTTGTCCTTGATGCGCTTTTGGGCTATTATGAGAACCATAACGCAAATATACATAGAGGTGTTCATCAACTCAGCCAGGAAGCAACTGACATGTATGAGAATGCGCACAAGACAATCGGGAAATTCGTGAATGCAAAAAATCCATTTGAAGAGACTATATTTGTAAGAAATGCAACAGAAGCAAGCAACTTGGTTGCGTATGGCTGGGCCATGCACTCCCTTAAGCCGGGAGACGAAATTCTTAGTACTGTAATGGAACACCATGCAAACATCGTGCCCTGGCAGTTCCTCAAGGAAAAAGGGATAAAAGTGAAATTTGCTGACATAACAGATGATGGTCTTCTTGATATGGAAGATTTGAAATCAAAGCTTACTAAAAATACCAGGCTTGTGACTTGCGTGCATGCTTCCAATGTCGTCGGAACAATAAACAATGTCAAAGAGATCGGAAAGATTGCCCATGACAATGGATCCCTCTTCATGGTTGATGCTGCCCAGTCAGTACCTCATATGCCTGTTGACGTGCGAAGCATAAACTCTGACTTTATGGTGTTTTCCGGGCATAAGATGATGGCTCCGACAGGAACAGGCGCGCTTATCGCAAAGAAAGAAATATTAGAGAAGATGCATCCTTTCCTGGGTGGAGGCGATATGATACGAGAAGTCAAGCTTGAAGGCTCGACGTGGAATGACCTGCCGTTCAAGTTCGAGGCAGGAACCCCAGATATCGGCGGAGGGGTTGCTTTTGGCGCAGCTGCAGAATATCTCAAGAAAATCGGTATGGATAGTGTCAGAAAGCATGAAAAAGAGTTGCTAAAATACGGACTAGACAAGGTAAATGAGATTGATGGCCTTGATATTTACGGGCCAATTGATCCTGAAATAAGATCAGGCCTGATAACATTCAATATAAAAGGTGTCCATCCGCATGATGTCGCAGGTATTCTTGACAGCGAATTTGGAGTTGCCATAAGGAGCGGACAGCACTGCGCACAGCCGCTCACTGAAAGGCTTGGGGAGCACTCAACAAACAGGGCTAGCTTCTATATCTACAATACAAAAGAGGAAATTGATATTCTCGTTGAGGGATTAAATAAAGTCAAAGATATATTCGGGAAGTAAAATGGACATGTATTCTGAGAATATTCTAGACCATTATGAGAGCCCGAGAAATTTCGGCCATCTTAAAGAATTTGACAGCCATGCGCATGACAAGAACCCTTTATGTGGAGATACATTTGATGTCGAGCTAAAAGTTGAAAATGAAAAAGTCAAAGAAGTTGCTTTTTCAGGCCATGGCTGCGCAATATCAACTGCATCCGCATCAATGCTTTCTGAAAAGATTATAGGTATGGCTCTAAAGGATGTAGAGAAGCTTGACAAAGAAGATATTCTAAAACTACTTGGAATTGAGTTGTCGCATGTCAGGATAAAATGTGCCATGCTTCCATTGAAGGTTGTGAAGATTGGGATCTATGAAATCCATAAATAGAAACAATATCTATAAAAACACTCTTTTTCTCCCATTATAAATGATCTGCCTTATCTCACTCGTCGTGTTTGCTTTTATGGGGATATTTAGCGTCAAGTACAGGAAACTTGCTGCAAAGGCATTTGACTGTGTTTTCAGAAGGTTGACACTCAGACCATGCCAATCCGGCCTGGATCAGCAGGTAAGATCATCAATAATTTCTTTTTTTTCAAAAAGAGATATTAGGGCAGCAAAGTTTGTAGTAAAATACTTTGAGATAATTTCTTGGTTTTTCACAATACTAATGATTCTATCCATGTTTTTTGCCGCAAGAGGAGTATATTATTATGTGGTATATGGGAACTGCAATGGTGCAGGCTCTGATGAGTTCTGTGTGTTTGACAAGCTTAATCCAACTCAAGCATCCACCTGCCACGACCCAAGCATAATATCCGAAAATCAGACATTCATAAAACCAACAATTGATGATGATCCTTCTAGAGGCCCGAATGATGCCAAAGTGGTCATAATTGAATTCGGTTGTTTTGACTGCCCTTATACAAAGAAAGCATATCCTATCACAAATGAGATAATGAAAAACTATAATGACAAGGTTTTGTTTGTATACAGGGATTTCCCGCTTCCAATACATAATAATTCTGAAATCAAACCCATGGCTGCAGAATGCGCAGATGAACAAGGAAAGTTCTGGGAATTCCATGACAACTTATTTGAAAAAGAAAAATTGGAGAACACCAATTCTGGAATGATTGAGCTGGCATCTGAACTCGGGCTAAATATCGAAGACTTCACATCCTGTCTTGAATCAGAAAAATATTTGAGTGAGATTAAAAAAGATTTTGAAGACGGAAGAAATGCAGGAGTATACGGAACACCAACATTCTTCATAAATGATGAAGTTGTTATTGGACCGAAACCATATCAATATTTCAAAAATGTGATTGAGTCTGAATTAAGGAAATGACTTTTCTTTTTGCATCTTCCTCTGTTTTAGCCCTGACAAATATTCTTCCATCTGAGAAAAACGTGACTCCATTATAATGAATTACATTATTGAACTTTTTCATTTGTGGAAAATGGAGTTTTTCAAAATCAAATTTTTCATGCAGTATGTACGCGCCTCCACATAATCTGAAACTCATTCTTGGAGATTTATCTAAATGGAAATAATCTCCTTTGCATACAGCACATCTGCTGTTGCTACCAACTTTTATCTTTTCGCTTTCACTGCCAGCAACGTAGATAAGCGATGGCACATATGTTTTTGATGTTATATTGGCAATCTCTTCGGCAACGACATCGGCTACTTTCACCGTGGTGCCATAATCAATTCCGCTTGTTTCGCAGTCGTCATTGCTCATTTTAAAAATGCAGCTAAAACATGGCGCATCCTTTACAGAAAGAATCATTGCTCTATTTCCTGCTGCACTTGCATAGATAGCAGATATTTTGTATTTTTTGCAATAATCATTTATCAGAAATTTGCTTTCAAATGTGTCAGTAGCACATATGAGAAGGTCTGGAGTTCCAATCTCTCCGATTGTATCTTTGGACACATCGAGCATTTTTCCCTTTACCGGAAGTTTGCTTAAAAGTGCATCGACCTTTGTCTTTCCTATATCATGGACATCATAAATCGGCTGCGAGATAAGATTATTCTCTTCGACAAAATCTCTGTCAATGACTGTTATATCCCACCTTGACGACAGCCTTTTTGCTATAACTGACCCAAGTGCACCAATCCCTATCAATGTAATATTCATAAGAGAGCGAAAAACATTTGGATTTATATAGCATAATCCTTATAATCTGTTTTAGTTTCCAAAGAATTATGGAAGTATATTTTGACAAGGAAAGTAGTATCAGGAAGATTGAGTTTAAAGGCAAGCTAAATAGACTCCTCATTAAATTGAAGCTCAATTCTGAAACAGTAATAGTCGTACGTGAGGGTATCCTGTTAACTGAAGACGACAACTTATCAAATTCCGATAAATTAAGGATATTGAGTGTGGTTAGCGGTGGGTAAATGTAAATTATGTATTGAAAGAGAGGTAATTAGTGGAAAATGCAAAAACCACTTCTCAGCTTATTTAGAAGATAATGTAAAAAAAACACTGAATGATTATAATATGTTAAATAAAAGCGACAAGGTTGCAGTAGCTGTCTCTGGCGGAAAGGATTCTCTTACAGTACTTTCATTATTAAGTAAATTTGGATATAATGTCTTTGCGCTGGCAATAGATGAAGGGATCTCGGGTTATAGGGATAAAACTATTGTGACAATGACACAATTTTGCATATCAAGAAAGATTAAGTATCGGATTATCAGTTTTAAGGATGAATTCAAAAAGTCTCTAGATTCAATTTTAAAACAAAAGAATTTGCACCCCTGCTCAGTATGTGGAGTTTTCAGAAGATATCTACTAAATAAATATTCTAAAGGCTATGATGTTATAGCAACAGGACATAATATGGATGATGAAGCTCAGGCAGTTATAATGAACCTATCCAAAAATAATCTTTCTGCCATGGAAAGATCTGGGCCAGTATCCGGGAATTCCAGGTATAAAACCTTCACTAAGAGAATAAAACCGCTATTTTTCTGTTCAGAGAAAGAAGTCATGGTATATTCCTTCATAAACAATATTACAAGTGACTTCAATGAATGCCCGCATGTACAAAAGTCTTACAGGATGCAAGTAAGAGATGAACTGAACCAAGTCAAGGCTTCATATGAAACAAAAAAGAATATCTTGCTATGGTCATTAGATAATAAGACAGCAGATGATGTACATTTTGACAATGTATGTAGGGTTTGTGGAGAAACTTCTTCAAATTTGATATGCAAAACTTGCGAAATGGTGAGTATATGTTCATAGATGTTTGTTTTCCGGACAAGAATGAAGCTTCTTTCATAGAGATTGCAAAAAAACTTGGTACTGATGGACTTTGCTTTGTATATCCAGACAAACGAAGTTGTGATGTTAGCTCCTCTCTTAAAATATATAATGCATCTTCAAAAAACGGAAAATACCTATTTTCCAGCAACCTGAATCTTAATCAGAAGAATGTTATCTATTACTATGAACCACAAAGTGAAAAAAAATCCTTTCATTCTCCCTTAAAAGAAATTACCCAGGTAACCATGAACTCTATCGCTGAGCGCAGTGGAATATTTGGCATATCCTTTCACCAAATCCTTAGAATTGGAAATTTTGAAGAGATTGCCTTCACAATAAAACTTGCCAGAAAAGCAAATGTCCCCATATTTATTGCATCTTTTGGAAGGACTCCTTATAGTATGAGGGATTGCAAGACACTACGAAGCATAATCAACCTAATATGCAGTCACTCTGACATAATTGTGAATAGTACTAACGTCCTGGATCAATTTCTATCAAAATAAGGTATATCGCAATCTTTTTATAGGGTATACGATTTTATAAAGCCATGGAGAAAATAGAGACTGGTGTCGATAAGTTGATGGAACTTATCAATAAGGAAAAAGAGATTTCTGTAGAAGATGCCGCCAAAAAGCTTGGAATTAGCAAGATAGTCATTCAGGAATGGTCTGATTTTCTGGATGAGGAAAAATTAATCACAATTGAGTACAAATTTTCAAAAACAATACTGAAAGAAAGAAAGTTATCTGAAAAAGAAGTCAAAGATAAGAAAAAAGAATATTCGACAGAAAAAGATGCATTTGTCAGGAAGGTGGAAAATAGCCTGAAAAATCTAGAGAGTGACTCTCTTGGGCTTGAAAGAATAAAAAAAGAGTTTGCTATAATAAAGAAGGATATTGGCTCTGAAATTGATAAGGTTGAGGGAAAAGTAAAAGACCTTGAAAAATATGAATACCTAAAGAAAAATCTTGACAAAGAGATAGAAAAGCAGGTTGCTGAGTTCAAACTAATTATAGACAACGCGCACAAGGACTTAGATATAGAACAAAAAAAACACCAATCCATTCTTGAAGATTTGGAAATAGAAAAAAGAGAATTTCAAGTAAAGGAAAAACGGGTTAGAACCCTTGAAGAAACCGAAACAGACCTAATGAAGCGAATACAAGAGATTATCAGCGTCTCAAAAGAGGTAGGAAAAAAAGTAGATACTGAAAAAATTGAACTTTCCTCATCTGAAAAGAAGATTATGGATATGGAAAAGCTTGCGAATGATATTGAGAATAATATTAAAAAAAGAAAAATGCAAATCGAGCCACTTCTGCAGCAGTCTAAAAAGCATGAAGAAAAAATAATCTTACTGCAGGAAGATATCCTTAAAAAAGCCAAAGAGAAAACTAGGCAGATTTCTGATGAGGTTAATGTAAGCACTAAAGCAACCAGCAGATTCAAGGAATTTTTTAATAAGAAATCTGAAATCTCCAATCTGATAACCCAAATTGACAAGGAAAAAACTGAGCTGGAACAAAGTTTTAAAAATCTTGAAAAAAAAGCCCTTGTTTTTGATCTGACGACAAAGAATAATGTTGTCAGTACCCACATCAAAGAATTAGAAAAAGAGAGCAACGCACTGAGCAAGAAACGAAGCTCACTTAAGGTGGATTTAGAAAAATTAATTAAGTTAGTTAAAGGATAGATATCCTGGAGAGGTGTTGGAGATTAAAAAAGCTGGTTCTAGAAAGAAGGTTGCCCCTAAAAAGACTGCTATTAAAATTGAGAATAACGATATCTTGGAAACCTATGACTTCATGTCAAAGGATATTCCCATCAAAATAACAATCCAGACAAAAAAAGGAGATTTCGTGCCTAATTATAATGTCACAATCTCTCAAATAAGCAAAACAACCGAACTCATCTTAGATAAGATTAGGCAACAACTAATAGGTGAGGTAAGTCTTGGAATAGCTGAGATTACAGACTCAAAAAAGTCTACTGAAATCGATGAAAAATTCAAGCATACTATCTCTGTTCTGATTGATAAATATTTTCCGGATATGGAAGAAAAGACAAAAAGCTTTCTTACAACTTACCTGATACAAAAAAGCCTTGGACTTGGAAATCTAGAAATATTAATGGACGATGATCAGCTTGAAGAGATTGTCATCAATTCTGGGCAGGAGCCTGTATGGGTGTACCATAAAAAATTTGGATGGCTAAAGACAAGTATTTTCATTGAGGATGATGATAAGACAAGACATTATGCTACGATAATCGGAAGAAAGGTTGGAAGACAGATTAGCATACTTGAACCGCTTCTAGATGCGCATTTAAATGAGGGGGACAGAGTAAATGCAACTCTTTTTCCAATATCCACTGCTGGCAATACAATCACCTTTAGGAAATTTTCCAGAAATCCATTCACAATAACCCATTTTCTTGATTATGGCACAATGAACTATGAGGCTGCATCCTTAATCTGGATTGCCATGCAATATGAGCTATCAGCAATAATTGCCGGAGGAACTGCATCAGGTAAAACCTCCACATTAAATGTTCTGGCAACTTTTTTCCCCCCAAACCAAAGAATCATTTCCATAGAAGATACAAGGGAAATCAGGCTGCCAAAATTCTTGCATTGGGTACCTATGTCAACAAGGCAGGCAAATGCAGAAGGCAAGGGTGAAGTCTCGATGGAGGATCTTCTGGTTAATAGCCTTAGAATGAGACCTGACAGGATTCTTGTAGGTGAGGTAAGAAGGAAAAAAGAAGCAGAAACCCTGTTTGAAGCCATTCATACAGGTCATAGTGTCTACGCAACATTTCACGCAAACACGAGTTCAGAGACCGTTGAAAGACTCACTAACCCTCCAATAGATGTACCGAAGATGATGCTTCCGGCAATATCACTAATTATTATTCAGTTCAGGAATAGAAGAACTGGAAAAAGGAGGACTTTCCAATTAGCTGAGATTCTTCCTGATTCAACTGCAAATATTTTGATGCAGTATAACCCAAAGACTGATTCATTAGTAAAAGTCGCAAAAAGCAAGGCTCTTATGCAGACCTTAAAGCTTTTCACAGGGTTTAGCGACAATGATATTAAAAAAGATCTAAAAGAAAAACAAGACATACTAAAATATTTGTCAAAGCAAAAAATCGATACTGTTGATGGTGTTGGCAGGATCATGGCTGAATACTACACAAACAAAGAGAACCTCATGAAATACGTAAAAGCAGGGAAACTGCTCGGGTGAATAAAATCGGTCTTTCGAGCTTCCTATCACACAAATTTCAGATGCTGCCTGAAAATCTAAAAAAGGCGCGAATGAGTGATAGTCCTGAACTATTCGTTAAGAAAACCTTGGTTTCTGCATCTTATCTTACAATAGGACTAGTACTAATAGTATTTCTGTTCACTGCAAAGGCATTTCCGCCCCTAAAGGTCTTGCTCACTTTGCTGATTTCCTCCCCGATAATATTCCTAGTCATGTTTTTCTATTTTTTCCAAATACCCTTAATTAGAATCAGCAAAATTAACCGTGAGGTGAATAAGGAGATCATTTTTGCATCGAGATTTCTGATAGTTGAACTTGAATCAGGTGTCACATTATATGATGCACTTAAAAATACAGCCAAAAGCTATCCTCATACCGGAGCATATTTTAATGAGATAATTGGAAAAATAAACATCGGAACATCAATGGAATCCGCGATAAGCGAGGCAATTGACATATGCGCATCCGAAAGCCTGATAAAACTGTTCTGGCAGGTCTCAAATTCTTTAAAAACAGGCAGTAATGTATCTCATCCGCTAAGAACTGTAACTGACACGCTGATAAAAGAGCAGCAGATAGAAGTGAATGAATATGCTAAAAAGCTAAACCCACTTGCCATGTTTTATATGATGATTGCAATAATTATGCCAAGCCTTGGAGTCACTATGTTTACCATAATCTCTATATTTATCGGCCTTAAAGTAGATCTGCCGATACTGCTTAGCATCGCATTCATTAATGCATTTGTTCAATTTATGTTTGTATCGATGATCAATTCCATAAGACCTCCTGTTGAACTATAATGAAACACAGAAAACAGCATACAAAAAATGTCAAGCCATCTGTAGAGGCTGCAAACCCAGCTGTAATTCCAAAACCTGAAAAAACTATGCATACAAAGACTATAAAAAAACAAATCAAAAAAACATTCCGTGAACAGATTAAATTCTTCAATACTCTCTTGAATAAAGCAGGGATTGAATTAGATTTTGAAGATATCAACACAAAGATTTCAAAAATCTCTATTAGCATAACACTTATTTTGACTATCTATTTGATCATTCAATTCGATTTAAATAATACATTTCCTTCAGATGCGTTTGGCTTTCTACTGACAGTGTGGACTTTTGGAGTAACAGGCATATTTATGGGAATCTGGCTCGGATTTTTAATTCTACTTGATATGATTATCAACAAAAGAAAAAAGGAAGTAGAGGCTTATTTTCCTGATTTTCTCCAGCTTACTGCTGCAAATATAAACGCTGGCATGCCTGTAGATCAGTCATTATGGTATGCAATAAGACCGAGATTTGGTACACTTGCAGTAGATATGGAAACTGTTGCAAAGTCTACTATGGTTGGTGAAAAATTAACAGTTGCGCTCAGTGAGTTTTCTACAAAATACGATTCTGTGACAATCCAAAGGGCTATTGCCCTATTGATTGAAGGTATGGAATCTGGGAGCGAAATAGGGGATTTACTTAGCAGAATAGCTACAAATATGAGAGAGACAGAGATAATAAAAAAAGAGATGGCTTCAAGTGTCACTACATATGTCATATTTATTTTATTTGCAACTCTTGGCGCTGCGCCATTCTTGTTTGGCCTAACTACTGTGCTTGTAGTTATTATGAAATCCATTCTTGCGCAAATAAATATAGGCTCATCCGGACAAAGTTTTGGAGGTATCGGCGGTATGCTATCGACATCGACTGAAACTATAGGGATAGCTGACTATCAGACTTTCGCTGTTGTAAGTATTATAATATCTTCTATTTTTTCAGCAATTATCATCAGTGTCATTCAGAAGGGCGATGCTAAGGAATCTGTCAAAAATATTCCTCTATACATTACAATAGGTATTGTGAATTATTTTATTTCATACAATCTTCTGACCTTAATGTTAGGAGGATTGTTCTCATAAAGTAAACTAGTATACAAAAACGTAACATTTATATAGTAAAAGCAATAAGTAGGAGGTAGAATGTTATTCTTCCACGGAAGAGAGGTGAAATAGAATGAGAAAAGGACAGGCTGCCATGGAGTTTTTAATGACTTATGGTTGGGCGATTCTAGTTGTTATTGCTGCCATTGCTGCACTTGCATATTTCGGAGTACTTGATCCAGCGAGATTACTACCTGAAAGGTGCCAATCAAGCGCAGGGATGGATTGTGTTGACAAAGCAAGTATCACAACAACACAGATAGATTTCGCACTTCAGAACAATGTAGCTTTTGACATTTTGGTTCAAAATGCAACGATTACAGGAATTACCTGCACAGGAAGCTCAGCTTCTGCTGGGACATCTGGTGCGTACACCGCATTAGACGGATCAAACAACGTCACAGTATCTAATAATGAGGTAGTAAGGGTCAGGTATAGTGGATGCAGTGGTGTTAATTCAGGAAGCAAATTCGAAGGAACTGCAACCGTGAGATATGTTAATACAAATACTGGACTTCCTCACCCTGTGACTGTTGACATAAGGGGAAGTGTAGCTCAGCCTTAAATTTTTTTTTAAATACTTTTATATATTTTCTGGATTTCTTTGAGTGTTATGGACTATAAGGAACTGTTAAAAAAAGCAAGAAGCGGTCTGCCCGAATCTGCACTAAAGATTGAAAGATTCTCAATTCCAAAAATCAGAGGACATATTCAGGGTAATAAGACTGTACTTTCTAATTTCTACCATATAGCTGATTTACTAGCCAGGGATTCCGACCAAATGCTAAAATACATCCTAAAAGAGCTGGCAACTCCTGGAGAAGGAAAAAAACCACTTGTAATGCTTGGAAGAAAAGTCAGTGCGTCTGCTGTCAACGATAAGGTTGAAGAATATGCAAAAAAATACGTGCTTTGCAAAGAATGTGGAAAACCTGACACCAAACTTTCAAAACAAGAAAGGATAATATTTTTGAAATGCAACGCGTGTGGAGCAAAATACCCAACAAATTAAAATGATTGCAAAATCTCATTTTCAAGGTAAACGATTGATTCTTGCCGCGTGTGACGAAGATCTTTTGGGGAAAAAGATTGAAGAAGATACCTTTGTGCTCGACCTGTCATCAGATTTTTTTAATGGAACCAAGCTAAGTGATATTGAGTTTTTGAAACTAGCAAAGAATGCATATATGACTAATGCAGTTGGAAAAAAAGTTATTGAACTGCTATTGGAAAACGCATATATAACAAAGACTAGTCTTAGATATGTGAAGAAAATTCCCCATACCCAAATATTAATGGAAAACTAACCAAACCATTTGCCCAAGCCTTCTTGTTTTTCCTTTTCCTTTCCCAAGATTGATTCTACCTGCTTCTCAAGAAACTCCAGTGTTTGTGTAAGGTATTTTGAGACTGTATACTTGCGAGCGAGGCTGAGGGTTGGTTCAAGATATTTTATGATACTGCCTTCTGAGATAGTAAAAATAATTTTCCCCTTGCATGCTGTGCATTTCCCGGATAACGGTGGTCGCCTATATTTTTCGCCGCAGCCTACGCATCTAAACTGCTGTGTGGAAAATTTCCTGAGATTTCCTTTTATATCTTTTAAAAAATGCTTTTCAATCACCATCTGAGCTACCTGACCTGGTTCAACTGCGCAAATTTTTTCTGCAAGATCCATTTGCCCCATCAATTTATCCTTCATCGAAGGTATTGTCTTATACGCTGAACATAGAACGCCTGAATTGATATCACTGACTTCATGAGTGTAACCCATACCTTCATATTGCTTTGGTGTGTTTAGGACATCTGAAATCTGAGTAATATTAATTTCACCTGTTCCTTTGAAATCCATAGCTGCCTCATAAAGCTCCAGAGGATACTGCCAAACAATATCAAGACCATGCACTTCGGAGTCAACTTCTCCTGGCACCAGCATTGATGTGAGTACTAGAGGAGCATCCATAGTCCTTGATCCTCTCTTGTCAGGCAAAAAAGACCGAGAAAAGTTAAGGAATGCATCCATAAGTAATATTATGCAAGCTTCATCGCCGTCACAATTTCTCCTCATCGCTGCATGAAACATTGGGTGGCAAAACATCCCCTGTGTCTTTGAAAATCCAATTATTCTTCCAACTGTTCCTGCAGAGGTATGCGGCGCAAGTCCCACAACTAACTGACCAATTAAATCCTTTTTTGTCTTAAGATTGTAATATGGTTCCTGATCATACAATGTGACAAGCAAATCATCTATAAAATTAGCAACTCTAAACATCACCTCATCAGCCCCTTCTTCGCTTGTCTCCAAGGGCGCGGGAAGAATTTGGTCCTGTGGCCGAAGCTCCAATACTTGGCTAAGTGATTCTAATTTTTTTCCATGTATGTCTTTCGAATATCCCAATTCCTTTAATTTTTCTACACTAGTACCGATCTCTGATGGCTTAAAGTGTGTTATCGGCACCTCAATCATATCATATCTTGTAGTTCCATCCTTATTTACATAAATACCGTGCTTTGCCCTTAAAACCCCTTTAATCAGGTGTTCCGGTACATGGTCCTTATTGCTGGTGCCTTTTACCCCTTTTATCAAATCTGGGAATATCCGAATGTTTTTCTTATCCATCAACTTCTTGAATATTTCATTTATGTCTATTGACCTTTTTCTATAATCTTTTGGGTCATGTGGACATTTTTTTGTGACTCCGCATTTTTCACAATAAAAAAGTTTGGATGTTTTCTGCCAACATGTCTCACATACAGAAAATATCGTCTCGGACTTGCATTTTAAGCAATAAAAGATTGGGAAGTCTGCATTTATTTTCCCATTTGAAAGGCAGCTTTGCAGACTTCTTAGTCTTCCTCCTTCCTCCCCTACAGGAAACAACATATGCGGACTTCCAAGGAGTTTCCTCATCTTTGATTTCTCAGGCCTGCCCATCCTTGCACCAATAAAAATGCCTGCCTTGTCCCTTATTGTAATACCGGAGAACTCCTTTATCACTTCCAAAATGCTATTTGGTGATTCTTTCAAATTTTTCAAGAGGGTTTTTAATATGTATGAATTTTCTTTATCGATAACAATATATTCTTTATTCACAAGCAGATGAGGCAGCCCAATTTTTTCAAGAATGTCTTTCTCGGGTTTGGTCAGGAGCACTATCTTTTCTTCTTTTGCAGACAGTATCCATCTGCTTAGTCTTATAAGTTCATCAGTATTAATGTTTGTCCAGTAATAAGTGAACTTTGGATGCAAAGGAATATCAAAAATTTGAGAAATGCTTATTGCTAGTCTGGCTGAGATTTTTGTTGTTATCGGATCCTTGAATATAATTTCCAAATTCTCTGGTTCCATACTGAGCAACTCAGAAACCTTGTAGAAATCCAGACACCCAAATAATGACACTGCTTTTTTTTCAAATTCTTTTATCCACCATTCTTCACAATATCCTACTGGAACAAGCTTATGGTTGTTTTCAGAAAAATCTCCGTAACTAATCAAAAGATCTCCCAAGAACAAAATTCTGTCTATATCTTTAGTTTGGACCTTCTGGCTACCATCTAGTTGGAGAACTGATCCATCTATTAATTTTATGATTGGCCCATCTATCGTGTCACAGGGGACTATTGCAGTTGCCTTACCTGGCCTCTCTATCTTGAGCTGGGTTCCTGTTGCGATGTAATCGTTTAATATATGCATGGTTTGTGGATGAATAGCAGATGCTGCCAGACCAGTTACTCTTGTGCGTCCATATCTTAGTCTGAATCCCCCATATTTCATAGGCATTGATAACACTGGTCTTCCTGCAACCAAATCTTTGATATATGTATAGTTTGGAGTTATTTTTTGCTGCGTCTTTTCTTTCTGTCCTTTCGCTTTTGCGATTTTTTGGATTTCAAGAAATTCAGATAACCACTCCCATTCGAGTCCGAAGCTTTTGCCCCATTTCTTTAATTGCTTATAGACTTTGGGCGCCTTCTGGGCCATCCCCTCGGCCAATACTAAGCAAATCCCACCTCTAATCCTATTGGTTTCTATCCTTTCTAAATCTTTATAATTTGATACTTCGAGCTCTTCTGTAGGGTCTCCATTAACTTCTATTGGGAGATGTCTTAATAAAAAATTTAATTCTTCATCAGACGGACGATATTGAAGATTTGTGACTCTGTCATGATAGTCTCTAATCTCTGCAATTGATCGTTTTATCTCCTTTTCGGTTGGATCATATGGTGAGTACCCAGTCTTTATGCGAACATAATCTGCAATCACGATGCTGACAGCTTCGGCTGTGCCTCCTGCAGCTCTGATAGGCCCTGCAAAAAATGCTGAGAAATACTCTTTCCTATCCATCCTTTTTTTGATCCTGAGTTCAATAAATCCCTCAAGAGGGGCTGATATCACTCCTAGTGTGATATATGCGAGTCCTACCCTAATCCCTGTTTCAATTGCTTCTTTCTTTGAATCAAATTTATAGAATTTCTCCTGAGCGACTTCTTCAGCAATCTTTAATGCTACTCTCCAATCGAGCATGCCATATTTTGTCTCTAATTGAATTATTCTCTGTGCAACACCTGATTTCATTATTTTGGGGGAAACTGCACTTATCAGCCCCTCAACTCTTTGCGCAACCCCTTTTGCAAGAGGGATATTTACTATAGGTTCTGGATCAAATCCTTTTTGCCTTGCCTGCTCTGCTGATTTGAATGAATTCATCACTTCTTTTTCAATGTCATCAAAATATTTCTGAAGTTCTTTACTTGCGTTCATTTTTCAAAATCAAGCATCTTGACATCTCTTGTTTTTAGGTCAATATAAACTGCCTTGCATGGATCAGGCATAAGCCCTCTTTGTTCCTGATAATCTGTCTGAGAAACCCAGCATGATGAATTTATTAATGTTGTGTTCCTATAGTTAGCTATTGTTGCCCTATGAATATGCCCAGATACAAAGATATCTGGTACTGTCTTTATAACCAAAGGATCTTCCTTGAATCCCAATTGGTACTGGGTTGACCCATGTGTCGGCGCAAGATGCCTTTTTTTAAGCAAATATGCCATTATTTTGTCTGTGGCCTCGAGCCCTCCTGCAAGCCTTAATGATTCAATAGCATTTGCATAGTAAGGAAATGAGAATCCATGATAAAGCAAGATATCTATTCCATGAAACTCTTCATTTGCTCCAATCCTTATATTTGAAGGACTTGATACAAGATACAGATTTTTGCGATTTTGGAGTCCTGGAAACATTTCTTTGGGGATTGGGGGCTGAGGTTCAGCTATCCTGATTGAATCATGATTGCCTGGGCAGATAATTATGTTTATATCCTCTGGTATTCTAAGAATATTTTCAGTGAATAAGTTATACTGCTCATAGATATCTAGAGTTTCAAGATCTTTTTCCTGACCGGGAAATATCCCAATTCCCTCCACCAAATCTCCCATGATAAATAAGTATTTTACTTTTTTGGATAGTGATGTATCTTTAGACTTCTGCAATATCCAAGACATGAACCTTTCAAACGCATCCTTAAGAAATGCTTTTGAGCCAAAATGAAGATCTCCAATAAAAACAGCAGCTTCATCAATAGGAGATTTTTTCAATTCTTTCCCGATGGGAACATCAGGATTTAGGATATTGTTTACAAAAATGACATTATTGCCTTTAGTCCCCGAAACTCCAATCACTTCATCAGGGGTGATCTCTTTTGCAAGTTCAAATGCTTCTTTATTGTTTTTAGTTATTATTGCCTTTATAATGCCTGTGGGGTCTTCCAATTTGAGAAGCACATTGTTGTTTTTGCTAATTCTGATATCGAGGACTATTGCGATTACACTTACTGTTTCTCTTTCATCAATTGATTTTAGTTTTATTATTGATGTGACTCTGCTCATATCCTGTCTCTGTCTAAGAATGCTCTGCAACAGCTGATATCTATGGTTATATAGATCCACAAAATCTTTGAGCGTCTTCTTTATATTGAATTCTTCATAAGTTGTGATTATCTCCACCTTGCTGGAATTTGGTGCTGGTGGTTTTTGCGAAGCAGTTTTGTTTTTGTCATATTCTTTCGTATCTGTCTCCTTAACGTACATTGAATTTTTATCAAGAACGAGGGGAGGATTATCTTGGGTAATAATGCTATCAATTTGGTCTAACGAGATTTCTTCTGGGTTTATTAGTATCCCTTTCTTTAACAAAGTTTTAACTAGATTTTGCATTCTAAAAATTCAGTTCCTGTGTCAGTATAGTTTTAATTTTCTGCTGCATATTCTGGCCGATGTCTGATTTGATTTCTCTTGTCCTACCATACCTTCCTTTTGATATTACTGTTGCGCTAATTATTCCTAACATGTCAAGCTCACTGATAACATCGGATATTCTTCTTTGTGTGAGAGGCCTAAGATCTGATTTTAGGCATAGTTTTTTGTAGACTTCATATACATCTCCAGTATAGATAGAATTATTTCCTTTTTCTAGCAGAAGTATCAAGCTGAGTAAAGTGACCTGGCTTTGCTTTGGCTGGGTCTTGACAATTTCAAGAATTCTTTCTTTCTCTATTTTTTCTTCTGCATTGTCCAGATGGTCTATTCTTACCTTTGTTAGCCCTTTTCTTTCTGCGAGTTCCCCTGCCACCCTTAAAAGCTCAAGAGCGCGCCTTGCGTCTCCATGTTCTCTTGCAGAATATGCTGCGCATTTTTCAATTACCCCTGGCTCAAGTGCACCTTCTTTAAAAGCCATCTCGGCTCTTTTTTTCAAGATCTCCTGCAGCTGAATTGCATTATATGGTGGAAACACAATTTCCTCTTCACTGAGTGATGATCTAACTCTAGGATCTATGTTATCAGTAAAAATCAAATTGTTGCTGATTCCTACAAGTGAAATCTGACATTTTGTAAGTTCTGTATTAACTCTTATGAGATTATATATTGCTTCATCTCCTGCTTTTTTAATTAATTGATCAATTTCATCAAGGATAATTATTATTGTTTTGTAATTAGAATTCTCAAGTATGCGAAAGAACTTATTATATACCTCATCAGTGGGAAGCCCAGTAAAAGGGACTTCTTCATCCATTTCTTTTATAAGCTGCGCAATCAGACGATATTCTGTATCTGATATTCTTTTCATTTTACAATTAAGATAGATAATTCTTAGTGAGATATTTCTCTCCTTGGCGATTTTTTCCATATTGCTTGTGACATGTTTAATGGTGAGTGTTTTTCCTGTTCCTGTTTTGCCATAAATAAAAAGGTTAGATGGTCTTTCTTCTTTAATTGCAGGAGCTAAAATGCTAGCTAGTGTTTTAATTTGCTCGTCTCTGTGAATGATGGTTTCTGGAATAAAAGATGATTGAAGATATTTTTTATCACGAAATATGAAATTTTTATCAAGATACTCTTCAAAAAATCCACTAAGACCTCGTTGATTCATTCTTTTCCAAATGAAATGAAGGTTTATAAAGATTTGTGTTCGTTAAAATTATATCCCCACCCCCCTATATTTCCTATGGAAACTAATAAAATAAAAATTTTTGTTTTTT
>JBDRQT010000005.1:0-149966 GCA_043826135.1 archaeon
GGCAAGGTCAAGATAAAAGGCAGGCTATTTCTGGCTCCGATGAGCAATGTCACGAATTTGCCATTTCGTCTTTTGTGCAAAAAGTTTGGTGCTTCTGTAGTATATTCAGAGATGATAAATGCTGATGCTTATCTCATGGACTCTGCAAAGACAAAAAAGAGAATTTTTTTTCTGGAAGAAGAAAGACCGATAGGAGTTCAGATGTTCGGCTCAAATGAAGAAGTCCTAGTGTATGCTGCAAAAAAAATCGAAAAGGAACTCTGCCCGGATATTATGGATATAAATATTGGTTGTCCTGCATATGATGTGATGAAAACAGGTGCAGGCGCATCACTGCTATGCAGTCCTGAAAAATTAGGAAATCTAGTGAAAAAACTTTCTGCATCACTAAATATCCCTTTGACTTGCAAGATAAGGATTTTGAAAGATGATGATAAGACAATTGAGATTGCAAGCATTATTGAAAGATCAGGTGCGTCAGCAATTTCTATTCATGGAAGGACAGCTAGGCAAAGATATTCAGGAAAAGCAAATTGGGAAATTATAGGCAAAATTAAATCAAAACTAACGATTCCAGTAATACTTAATGGGGATGTTACTGATGAGTTATCGGCAAAAAATGCTTTTACGATAGGTTGTGATGCAATCATGGTCGGAAGGGCAGCGATCGGCAATCCTTTATTGTTTAGTAGAATAATTACTTATCAAGCATCCGGAAAAATTTTACCATTAACTTCAATGGAAGAAAATCTATTGATCTTTAAAGAGTATATACAACTTTGCAAAAAATATGATTATATAAATATAACATCAATAAAGATGCAGGCTCAAAATTTTACCAAAGGTTTCAAAGGAAGCAAATCCATAAGGGAGAAAATCGCAGGATGCAAATCTCTTTATGAACTTGAAGCTCTTCTAAATTAAACTGGACTGCAGAACAATAGCTTTTGAATAAAATTCACATCCTCTCGCTATGTAATCTGCTACCATGCCTGCTTTCTCAAAGTTTCCATATGCTGCCAAATCTGTAGCATTCTTAAAATCATAGCTGAGCCATATGCAAGGAATATTCTTGCTAAGAACACTCCTTGTATTGCTAATTGTTAGGCTTGATACTGAATTATTTCCTTTTATTTTTTCAGCTCTGTTAATGTAATAAGAAGTCCAGAATTTATTTACTGGCTCAGTTACTCCGATATAAAGTATCTTTTGCTCTTCATCAAAATATCTCACAGTTAATGAGTCGTAATAGGGTACCCATACTTTGCTGAGATGCTCGCGAGCGTGTAGGTCATCGTTTAATGAATGATAACATTTAGCAATTAGATAATTAAATAGATAATAAGGATAAGTCGCCCATTTATCCTCAAGATTTTTTTCAAAATATTTTATTGCTTCACTATATCTGCTGGTGTTCATCAGCATTTCTCCATATATCTTGTAGAGTTCTGGTTCATGCACTCCAATGAATATTTGGAATGGGACGAATATACCCTCTTGTGGCAGATAAGTATAATATGGGTATTTTGATAATGTTTTTAATAACAATATTAATACTATTAAAACAGCTAATATGACAAATGCTTTGTTAGCAATTATAATAATGTTTTTTTTTTTTTGATGCACTGCGGAAAAGCTCAGATATTACTTTTTTTGGATAACCCGCATCCCTCAGTTTTTTGATGATGGTGTTGTCCTCAATACCATCATTTTGCAGATTAATTATCCAATTAATGACCTTACCTTTCAGCATATTCAGGTGAAGTAGTTATAGCAATAAAAATCTTGGGGTCAGATCAGCTTTTTAATTGTGTCAATAATTTTTTTACCATCTGCTTTTCCTCTCAGTTTTTCCATCACTTTTCCGATAAGTGCATTTTGAGGAGACCCAATATTTTCTTTTATTATCTTTTTTATCTCTTTTTCCAGTTCACTATCATCCATGACAGCATATTTGGCAAAATCAACTTTCTTTCCTTCTGCAAGATCAACCAGTATCTCAAATATAGCTTCCTTACTGATCTTTTTCTGATTTAATTTAGAGAAGATGAGGTCAGCATGATCCTCAGTTAATATTGTCTTATTGTATCTTTTGCGGATCTCTTTTGGATATTCAATGATTACAGACGCCAAAAATTTAGGATCAATTTTGTCAAACTTATGTACTAACTCATCAAAATCAAGTTCTTTTCTTAAAATCTCTTTTGAAAGCCCCTCATCCAGACCAAATTCTTTATTATATCTTCTAATTTTTTCAGGCAGTAGTTCAGGGAGCTTAATTCTGTCTACAAATCCAGCATCTACAATTATGTTTGGGACATCAGTTTCAGGATATAATCTGTGCGCACCCGGAAGCGGCCTTGCATACGAAGAAGTCGCATCATGATGATTAGGTATTCGCGTCTCTTCAGGAATCCCTTTCAAACAATAGAGCGCTCTTTCATATACTGAATGAACTGCATTTACTGCAATATCTTCCTTTTCAGCGATTACTATCATAAGATCTGATGGCCCGCATGAAATTTTTTTCCTTAATTCCTCGAACTCTTTTTCCAGCTTGTATTTTGAAATGTCCTCATCAGTATGGATCATGCCTTTTGTTCCAAAAGCCTTAGCATACTCGCTAAGCTCTTTGCCAAATGTCTTCCCGTGGCATACTTCTTTTTTTAGAAGACCCGAGAATTTTGGAAGAAGCAGCGCATGAACCTGTCCTCCATGCTTAATCAGGTCAGAAATGATTTTGGATTCTGATTTTTCAAACACTTTTGTTACATTTTCAGATTTTTTCTGGAAACTTGCAAGCCCTCTTTTTTCAAGCTCTTTTTTTATTTCCAGCAGATTATACTGCCTGAGAGTCTCATTTTCCACCAGTTCTTTAAGTTTTTTAATATCTTGCCAACCTTTAACTTCTATCCTTGCTCCACCTGCTATAGATACATTTACATCCTGCCTGATGGTTCCAAGACCTCTTTTTACATTGAAAGACCTTAGGTAAGTTCCGATAAGCAGGGCAGCCTCATAAACGTGATCAGGATCTTTTAGCGAAGCATCCGTTCCAATCTCTAAAAGAGGGATTCCAAGCCTAGATAGAGAATAATATACAGTCTCATCCTTCTTCTCTTCTATCTTGCAAGCATCCTCTTCAAGATTGAGCTGCTGGATCTTGACTTTTCCTTGAGAAGTCTCCAAATCAGAATCACTGCTTTCCATGCCAACCAATATGGTGCGTTGGAATCCGGATACAGCACTGCCGTCGGTGACAGTTTTTCGCATCACACATATGGTGTCAGGAATCTTTAGTTTGAAGAGTTTAGCAACAGTCAGGGCAGTTTCAAATGCTTCATTGTCAACAGGAAGAGGCGGTTCTTCGTCTAATTCAATAAGACAGGCTTCATTATCATAACCATGATAGATAAATTCCCTGTTCCTGAATTGTTCATATGCAGACGCCAAATCAATATCTCCTGTCTCTCCAGCAACAGCCCGCATCTTCCTATGTGTATTTGAGTCCAGTTTTTTTTCTTTAAAAGAAGATGAGCAGTTGCAGAATAGCTTTTTAGTGTTGAGTTCCTGGTGAATCTCGATCCCAGCCTTAAAACCCAGTTTCTTATAGTCTATCTCCATAAGTATGATGAACCAGGGGATATTTAAAAATCTTGCCGAAAGTAATAAATATTGAAGTAGGCTAACTATCTGCATGAAAAGGTATACAAGGGAGCAACTTATCTTTTTCCTGAAAAAAATTTCATCAAGTTTGGGAAGAAGCCCAAGAATTTCAGATATGGACAAAAATAAAAAATATCCCTCTTCAACAACATATCTGAAAAGATTCCGAACATGGAACAATGCTCTAAAGATCGCTGACCTAAAAATAAATGTCAGGAGAAAATATGAGGAGAAAGAACTCATCGAAAGCCTTAGGCAACTATCAAGGGAAATGGGGAGAACTCCAAAATCCAAAGACCTGAGAGATAGAAAATGGATAGCATCATCTGCAACTTATGCAAAGTATTTTGGTTCATGGCGCCAGGCGCTCACAAAATCAGGGGTTGTAAAAGATAAGATAATCAGCCTGAAAAAGTATGCGGATAAGAAATAAGCTATTAGTTTTGAAATTTTTTGAATTGATTAATACTGATTTCTAAAAGAAACAATCTACTTTGTACATGAAATTAAATCACAGTAAGCAGTTTTTTTTTGAATAAGAGATAATAATTGACTTTATCTTGCTTTTTTCAGACCTCCCAGTAGAGAAGTTTGAAAAACTGAACAAATTATGAATTTCTAAAAGAAACAAAATCTTCTTGGAATAGCATATCACTTTTTTGAGAGGAGAATGCAGTTACAATCAAGGCGAATAAGGGGATTGGGTTTTTGAATTATTCCAAAACTTTAAATTAAAAGCTTGATTATGCTTTCTTATGCTCTACAAGGAACTGGCTGAATTCTACGAGAAACTTGATTCGACAACAAAAAGACTAGAAAAAACATATTATATATCCAAACTCCTGAAAAAAGCTCAGCCTGAGGAAGTCAAAATATTAGTGCTTCTTTCCCAAGGTAAGATATTTCCTGTATGGGATAGGGCAAAGACAGGAGTGTCAGAGAAGATTGTGATCAAGGCTATCAGTAGGGCATCGGGAGCAAGCGGCCCTGAGATAGAGTCAGAATGGAAGAAAAAAGGGGATTTAGGTGACGTTTCAGAGTTTCTTCTTGCAAAACACAAGCAAGTATCATTATTTCCAAAACAATTGATGGTAATGGATTTCTACAAAAATATCAGGTCTCTGTCTTTGCAGGAAGGGAAAGGAAGCGTGGATGCAAAGCTTGCCTTGATATCCGAAATGCTGGTGAATAGTTCACCTATGGAAGCTAAATACATTGTCAGGACACTTGTAGATAATCTTAGGGTTGGTGTTGGCGCGGGGAGTGTACGAGATGCAATAATCTGGGCGTTTTTTTCTGAAAAGCTCGGAATCAGGTATAATTCAACTTCAAATGATATTGAGTTCACTGGAGACAGGCAAGGGTACAATGAACTCGTTGAAAAAGTCCAGGAAGCGATTGATCTCACAAATGATTATTCTAAGGTTGCAGATCTCCTCAAATCAAAGGGAATGGAAGGGCTGCAAAGCATTGATTTGGCGGCAGGAAAGCCCGTGAATCCCATGCTTTTCCAGAAAGTGCAAAATGTCAGCCATGCATTTGAGGTTGTAGGAAGACCAGCAGCATTCGAAGTGAAGTACGATGGCTTTAGGATGCAAATCCATTTTGCAAACAATAAATGCAGGATTTTTACAAGAAGGCTTGATGACGTAACAGAGCAGTTTCCGGATGTCTCTGGCAGGATTGAAAAGATTGATGCAAATTCTTTCATAATTGATGCAGAAGCAGTAGGATACGACCCAAAGACAAGAAAGTATCTGCCTTTCCAAAGCATTTCCCAGCGCATAAAAAGGAAATATGATATTGAAGAGATTTCAGAGAAATTCCCGGTTGAACTTAATGTTTTTGATATCCTTTTATTAAATGGAAAAAATTTATTGAAAATGCCATTTATAGAAAGGCGCAAGCTGATTGAAAAGTTGATATCAAATGAACCTTATAAGATAGTTACTGCAAAACAGATAATAACTGGTGACGAAATTATTGCGCAGAACTTTTTTGATGCTGCATTGAAACTTGGCCAGGAGGGAGTGATGGCTAAGAATCTTCAAGGGATCTACAAGCCCGGCTCGAGAGTTGGCTTTGGTGTCAAGATTAAATCTATCATGGATCCCCTTGATCTTGTTATTGTTGGTGCTGAATATGGGGAAGGCAAAAGGTCAGGGTCACTAACAAGCTTCCATCTAGCGTGTCATAGCAATGAAGAGTTTCTTGAGATTGGAAGAGTATCGACAGGATTAAAGGAGCTTGAGCAGGAAGGAGGGACAACTTACAAGGAGATGACAGCTCTGCTTAAGCCATACATAAAAAAAATAATAGGAAAATATGTAGAAATATTGCCTGAATTAATTATAGAAGTCGGCTACGAGGAAATACAGAAATCTCCAAGCTATTCATCAGGGTATGCTCTGAGATTTCCAAGGTTTATCAGGCTCAGAAATGAAGAGAAGACAGTGGATGGTATCAGTACGCTTGAAGATGTTGAAGAGCAATACCTGATGCAGAGAGGCAGAAATAACTTTAAGAATTAGCAGTGGATACTACAAAAAATGAGATGCTTCATATGTCAAAACAAGGTCGATACCACATTCTTAAGTAAAATCATCGGCACCTATATTAAGGATGAAAAGGGGAAAAAGCATGTTGTATGCTTTGAATGTCAGAAGAAATTCAAGAATAAAGAAGAATTGCTCAAAAATAAGAAATAATTATTTATATAGTTTCTTGATTTACCATTAACTACCGCCCTCATAGCTCAGTTGATAACGCGCAACTGCCGCTGTCAGTTGACACCAGGGCTAAGCACTATTGCTTCGCAACAGTGCGAACATTCGCCCTCATAGCTCAGTTGGTAGAGCGACGGTTTCGTAAACCGTAGGTCGGGGGTTCGACTCCCCTTGAGGGCTTAACATTCTTTGAAATATTTGTTAATATAATAACATAGAGTTAACCAATTAATAAATAGATTTTTATATTTCTACTGCATAACATGCAGGATGCTAGTTAGAAAAATCCCGATGATTAGGATCAGGGAGCAGTACAAGAAACTAAGAATTGACCGAAAGTGGATTGTGCTTGGTTTAATTCTGGCACTACTGTCTTTCTTCGTTAAAATCTGGCCAATAATATTCCTGTCAGCATTTTGCGTGGTTAATGCGATTCTATTGTCAATTGACAGGTATATCAATGCGCCGCTTGATTTAGAGTTCTCAACATTTTCAGCGGTCCTTATGACAAAAGCATTTGGCCTGAACTGGGGAATACTTGTTGCAGTGATGACTAAAATTGCAGCAATCTTATATAATAAAAATGTAAGAGTTGATCATTTTTTTATGATTGGAGGATACGTGATAGCTGCTCTTATTGCAAATATTCTTCCAGGAAGTGTTGTGGTTATAGGAGTTCTTGCGACAATTGTTGTGAATATATACACAGTGTTCATATCAAGGTATGTTACCGGCCTCTCAAACTATGAGATCATGACGTATGGTGCATCCAATACTATCTTTAATATCGTATTGTTTATTGGCTTTTCAGAATTCTTTTATGCAGTCATGATTATTCTTAGATAGACTTCTTTGATTTATTTAATTCAAATTTCTAAGACTATCAAGTTAAATGGATAATTTCCAAGGATTGATTCTTGGTCAAATACTATAATTTCAGCGAAAGCAAGTAAATAATTTTTTATATTGATAATTAATAACAATGGTGTGGATAAGGATAAGAACAAAACAAGGTATGAAAAACTTAAATTAAGCAAGAAATGGATATTCATCGGGCTGAGCATATGGATAGTTTCTTTTTTTGTAGACATCTGGCCGATTGTATTCATAACTATCTTTACAGTTGCAAATACTGCTATGCTTTCATTCAAGAAGTATTTTGATCCACCTATAGATATTGAGCTATCTACTATGGCAGCTGTATTAATAACAATAAAATACGGGCTTGTCTACGGGCTGATAGCCGCATTCTTCACAAAATTTATCCAGATGATGTACATAAAAAAAATCAAGATGGCCTATTTTTTTATGATGTCTTCCTACATGGTCGCAGCACTGTTCGCTAATTTTTTTTCAGGCTTTGGAGTTGTCAACCTGGGAATAATTGTTAGTGTGATATCAAATATTTATTTGGCATTTGTCAGGAAATTCCTTCTCGGATATTCTCCTATAGAAATAATGGGTTATGGGATAACAAATATAATATTCAACATCGTGCTTTTCATAGGATTCTCAGAGATGTTTCTTTTTATTATGATATGATTTTTATATACATATTAGAATCCAGTGTATATGAGCCATTATTTTTCTGAAAAACAGGACTCTCGGTTGAAGATAGATAAGATTACTGTAAAAATAAAGTATATCTCATTTGAACTTTTTTCATCAGGAGGAGTATTTTCTAAAGATGCCCTTGACACAGGTAGCAGGCTTCTTATTGAAAACTGTGAGATCGGAAAAAAAGTCCTGGACATGGGCTGCGGCATCGGGGTAGTCGGAATTGCAATAAAAAAACTTAATCCGGAAATCACACTCACAATGGCAGATATAAATGAAAGGGCAGTGATGCTCACAAAAAAGAATTGCAGGCTTCATAATATTGATGCAAATGTCGTCAAGAGCGATGCATATTCAGGAATCAAAGAGAATTTTGATACAATCCTTTCAAATCCTCCGCAGGCTGCGGGAAAAGAAGTCTGCTTCAAGATTATAGAAGGATCGTTGCTTCATCTAGAGAAAGGGGGGACCCTGCAGATAGTCGCCAGGCACAATAAAGGAGGAGCATCGCTTGAGAAAAAAATGATGGAAGTGTTTGGCAATGTTTCCCAGATTAAGAAAGGATCAGGGTTTAGGATTTATCTTTCTAGAGCTCTTTGACTGCATCATTTGCAATTGTTATCAGTCTTATCCCAAGCCCGAGTTTGAGCAGTGCTGAAAGAGTAGCCATATGCTCTTTTCCTGTTCCGGAAGACATGTTCAGAGCCACTTCAGTATCCATAATCTTTTGCGTGAGGCCTTTTTTAATTGAATCAATTATCTCTTCTACAGATGAGTCTGGGTTGATGACAATGAATTCCGTATTCTCAAGTTTTGTAAATGTTCCTGCACCAAATTCATTTGTTATAAGATATACCTTTTCCCAGTCATGGGCTCTGATTATCTTTGCCACTTCTGCCCAGGTGCCTTTGCCGGTTGATAGAAGCGCCACTAGTGTTGCCATATTATCCTAAGAAAATCCTTTGGTTTTTAAAGCTTACATATGTCCAGCGTAACAACTATTGTTCCTGTTGTTGTCGGAATGAAAAATAGTCCTGATGAAACTTTTTCATCAAACCTGGAGCAGTTCTGGGACAGATCAAGAAGCCTGACATCGGCGCTGTCAGCATATATCCTATATGGCCTTCCCCATTTTTCCAGAGTCCCTTTTAGTATATCTTTTATCTTATCAGCGGCATGCACACATGAATCAGTCTCGCATATGTCATTTCTGCCATAGCAGTCTTCTATCACTCTGTACATCTCTGTATTGCAGTCGGTCGTTGACTCCATTATTGAATTAAGAAGACTTTGTGAAAGGTGAGAGTCTATCAGATCCTGCTTATTGTTAACAGTATTATCTTTTTGCTGCATCGCGACATATAGCATGGCGATTGCAAGTATTATTACAATAAATACTATTCCAATTGCATCCCACTGCGCTTTAGTTGTAGATTTCAACATAAATTATCCCCACAGTTTTTATATAAGTGTCAGGCTCGGTGAGTGCTACAGGTATCTGGAATTCTCTCTTTGCGACATAATCTTCTGGTGAATAATCAAGGATAGTCGTATCTGTCCAGCCATTAAAATAATCATATTCACTCAGCACTATTTTAGTGTTTTGCAAGAGCGAACTGTAAGTTAGAGTGTTATCATCAATTATTTTCTTGAAAGACATCAGCGCAAGCTTGTCATAATGGTCAGCAACTATAACATTATCAGCGCTGAACTGGACTTCCGGCAGGAGCGCAATATTTTTTGACTTCTTCATCTGCGAAATGATAAGTATCTGATCCAGTTTTTTTTGTGAGGATGATTTCTGCTGAGCGATGAAAAATATTGCTCCGACAGAAAACAGGAACAAAACAATCATTAGGACGATTGCCGACTGCATTATCTCAAGCTGTGATTTTTTTTGAAATCTTCGGGTTCTAAAGTGCTCAAAAATTTTTATTTTTTGACATTTCATTTTAGTAGATTAGTGGGCATGAGAGCCTCTGCAATAATATATTTTCGTTTTTGATAAGTTTTGACTGGTCATACACAGCTTTCAGTGTATTCTGGTCAACCTCAGCTTTTCCTGCAAGTGTTGCAAGGTCATTTAAAACAACCATTGATCTTTCATAAGGGCAATTCTTATACCTGTCATCATTTGAAAATACACGTATCTTGTCTTTTTTCAGGGTTGCCATGATGCCAAGCTTTGCAAGCGCTTTTTTCAGGTTGCATTCATATCTTGCGTTGTCTTCTGAATAAATAACACCTAGAAGTGTTGCCTTGTCAAAATAATAAACCTGTCCATCTGCAACGAAATTGTTTCCTTTTTTGTAGTGGAACGTCACTCTGCCGAAACTGTTCGGAAAACTTTCAGCATCATCAATAACTTCAATCTTTATGGCAGATACATCCTTGTCTGACACATGCGGGAATTCACCAAGTATATTTATAGCAGGCAAGTAATCAAAAGTTATATACCTTATCTTATATACTTTTTCATCACTATAATCAGTCGGATGGTTTGTTATCTCCTTATTGAGATTGTCCGGCACATTTTCATATAATTTTTGTGATAGTGGAGATTCAAGGAATGTATATTTTACCCTAGGGCTGGTGATATATGAAAAGAATTCAGCATCAAACGGCATATACCAATATAGGCTGTAACCGAGAATGTTATTCTTGATTTTATCAGGAGAGAACAGGACATTGTCAGTGAGCGGAATTGAGGAGGATTCAGTGCTCCTAACTGTCAGTGTGTCGCATTCAAATAGGACATCAACATTAGGTAGATTCACTTCAGATTCTGCATCGTTGTTCATCTGAATATTTTTTAAGATGTTATCAACATATGCTTTTACATCTGTAAGAAGATCGAATTCAGCGCTCCTTTTTATGCTGCTTATGAGCCCACCCGCAGAAATTATGATAACAATACCTATCAATGTCACATATATCCAATTAAGATGAAACCCAAATTCCCCTTTTTTCACATTAATATTCAATGCTAAGCAGTATATTAATTTTTCTTAGTTGAGTGATTTGAGTAATGTTGATTTATGAAATAATACTTGATAATATTCCAAAGAGAAGTCTGAAGAAGTACTCAACTTTTTTAATTTCTAAAATAAACAATCGCTTCTGTTTATAGATTCTGTAATTATCGCTTAAAAGAATCCTGCCGTAAGGATAACTCTAGTAAATTTAATAAACCTTAAACAGATATCTGTTTGCATGAAGTCACAGGTCACTGTATTTATCATACTTGCTATGACAATAATTGTCGTATCTACAATATTTATTACGTCCTCAAACAAGAAGCAGCTTGATATTCTTAAGCAATCAGATGATGTCAACCTTAAGCAAATCACACCTGTAAAGATTTATATTGAGGCGGCAATGCAGAACCTTCTTCTCGAAGGATATTTCCTCATTGGTGAGCAGGGAGGAAAAATATATACATCCACTTGGCCGGACTGTCTGGAGATTAATGACACATGGAGACAGGAATATCGGATGTGCAACCAAAACGGGACCTTCCTTTACGGTTATCCTGACAATTATCCAAAATACCTGAAACAATCGCCTTATATATTTAAGAGGATAAATGTGGGCATTAATTCTTCAAGAGGGGACCCAGGCTTCGGAAGAATAACGACGTCAAGTTTTGAGCAACTGGAGCAGCCATTTGCTTATCCCCATATCGGAAAAACCAGGGGAAAGGATTACATATATGGGTTCCAGCAGCCGCTTCCGCCGATCACATCAACTGCAGGAGAGATATCTATTGAGTCGCAGCTTGCGCTATGGATGGAAAACCATATGATTGAGATGCTCAATTTCACAGAATTCGAGAAAAGAGGGTTTGATATTATTATGCAGTCAGGTAAGCCGAGTGTGGATGTTGAAATAAATGAAAAATTCATGACAGCCCACATGAATTACACTGTCAGAGTAAAGAAAGCTGACATTGATTACACAATCAAGGAATTCTATACGCAGATACATTCTGATTTCAGGAGGACATATAATTATATCAACTGGGTGATAAGAGAGGATATCTCGACAAAATCGCATATATTGAGGCAGAAGCTCTTCAACGAGACAGGCCAGAGGATTGGTGGGATTGGTGTAATTGAATCAAACCCAAAAAATTTCCAGTATGATGTTGTCAATGTCACGATTTGGAGCATCGATTACAGGAAAACATACAATATGGAAGACCCGAATTACCATTTCTATTTCATCAGGGAGAACAGGGCATCGGATGCAGGGACAGTGAAGATTGTGCCTGCATATTTTTATCCAGGAGATACAGCAACATGGTTCTGTTTCAATATGAAGACGGCTGAATCTCCATTTGATCCTGATGAAGATGATGACTGGTCACAGGACCCTTTCCCATGGACAAACCCGCCATGGTATGTGTGGTATAGCAGGGGGGATCAACTAGTTACGAAACATATACCAACTGAGGAATGTAATGGAATATCAGGTGGACCAGTGACAACCAATAAAGTACTTGTTCCCATTAGAGATTATCATATTGATCCACATAGCACAAGATGGGGAGCTTCCTTCATGGATATTTTGCCAAATTGTGGTAATGCAGATGATGATGTTAGCACTACTGCTACTAATGATGATGTCGGAGATTTGATTATTTTGATAACACAAGATCAGCAGACTTTTTCTCCAGGTGGTGAGGTATTGGCACCTTCAAGATATCCAGATCCACCAATATTAGAGGACGGAAGAGGTAGATTGAATGATGCGATAAGCTATAGACCTGTAAAATGCAATCCAGGTGATGGAGATCCAGGATGTTGTGTTGGAGGTTATTGGAATTTTGATAAGAGACCAGTACCTGAGTCTTTAGGTCTAATTGGTGAATTATGCACTAGCGCGTGTACATGGGAAGATGGACCTAGATGTAAAAAAAATTGCAAATGCAGCCATTATGAAACATTTTACTATTTATGTGATCATACAGGACACTACACATGGGATGATAAAACAGAAAATCCTCGAGATGATCCATGTCCTACAGCTCCTTGTTATCCTCCTTAAAAAAATGAAAAAAACTATCCTCTTCATCACATCGGCAATTCTTCTAGCTTCAGTCATATTCATTTTTGCGGGAAATCAAGATATTATTGGACCTGTCCAGCCTGCTTGCTGCGCATCCGAAGACGGTTTTTGCAGGGATATAGGAAAACCAGTTGGTCAGGCAGGTTGCGGATTGGAGCATGAAAAATGGACTTTTATTTCGGATGAGGATTTCTGCAACCAGTTTGATGAGTGCTATGCAGGAGAATGCAGCATCAGGGGCCACGCACTTCCTGGAGATAGGGAGTATTATGAATGTGTTGCAACCTGCAAGGATACAGGCGAATGCAAGTGCACAGGAGATCTCAAGACTTGTTTGGGTGAATTTTCCTGGATTGTGCTTCCAAGGACTTATTAGATCCTGCCTGATCTATTGTATTCATCCATATTGTTTGATTCCGAATGTGAGCCACTGGACAATCTAGCGTGAGATATTTAAATAAAAGCACCTTATTATCTTTTTATGACAGAAAATAAAGGTCTTGTTGTATTTCAAGATAAGCGTATAAGAAGACAATGGTATAATGAGAGGTGGTATTTTTCTATTGTTGATATTATTGGAGTACTGACCGATAGTTCTGTCCCAAAAAGATATTGGTCTGATTTGAAATCTAAACTTGAAGACGAAGGATTTGAAGCGTACGATAAAATCGTACCTTTGAAATTGTTTGCAGAAGACGAAAAATTAAGATTTACCGATTGCACAGATACAAAAACAATCTTTCGACTGATTCAAACCATCCCCTCACCAAAGGCAGAACCATTCAAGCTGTGGCTAGCGCAGGTTGGATATGAGCGTGTCCAGGAGATTGAAAACCCGGAGCTTGCACAGGATAGGGTCAAAAGCTATTACGAGCAAAAAGGATATCCCAAAGACTGGATAGACAAAAGGCTGCGTGGCATCGCAATAAGGCAGGAACTGACAGATGAGTGGAAACAAAGAGATGTAAATGAAGACAAAGAATTCGCAATCCTCACAAACGAGATAAGCAAAGCCACTTTCGGAAAGACAGTACAGGAGTATAAGCGTTTCAAGAATTTGGATATAAAAAATCAGAATTTGAGAGACCACATGACTGACTGGGAATTGATCTTTAATATGCTCTGAGAAAAAGCAACGACAGATATTACAAAGGCAAGAGATTCCAAAGGTTTCGATGAATGCAAGTCTTCAGCAAAGCGAGGAGGAGAGATTGCTTTTAATGCAAGAAATGAGCTTGAAAAAGAGACTGGAAAATCGATTGTAACAGGTAAAAATTTTCTAGGGCACTTAGGTAAGAAAAAGATAGGTAAAAAGCCAAAATCAGATGATTAGTCTATATCCTGCCTGATCTCATGTATTCATCAGCATCGTCCGGCGAAAGATGCGATTTTCTTTCGAATCTTGATATGAAGACAATCTTCTCTTTTTTCAGTTTCAAGCCGAACAAGAGTCCAGTTGCCATTCCTATAAGATGAGCAATATTACCTATTCCAGTCGGGAAAAATATCCCGAACGCATCAGTCAGTGCCCAAAGAATACCGGCAGTCCTCAAATTCATAGGTATAAAAAAGAATAACAGAAGACGCAGGTCAGGCATTAAGATAATCAAGGTTCCTATCATTCCCATTATAGCTCCTGATGCGCCAAGCGCAGGTGGGATTGTTCCGTATATGACCTGGCTAAGGAGAACATGACCCAGGCCAGCAAACAAGCCTGACAGGAAATATATGATAGCAAATCTTTTCCAGCCGATCCTCTGCTCTAGTAATGGTCCGAAAATCATCAGGCCGTACATGTTAAAGAAAATATGATTGATGTCTCCATGCAGAAACATGGAAGTCAGCAGCTGGTAAGGCTTTGAGAATACACTGCTTGTAAGCATAAGCGAGTTTGTGAAACCATTGCCCAGCACCATCTGAAGGACGAACATCACGACATTAGCTATGATTATGGGCATGATGACTGATCTTATTTTCATAGGATTAGCGAATTAGAGAGCGTATTAAAACATTTGGTTTTAACTCTTCCTGGCAAAGCCCTATTATCCAAAATATAAATTTTTATAAACAGTCTCTTTCTTTACTATATAATGCAGCATATTGTTTCTTTTGAGATTGCATATTTTGTGAGGTGTTGTTATCTATGTCAGAACTACTAAATTCTGTATCAAAAAAATCAATTGACCATGAATTCTACAGCCCGTATCCGAAAGGATATCAAAAAGGCCAGGTGAAATATGTTTTTGTGTTTGGGACAGTGATGTCAGGACTAGGGAAGGGAATATTCGCAAGCTCTCTTGGTAAACTGCTCCAGTTCAGGGGGCTAAAGGTTGCGCCTATCAAGTTTGACGGCTATCTTAACCAGGATGCAGGAACACTTAATCCTTTTAGGCACGGTGAAGTCTTTGTCCTAGACGACGGCACAGAATCTGATATGGATCTGGGTACATATGAAAGGATGCTGAATCTAAATATTACAAAGGATAATTATATGACAAATGGCAAGCTTTTCCAGCAGATCCTCAATAAAGAAAGAAAGGGAGATTATCTCGGAAGGGATGTCCAGGTCATTCCTCATGTGACTGGAGAGATAAAGCTGTTCTTGAGAGAGCTTGCAATGAAATCCAAGGCAGAAGTGATATTGTTCGAAGTAGGTGGGACTGTAGGTGATTTAGAGAATATGTTCTGTATCGAGGCAGCTAGGGAACTTATGTACGAAGAAGGAAAAGAGAATGTGTGTTTTATCGCGCTGACTTATATCCTTGAGCCTGATTTCCTTGGAGAGCAAAAAAGCAAGGCAGCCCAACTTGGTATTAAAGGTCTTTTATCACTTGGGATCCAGCCAGACATCATCGGATGCAGGGCAAGCCGTCCAGTCACAGAAAAAGTAAGGGAGAAAATAAGCGCGTATTCAAATGTAAAGATGGAAAATGTAGTGAGCGTCCATGACGTGAAAAGCATTTATCTTCTTCCGGAACTCTTAGAGACTGCAAAGATAGCTGATAATGTACTAAATCAACTAAATCTCAAGCAAAAAAAATCACCAGAGGCTGATCTTAAATCATGGAAAGAATACACTGAAAAGATAAGGAAACCAAAACATAAGGTTATAATCGGGATTACAGGAAAATATACTTCGCTGAGAGATTCATATGCAAGTGTCATCAAGGCTCTTGAGCATGCTGGAAATCAGCTTGAAAGTGAAGTTGAGATTAAATGGATTGAGACAACTGACATTGAAAACGGAAAAGTCTCTGTCAAAGATGCACTATCAGGCGTTGATGGTGTCCTTGTTCCAGGTGGATGGGGAAAAAGAGGGACAGAAGGGAAGATAATGTGCCTGAAATATATAAGGGAAAATGACGTGCCATATCTTGGTGTATGCTACGGAATGCAGATGGCAGTGATTGAATTTGCAAGGAATGTCTGCGGTATCAAGGATGCAAATTCAACAGAGATGGATCCTGAGACAAAAGAGCCTGTGATAGATATTCTTCCAGAGCAAAAAAAGATAGAAAATCTAGGAGGAACAATCAGGCTTGGTGGCAAGGATGTTGAAGTCAAGAAAGGCACACTTGCTTACGAGCTATACGTGGAAAAGACACTTATCAGAGAAAGGTTCAGGCACAGGTATGAGGTCAACCCAAAGTATATACCTCTATTAGAGAAACACGGGATGGTGTTTTCAGGAAAGCATCCGAAATATGATATAATGCAGATAATGGAACTTCCTGGAATGAATTATTATCTAGGTACTCAGTATCACGGCGAATTTACCTCAAGACCTTTGAAACCCAATCCAACTTATTTTGGATTAGTTGAAGCTGCCCTGAAAAGCAAAATATAAAATAGGCAAACTAATATCAAAAGTCTCATGGGGTGTAAGTTTTGTTTTATTGTACTTCTTATAGTGCTTTTTCCTATCATATATGCAGATTCTGAAAAAGTGGATGTCATTGTCAAGCTTAAGGATTCCAGCGTGATGAAGGCTAGGATTAATGCAAAACTTGATTCTTATGAGAGACTGAACACAAAAAAAGAAGAGATCTCGAAAATTAGAAAACTAGTGATGAACAGATATGAAAAAGAGTTTTCAGTAAAAAGGCAGTTCAATTTTACAAATGCTCTCTCCATCAGCATCTCGAAGTCAGCGCTTGCCAGGCTAAAAAAAGATCCCAATATTGAGTTTATTGTTGAAGATCTACCTCTTCATACATATCTAAATGATGCATCTCCAATTATTGGGGCACCTACCCTTTGGAACCTAGATATTTACCCAGTTAATGGAACAGGTGAAACTGCATGTGTCATTGATACAGGAATTGACCTTAGTCACAGTGCATTCGGCTCATGCAATATAATCTCTAATACATATTTTGGCAATGAACTGAATTATTCTGCTGAGTCAAGCCATCCTTACAGCACAAACCAGAATCTAGTCTACAGAATTAACCAGTCTGGTTTCTTTTTCATCTCTGTGCATTTCTTAAACATAAGCCTGGAGCCTGAATGGGATTATCTGAAAGTCCTAGATGCAAATAACAATACAATTGCAGTCTATACAGGACATCATAATAATACATGGAGCCCTTCTGTGGTTGGAGATACATTATATCTTAAGTTCGAGTCAGATGAATCAATCACTGATTGGGGGTTTGCAGTTGACAGGATTCTGAACGGGTCATCTGACACAGTCATGAATTATTCGTCGTGTGAAAAAATTCCTGCTGGCTGGGATCTCTCAGGAAGCATAACAACTCTTGATGATGATAATCCAATGGATGATCACGGTCATGGGACACATGTTTCAGGAATCATTGGGTCAATTGATCCGACCTACAGAGGAGTGAGCCCAGGTGCAAGGATAGTGCCAGTCAAGGCAATGGATTCTAGTGGAGATGGAAACACTACAGATGTGATGGCAGCAATAGAGTTCTGCATAGAGAATAAGGAGAGGTTCAACATATCTGTAATAACACTTAGCCTAGGCGGCGGGACATATTCAGGATACTGCGATTCTACCCCGGGGATATATACCTTATTTTCAGAGCTTGTGAATGAGGCTGTAAATCAGGGAATCATGGTGGTTGCTGCATCAGGAAATGTCGGATCATCCACCGGCATTGCATTTCCAGCATGCCTTGAAAATGTAACATCGGTCGGAGCAACAACAAAAGCAGATGCAGTTGATGTCTCGTATTCCAATTCAGGAAATAACCTTGATTTGCTGGCTCCAGGATCGGACATAACTTCAGCGTTATTAGGAGGAGGATTCATATCAGACTCAGGAACATCGATGTCCGCTCCGTTTGTTTCTGGGGCAGCAATTCTGCTTAGGAATTTCAAAAAACTTGAAAATGGCTCGATCCTCTCTCCAAGGCAAATTGAAGAAGCTCTCAGACATGGCGATAATATCACGGACCCTAGAAATTCACAGGTTTACCCAAGAATAAATATCACAAAAGCCCTTACTTATATTGATGATATGCCACGGATAAGTTTCATCTCAGGAAACACATCATGCAACTGCTCAGACAGTTTTGTGAGTATCACAACGTCGGAGAGAGTTCTAGCATTGATTGAATTTGATGGGATTAATCTATCAATGAATGGGAGCATGAATTCATTTTATTACAATATTAGTATAGCCAACAATTCTCATAATTACAGCATCCATGTTGAAGATTCAACAGGGAATATCATCTCGTCAGAATTATTTATTATGAGCTACCCAAGACCCTCACCATCCATGAACCTTACACTAAACCTGGTAAACCAGAATTTGACGATCGAAAAAAATTCAAGTGTAGAAATTGGAATCACTTCTCATGGTGATATTATACCTATAAGATTATATATTGATTCACAGCTGGTGTACGAAAATTATTCAATAAACTATTCGTATCAGGTTCCAGGAGTCGGAAGAGTAAATATTTCGGCAGTGTATCCAGGCTCGCAAAATTATAGCGAAACATCACTTAGTCTTTATATTGACTCAGTCGATACAACTCCACCTGGATTTGATCTTATATCTCCTTTAAATGGCTCGCAGATAAATTCAAGTTATAATATCCTTTTTAGTGTTTTAACATCTGAAAATGCAACCTGCATACTAAATAGTACTATGGATTTTTCTGGAATAATAGAACATACTATAGCATATTCGCACTACGCAAATGATGAGATCAAGCTGCTGATTAACTGCACTGATTTTTACAATAATTCTAATCTCAAGTTGTATAATTTTACAGTCAATGATTTAACCTCTCCTCTTAGATCAAGCACAGTAACATCAACTACTTCCGCCGTAGCGTTTGCAGAAACCTTTGATGAGCCAGGAAACCTCACAACTATTCTAAATAGTGTGACCCAGAATTCAGATTATGGCCTATCACACTCACTTACATTTAGCAGTCTCGATAGTGGGACGGCTTTTGCTTACAGTATAATTTATTGTGATAGGCTTGGCAATTGTGCGCAATCCCAAGGCACAAAATCCACAGAGACAGTTACAGTCGCAAAGAGTGGAAGCGGAGGTGGCGGAGGCGGCCACTCTATTTCAGTCGCCTCAGTTGCAGTGGATGAACACACCCAAATTATTGCAAACCCATCTGAGGGCACTCATATAGTGGACTTTACTTTGGATGATATCAACAGTGTAATTTTTGTCCTGCAAAAACAAGAGGGAAGTGTTGCAATCTCAGTCAGGAAAACCGAAAATGTAATGCATCCTTTAGATTCTGTTTTTGAGTACTATGAGATCAATAAAACAGATTCAGACATTGAGGATATACGCATAAGGTTTTCAGTGCCAGCCACATGGCTGGAGGGAAAAAATCCAGATAATATAGTTATGCAAAGGTATTCAGGTGTTTGGGAGAAACTGAATACCAGAAGAATCGGGCAGAATTCAGACTTATACCAATACGAGGCAGACTCTCCTGGAATGAGCCTCTTTGCGATCACTTATGAGGATAGTGCGATCTTAGAAATTGAAGAAAAAAAAGGTATTGATATATTAGATATTGCTAAGCAATCTCAAAATACAACATTAGAGAATCCAAATACAACTTCTGCAGATAAGCACGCAGCGTATCTGCTCTCGTTTGTGTTATTGTCCTTAGGAGGAATTTCTTCTTTCATCTTCTATTATATGAATCGAAAGCATAGGAATTGAATAAAGTTACTAATAGTAACTTATTATATATTTTGACTCATTTATAATATGTTTAAAAACTACTTTTTCATTACTTATTATATTCATATTTTCTCAATTTGCTTAGTTAAAATCTATTTATAATTAACTTTTAATGCAACAGAAAAGTATTTAAAGTACCGAAAAGTTACTATGCACGGATGTCCGATGCACCGGTTAAGCTTGATTCTGAGCTGAAAAAAGAGGTAGAAGAGTATATTTCTAAAGGAAAGAATAGGATTGAATATCCCTCAGTGAAAAATTTTGTTGACAAAGCTGTGCTTAAACTACTTAAGGAGGCTAAAGATGAAAAAAAATGATGCTTCCTTAGTTGTAACCTTAGTACTGCTTCTTGCACTGGTTTTTACATCTCTTGGGAATGAAAATCTCACAAATAGTACTATTGACAATCTAACTGATCCAAATTATACAGTCGCACCGGAAATTACCATGGGGTTACCCCTTGAATTGTTGGAAAATGTTTCCGAAAATGTTTCTTTGAATGATAATGTAACTCTTATTTCAGATATAAATGATACAGATACTAAGCCAATTGAAATAATATCAGATGAACTACAACCTGAGCTAAATGAGACAATTCAGGAAGAGAATGTAACTGGACCAAAACTACCGACTGAGGATATTTCTTCAGAGATTATTCCATCTGAATTGATTGATAATACTACAAAAGAGGAAAATAATCTAATGGTGCAGGATAAGATATCAGGAGATATTGGTATACTCACTGTTTTTGTTCCTGTAATCAATACAGTTGAAACAATTCCGCCAAATGTCTGGCATAATCTCCATCACAACACTTCATTTGTATTAAAGGTAAATGCGACAGATGCTGATCAGAATCTAGTGGCAGTTAATTTCACTGTGACTGCTCCTAATGGCAGCTATGTAATCTATAATGAAAACGCATCATCTTATTCAGGTGATTTTTTTAATTCAGCTACCATCAACGTAAGCCATTACGGATATTGGAATTACACAATCTATGCGATTGACGCAGATGGAGTATTTAGTATATACTCAAGCAGGGTAAATGTACTGAATATTACTATTAGCCTAAACAAGACTATATCAGATTTGGGTGAAGTGATTAATGTTAAAGGACATATCAATGGAGGAGCAGGTAACCAAAAGAACCTGAGCCTTACAATTTCAATCAATAATATTAGCATTACACCTTATATCTCGAACGAAAGCCTGATAGGATACTGGAAATTCGATGATGCCCTCGGAACGACAGTTGCTGATATATCTGGTAATGGAAATAATGGGTTCTGCACAAAATGTCCGCTTGTCAGTGATGGTAAATTCAATACGTCGTTTAGGTTTAATGACACTACTTCAATCGAATTCAATAAGATAAATTCACTCAATACTCTACAGAATTTCTCAATTGCACTTTATGCATACATGACCGGAAACAGCAGCTATGCTGAAATAGGAACCTATAATCAGATACTTGCACACAAAGAGACATTTGATTTGGGAATCAGTCCGCAGGGAAATATCTATCTTAATATCCAAAACGTATCCCTCATTAATAATTGGGTCAAATATTCCAGCAATCCTGTGCTTACTGCCGGAGCAAACAATCAATGGGATGATACAAATGTTTCTGCGCCATCAATTATCAAAGCTGAAAACGGGACATATCAGATGTGGTATACAGGAAGAGATGATTTAGCAAATCAGTTTAGGATAGGGTACGCAACTTCATCTGATGGGAAAAGCTGGACAAAATATCCTACTTACGTTCTGAATAAGAGCACAGGAGCAGGATTTGATTCAGATGGAGTCATGTGGCCATCAGTAATAAAGCGCAATGGCACCTATATGATGTGGTATACAGGCTACGACGTCAGTGCAACGGATGATTACAAGATCGGATTTGCTGTTTCAAGAGATGGAATAAACTGGTCAAGGGAAGCTACTTATGTTTTGAATACTGGCGCAACCTGGGAGACTGATTCAGTGATGTATCCTACTGTTATTTTTGAGAATAACACTTACAAGATGTGGTATGCAGGAAGAAATGTAACTTCACTTAGATACAAATTAGGATATGCTACGTCTACAAACGGAATAACTTGGGCCAAGTCATCAAGCAATCCAATACTAGCCAATGGAGTGTCTCAAACATGGGAAGACACAAGTGTAATGGCTCCGCATGTCATCAAAGATGGTAACACCTATGAGATGTGGTATATAGGTACGAACAACACATATTACAATGTGGGTTATGCATACTCCTATGATGGAATAAATTGGGTGAAGGCAACATCTAACCCAATATTCAACGGTACAGCAGGAGACTGGGATTCAAGACTCGGTAGAGTATCTGTGATAAAAGATGCAAATAAATACAAGATGTGGTATACTGGAACTAATTCACGTGACCAAATCGGATACGCTGAAGCAACAGTAGGAATAGCCTCAAACCCAGTATTTACGCCAAATGAATGGTCTTCAATTGTCGCGACAAAGGATGGTAGCGTAATAAAACTCTATAAAGATGGAGTGATGATGGCTTCCGGCATATCAACACTGATTACTTTTACGTCAAATTCAAATCTTACGCTTGGAAAGTATTTCAATGGCAGCATTGATGATGTAAGAATTTATGGAAGGGCACTCAACCAATTTGAAATAAGTAACCTTGCCCTAAAAACAAATAGTACTGGAGATTATTCAGTGTTCATACAATCTCCACTAGAAGCAGGTAGCTATGAAATCAAAATCAATGCGACTGTTGCGGCAGACTATGGAGAAGCCAATATCACTCTGTTGGTTGATGATATTTCAGATATAAACTCATTTTATACAGTTCCGATTAACCCGTATTATACAGGTGATTACGGCTCTGTATTTTATATTGAGGTGAATGTGACTGACGGGGATGATCCACATCCTTTAAATGTCAACTTTACACTTTATTCCTCAAACGGAAGCATTGTCATGAATAATGTAGGTGCTGTGTCCAGGTCAGGAGATTTGTACCAGTCAGAAACTTATAGGCTTGATAATTTTGGGGAATGGAATTATACAATTGTGACCTTCGATGATTCAGGAGGGAATGATACTGCTATTGGTTTCATCAGGTTCCTGCAGGTTGTTCAATATCTCAATAAGACAGTCTTTGATGTGGGTGATAGCGCTAGGGTTACAGGTCATATTTATGACAGCCATTGGAATGATGTTGTGAACACATCTATCTTCCTATATCTTGATGGAATGGCTCTAAATGTTACAGATGGATGGAATTTCAATAACCCATTATTATGGTGGAATACATCATATCGTTTCAGGATGAAATTCCAGGCAGACAATATGGCTAATCTGAAACTGAACAATTCACTCATTTATGTAAATGTGTCAACATCCAGCCTCATATCGCAGGGGTGGATGAATGATGATTGCGGAGATGTTAGATTCTCAGACTTTACAGGAAATATGCTTTCCCACACAGTTGTTGAATCGTCGTGCAATTCTGCAAATACCCTATTCTGGATATGGATGAATATGTCAGCTACTTCAAATACAAGTTTCTATATGTATTTTGGAAATGTTGGTGCACAGCTCAATATCAATTTCACGAATCCGGATAAAAACGCATACATGGTGCTCCATTTTGATAATTCAAGTGTATATGGTGAAAATGATACGTTCGTCACTGATTTCTCAGGACTAGACCATAATGGAAGTGTCAGCTCTGCAACACTTACAAGCGATTGTCCTAACGGAAAATGCTTTGACTTTGATGCTGACGGAGAATATATCGAAGTTGCTGATTCCCAGAAACTGCAGTTTGGTAATGGATCCAGAGATTATCCATTCAGCATAACGTCCTGGGTCAAAATGAGAAATTACGGAAATTTTACAGTTCTCTTCAAGACAGCAGATATTTTAAATGCAGAATATGGATTATATACAAACAAGACAGGGCATCTTATCTTATCTCTGCATGACAACTATCCGACAGATTTTTTCTATGAAGTCAGTAACAGCAGCCTTTCATCCTATGTAGATCAGTGGATATTCCTCGCTGCGACGTATTCCGGAACCCCTGCAAAAAACAGCATTAAACTTTATCTAAATGGAGAGCAGCTGGCATCTATAAACCAGACAAATAGAAGTTATGTAGCAATGCATAATGATGCAAACCCCATCTTTATTGGTTTTAACCCTCTTACAGGAAAATCTGCTGATGGAATTATTGATGAGATGAGGATATATAACAAGACTCTGGGACAAGAAGAGATAAGAGCATTCTACAACATGACGAGGATCACATTCATGCTGAATGATTCGATGCTAAAGACTGACAAGAATGGAAATTTCAATTATACTTTCAGAATTCCATCTCTCGGGAATGGAGATTATGAATTCAAAGTCAATGCAACCTACAATAGTGAATATGGAGAAGATAATCAGACTATTTCAATCACTGATTATGGAAATCTTGCTCCAACTGTTCTTGCAGTAAATATCTCGCCGGCACAGCCGAATAAATTGATTGACTTGAAATGCAATGTAACAGCATATGATGTAGAAAACACCACTTTTACAGTTGAATGGATATGGTATAACTCATCAATGCCTTTTTCCGGAGGGAACTTAACAGTCACAAATTACTCAAGCACAACAGTTGCAACTTTAGACAACTCATTTACAGAAGTCGGAGAGAATTGGAACTGCACAGTGAGGGCATATGATGGTTATAAGAATTCAAGCTATTCCTCAAGATCAGTTACTATTCAAAATGAAGTCCCAATAATTACAAATGTAGCGATACTTCCATTATATCCAAACGGGACAACAGATCTGGGGTGCTATGCAACTGCACGAGACAGTGAAAATGCTTCAACTCTTGTATACTATCAATGGTATAACTTGACAGAGTATGACAATCTCGAAATTGTAGCAGGATCAACCTTGGTAACTAATAATACACTTACACTAATAACAACTTTAGGGGAAAATAACATATCAGGAAAAGAGACGTGGATGTGTAATGTGACCTCTTTTGATGGTATTGGTTATTCATCCAATGGCTATGCAACAACATATGTTAACAACCTGCCATATATGAGCGAGCCAGTTATTTTGCCGCTGAATGCAGGCCTCTCAAGCAGTCTGGTATGCAATATCACAGATTTAACTGAGTCAGACGGAGAATCAGTATATAATCTGACAGCATGGTATAAGAACAACGAACCGATATATGCACTATACATGCCGTTCGAGGCCAATGGGAATGATACCACCCTGACAACGAGGGATTATTCTGGGAATGATAATCATGGAATTATTTATGGGGCAAATTGGACATCAAGCGGAAAGGTTGGTGGTGCTTATGAGTTCAATGGTTCAAATTATATTTTAGTTCAAGATAATTCCGCCCTTGACTTTGATGCTGACATTGATTTCACTATAGAAGGCTGGTTTAATTCAAAAGGTTCTGTCTATAGTCAAGGAATAATTGCAAAAAGAGATGGAAACGGAGGTCAGCTCGTTATATCGTTGCTGAATACTTCAGAACTAAATGTGTACTTGAAAGATATTAACAACAATATTACATTAAATTCATCAATAATTTCTCTAAATACTTGGACACATTTTGCGGTCGTCGCGGACAGAAACATGCCATTAAAAATATTCATCGATGGTCAGGCTGATTCAGAAAGTAATATATCTTCAGAAATAGATATAAGCAATACTAATCCCCTTGAGATAGGGATAGCCAATTATTCAATTCCTGCAAGTATCCATAAGCAATTTAATGGTTCGATTGATGAAATTAAAATCTATAGGCAGGCACTATCACCAGAGCAAATCTATCAAGAATATCAAGATGGATTGGCAAATATTAACTCAGTGACAATTGTAAGCAAAGAGCTCCACTTGGGTGATGAATGGTACTGTGCAGCAACGCCAAATGACGGCTATGCAGATGGAATAAAGCTCACTTCAAATGTTACAACTATTATAAGCATGGCCGCTACTATGGATTATCCGAATGTCACTCCACAATATCCAAATGTCACAAGCAACCTCACATGTAACTGGATAAATCTAACTTCTGTATCAGGTTATCCTGTCGTAAATATAACAACATGGTACAGAGATTATTCACCATTAAGTGTACTTTATATGCCCTTTGAAGGAAATAATAACTATGAAGATTATGAGACTAAAGATTACTCAGGATACACCAATGATGGAGTTGTCTACGGCGCAACATGGAACAGGACAGGAGGGAAGGTTGGCGGTGCTTATGAGTTTGATGGAGTTGACGATTATATCAATATCTCTTATTTATTTGATCCTTCCGCTACGGACTTTAGCGCATTCGCTTGGATAAGATCTAATAATCCTGTGAGTGACCAAGCCCAAATTATACTGCAACAGGCTGATTTATCTGGAACTGGAAGATCCTGGTTATATTTCAATGCTTCTGGGAAATTCGGGACTAACCTAAATGCTTCCCAGCTCACATATCCAGAGACACTGTCAGCAGATTCATTCTATTATGTTGGAGTCACCTATGATTCTCAAACAAAAATCATTGATCTCTATCTTAATGGAACTTTGGTTAATTCCACTCTAGGAAATGTTGAGAGTTCATTAGGTAATATCTGGATAGGATCAGGAAAGGTTGCACCAAATGCAGTTTTCAACGGCTCAATAGATGAAGTGAAGATTTACGATTATATTTTGACAGAAGAACAGATATGGTCAGATTATCAGGCAGGTCTAATGAACACAACCACAAATGTCATGGTTAGCAATGAAACTGTTGGAGGTGGTGATTTCTTCTGCAGTGTTGTCCCGAATGACGGTTATGAAGATGGAAGCGCATATGATTCTGATCCTGTGCATGTTGTCGCAACCCCCTATATCACAAGCGTAAGGATTGTGCAGACTTCTGGCACCACAATTGCAGACATCCATTGTAATGCAACTATAATGGATTCTGACAACAGCTCGCTTTATGTTAATTATTCCTGGTATAATATTACAGCAGGCAATAATGACCTCTTTAGCACAGGGATGACTTCGGTCTCAACAGGAGGAAATTCCTATGTGGCGACACTTTCCAGTGCATATCTTGGAAGGGATGGTATGTGGAACTGCACTATCTTCGCATACGACGGAGTATTATATTCAACAGAAAAATCCGGCACAATAATTGTTGATGTCGATATTCCACAAATAACATTAAACCATCCCACAAATAGCCAGATGCTCACAGATAATCACTATACTTTGAACTACACTATCAGAGAAACAAATATTGATTCAGCATGGTATACTCTTGATGAGAACACAGATAAAACCAGCATTGCAAAGGTAAACGGAACGAATACAAATGCTATCATATTTAGCTATCCTGGAAAGCACAATCTGACCGTGCATGTAAATGATACTCTTGGAAGCGAGGTCTCAGACTCTGCGATTATCTATTTAAATTATTCATTCGATCCAAATGCGTGGGCAGCCTTACTTAAGATAAATATTCCGAATGCAACAACAGTTAGTGTGCTAAATTTCACAAGTAATCTGTTGTTCTCTTCAAATACGACAGTGAACCAGAATTTCACGATCCAGGTGAATTTCAGCAATTCCACTCTGGAGATTATAGGCATGCCTGGCTTAGAATCAACATGGTCATTCTTCACGGCATCTGATAATTCCTCAAATTTTGTAACTGATATAATCAATAATCAGGGCGCAATTCCGATTGACTATATTGTTGTATGGAATTTTACAAACTATCTGAGCAATGCCTCAAAATATTATGCAAAAGTCAGGATGACCCATAACAGCAGCTATTACACAAGTATATACTATTGCAGCGACGATTCGATAACATGCAACAAAATATCGCAGTGCACTGCAACCTATTTGATATCAACAACTGAACCCTGTTACAGCACTAATAATTATGTATTAGTACCGCACCTTAGTGCAGTGTACGCAATAAATGATTCGATACCTCCAACAATCACAATAAGTTCACCTACAAATAATTCAGTCTCTGCAGACAGCTACAATATACTACTATCTGCCACAACAAATGAGAATGCTACCTGTAAATATTCATTCAATAATCTTGCATACTCTTCTCTGTCTGGCTCAAAAAGCTTCTCAACAACATTCAGTTATTATGTAAATTCAAGAAATAACATCACTATGAACTGCACAGATCTGTTCGGGAATTCAAGACTTTCCAGGATCTATTTCAATATTAGTGATACAACTGAACCTGATAGCAGCTTGTCATATAGTATTGGCACCGATTATATTAGGGTAACCATAACTCTTGATGAGCCTTCAAATGCTACGGCAGTGATAATAGGAAATGCATCCAGGACAAACACTTCATATGGGCTAAGCCATGTACTTGAATTTACAGGCCTTTCGGCAAGCACAACCTATCAGCTGAACTACACATTCTGTGACCAGCTGCGAAACTGCGGTTCCAAGTCTGCACAAAAAACAACAGATTCAGTAACAGTAGCCGGAGGGGGAACAACTGGAGGTTCAGGTGGAGGTGGTACAACTGGAGGAACCACTACAACTGCCAAATTCTCTGAAATTTGGCAGGGGCTAACAGCAGGCGAGCACACGATGAATATTGCGAATGCTAAAATCGCATTCACAAAACTAATCTTTATTTTGATAAGAGATGTATCAGGCGCTATCCAGCTCAGCGTTGAAAGCAAGGAACTACCTGGCAGTATCCCTCCACTTGAAGGGAGAGTATATCAATATCTGGAAGTGCAAAAGACCACGATGACAGATGCGGATATATCTGGCGCTACAATAAGGTTCAGGGTTGAGAATAATTGGATTAACAACTACAATATTGATACTGATCAGATATATCTTTACAGATATAATAGCGGCGAGTGGTGGAAACTTACTACTGCACAGACTTCTCAGGATTCTGGCTACACATATTACGAAGCAACATCGCCAGGATTCAGCTATTTTGCAATAGTCGGATTTGAAAAACCGGAAGAGCCACCTCATGAGGTTGTAGTTGAGACTCCGCCCACAGGGGAGGTTGTAAATCCACCAGTGGAATCACCGCCAGAAGAGCCACCTTCAGACGGATCAAATCAATCAGGGATAGGTGGCATACTATTCATGTTTATTATACTCGCAGTTGTGCTCTCAGCTGTAGGTGCATTTATGCTGTATCAGAAAAAGGAGACTGAAAAGCAACAAAAGACTGCAGCTAAGCAAGAGCTTAGTGAGATCAAAGAATATATCGCGACCTGTAAATTACAGGGACTTGATGACAATTCAATCAGAAGCACTCTGCTGAATTCAGGTTGGAGCCAGCAGCAGATAGAGCAGGCATTCATGAGTATGTCCAGTAAACCGTTATCACAGGTTAAACCCTTACAACCATCACAGCTGCAGCCTTCACAGCTATCACAGCCACAACAAATGCAGTTATCACAAATCACACTTGGTAAACCTGTTATTGTGCAGCCGCTCCAGGAGATGGACAGCGAGATAACTGAAATAAAGGACTACATAAAAACTACAAGGCAGCAGGGTTTCACTGATGAACAAATTAAGGCAGCACTCGGTCAGGTAGGCTGGGAAGAGGATCAGATAAAGAAAGGTTTCATGTAGTCTTAAAAGTGGTATAATTTATTCTAAATAATACTTATTTCGAAAATCTGGGTTTTACACCAGTGTATATGATTGAATATTAGTCAGTGGAAAACGCAGAGTCTGAAGCGAGTGACCCGAAGCGTTGCGAGCATGCTACCCATCTATGGCGACTGAATGGTACTGTGACTGATGGTGGTTACGAGTGATTGACGAAACAATTGTTTATGAGTAATAAGCAAATCCCGATGACATCACAATTTCAATATTGTGTCAAAAACTTAAAAAATTATCAGAAACTCTTACTTGATTTTGATCATGTCACCTATTGTGTAAGATGTTGCAGATGCCTTCAAGTTCTGTGGAGTGGATTCAACTTCTTCAATTAGTTTTATCCCAAGTTGTTTCTCAAGTTTCTTTGCAAGCTCTATTGAAGGAACATAGGTTCCCCCTTCCATCTTATGGATAAGGGATTCTTTTTCTGACAGGAATTTTGCTATCTCCATTTGTTTTAGCCCCATCTTTTCCCGTTTTTCCCTTATTAAATTGGAATAATCTGAGACAATGACTTCAATCATCTCCTTCTCAGGCTGTTTTGGCCTAGGAGGAAGTTTTGCTCGTGGTCTATTTACAATTTTTCCGAAAGACAGGCAATTCTTGCATAATCTAAGCTCTACGCCTTCTACCATGGCGTGAGTAAGTGATGATTCTGTTCCGCACATTTCGCAGTTCATTCTTTATCCCTCTCGTAAGTCATGATGCTGAAGCATTCTCTACCTTGGTAGATCAGATTATTTTTTGTTTTTTTAAACTTGTTATTTTTTGCGCACTCATCCAGTAGTTCATACCTCATGGCAATAATCATTATTTTTCCTTTTTTCTTGAGTATGTAATCTGCATTATTGAACAAATCTTGATATACTTTTTTAATAACCTTGGTATCCTTGTTTTTTGACTCTCTCGGAGGATCGGTTACAATCACATCAACAGAATGCTTATCAAATTTAGTATCAAGCCACTCAATTTCTATCCTGCTAAGATTAAGGCATTTGTCAATTCCAGCGAGCTTTGCATTCTTTTGACTAGCCTTAAGAAATCTAAATTGTGAATCATATCCGAAAATACTTAATTTTGTATCTCTCAATTTATCATATTTTTTGAAAAAAGCATCCTTCTCTTTCTGAAAAAAATCATATACAGTAAATGCCAGCTTATCTTTACTGTAATACTGCACTGGAAATTTAGCTGCATACAATGCCGCTTCGATAACAATAACGCCTGATCCCATGAAGGGATCTAGTATTATTCCTTTTTCAAAGCCGCTTTCCCTGACTAGTGCATAGCCTGTAGTCCCTTTAAGAGATTCAGGGTGGTTGAATATCTTATACTGCCTCTTTGAAAGGTCAATACCTGAGAAATCAACTCCAATATATCCTTGATTATTATAGATATATACAAAGAATATCACTTCTGGATTGTCAAAATCAGCACTTACTTCAACTTTGTAATTCTTTTTGACAATCCCTTTTAGTTCTCTGCTTAGATTTGAGGTTATGTCCACGCTCCGGAAATCATGATCACCGAGCCGTGTGCATTCAATCACATATCTCTTCAGCCAGGATTTTAGATCTGATTTTTCCAGTGCTGCATTCGCATTCTTAAGTGTAGAGTCCAAATCAGGATTTACCTTGAATTCACCAAGAAGGAGAATGGCTCTGGAAATGGACTGTCCCATATAACTGATTACACATAGATCAGTGAGTTTCTTGAACTCAAATAAAACTACAGTCTCGTCTGTTTTTGCTTCAGTTATGGAAATGAGCTCGCCAGTCTCTTGTAGAGCTATGTCTTCACATCCCTGGTTTGTTATCACAATTCCTCTATACATTATAGTCAGGAATTCGGAAAGGTTTTTAAGGGTATTTGATGTGTAATTGTTACTTTTAAATAGTAAATTATTTAAATATACGGTTAAAAGTATTCAATATGGCTAATGCTTTTACTGACTCAGATGCTGCACGAATAATATTTGAATCTTTATTGAATTCAGGAAGTACCCTTGATGCAGCTCCATCGTTTATTGAGTCTGCTATGCATGATCTTAAAAAAACTTCGATGCCGCCAGAATATCACGAGATATTGGCCAGAACTATGTTTACTGCAGCTTTTTTGACAGAATTTCCTGGAACTCGAGTAATAATAAGGCAATATAAACCAGAATCTAAACCTTTTATAGAAGGATGCGAAAGGGCTGTGGAATTAATGTGGCCAGATTTAACAAATGCCACCTATGGACTTGATTTGTTATACATAAGACAATTGATGCCCAAAGCAATTCATCCAATTGTGTCAAACATTGATAGAGCACAATTCGAAAAGTTGGAACAGAATGGAAGAGAACTAAGAACATATCTTGACCAAAATTTACCATCTAAAATTGTACTTTATGCGGCTGACGAATATAGATTTGATAGAAGTCATGAATATTTCTCACTTTTTCCAAAAAAAGACTCTGCACCATTTTTTTTCATTGATGGGCTCGTACAATACTATGAAAGGGTAGTAGGAAGATTATATTCAGTTTGTGATAAACTAGCCAAACCACCCTATTCTGACTTGCCTGCTATTAGACAGTCACTTATAGATTTACCAATCAATTTGGAAGATAACCATGCTTCGCAGGTTGCAAAGTTAATTCAGATATGGAGATTGCACCCTAAAAGCACTCAGTTTGCATTGCAGTTTTTTAGTCAGCACCCAAATAATTCAAGCCTGCATTGGTATCTTAGCAAAAAGTCAATAGAATTCAAAGTTCCAGGTTACTAACTAATTATCTTGGCAGCATCCGCTACCTTATCATTCTCATCAAGCTTCATAAGTCTGACACCCTGTGTGTTCCTTCCTATGACAGATATGAATTTAGTGCTTGTCCGAATCACTTGGCCACCTACACTTATAAGCATGATCTCATCTTCTTCAGTGACAGATTTTATTGTAACGACGCCTCCGTTCCTGTCAGAGGTCTTTATGTTTATGACTCCGCTGCCGCCTCTGTTGATGAGCCTGTAATCTTCAACAGGTGTCCTTTTTCCAAAACCGTTTTCAGTGATTGTCAGAAGTGTTTTTCCATCTTCAGCAACAACCATTCCAATTACAATATCATCTCCTTTCAGCCTGATTCCTCTGACACCCTGGCTGTGCCTGCCGACTGACCTTACATCAGTCTCATTGAACCTCACAGCGTTACCGTCTTTTGTTGCGATAATTAGTTGCTGAGTTCCATTAGTTTTTACGACATCAATGACATCATCACCATCATTCAGGGCGATTCCCCAGATTCCTCCCTGTCTTGGTCTTGAATATTCTTCAAGATTTGTTTTTTTGACCAGGCCTTGTTTAGTTGCAAAAACAAGATAATGCTGGCTGTCAAATTCTCTGACAGGGATGACTGCTGATATCTGCTCTCCTGGTTCTACACCGACTAAGTTGATGATGGCTTTTCCCTTTGCGTATCTATTGCCTTCAGGAAGATTATAGACTTTTGTCCAGTATATCTTCCCTTTATTAGTGAAAGTCAGCAGATAACTATGTGTATTTGCGATGAACAGATGATTGAGGAAATCATCATCTTTGGTCTCAGCGCCGATGACTCCTTTTCCACCTCTGTTCTGCTGCTTGTATTCTTCAAGAGCCATCCTTTTGATGTATCCGCTGTGGCTTATAGTTACAACAACGTCCTCTTCATTTATTAAGTCTTCAATATCAATGTCTTCTTCATAGCTTATTATTTCAGTTCTTCGCTCGCCACCGTATTTTTCTATCAGCAAGTTCAGTTCATCAACAATAATTTTGAGTATCTTACTCCTGTCCGCGAGAATTTCTTCCAGGCTTTTTATAAGAATTGTAAGTTCTTCATGTTCATCTTTTATCTTTTTCTGCTCAAGTGCAGCTAGCCTCTGCAGTCTCATATCAAGGATTGCCTTTGCCTGCTCCTCGCTTAGTGCATAATCGCTGATAAGCATCATTCTTGCCTGCTCGGCATCCTGGCTTTTCTTAATTTTCTCAACAATTGCATCGATATTATTCAGCGCAATGATTAGCCCTTCAAGTATATGGGCCCGGTCCTGGGCTTTTTTCAGGTCATATTTTGTTCTTCTTGTTATGATATCTACCCTATGCTCAATATGATGTACAATCAAATTTTTTAGGTTGAGTGTTCTTGGCATATTATTTACTAGCGCAAGGAACCTGATGCCGGAAGTTGTCTCAAGCTTCGAATGCTTATAGAGTTGATTAATCACAATCTCTTTGTTAGAATCTCTTTTTAGTGTAATTACTATCCGCATGCCTTCTCTGCTGCTCTCATCCCTAAGTTCAGATATTTCATTGATTGTTTTTTTCCTGACAAGATCAGCAATCTCTTCTATGAGCATAGATTTATTCACCATATAGGGGATCTCAGTTACAATCAAGCTTGTTTTTCCTTTATTTTCTTCTACTTCAATTTTTGCCCTGACCTTTATTTTTCCTCTTCCAGTTGTATATGCCTGCCTTATTCCCATTGTTCCGCATAGCTGACCGCCTGTCGGAAAATCAGGTCCTTTGACAAGTTCACATAATTCATTGATGCTTATTTCAGGGTTTTCTATAGTCTTAATTACAGCGCCGCAGATGTCTTTCAGATTATGAGGCGGAATATTTGTAGCCATTCCAACAGCAATTCCCGATGATCCGTTTACCAGAAGATTCGGAAGTTTGCTTGGCAGAAGTTTTGGCTCTTGGAGCGAGCCGTCAAAATTATCCTGCAGATCAACAGTGTCCTTCTCAAGGTCAGCCAAAATCTCACTTGATATTTTTGAAAGTCTTGCTTCAGTATATCTCATGGCAGCAGCGCTGTCTCCATCTACGCTTCCGAAATTACCTTGGCCGTCTACAAGCGGATATCTTAAACTCCATGGCTGCGCCATCCTAACAAGAGCATCATATACAGATGAATCACCGTGAGGATGCCATTTACCAAGACAGTCTCCTACAATACGGGCGCATTTCTTATATGGTTTTCCAAACTCAAGGCCAAGCTCGAGCATGGTAAATAAGACTCTTCTATGTACAGGTTTTAGGCCATCTCTAACATCCGGCAAAGCTCTGGATACGATGACTGACATAGCATAATCAAGGAAACTTGATTTAAGTTCGTCCTCTATCATAGCAGGAACAATCTTATCGGAGCTCTGAGTATTTTCTTCTGTCATTTTTGCCTTAATTTTTAACTCAAGAATAGGCTATTTTTGCCACCTTTCTCGTCTATAAACTTAAATGATTCTGTATTTAAAAAGGTTTGGGTCACCAGTAAGAAAGGCTATATGTTTAAGAAGCAACTTGGTCTGAGCCAGTTAAGAAATTTTCCACTTCTTTTGCAACATCCTTTGCCTTCTTTGCAGTTACACCAAAATCATCTTCACAGTCCATTAAAAGGATAGAGTAAGCATATTTGCCGTAGCTGCCTATAATGATTCCGGAATCAGTATACACGTTGTGCGGCCAATCATTTCCTTTTGCTGGATAGGCATAGGAGCCGCCTTTGCTGTAAAGAATATCATGAGATATTGCATCTGCAATACCAAACTTAAAATCAACTGCTCTCTTTAAAGTCTCCAGGGCTTTTGCTTTTTGAGTATCTGTTATTTTTAAACCATTATATGTCAAATCTCCATTATATAACTTTTCGTAGAACATGACCATCTCACTTGCAGTTGCAGCTTTTTCACAGTCATCAGCAATTTCAATATTTTTTTGATTTCCTTCTTTATCTACAGCACTTGTGCAGGCTCTTGGCTTTTCAAATTGCTTTGGGGTATATCCGTCAGCAGTGAAATAGAACTGGCTAACGAATGTTTTTGAAAGGCCGTTCTCTTGCAGGAATCTGTTGAATCCTTCCATCTCAGTACTGACAGTGTGTTTTTCAATTTCACTGAATACTCTTGATGTGTCGTAGTTGTCGCTGACGTTAATCATACCAGTAATATATCTTGCTGCATCTGGCCAGTATTCTTCAGGAACACTCATATAGTAATATACTGAAAGAGGACCCTTAAACATACTCATAGAATGGAGGAGCGAATTCTCATTCACTTTTATTTCTTCTTTGTTATCCAGATTTCTGAAGCTCGCTGCGCCGTAGCAATCTTTCATTATTTTTTTGATATTGCTCTCAACTTCACTTGTGTCTTTTGCAGGTGTAGTGATAGGCACAGTAACTTCAGGAGCATTATCTGTATTTGCATTTTGGGCAGGTGTTGATGATTTTGACGGTTCTGCAGCTCTGTCTTCAACAATATCATATGAAAACTCAGGATATCTTTTCATTGTTTCATCATTTATTGTCAAAGCAAATCTCAGATATAAAGGAGATCCAGATAATTTTTTATAACCAGAATCAACACAAAATTTGAACATATTTGAATTGCTGATAGTATATTGTTCTCCAGGGCAGCCGTCCAAATACCATACATGCTCAGGGTTTTCAGATAGAACTTTAATAACACAATCTCTATAGCTGGCGCCTGTTTGAACGCAGGCTGAAGCATCACTTACTAATATTTCGCTGAACCTGAGCTCGTCATCAATTTTCTTCAAATCAATTTTGCTGTGGACTGTAAATGATGGATTAAGATAATAATAGCCCATCTTATCTCCTTTTAGAAGCTCTTCAGGAATTGAGGAATAGTCTGGCTCCGATGTTCCAGAACTTTCAATCAAATGAAGGTATGTAAAGGTAGCGTCAGGATGGCCCATGTTCCAATCAAATATTCCATTTGATGTATGTGATGCAACTTGATTATTTCCAATGTATACGGCAACATGGTCTATTACAGCATTATTATCCCAATCATAGAATATCAGATCTCCAATATCCAATTTGCTTGATGATTCAACCTTAATGCCAATTCCTTTGCTTATCAATAGATCTTTCAATCTCTGTGCACCAGGTTCTCCATAAGGTATGCATGTGCTTGGGTTATATCTGCAGTCAATAGTTAGTCCACCTTGCTTAAGTGAATACGATGCAAAATGTGCACAATCTGATCCTGAAATGTAGTTGCTTGGTGCCGTTGCGCCTGCATTAATCATGCCTGAACTGCACTCAGGTGATTCGCTATTTGTAAAAAAGCAGCCATCGTCGACTACTTTTGTTGCAAATTCCTTTGCATATGCAGCTATTTTTTTCCTGTCAAATCCTTGCGTTTCAGGTGGGGTTACAGTAGGAACATCATCACTGCATGTACTTTTATAGTCATCTTCAAGCGTATGGAAGTCTTCAACATAGCTTTGTATCCTCATTATTAAATCAATATATCTGGGATCTCTTGCTCCCCAAAGATTCATGTAATCATAAGCATTGCAGCCCCATCCATTGTAACCTCTGAGTGCGATGTCCCAGCCTTTATACACAACGTTTTTTGCAGGTATCCCTGTTCCATCATTAGGGCAATAATATTTCTTTTCGCTGTTCAAGCAGTCGAAATATCCGCATTTTTCCCAGATTTCAAGAGCGCCGCATTCAATATTATCAACAAGCTGCCAGGCATCGAGCTCTCTTCCATCAATCCTGCTTTTTCCACATGCATTGAATGGCTCACCATAAGGAACATACCCTCGGTCTATCTGCATGATACCGACACCTCCATCATATGACACTTTCACTTTTCCTTCAGCATCATAATGTTTAATCTGGCTTTCTTTATAGGCGATTGTTAGCAGCATTGAACCAGGCAAATCATACGCTTTTGCAACCTCGCAAATCTTTTGCATCTGCTCATCTTGGGTCGCAGCAACTCTTCCTGTAATCTTGCTTCCATTAATTGATGCGACATAGATGCCGCCCATCATTATTATCGAAAAGATTGCAATGTGCACAAGCTTCTTTTTTCCGAGAAACAAAATCAAGAGAGCAAATACAGCAAATGCAATAACTACCCATATAGAGAGAGGCTGCTCAGTATTGCTGTCAAGTATATTCTTGTCATAGTAATCACTCCTTTGACATTTGCCTGTGCAGCATGTCTGGTTATTAAATAATGTAAGTTCATCCTTGTCGCAGAATTCATTTCCAGAGCACTCAAAAAAATCGAAGTCATTGCAGGTATTTTCCTTGACATTTAGGTTGTCTTTAAGGCATTCATTGCAGCAGGTAATATTTCCTGTGTTTTGTGGTCCGATGCAGGTCTCATCTGGCGAGCATTCCAACATATCATAAAAACTGCATCCGAGATTATCTAAAGTGTCTTCAAAGCAACCTTCAGGAGGAATATCATAAAAATATCCAGTGCAGTCGGGATCACAGATATTATCATCTTCAATTCTGCAGAATCCATCCAAAGAACTTGGCTCGCAGTCTCCGCAAACGATTTCATTTTCAAAAATTTCACAATTGTCATTTGTGCAGGGTTCACATAAACCATTATTGTTGCACAAAGTTATAGGTTTGCTATATAGTAGGGTATCATTTCTATAGATATTGACTTTTTCTATCTTTGAAAAATCAGGGGTATAGTTTATCTCAGTGAAAGGTGGATAATTGCTGTTTGATTTCAGAATCAAATTTCCGGACATATCGAGAAATTCCAGTCTGAATGGCCTGTTGTATTCTTGATTTCCACTATAAGCAAGATAATATGGGTTCTGTTCAATTACTTGTATATTTCGCAAATCAAGCGAATCATTCTCTTCAATATTTGTGATAAGTATCTTCAGATCATATGTTGCATATACAGAGCTTAGCAAGATAAGCAGCATCAATGCAATGGTTGTTTTTTTCATTCTATTCACATGCCTTTAGCCTGCAGAATTGTGTAACTTGGTTTCTGCCTTCTGCAAACAAGTCTTCATAATATTCATAGCATACTCCAGGAGGTCCGCCATCGCTGTTTCCGATTGAATGGATGAACACATTCCTTCCACTAGGGCTCGGACTGAAATGCTCATAACAAGTTCTTATCCCAAAATAACTTATCTCTCCGCTGAGCGTTCCGGTTCCAGCATACATCCCCGTATGTCCGATATTGTTTCCTGCCTGGAAAACATCTCCTGGCTTAAGTGTATTTACATTAGAACCAAGCATAATAACTTTATCTGAATTCGATGAGCATTTGGTGGCGCCATGGCCTGAAAAACTTGAAAAACCTAATTGCTGGGTAATAACTGATCCGACAAATGTGGCGCAGGTGAGACCAATTCTGCAATCATTTGGAGGAAAGTATTGGCAAGCGATATAGTTTGCATAGCCGCAGTTGAGGAGATAAGGGCATCCCACAAATTTATCTGCGTATTCTATTAGATACGCACATTTTCCCTCTAGAGTTGGGCTTTCAGTTGTTACATCCGGAGGAATTGGTTCTTCAGAAGACGGTTCACTAGTGGATGGCTCCTGAGCAGATGGTTCTTGAGGTATCGGCTCTTGCGGCTCTTCAACAATTGGAGGGGGTTCAACAAATTTTACCTCTTCTGCAGCGAAGTTATAATCTTTTCCACCAATATCCATTCTCAGGCTTTTTTTCGCTTTGCCGATAAATACAGTTTCTTCACTTTCATTTATTATATAGTAATCATAACCTATTTCAGGAATCTTTTCAGGGAAATTATCAAGATAACTAATGAATCTTTCTTCAAAACCTGATTTTATCTGGGCTTTCAGATCAGGGATGCAGTTTTTTGATTCAGTGTTCAGGAGCGGATATCCTTCAAATTCACCGCAACCTGTTGAAATGGCAATCTCATCGATTGATTCCTGATAAGCCTTGTCTGCCGATTTGTCTATGTAATAAAGTGGAACTTCTCCGTGCTCATATGTTTCCATCAGAACAGCTTGTTTTTCTCCTATTGATTTTTCAAATTTTGCGCTTTTGGTATGCACTGCAAAATAAAGCATGGGCAGAACTGCGAATATGAAAAGGATTGTTAGCATCAATACAAAAATACTACCTTTTCTCCCGTGTATCATTTGTACCCCTTAATCACTAGCTGAAGTTTGATAGCATCAGATTCACCTGGAAGATATATTGTTGAGTCCAGTAAATTGTCTTTTCCGGCAGAAATGCAGCTTCTGTCAAAAGCCGTTTTTTCATCAATGAGTAGCTTCCAGCACACATCGCTGCCGTAATAATCCTTCAGAAGATAACTAAATTCATCTTCAAAATAATTAATGTTATTTTGTTCATATGATTGTATCAGCAGATCAGATATTTCAGTATCATTTAGCTCTGTTCTAAGAATTGTCAGGAATACTTCATCATTTCCGAGCCGGTTTACCTTGTCTTCAACAACAGTCTTATGACTGATCCCTTCATATCGCATTATAATTATCCATATCGTCATACCTATTATTAGTATAAGCCATGAGGCTATGTCATAGAATGATATTACCTGTGCTTTTTTATTCATTTTTGCTTATCACATGTATTTTTATTATGCCCGGGAACAAAATTCCTTTATTTCTAATGAGGACGGGCCTTCTGATTATTGATTTATCATACTGGTCAAAATTTGTCAGCGGAGACCACCTTTCATACCATATTTTATTCACGTAAAGTTCTCTGATGTCATTATCAGCAAGCGTAGTTAACTCAATTTTTGCCGCAATATTATTACCCTCACCGATAAGGAATGCTTTTTCAAAAGATTCCTGGGTTGCTTTGGTTACGTCAATTATTCCAGGAAATACCCTATTTGTTTGTGGGTCTTTATAGGCTAGAGCATCTGGAGAATAAATGATTCTCTGAAGTGTTATCTGATCATTTATCTTATGGGAATCAAGAGCTGTGTCAATAAGATTTGAGTACATATACACAAAGATGATAAAAATGAGCGCAATATAAGGAAGCCTGATAATTGTGTTCCACAATATCTCATATGCATCTCCTTTTTTATTCATTTTAATACTTCCTCTGTATTTATTATCGCGATAGGATTTATCCGTGCAGGCGTCTTCTTGAATCCAAGTGCAAGAAGGTAGTTTTTCTCCTTATCTTCGTCAACAAGAGACGATTTGATTTTTTTGTATCTTATCTTCAGGCCCTCATCTTCAATGAAAGGATATGATTTTCCAGTAAGTTCACCTTCTTTCGGATTGTAAACTGTCACTTTGTTCTTTTCAAATCTGACATCAAAATCAAATTCATTTTCAGTGTAGACAAAAAAGACATTGTTCGGAGCAGAGTGAAGGTTATTCATGACAAGAGCAAGGTCTTTTGCAAGATACCTTTTCTCGAAGTTGTTGTTGTTCAGAAGGGAATTTATCACGTATAATATAGACATAAGTATCACTGCAAGAAAGAACAGATTTATCAGCCACCAGAGTACTTCGTTGGTCTGGCCTCTTTTATGCAGCATAGTCCTAAAAAAGAGCATAGGGTTTATATTATTTGCTCTAACTGTAGTTGTGTATATTTATTGTTTTCTTTGAACTGAGTATTTTTCTTTCCTGACGGCAGACGCCCAAATTTGCGGATTTGTGCTATGCGACAGCCCGAAGGGCGCGACCCCAGTTGCATCTGCGTCAAGAAAAATATTGTTTATTGTAGAATCTGCACAACTCCAGTTGCTCTAAGTAGGATTCAAATATAACCTAAATATTCTTTGTAGGATGGATATTGGAACCCTTCTTGAGAATTTGCCATCTTCAGAAGGATATATGCGTTCTATGAAGATGTCTGAAGCAGAGGAAAAAGGAATTGAATTTAGTGGTGAATATCTATTTAGATTATTTGAAGTTTATCCAGGTGGATACATCTTCAGGATGATTGAAATACACAAAATGATGACAAATGATAGATTGATGCATACATACATGCGGATTGGAAATTGGCTTTTATATCAGGGTTCTCAAGAACTGCATGAATGATTTTTAACCTAAAGATACACCAGGTCTTTCAATTATTGAGACAGTATCCCCCAATAATTCTACATGAAAATTCGTGACCCTTTCTGTTGGATTAAGAACAAGGTTCTCGATATGAAGTTTCTTTGTGCTAATTGAATACTCCAAATTCACGCATTTCTCAGTACTTTTTGGAGTGCATCCGTCAAGTTTGCAAGTGCATAGACAACTTAATCCGGTTTTGCACTGGGTAGGTCTATCGCTACTGGCAATATCAAATCCTTTGATTATATGTTTGTTGTCGATAAACAAAGGGATGACAATAGGCGCTTCCATGTATTTTATTTCCTTGGCTAGCAGTTCCATTGAGTTAATTGTTGCTGGTTTTGCTCTCCCGCCGAGTAACTCATAGAGTTTTACAACAAGAGGCAGTACAAAAAGCAATACAACAACTGCAAAAAGTGCAATTTTTATCAGAAATTCTAAAGTAATTTCTCCTTTAATCGCATGCTTCATCTGTAGTCTTCCATTCACCTGCTTCGCAGGTCCTTTTTTGATTGCTCACAGGATTGCATTCCACTTTTCCGTCCTCGCACTTTCTTCCAAAAGCCCTAAATAGATCATCCAAGATATTTCCGCCTTCTTTAGCTCCTTCATCACGTATCCCAAGCATGCTATTTATCGTCGGCCTAAATAATGCATAGAACACCGCAATCACAACGACTAGTACAACTAGCGCAAGAATAACCTTTACAAGCACTTCAAATTCTAATCCTTTCTTGTTCATCCTACTGGACATATATGAACGTGGCATTTAAATCTTTCTCTGACTTTAAACCCAAATCCGTTTTGGTAATCTCACCCAGGAATATGCCTCCGTTAGTATCTTTTTTAAACCATACAGCGTCAGTTATCTTGTCATAGTAGATGCCTTTGTCAAATTTCTCAAAATCAAATGACCTGACTTTTACATTGTTTATATCTTTTAAATTGTCTCCCCACATGATATTTGTAAATCCTATCTGATTTTTCCAGTCCTCGTCAACAAATAGGTAGAAAACAAACTCCTTATTCTCGACTTTAGCAAGGATGAACGCATTCATAATCCCGTCATTTGGGTTCATGTTCTGTGAGATCTTTATTTTAGCATTTTTATCTGCCAGCTCAAGAAGTTCTGATGGTGAACTAGCATCTTGGAGGATATCAGGATCGACATAAGCTTCTGTAAATGGAATTCCTTGATAATATCCATGAGAGAAGAAAGTGACGCGCTTTCCATAATAATAATACTCCTGCTTTTTTCCGTCAAAGATGCTTAAAGTTTTTGTTGCCCTGTTTATATCTATAGTAATATCTTTTTGATGCTCAGAATTTCTGTTGTCGGAAATCCAATCAGATGGATCTTCTGTGAAATAAACAGGTTCTGATTGCTTTGGGGTTGTGATCTTTATAATAACTACAATTAATATGATTACTGCAATAATTCCGCTTATCGTGATTGTCTTTTTTTCCATTTTAGCTACAGGTAAATGATTCGCTGCCATGCGCAGGCCATTTTAAGCAGGTGTTTTCTAGAGATGAATATAATAGATTTCCTGCAACACCACAAACCGCCCAGGATACAGGGGCAACAGTAGCGACAGGCGCGCCGACAACACTTGCAACGGCACCCGCAACTGTGCCAGAAGCGCATGCAAATGGTAGACCCCAGTTAAGGGCAGCATCACTGACTCCAAGCCATGCAGGTTCAACTCCTTTATAGCAATAGTTTGGATTTTCATTGTCCATCAGAGGATCAAACTCAATACATAGCGGTGTATATGGGTCGTTTGACCATGGCAGAGAGTCTCCAAACCCTTTTGGTTTGCAGTCTTTTATTATCTGGCCTGTATCAGAATCAATACCATAGAGCATTGGATTCTGCCCATCAAAATTTTGAATTGTTGTATCATATACTGGATTGTATTTTCCTGTTTCATAAGTTGTATCTTTAAATTTAAGCTTTACCAGAAGGTCATTGACACCAAGTGCATTGAACTGTTCATCACTTGGATTTCCATAGCATTCACATTGCGTGACTTTAATCATTACACTGGCTCCGCATGGGCTTACCAGATGAAACCTTGTGTTTGGCTGGTCCTTCCAATACCAAACTTTGTCTCTAGCAAGGCTTAGATAATATCTATTTGCTTCAGGTACAAGTCCTAGGTATCTTTCAGTGTAATGTTTGTTCTGATAGTCTTTAGGCGGCTGCGCGCTTTCTTTATCTACCGGTTCCCACACTCCGCCAAAATAATTGAAATAATCAAGATATTTGTCTTTGTCTTTTGGCCACTGCCAGGTCTTTGTTAGGCTGTCATCAAACCTTACAACACCTTTGTATGGAGTTTTAAGCCCGATACTGTTAGTTCCAATAAAATAGAATTTCTCAGCCATATTAGCGGTTCTGTAGGTGCTTATCACCAATTCAGATGATAAGATAAATCTGTCAACAGATATGTCCTTAAAATTCATGTCCCTGGATGTTGGCCTGGGTTCAAGGACAATCTCTTTCATAATATTCTTTGCAATATCATCCATATCTTTATTTTCAAATTTATTTTTCAGTTTAGGATTCTTTTCCTGTTCTTCGAGCATCATTCCTAGAACAATACTTTTTCTAAGTTCATAGTCTCTCTTGTCTTTGCTGCCCATAGTGGATAATATTTCAGTATTCTTTAGGAAAATTGCTTGAAGTTCCTGTTTCCTCTGGTCACTGTCTACTTTATTTACTTCGTAGAGCTCAAGCATTTTGTCGTTTGACTGCGAACTAACCTTGAACATCCATCTGGTGTCAAATAACCCTGTTTTTAGATGTTCTTCAACACTTTCTGCAAGATATTCTGAAAATTTAGCATTGTTTTCCACTTGTGTAAACGCGTTGACTGCATCCTGCTTGAATTGTGCTGAAAAGCCTGTATCGGTCATGGGAGCTTTGTTGGAGTCAAAATAGGAATCTGTTAGTGCAAGGAACTTTTCTTCATAATTGTATCTTTGGCCATTGGCCACATTTGCTTTTTCCGTATCCTCTTTATAATAATCATCGCTGATCATTGAGAAATATTTTGATATAATATATTCTCCTCCGTATTTGACAATTACATAATCTTGGATGCCGCTATGAATATCTTCGATTTTTGTGTCTTTTCCTATGATGAAATTAGTAGTTTTTATAGTTGCTTGAGCAAGTTCATCAATTGCAGCATTGAAGTTTTTTATATTAGTAAAGTGAAAATTCAAGAGTGATTTTTGGAGAGTTATTGCTTTGGTTATTATTTCTCCCAAGACCAGTCTACCTTGTGGGGAATTTAGTACTGAATGCAAAGGTCCACCTGCTTTTGGTATCATCCTCACAGCAAACAAAAATCCTTCAACTGATAAAAATGTCCCGAATTCACTGAAACTATTGTATCTCCAAAGTGAATCTTCCCCATCAGGAAACTGCTCATAATATATAATATACTTCGGATCACCATGAGGGAGGAAAGCCTTCGTAAACCATGTATTGTCAACATCCTGCGGCAAACTAAAATCCTTTATCATCATGGTGAACATCAAAGCATCAGCAGGAGTCTTGCATTTCGCAAAATCATCAGTCACATAGACCTTGTCTACGCCTTTTGCATCTCCGCATATCCTTACGACATTGTTGTTCTGCCTGTTATTCTGGTTTGTGATTGTTCCTCCTTTGATGCTATATTCCCAGTTTGCGACATTCCAGAAATCCCACCAAGCGTTTCCAGTCAAATCTTTTAATGATTTTTGGCATAAATCATCACATAAATTAGAATCTGCCTGGAGGAGCTCAAACCCCTTTGGCAGGTCACTCTTCGTGACTTTTGTTGTTGTTGGAATTCCTGAAAAATCCATTGCATAGCATCTGATATTCTCTCCTCTCATCTCCCTGAACATGTCAAGGCAGTCTACAGTGTCTTTTGCCAGTTGCTTTAGCAGCAGGTCTTTATTAGGTTCATTTATCAAGATAAGATTCGTATCCATGATTGTTGGAATGACGCTTGTGTCTCCGTATTTTCTTCCGAAGCTTTGATAGGATCCTAGCTGGTCATAGCCTGCAGGAGGATTTCCTTTTACAATGGTTCCTGATTGGGTCACATACCAGTTTGCGTCAAGTTCATCCGCAATATTTACGTTGTCATCCCATTTCCAGCTATTCCCTGTGCTGTATGTATCAAACCATGCAAGCCTATTTACTGCGTATGTGAGCGCTTTCATTGAATTAATTGCTTCTTTATCCTCTCCTTCGAGCGCAGCATACCTGTCAATAAGATCCTGATCCAGGATACTCTTATCTATCAGTGCAAGAATTGGCTTGATTCCTTCTTTATAGTGGACTGCAATCTGGAGAGCTGCAAGTATGACTATCAAAGTAAGAATGGCTTTTACTGCATTGTTCATCTCCATTTTAATTCAAAAAAGGTATAAAATCGCTTATCTCATATATTTTCCCTGAAAATATTCCAATCATAAGTATTATTATGACTATTGCAATTAAGGTTATGATTATCCAGCCAGCAAAATCCCATTGTATCCCCTTATCCGACAAGTGTGTCACACTCCTGAGAGACCATTCCCTGGTCCATAAATTTAATTGTGTTGATAAACCTTTGTTCATAATCACCGCCGTTGCTCATAAAATTTGGAACAACAAAATCCAGAACCTGTTTTCCCAAGGTTTTGATATATAACTCATTTGTGGCAGTGAATACAACAGCATATTTGTCATTGAAATTGTAATCATAGTAATCCTGGTTGAAATGATCAAGCAAGTCCTGGGTATATTCATAATAGGTAATATCCCTGCCAAGAGGTCCACTAGTCCTCATGAATTCATCAAGAGTAGCAGGTTCAGGAAGTATCTCGTTTGAATACACTTCTCCGAATTTATCCTTGACTTCTCCGGAATATTCAAAGACAGTGCATATGACGCATTGCCTTTCTGTTGTATAATCACTAAATACGCTCACTTCACCAGCTACGAACTGCTCCCAGCAGTCGAATATATGCTCAGCCATCACCTCATTTACCTGAGCAAGATATTCACAATTTTGATAGACTCCGTGATCTGACTTGCACGAATCAAAACTGACTTTCTTATTTTCTTTCTTAAAAGGGATTTCGTATTTTGATTTTCCGCTTTCTTCAGAATATCCCTCCTTTGTAAATCTGACATACCTTGTCGGGCAATCGGTTCTCCAAATATCTACATTGGAGAGGGGCATCCTAACTTTAGAATTTGCGATGACAGAAAGTTGGCATGCTGCCTTGTCATAACTCTTGGATGCAGTTGTCATATAGATGAAATAGATGACTCCAAGAACAACCAATAGCCCAATGACTGCATAAATCAAATTTCCTGTCTCATCCAAAATAACAGCTCCTTTTTTCATGTTTCAGTCAATATTTAGTATAGGTAATAGATTGTTTTTCAGGGCAACCAGGAAAAGTATTACAAAAATGACAACAACAACTATTGAGATCCACATGCTGGTAATGCCCCTCTTTTTCATAGGGTATTTGTTATAAATAGAGTATATAATGTTTTCTATGAGAAGATGAATTTTGGGTTTACAAATATTTAGAAATTATTCAGTTTTTGGCTTGAACAATTCAACGCAGCAGAATTTAGTTGATGTGATATCTTCGCAGTTTGTACCTGGGATGTTGACTTCAAAAGTCTCGCATGCAGAGTCGCAGTGCGCGCCTGACCCCTGGGTTGTGCAATCCCTCACATTGTTTGCAAAAATCCTGGTCCTTCCGCCAAATATTGCGATTACAACAATTAACACAATAAGAGCTATTGCTGCAACAATTACAGTGTTAATAGAGATAGACTGCGCTTTTCTCATTGTTAAATAGTCTTTTGCCTAGCAGGTATTTAAAAGTTTCGAATATCGTAAAGATATTTATACAGAGATATCTGTTTTGATCGAAACAATCTGGCTTTTAGCCAGCATTGACGCAGCAGACTTTTGTCTTGTCGACTTCAGTTCCTTTATAGCAGCTGTAGTCCCCTCTTACTCTACCATAAGGCGCAGCGCAATTCTCCTCAACGGTATTATCAGCAATGCATGTTCCGCCGTTGTTCTCGCAGGAATCAGTATTTCGCTTGAACCTTGACATGTTTCCTGTGAAGATCATCATGATAAGGACCATGACGATGAGAGCGATTGCTGCTACTACTATTGTGTTTATTGAGATTGATTGTGCTTTTTTCATTTTGTATTCTCTTTAATTATAACATATTTAATTCTTTTGATTCTAGATATATTTCAGGTGATAAATAAATTAATTATTCCCCCACACAAACTGCTCTATTAATTCCACCAGGTAGGTTCTTACAATTTCTTCCTAGATTACTGCAAAAATCTGTTGTCCATAAACCGTTTGCATCACATGTGTAAACTGCATCCCAATTCCTGTTTCCACAAACACTATCACCTATATTATATTCTTTATCAATATTTGGATCTGCTGAATTAAAAAACAATGGAACAGAAACACCACATATTGCTGAAGATGCGCCTGCTCCTATTGCAGCTCCCCAACCAAAACCAGCCCATGTTAGAGTCCCCAAGCTAGCAGTACCAACTCCAACTCCTCCAAGCAATGCACCTCCTAAAGTAAGAACAGCACCACAAACTCCACCCAAAGTTGTAATAGCTTGAGCGTTCATGCTTATATCTCCTTTGCATGTTGTTTGACTATCATTATAACAATAAGAATACCCATCATCTGTCTCTTTGCAACCACTAAAGCAAGGATAGTTTTGCCATTTAGAATCTTGGCAAATATACAAAGTTCCTTCATGCCAATTCTTTTCAGGATTTCCGCATATTCTCGTTCCTTGCTTGAAAGTGTAACCATCAGGATGAGTGCTGTCAGCTGTATACCCAGGATCACTCTGCAAATCTACGCTTCCTTTACAAAAATTCTCTGCAAAATCAACACTAGTCCCTTTTAGATTTAGGCAGCTTGCTCTTTCATAATTGCATGGTATTTGAGGTAAGGATTGATCAACAATATTTACTCCATTTGGATTCAACTTTGTCTTGACACCTAAACAAAATTGACCTGCAGTTTTGTCTCCTGGAACTCCTTTGTCATCAATTTGTGAAACACAAGCATTAGGTTCTCCTGATGCGAATTTAACATCACAACAACTAAAAGAGGAATCACACAAAGCGTTTAATTCATCTCTATTGCATTTTCCATATTTATCCGCTGATATAAATTGAAGATTTTGTGCACATTTTCCAAATTCTGCTTTTTCACTAATACTATTTGGATCCACAAAACAGTCTTTGGCTGGATCTATACAACAACCAACAATACCTTTACAAAGATTTGCATTAGTTTGAGTACATAAAGCCTTATCTACAACTTGACCTTTGTAATCTGCTGACAGACCATATTTTGTGCAGTCAGCCGAACCACCAACAGCCTGCATTTCTTCTGTGGTAAAATATTGAACAGGACAATAATTCAAAGTACTATCCTTTGTTCCCACACAGCATAATACATTTGTACCAGTGAGAGTTGGCGATCCAGGAGGAAGAGGTTGTGAGGGGCCACCAGGTCCTCCTTGTTCCATTGTTTGACCACAACAAATTTTTCCAATCGTGCAATCTACTGAAATAGTGTTATAAGTTGCATCAACAACATCAGTACATGAAGTACTTTCGACACAATTTCCTATTTTTTTTGGCTTTGGATCAGAGTCAGTATTAATAGTATATTCACAGACAGCAGCAGCTTTCTTTAGAGCAATTGGCGACACCTGCATATTGCATTCTTCTTTCTTGAAATAGCCATTGCAGCAGTAAATCTGATCCTCTTTACCTGTATAAGGAGTGTTGCCGCAATAACATCCATTTTCCCCGTTAACAGTTGCATCAACTCCTGGTGTAAGTTTTCCAGGGCATATTTTGCATTTTTCAGAATTTCCATTTTTTTGACCGTTCTGGCATGTTGCACAAATGCCCCCAGTTGATAATTCACTATCAACATCTAGTAAGTATTTATCGCACTTGCCTTTGTAATCAAAGTAAATTAAGTTATTCATTTCATTAATTTGGGTACTATCAGGATTACTCTTATCTCCATTAATATCACACAATGTACCCTCCCGTGAAAATCCAAGTTTGTCCCTTAATATTGCTAAGCAAGTAACAAGATAAGAGGCATCTCCAGTTCTTGGACCTCCGCAGCCATTAAGATAATTCAGCCTATCCTGAAGATTCGTACTGCATTTCTCAAACCCGCCTTTAATTCCAGTGCCTTTAATTTCCAGATATGCATTTGCATATGCGTCAGCCTCTTTCATATCACTTCCAATCAGCCCTTTATTATTGACGATTACGCCGACAGCATTCTCCCCTGCTTTAAGTTTACCCTCGCTTATCTTTGCAGAAATTGATATAAGGAATCTTGTGGGATTTAGTCTCCATAAACATATATCACCACTGCTGCACGTAATTCCATCACCAGAATCAACTTTGTAATCTTTTTCAGGGCCAAGTGGTCCTAGCAGATTTCCTCCACATAATCCATTTTTGTTACTTATAATTGTTGCCGGGTCAAATCCAGCATTAGTATCTCCTTTAGAACATGCTGCACCTGTAGGTTTCTGGGAGTCATAAAATATTGGAGCGAGCAAATTCACTGAAGTTTTGGCATCTTTATTAAATGTATCAATGCAACTATCTCCTTTTTCATTCAAGACAAAATTAAATGCAGAATATCCTCCAACATATTCGCTTGGAGATCCGGTACTGGAATCAAATTTTATTGTATCTGAGGTAGAGTCAAAGATAACTTTGCTGAATCCATAAGTTTTTGGAGTAGCCATAATGGACTTGATTAATGCTATGTTGGTAGGGTCATCAAACTTATCTGTAATTGCACATGGTTCGCCTGTTATGGATTCAGCAATTCCATCTCCAACAGTCTCGTCAAAAAAGAACGAGAATACTTGTTCAGGAGTTGGTGAAGTTGTTGATTCTTGACCAAAAATTAACTTATAATATTCAGGATTGGTCTTCACTACATTTGCAAGAAGATATTTTCCAATAATTGTTTTATATTGGGCATAACAATTTGGCAAAGGATTTGTTTTTGTAATGTCATCAGCGTCCCAATCTTTAATCATTGCTTTGCACTGGTCTACTGCTTTTTTATTTGTGCCTTTGGTCTCATCAAACACAGTATGAGGAAAACCAGCTTCATATTCAATATTATATTTTCTGTCTTTAACTTCCGGCGTTCCGCTTTGAACAGATCCGTGAAGTGCTTCAGTGCCAACATCGGTAGTGTCAGAAGCGGATTTTTCATCAAAGAATAGGCAATGGGCATTAGCCATGTCTTCAGGTTTTAAATATGCACACTTACCCTCGGCACAGATTGAATTAGTGCTAGATTGCCATACGAACGTAACAGGTTGAGATTCTTCACTTGCGGCGATGGGTTGAATAGGCGACTGATAAACATAGTGCAATGGGATTCTAAATAAATTTGGAGGATTGTCTATGAGTTCTCCCTCCTTCCCGCAAGCAACCACAGCAATCGCAGTAAAATGTCCGACACTTGCGCTATAATAGAAATAGTCATCCTCTACCCTGAATGGCAGCGAAGTATAAGTGAACCATATGCCTGCATCTTCATCATAGTAGCCTAGTTTAAGTTCCTCTGGATTATATCCGACAGGAATATCATTTTTGCTTATCCTGATAGTGACAGTAAGAGGTGGGTCGAATGTCGCTCCGTCGGGCAGGCCTTCATATGCGACTTCTCCTACAACAACGCCATTATGCAGGCCGTTAAATTCCTTGTCCAGTGTTTTTATAGATACAACTTCAACTGGGTTTCCGTTCTTATCAAGGACAATTGTATCCTTGTCTGCCTTCATGACAAAATCATCATCCTGTGTGAGAAGAACAGTGCCGGCTGACATTATTCCATTAGGGGTCTCGACAATTGTAGTGCTCCTGAATTTATATACAAAATCATGCAGGTCAATCTCATCACTGCCATGCTTTACATTTATCGGAAAAGAAAGCTCCACATATAGCTGGTTTTCGTTTATCGTTACTTTAGATGCAGGAGGTTCATATTCAAGATTATATCCCTTGAATATTCCAAAATCAATGCAGTCAAAAAGTCTTGAGTCGATATATGCTTCAAGGTCTTTTTCACTGTTCTGCAGACCGAAATTCTCTATTGCCTTAAGAGTTGTCTGTTCAAGGCAGCCTTCGACATAAATCTTTAGGTTGCTTCTCATGCCAGAGAATTCAACGCTCTGGCTTTTTTCCCTTAGAAGAGTGCCCTGATCTCCAGAGTACAGGAAAAGACCGACAGTTAAAACTAAGACTAATCCGATTATAACATAAAGAGTTATGCTCCCCTTCCCCATTTACTATATTCTCTAATTCTATTAGTATATAAATTTTATTGTCGAGGTGCGGAGAAAGGGATTAAATTTAGAGTATCTCCCATTATAATATTGTTTTTATAAGTAAGTGTGGGCAAAGCAGGTTGGATGTTTACATAGGGATATCACTAACACTCTCACATCTTTTGGAGGCTTATGAACAGAATTTGTGCCGCAAGACTTCTGAAGACAGCAAGATAGGCGGCTCCTAAAAAAAATAATATTTTTTATTCAAATTTATTTGCACACATCAAGCCTAACAACAATAGGCGGCGATGGTGGAATATAATAGAATCCGGGCTGCTCTTTCTCGCTGAAACTGTCGCATCCTGGAGTTGCAATCGTCTGAATCTTCTGGCCTGCACCTTCTTTTGTAACAGTCAGCCTGTATGGTTTTTTCCATTTTGCAAGAGTGTTTGTCAGGGCGTTTGACATCACGGTCTCGGCATACTGGCAGCAGTCAGATGTCTCACCGCAAAGATCGTTCCTGTTGGAAAAGCAGTCTTTGATAACGTCAGATACCAGAACACTCTTGTAAGTTTTTGTATTCATGAGCGAGTTAAGGAAACTCTGCGACAGTTTCGGGTCGATGAATGATCGTGTCTGGCTGCCGGACGCCCGCATCCTCTGGGTTATCATGAAGACTCCTCCTATTATTAGGAGTATAACAATTATCACAACGCCAATTATATCAGTCTGCGCTCTTCTCATTCATACACCCCAAGATAGATAATCCCAAAATAGCTGGAAGATTCTCTTACATCCTTTAGCAGTACCGGGAACTGGACTTCCTTGTATCCCATATCTTTCTCATCAGGCTTTGGGAAATCATAGACCTCCCATGACTGTATCTCTTTATTGACCTCAGGGCTAGGATCATATCTGACTACTTTTATCTTGACGTTTCCAAGCAGGGAATGATAATATAAAGTGTCAGTCCCTAAGTATTTTGTAAATGATTCAATCTTTAATATATCGTAGCAGTCAGGATCAAGATTATTGTTGTCAGAACATTGCATCTCTGGCAGGAAATTTAAGACCTGGGCTTTTTTCATCATTTCCAGATCCTTGAATTCTGAAATCTTATCCCTCTGTTCTGCCTGCTGCATAACCATGACAAAAACAAATGCTATTGCGAATATAATGAATAATATGATTAGGATGAATGTGTTTTCCATCAGCTGAAGCTGTGCTTTCTTTTGAAATCTCCGGCTTCTAAAGTGCTCAAATTTTTTTAATTTATTACATTTCATCTTAATACACCGTAGGACACGATTTTTTATTTAGCTCTTTATTAAGTGCGGTCAGCCTTTCTTTTATCGAACTGATCTTTGAGAATGCAGCTCTTGAAATCTCAGGGGTATCAGTGGCAGATTCAAGCTCAGAGAGCATGCCTTCAGCTTCTTGGTATGCTGACGAGATGCAAAGGGGCATGAGGTTGCTGCTCTGTATTGTTTTTACTCTCTCTTTCAGGATGGCAGAGAATTTATTTAGCCTCCTGATTGATTTTTTCATATTGCATTCATATGCACCCAAATTTTCAGTGTAGATTGCTGCAAGCATTGAGGTCTGGTCAAGATAATATGTTTCACCCAGTTCTTCGAATGATCCATCTTTTTTCTGGTAGTATTTTACAGTTTTCAGCCCTTCATTCACGTATACTGCAGAGACATCCTCATCATTGAGTTTCCTGAGGGATGCATCAACTGAGGACAGCATATCTTCATTAGTTGTGAAAAACCTGACTTTATAGTAATTCTGGTTGACAAAGTCATCTGCTCTTGCCACTTTCTCTTTTGTAAGGTGTTCAGGCAGCTCGCCAAATATGGCATTATTTCCAATGGAAACATACGCTATTTCAGGGCTTGTGAGGAACAAGAAATAATTTACCCTGAAAGGCATATCCCAGCCGAGACTGTAAGATAATATCTTTTTTTTAATATAATTAGGGCCAAATAAAGGGACAAATTCAGTGCTTCTGCCGCCAAGATCAGAGCCTTTTATAGTATATCTATTGCAATCATCAGCATCAGATGCAACTTCAAGCTCAAGGCCTGCTAGGGTTATGGAATTTTCTGTATTTTCTGATGCTTGCACACTTGTGAAAATCTCATCGAAATAAGTGATTGCATCTATTTCCAGTTTGGTTTTAGAGCTTTTCCTGATGCCTGATGCAATATTGATAAAGACCAGCAGAATCACAGCGCCGACTACTGCAATATAAATCCAATTGAACTGAATCTGTTCCTGACCTTTCTTTAGCATGTATCAGTTTTCTCCTTTTTCAGGCAAGCAAATTTTCCAGTTGCTTCAAACCATACAGATAGTTTTCCCTGATTTTTCAAACATAAATAATCTCCAAGCACATCAAGATCCTCAACATAGAAAGGAGCATCATTCTCAATAAGGCCATTATTCATCAGGAATACATTCTCACGCACATTATCAGTTACCTTGTCACTTATCCAATCATTATCAATTGACGCAGTTATATGAAATTTCTCATCTTCGCCCATGGAATCGATGAAACAGATCTGATCAAATTTCTGTGGGATCGTGAAACTATATTTCTTGATGCTTCCATATCCTCTTGACATCTCAGCGACAGTTGATGTGAACGCAGCTTTGAATGTATCAATAGGTGCTTTCTGTGCTTCGTTCATTATTGTGCTGATTGACCTGTATCCAACTATAAGGATAAGACCAATTACTACAGCTGCAAGGATATAGATAAATACCTGAGCTGATATCTGTCCTCTATTCATCTTTTTTCCTCTTCTTGATTTTTTCAAGCTCTTCAAATGCATCATCATTTGAAATATTTTCAAGCCTATTAAATATTTTCTCTTTCTGGAATTCTTCCGGGGATCTCTCTTTGCTGACTCTCTCTACAACAGGGCTAACTTCTTCAATATGCTTTGGTTGCTCCTCCCCAAATTCATCAAACACAGTCGACATTTTTTTCATTCTCATTTCTTCCCTTTTTTTCTTTATCTGCACATCAAGAGCATCATCTGTAAGGGAATGGGTCTCGAGTTTCTGGCTGCTAAGTGTCTGTTCTTCAGATTTCATATCTTTTTTTGCTTTTCCGAAATCAATCATAGGCATTTTTATATCCCCAAAAGAAAACCCTCCCCCTTTTGAGGAAGGTTGCTTTCCAGGTGAAAATTTTCCTTGCGGTAGTTTTCCTTGCGCTGGAATTCCAGAACCAGGGTTTCCTTGCATAGCAGACAAAGGAGATGTTTTCTTTGACAGGTTTATTCCAAGATCAGGTATACCTTCTTTTAGGAAAATGAATATACTTCCAGCAATGCTCGCAATTCCAACTACAAACAACAATATTTGGAGGACATGTGATTTCGGAAAACTGTCTTTGTTTGTCGGATCAGTCTCTTTTTCAATTTCCAGTCCGTCTGCATAGTCATCCCCGTCAGTGTCAGGATCATCTATCTTTGTGCCATATTTTATGCATTCCCTGTAATTTGATAGTCCATCATCATCATTATCCAGATTCGCATCCTTTTGGTTATTTGGATCAAGCCCACATTCTTTCTCCTTTATATCACTAATTCCATCATCATCACTGTCTTTGTTCAGATCAACAGGAAAACTGTTCTTATCAAGAGGATTTGTTCCTTGGGTGATTTCAACATTATCATCATATTCATCCCCATCAGTGTCCTTTTTATTTAAGTCAGTCTTGTAGGTGAGGCATTCATCTTTATTCTTAATTGTGTCATTATCAAAGTCTTGGAGTGCATCATCTTTATTCTTTGGATCTAGGCCGCAATCCTTTTCCTTCAAATCAAGTATTCCGTCGCCATCGAGATCCAGATTATCAAGGATGCAGTCCAGATCTGTTATTAAACTGCAATCATCAGTGCAATAATAGCCTTGTTTATCGACGCAGCAGGATTCATTTTTTGAGCAATCCTGATATTTAATTACAAATGAATCTTCAACTGATTTCTTTTTGTTGTCAGTTATATTATAACAGATAGTGCTTGCCTCTTTGATAAGAATATTGCTTGTTGACAGATATCTGGTATATCCGCAGCTTCCGCATTCCTTGCATGAGGAGTTGGTTGATGAATCAATTATACTATAATAAGTACTTGCGCATGACCCACCGATATCGTCGTCTTTGCATGCGAGATCCACCTTAACTCCGAAGGGTGTTAGAGTTTTTTGGACTTCGATTTTTGGAGGAGAGTTGGTCATACAGACTTCTGTATCTTCAGGGAGGATAGTAGTTCCAAGCGATTTTTTAATAGTCCCATTATTCCCTGCATTATCACGAGCAGACACTTCCCAATAATATTTTTGTGATCTCTCAAGGCTGAGGTTGAATAGTTCAATATGATTAAGATTTGTATTTGCACTATATAATACTGAATTTTTATAGTCAAGAAGCTTAACAGTGTAATTTAAGATATCAGTATCAAGGGAATAATAATCTACAGAAAGATGGTCACTGGCGCAGGTCTCTAGTATCGATGACACATTGTACATCTCAGGAGGTGACCTGTCAACTACAAAAGAGATTGTATCTTCGAGAACGCTCGCATCTCCGAAAACACAAAGTATTGGGATGCTGTAGGTGCCTTCTGATAGATTTTCTCTAGCAATATAATGTTCTTTTTTAGAAACTTGTGGAAACTGATACAGGAAACCTTCACCATATTTACAAGTAGAATCCTTGTTTGTAACAACTCGGAGTTCTGATTTTATATCCTGAAGATAACCTGATGGGAGTTTCAAGGTTATCAAATTTTTAACTGACAGATCCACATCAAAAGAAATTTGGCTGATTGCAGGCATCTCCGCTCTGTTCATGCATGCAACGACAAAAGTATATTTTTTATTGTCTTCTATCTTCGGCGACGAGTATTTAGTGAGTTTCAAAACATTGTGCGTAGTGAAATCTTCAATTTCTGAATCAATGAAAAGGTTCTTCATATCAGATAAGTTTGTTCCAAGTATCGGGAATTTGCAGACTGTCTTATCATCGGTGTCTGCAATGAGTTCCACTTCAAGTTTTTCAATTACTTTTTCAGGATTTGCCTTTGCAAGGAGTATCCTTGGTTCAGAACTGTCAATACTTAGCAGGAATTCCTTTGGGAATGCATCATTCGCATAGCCCAATTTTGTCTTGCAAAAAACATAAATTGCGGTATCGAAAGAAGTAGAGAGCGGAAAGTTCAGAATCTGATGATTAAATCCATTTGTGGTTGAAAATTTCTGGCTGGCAGAGTCTATAGAGTCATAAGTATCAGTTTTGGAAGTTGAATATTTACAGTCAGACGTGTTTGATGTCTTTAATATAAGGTCAAAAGGGGCTGCAGCCGACACACCATATTTCGGATTAGTTATTGTGATATTTACCAGGCTTTTTGTCGGGTAGCTCGTGGCATCAGTTAAATTTGTTCCATATAGATATTCAAGCGTATCTGACCAGAAATCAGAATCAGAATCATTGCTCATAGGATTGCTTCCAAGTTTGTATTCAATTATATTATACAATGTATCCCAGTCAGGGTCGCTTGTCCCTGTGAGCGTCCTGTTGCCAAAATACCTTATTTCCCAGGTGTCATCAAGACCGTCTCCATCAGTGTCTTCAGCATGGGCATTAAACACTAAAATTAATAGAACAATTGCTACGGCAAATTTATGCACTGTACTTTTCAACATCCCACCTGCTTTTTATTGAATTAATTAAGAAACTGCATTGTTTAAATAGTTTTCTTCTGGGATAGCTTTTTATAAATTTTTTTTCTTCCTATTCAAATGTTAAACCTTTTGTTTAAATTGCTCTTGGCAGTATATAAACATGTAATAAGGAGAGGAAAAGGAATATTCAAGCTGCTTTTTGTAATAGATGATTTGATAAGACTGGTTACTATGACACTCGTGTTCGGGTTCATAGCATGGCAGTTGAACCTTCAAGATTTTTGACAAGTCTATTTGTATTATTGGGGTTCGTAGTAGATTTCCACGATTTTATCTATGATACTAAAATCGGTCAGATAGAGCTTGAGAAAGATTAGTCAAGCCCGTAAGAATCAACAAAACCTTTTATCATCGAATAATCTTTCAGAAAATTGAAGCCTTTGGCTGCCAGGCGGTATGTTTTTTTCCCTTTTTTTTCGATGCATTCAATAATGAAACCTTTCTCAAGAAGTTCAGGCAAATAGTCCTTAAGCATCTGGTGCGACAAATTTGATTTATACATTATATGTGTTGGTTTTACGCCATGTCCTTTATCCTGCAAAGCTTGAAGCATATCATGGATAACTTCAAGCCGGTCTCTTTTTTTGTTCATGTTGTATAATTGAAAAATTCAGCAATATGAGCGCATATGCAATAAGTTCAAATGCATGTCCGATATGGAAAAATAATGCGCTATTCTGTATGAATATGAAATGCGCCCTTCCTATTAATAGGAAGATGAACGCCAGGGCGATCACGAAAGTATTCTTCTGTTTTTTCCTGAAATAATTGACAACATAATAAATTGTAATGAATGCCAGGTATAATGAAGACAGGATGAAGAACATATAAAGCTTGTTTGTGCTAAAATACAGCGAGACCATCGATACAGCAAATAAAAGCCAAAGTGATTTTGCTGAGGTCCTGAGAGTCATCCAAAGCAGGAGGGTAAGCCCTGTTATCATCATGAATATATGGATCGATAGGCCAAGCCTGTCAAAAATCACTAGCCTAAACAATTCAAATGCATCTGTCAGGCTTTCCTTAAGCTCAAAGAGTATCAGGAAATTGAAAACAGATTGCACCAGATAACCAAGTGAGATGAAGAAGAACGAGAACGAGAAATGCTTTATCTGCTGTTTTTGAGTCAGAATGTAAACCTTCCATGAGAATAATCCGACCAGGAATGTCACAGCAGCAAAAATGAATTCTAATAGGAACTCAATCCAGTAGCCAGGAGATATGTCATATATAGTATTAATTACTTCATAAACCATAATAGCTTTTTTCGTCCCTTTGTTTATAAAATTTATGTAGGATTACTCAGATTTCTCCTTGAAATCATATTTAAACAAACCGGACACAAATAAAACAAGGTGACCAAAAATGACAAATATGAAAAAATGGATTGAGCTGAAAAAGAGAAGGATAGAATATTGGGAAGAGAACAATGCGCTTCCTACTATGGAAGAACTGCTAAATGGAAAGGAGGTGGAAATATGATAAATTTGGAAAATTTTGTGGTGGGCGATTTTTTTTCATGGAGCCTGGAATACGGGCACCTCAATATCAGAAAAATAAAGGTGGTATAGAATGATGCTTCGCGACACAAGAAGTATAACTGCCCTATGTGTGACGTACTATGGAAAAGGCCCTCCTTCTCCTTAATCAGGCAAAATCTATATAGGAAGGCGTTCTTCCTTTAACTATGCTTAATAAAATCAAACATAAATTTTTTTCCATCCCCTTCAGATATTTTCTAATTATTGTGATCATAAATGTCCTGCTGTTTATCCTATTTCAGCATATAATTGTGAGAATTGTTCTATTCCTGTTTTGCAGTTTCATCCTCTTCTATTTCGGAAAAAACCCTTTTGCAGATTTTGATCCTGTGCCGTTTTGTACAGCCCTTGTATTCATCTGGCACGGGTATAGTATTGCTTTTCAGTTTTTAGCATTTACAATCCCTGTTTCTGACCTCATCTCAGGAAGGCTGAGCCAATTTACATTTGTTAATTTAATCTCACTTGCATTGTCGATAACGATACTATATCTAATAAAATTCCCTCTGATTTTTGCAATTTCACTTATATTAATTATATTTAATATTTCTAGAATGATAGTAAATCTTCTTACTGGAAAGGGTTTAAATGCACTTATTGCTCCGCTCACAAATACAATTATATATCTTATTTTGACGAGTTTAATCGCGCCTATTATAAGTGCAACATTTGAATTCTTTGCAGGATTTGGAGTTTAGACTTCTGTTTGACTATGGCTTTGCATCTTTTTCTGGCAAATATCACAATATCCATATTTTGATCCGCTTTGATCAACTATGTATCTACTCCTGCATACCTTACAGAATTTAATTTCCTTGTATAATCTCATGATCTCCTTTTTCGATATTTCATTTGTTTTGCATCAACAATATCAATTTCGACTGAGTTGCATGTTTTGCAGCTTATAGGTGTACTTATAGCTTTTCCGAAGGATACATTTCTCCTGGTTTTAATTTTATATCCATTGCATTTTCTGCAGACGTACATTTTAGTTGCCCCTTTTTCTGAAGCAGTCCCTGCAGTATACAGGCTTACCTTCTATTGGTTTGAATGGAACCTCGCATTCATTGCCACATTCAGCACATTTAGCCTTGTGCATCTCTCTTTCCACAAAACTGCTGAAATTGCTTTTGAACGCAAAATTTCCAGTCGAATTATCCCTATTTCCGCTACCTCTACCCATAAAATATACCTCAGTGATTTTATCAGAATTTGTTGAGAAAAATTAGAATTTAGTCAACCTACTCTGCTATACTAACAGAATAGGCGCTCATTTTTAAAATGTTGCATTACCGATGTCTGGAGTGCTGTTTCTGGCCGCCAAATCTGTTATTGCGCCCGAAATTCCTGTTCATCGGCCTGTCGAAACCAACTTTTAACTTTTCAAATTCAGGAACATGTTCTTTCACAATATTTACCTCATTGTCCCTTAAGACAAATGCGAAATTGTCATGATCTCTGCTTGAAAGAAGATTAATTGCCATTCCATGTTCACCAGCTCTTGCAGTTCTTCCAATCCTATGGATATAGGCCTTGCTCTCCATTGGTATATCATAATTATATATGTGCGTAACACCTTTTATATCAAGACCTCTGGATGCAACATCAGTGCAGACAAGGACTGAGAAATTCTTCTTGTGGAAATCTCCCATTGTTTTTGTCCTTTTAGCTTGAGAAAATCCACCGTGGATTGCAATAGCCTCTATACCTTGCTTGTTAAGATTTTTGCTGACAAAATCAGTTGTCCTTTGGGTATTACAGAACACCATAGATAATCCATGAGTTTCTTTTTTCAGCAAATGGACAAGCAGTGAGAATTTTGCATTGTCCTGTATATCATAATATATTTGCTTAAGCAGCTTTGCATCAACATAATGCTCCACAGAGATTCTTATTGGTTTTCTCATGTAACTATGTGCAAGATCAATTATATCAGTTGATATTGTTGCTGAAAATAACAAAGTCTGCCTGTCTTTTGGGCATTCGCCTGATATCCTTTTGACATCATCAATAAAACCCATGTCAAGCATCCTGTCTGCCTCATCAAGCACAAGGACTTTGACTTTAGAAAGGTCGATTGTTCCTCTTTGAAGATGATCAAGAAGCCTTCCTGGAGTTCCTATCACAACATCGGCCCTTTGCAGAAGCGACATTTGGGGGGATATGGATACTCCGCCATAAATAGGAATTACCAATAGATTTTGATATTTTGAGAACAATCTTATCTCTTTTGCTACCTGCTCGGCAAGTTCCCTCGTTGGAGTCAGGACCAGCGCCTGTATCCCTTTGCCTTTTACAGCCTTATGCAGTATTCCTGCAGCAAAAGCAAGGGTTTTTCCGCTGCCTGTTGCAGATTCTGCAATAACATCTTTCCCTTCAAGAATAATCGGAATAGTTTTTTCCTGTATCTCGCTTGGTTCTTCAAATTTTTGGTCTTGTATTGATTTTAGCACTGTTTGTGCTAGTCCTAGTTCATTAAATTTCATTCTATTACCTCTGTACATGTAATCACAAAGTGTCAAGAAAAAGTCAATTGAGAACAATGCTTTTTCTCTCGTCTGTCAATTTTATGTAATACCTTTGGGGGGTCAGAGCTTATATATAAGAGTATGGTTTTCATAAATGATCTGCAAAAGAAAAATATAAAAACTATGCAGCCAAAAATAATACTATGGCCATAATAGATAATTCTTTAATTGTTCTTGCAATCATATTATTTTTTGGGCTCATCGGGCCAGAATTCTTTAAAAAACTGAGGCTGCCGTTTGTAACATCACTTATTTTGGTCGGCGGGCTTCTTGGGCCTCATGCACTTAATATGGTCCAGTCAACCGAGGCCATTGAGTTTTTTGGGCTATTAGGATCTACATTCATTATGCTTCTTGCAGGTCTTGAAGTGAAGTGGGAATATTTTAAGAATATTCAGAAGGAGGTACTTACAATAATACTGCTAAATACAACAATTCCTTTTATCACAGGGCTTGTTTTAATAAGGATACTTGGTTATTCCTGGGCAACATCATGGCTCGTAGGGATTATTTTTCTTTCATCATCTGTTGCGATTGTCGCATCTTCAATAAAGCAGTCGCACCTTCAGAATTCAAATATTGGTAAGATTATTATCACCATTGTTGCAATAGAAGACACCATTGGTGTACTTCTCTTTACTCTATTCACACAGGCTATAAATCCATCCACTATCTTTCCACCATTAATCTATCTTGGAATCATACTCTCTCTTATTATGCTTCTTAGGATGTTCCTTCCTGAGATATCAACCTATTACTTTAAAAAATTCAAGACAGACGATGAATATGAGTCACAGCTCAGGCTGGTTGTCGCGCTCCTTCTTTTTGTGCTGACATTTTTTTCATGGTTCGGAGTGCATCCTATAGTTGGTGCATTCTTGGTCGGAGTACTCATCTCAGATGTGATTAAATCAGAAGCGCTTCAGCATAAACTCCATACATTGGGATATGGCCTATTTGTTCCTGTATTCTTTTTTGTCATAGGGATGCAGATGGATTTTTCTCTTCTCACTACTCCAGGTGTCAATGAATTTCTTGTAATCTCTATTGTGCTGGGGCTTATCCTTTCGAAGTTTTTCAGCGGTTATTTTGCAGCAAAATCCCAAAATTTCACTGTCAAAGAATCAACGATTTTCGGAGTAAGTTCCACAGCAAAACTAACCACGACACTTTCTGCCACCTATGCAGCGCTTTCTTTGAATCTGCTTGATTCGACGCTCGCAACATCACTGATTATTTTGTCGATTGTCACGACAATGCTAGCGCCCATACTTCTGAATGTTTTATCCAAGAAGTGGAGGAGCCACAATGCTTGAACATATTGCAGTTTTTGTTTTGGCATTCATATTCCTTGTGAAAGGTGCTGATGTTTTCGTTGAAGCAATCGCAAAATTCGCAAAAAAGGTAGGAGTCTCAGAATTCATAATTGGGCTTACAGTTACATCCTTCGGAACTACTTTACCAGAACTGGCATCCTCTATCAGTGCCAGTTTTCAGAACTCATCAGGACTTATCATCGGAAATATTGTTGGAAGCAATATCGCAAATATTGGTCTTATTATAGGGATTTCCTCAATAATCCATTTTATCAAGACAGAAAAAAAAATGTATGAGCGGGATGGTTATATCCTTATAGTAAGTGTTCTTGCATTTGCTTTCTTTTCGTATGACGGATTTATAACATTAGGAGAAGGAATCGTGCTGCTGCTAATATATATAATATATATACTGTTCCTTATGAATACAAAAGGAAAACATGCGACCAGGTATAAATTTCATGATTTTCTTGCATATATGCTTGATTTCAAGTATATTGCAACAATCAGAAGCTGGCTGGTCAAAGATGCACTAAAGACTCCCGCGACTAAAAGGACAGCGACTGAAAAGAAAGTTGTTGGATTGTTTGAAGAAAGCCTGCTGATGGACATTGTGATTGCGATATCATCAATTGTCGCCATAATTTTCGGTGCCAAATATTTAGTGAATGAATCATTGTTGCTTGCAAACCTGTTTCATGTTCCGGAGGCATTAATAGGCTTATCAATTATTGCTATCGGAACATCTTTGCCAGAACTGACTGTAGCTATTGTAGCGGCCAGGAAAGGCCATGGGCATCTTGCGATAGGGAATATTTTCGGCGCCAACATTGCTAATCTATTGATGACTATAGGTATCTCTTCATTGATTAGGCCGGTACAGGTGTCTACAAACGCACTTATGTACACGATTCCCATAATGGGGTTTTTCAGCCTGGCGCTTGTGTACTTCATCAAGCATAATAAAAAGATAGGCAAACGAGAGGGAATCATAGCGCTTGTCAGTTACTTTGCGTTTATGACTTTTGCATTTGTCAAAGGACTTGGATAATCAAAATAAATAAATATTACATACAACTTCTACCAATCATGAAAAAATACATCTTATTGGTAGTTCTCATATTTATTATTTCCAATGCATCGGCGAGTGATATTTCAAAAATACAGGAGAGGACGAATGAAGCAAGCATTCTTATCGAGGATTTTTTTGATTCGGTAGATAGAAGCGATATATTGATTGTGACAGGAAGCGAGATAAGCCTAGAGGATAAGATACTTTTCAATCTTATCAAATCAAATGTGAATGGTATCCAGGGAATTGAGATTGACACAGACGATAATGTTCTTGAAAAAACCGAAAAATTGGATAAGTCACTAGTCCTGATAGGAAGCAAGAAGACCAATCTTGTGAGCAAAGAACTAAATAGTGATCTAGTTGACATGAACCAGACGAATTTCTCACCGCTCATTGTTACAACTGCCCATACTCTAGCAGGAAAAAAAATTCTGCAGATTTTCAGCGAGAAAGAGATCAACAATAATAAAAACAGCGCGGGAAGCAAATCACCTCTGGCAGGGATTATCCCTGAAAAATATGTGCCTTTAGCTGCCACTTCTATAAGTCTGCTCCTGCTTTATCTATGGAGCATTATCGGAAGAACTGTTGCAAATATTTTCAATGATTTAGTCTCTTCAAAAGTCATCGGCAGATTTTCAAAAGATAAGAAGATCACAAAAAAGAAAGTGCATGAGATAAAACCGCATGAGTTTGTAAATCATAAAGAGATGATTGCTTTCTTCGTGACCGTCGTAGCATTTGCAATAACCTTGAGCTGGACATGGTCATCTGATTTTAGTGAATTCAAAAATATGTTTTTTTTGAACCTTGCAGTTGTTGCAGTGATATCTTTATTAAGGGAACTTGCGAGACTCGTATTCTGCTACAGAAATAAACTAAGGAGCGAATATGTATTCTGGCCGTTTGGCAGCGTTCTAACGTTTGTCAGCACATTCCTTGGAAACACATTCTCTATGGTGTCATACACTCTTCTTGACGAGGATGAGATAGACGAGAAGAGATTCGGAAAATCTGTATTTATCATATCAGTTCTTACATATCTTGTTGCAATCGCGACATATGTATTTAACATTATTAGCCCAAGCCTGATTTTGCAGATGATATTTGTATATTGCATCATGATACTATTCATTGAGATGTTTCCATTGCCACCCATGGCAGGAGCAGATATCAGAAAGTGGAACCTGCCAGTTTGGATATTTTCCTATCTCTTGATAATAATATCTTATGTATATATGAACTTCACAATATACATCTAGTGTCTATCCAATTCAGAATCAACCTCAAAGACAAGTTTATGTAGGTTATCTTCATCAAGGCCGCCGTCATTTGCCAGTTCCATATAGATGTTTTTCTTTAGCATCAATAGCTCTTCTTTTATCTCTTTATACCTATCTTTAAATATATGTTTGCCATCATCAATCTTGTCTATATTCGCATTTATTTTTTTCAAATCAGAAGATATCTCTTTATCGAGTTTAGCTAGCTTCTCATCAGATATGCGGCCTTCTCTATGCATTCTCCTGATTTCGTCCAGTGTCTGGTTCAAAGCTACCCTTTTGGCATAGAGATACTGATATTTTGTCTTTTTTTCTGATTTTTTTATGATGCCAAGACTATTAATTATGGGTGCCATTGTAAACCCTTGCACAACAAGAGAAAATAAGACTCCGCCATAGACCATCGCGGAAATTTCTTCTTTATAGAGTATTGCAGGAAGTCCAAGTATCAAGGCCACAGGGACGCTTCCATGTATCCCGCCCCAATTAATTATGTGAAACCATTTTTTATCAAGCTTGGATTTTGACAGATTCAGGATAAAAAGTATCCCATATACTGCTACGCTTCTTGCAGCAATTACAGCAAGTATACCTATTAATATATAATACCAATAATTTACCAGAGTGACAATCGGTATCTGAAGTCCTATCAATATAAATATCAAAGAATTAATTATGAATGCGACGATTTCCCAGAAAGAATTGATTGCAATCCTCACACTTGGCCCCATTGCAAGTCTTTTTCCTGTATTGCCCATCAGCATTCCTCCGGCAACAACTGCCATCACACCAGAGACATGGAAGAAATGTTCCGCTATTATAAACGAGGCATATGCAAGTATTAATGTTATCAAGACTTCAATTGTATTATCTTCGATTGATCTGCAGAATTGATAAGCAAAATATCCTATGATTAGGCCGACAGCAAGGCCACCCAGGCTTACGACAATAAATTCTTGTATTGTTCCGGTGAGGCTAAAAGTTCCTGTCTCGATTAATCCCAATATGATAATGAACATAACAATGCCAGTTCCGTCATTGAAGATGCTTTCTCCCTCAACAATAACTGAGAGCTTCTTATCAACACCAAGCTTTTTGAATAGTGCAAGAACAGATATCGGATCAGTAGGAGCGATGATCGCGCCGAAAAGCAGCGCATATAGGAGAGGGATGCCCAGGAAATGATTAACAATAAGACCAATAACTGCTGTAGTTATTATGATCCCGAAAAAGGCAAGGCTTCCTATCACCTTCAGATTTTCTTTCAGGTGATTTGCGTCAAAATGAATCGCGCCTTCAAACAATAATGGAGGCAGGAAAAAGAAGAAGATCATCTCTTTTGTGAGTTCGATGTGGGTGATATTGAAAAAGCTGATTATTATTCCAAACAGGACAAGGGCAATAGTGTAGGGGACCTTGATATATTTCTTGACTGCAATCGCAATCACAACAGACAATGTAAGCAGAATAACAAAATCAAGCTCTGAACCAACAATCCCGGCACTCATATCGATTGGTTTAGGATAAGTAATATAAAAAAGTTTCCAGTAGATATTTCCTAAACAATAAACTTATTAAATCAATCCATCAACTTTCTGTGTAATGGCTCAAAGAAAGAAAATCATATGCGAGATTTGCAGGACAAAACACAGGAAGATAAGGATGATCCCTTTATCGCGACTTAATAAATCCTTTCTTGACACGCTTTCAGAATCACATCCGGAAATAAAAGACGGTTACATCTGTCTATCAGACTTCAACAAGCTATCTTTTGAAACAATGAAAGACAGCCTGGAAGAAGAAAAAGGAGACCTTTCAGATATTGAAGAAGAAGTAGTAGACAGCCTCGAGGACAATGAAGTCATCTCTGAAAACATTAACGAGCTGTATCAAAAACAATTGTCTTTCGGCGAAAAATTTGCTGACAGGATAGCTGAATTTGGAGGGAGCTGGACATTCATCTTCATCTTCTTTATCATAATGCTTATGTGGATAACCTATAATACAATTAATTTTTTTCATCCTTTTGATAAATATCCTTTCATCTTGCTCAACCTTTGTTTGTCAACTGTCGCTGCTATCCAGGCACCTGTAATTCTTATGAGCCAGAACAGGCAGGCTGAAAGGGACAGGTTCGCGGCTGAAGAAGATTACAAGATTAATTTAAAGGCGGAACTTCAGATTCAGCAGATTGGGCATAAGCTGAGCAATCTTGTCGATAATCAAATCACACCTATCCTTGAGAATCAGGATATTATGCTCAGAGAGATTGAAGAGCTTAGGGAAAAATTGAAGTGAATATCATCACCAGAATAATTATTTTCTGTGTCTTCTAATCTAATAAAGCAAGAAAATAAAGCAAGAAGAAACAATTTTATATTAGTTTGATTAACTTCCTTTAATTTGATTGGGGTGAGGGAATTGAATAAAAAGATTTCTATTGTATTGATAGCATTAATCTTGCTTGCATCATCGGCTGCTTATGATATAGTTGAAGGAGACGCCAAGTCAACTAAAGATCCTTTATTTCTTGAATTTGTGGGTGATGTCCATCATTATATGCCGACTACAGTCAAATTGCACATCAATGACCCAATCATAAAAAAAGAAGCCCAGTATGCTGAGATTTCAACATCAGAATATGCATATTCCCTAGACGGAAATAAGATTGTCGATACTTCCGGAGGCACTTTCAGGCAGACCATGAAATATGACGGCCAGGATAACTTGCAGTTCGGATTCAGGACTCAAACGTATCCCAAACAGAAAACAAGCATCTCAGTGGACTTCTATAAAGTGAAATTCAGCGATGAAGAATATCCTGATACATCAGCAGGAACTGAATTTGAAGGATATAATTGCGGCAGGGAGTACAGCAAATTGTTCTGCCAGGCGGATAGTTGCACAGTTTGCGCTTATTATTTGGGCTCAATCATCAGAGAGTATGTGGTTTCAGAGACAACAGAAACCATATCAACACCAGGAAGGTTTGATTTTGTGGATGAAAAAAAGGCTGATAAAAGCATAAATGAATTTACAGTTAACTTTGAAAAATTTTCCCACAATGCTGAAGTGAATGTAATTAATAATCTCGGAAAGCCATACACAGGTCCTGAAAATTATTACTTGCGATTAACAAGCAGTCCTGGTTTCAAGGATCTATCTGAGCAAAAAGAATTCCAGATGAGGTTTGCAAAGCAGGGGTATCAGGAAGTCAAAGAAACAACTCCTCCTGGTGGAATGACTGGCGGATTTGCATTTGAAGCACTAACCTATACTCCACCAAAGGATATGGGTGAAAAAGCAAACTTTGAATGGGCTGATATTAAATATAAACTTATGACTGAGCTCCTGCCAAAAGGATCAGGATACTTGACTGTTGAAGCATCTAGGTATGGGCCTGTCGGCAAAGGCCAGGCTGCTGCTGAAAGAGACAGAGTCATATCAGAAGTCAAAAGTTTTGTTGCCAGCTATACTCTAACTCCTGGACCAGTATACAAGCCCAGCGAAGAGCTGAGGCACACGTATTATGTAAGGGATCTGGGGCAAAAAGTAGAAGAGACAACAGACCTTTATGTTTATGGAACTGTTGCGGATACAGACTCAAATCCGATGCCGTATGTTATGCTTGAAGTCCAGCTAAACAAAGAGGCATATCAAGGAAGGACTGATGAGAACGGGGATTTCTCGATCAAGATAGATGGGATTAAACTGAAGCAAGGAGAGGAAGCAAATGCCAAGATCCTTGTTGGTTTTAATTACGAAAGGGACGGAAAACAATATTTTTTTATGCGAAACCTTGCCGGAAATATCTACAAAGACATAATTGTGGCAAAAGAGTTCACTGTCAAGGAAGGTGAGAATTCAGAATTGCACCTCAAGCTTGACGGGGCAAACGACCCGAAAATCACTTCGACAGTCCACCCTTATTCTGATGTAAAATCATTGTCAGTAATGTACTATCATTTTCATGAGGCGGTTGATTTTGCTCTGACAAAACTGAAGGCAAATATAGAGCTTGGGATTCCAGTAGACATTTCAGTCGGAAATGCACAGGGCAATACATGGTATGATTACGGGCCTCATCAGATTCTGATTTCTGCAAATACTGCATCTTACACAAGCAAAGACAAACCAAAAAACAGGGAATACCATGAATTTAGCCATCATCTATTATATAGTCAATATGGCGGTGATTTGCCTACAGGAAGAAGAGCAGCCGGCACAGTTGCACATGGCGGGTTCACCAATCCAAACACTGCAGATTCATTCATCGAAGGTTTTGCTGAATTTAACGCACTTGCAATATCTAAGGATAGAGGCGATAAGAATCCTGAACTATATGCATCCTGGGGAAGTCTCGAGCAAAATTTAAAGCCATATGATGGAGGAGTTGTCGGGGAGGAAATGTCTATTGCCGGAATCCTTTGGGATCTGTACGATACTAATAATGATAAAGGAGACAGCATGTCCCTTTCGCTTGATGAAATATGGGATATTCTCAAGGTAAAGAGAGCTGATTTCTATGAATATTACAAAGCTTTCAAAGCAGCGTATCCGGATAAATCAAAAGAGATAGATGCCATATTCATAGAGCATGGGTTTTTTGCAGATACCACTATCGGCAATCATAAATATGATTCTTTTGAACCTTGGAGATATGTGAATGGCCAGTCAGGTCCTTACATATTTTCAGATCTCGGAGCAAAAAATAACACAGCTGAAATTAAATTCAAAGAAGGGATGGATATAGGAAGGGCTTCCAATTATGAAAGGAACAGGACTTCAGCCGCCAGGGTTCAAAATGCATTTGTCTTGGTGAGCGATGAAAACAAGGATGTGCGATTTTATAAGGTGACAGTGAAGTCAGATTTGCCTGAATACAGTTATTATACTGAGCAAAGAGAAGGAAAGATATATCTTCAGCCGCTGCCAGGAGATGTAGATGGAACACTTACAGTAACACCCGATGTAAATGGATATACAGGCAAACCATTCATTATCGATAATAGAGAACTGGTTTCAAAAATCAATTCTGCTGCCCGCGATGCAGGTTCATTTGAGAGCTTCAACTTCGGCCTGAAGAAAACCGACAAAGATGTATCGCCATATGTGGATTATAATAATATAGAGCCGAGCTATAAATATGAGACAGATGCTTACGTAGAATCAAAAGCACATCCTTTCAAGTTTCCATATCTTACAGTTATTTTTGCACTTGCACTTGGAGGATTTGTCTATCTATTTGCACGGAAGAAGGGGTTTAGAAATGGCGTAGTTAGTGGGGCAAAAAAAGGGGCATCAGGCTTTAGGAAACATGTGTGGCCAATGATTGTAAAAATATCAAAGATGGCAATACTATTTTTACTGAAGGTTATAAAATGGCTTTGGATGATTATTGTGAGACTCTCAAAGCTCATCTTTCACCATACAAAGAAAGCCTATCACGCAACAAAGCCGCATGTTGTGAATTTCCATAGTAAGCTTAAGAAGCAGCTGAAGAAGAAAAAATAAACTTGTTTAATATTTAGTTGCTATGAGTTTATGTGGAGAATTATTCTTTTATTGACATTTGCAGTATTTAGTGGCCTGTTTTTGGGGAAACAAGACACATTCATGAAGTATATTCTGTATGATAGAAAACATATTATATTTCCTATACATCTTAGATAGCAGATGTAAAATTGAAATCAAATGATATTTCGCTGGCTAAGTTTGGCAATCATTTCTCTTTTATTTATAAGAATGAAGAGCAGCTATTTTTAGTACTTATCCCTTTCTTTATTGAAGGATTGATGAATAATCAAAAATGCGTATGGATTACTGATATCATCTCAAAAAAAAACATTGTTGCCGAATTCAGCCAAAGGAATGTCGACATGATGAAGTTCATCAAATCAGGGCAGCTGTTGATTGCAGCTAGTGAAGATATATATTTGAGCAATGGATATTTTGACCCAGAGAGCACGATTAGTTCATTGAAACAGTCCGAACAACAGACTCTTAGCGAAGGATATACTGGCCTGAGGATTGTAGGCGAAGCCACAGGAATTCTGAAGGGAAAAAATGGAAGAAAGAAACTTATGGAATATGAGATAAGCCTTGGAAATTTCTTTCCAGGCAGCAAGGTTATCGCAATCTGCCTTTATAATGAAGAAAATATTGAACCTAATCTGCTTGCAGAGAGCATGCATTGTCATCCTGAATTGATATTCTATGATAAATTGTGCGATAATCTATATTATTCTCCTTCTCAGTCCGCAGACAAGAGCAAACCTCTACCAGTTGGGTCTTATGAGTTAATGAAAGAAGATTTTGTTAACAAATAATATGCAATTATCATAATTCATTATAGCAAGCAGTGATTAATATTATGATTAATAATAAATTGAGAAATTAGTCATTATCAACCCTAGGCGCCAGAATAAATGACAGCATGCACTTGTCAGTTGACTTGAATTCCAGCTTTAATGGATAATCGCTATTGAACCTGATGAACACCTGGTCTGAGAGCTTTCCTCCCTGTATCATCTTCTTCAGGTATTCAATCGAATATTTGGCTTTTAGGACATCCTCACCTTCTTTTGTTATGATAGTGTTTTCATCAGCAGGGACTTCCACTTTTGCCTTGGAAAGATCGCCTTCTGCAGATACTGTAAATTTCTTTGCATCTGCAATGAACTGGACTGACTCAGCAACAATCGATGCATCTTCAATCGCATCATTTAGGATAGATGCTGTTGTCTTTATGGATATAGGGAAATTAAGTGCAGGTATCTTCTGATCCTTTTCATCCAGCTCAATTATGGGTAAGTAGAATGTTCTTGTAGTATTTGATTTTAGTATCACCTTGAACTTGTTTTCTTCAAGCTCTAAAGTGACAATATCATTTGCTCCTGCTCTTTTCAGGACCTGCTTTAGATTATTTAGGTTAAGCGCAATCTTCACATCCTTTTCTACATGGTATTCAGTGAAGCTTGAGCCGAGCAACTTGAATATGACCATTGCAACATTTGCTGGATCCATCGCAACAAGGTCAATACTGTCTTTTGTTATAGTAAATCTTGCCTCTGTCACCAGATCAGAAATGATTGACACACTGTCTTTGAGTAATTTTGAATCTGCAAGTGTAAGTTTCATATTATCAGCCCCCAATATCCTTATTCAGGGAAAAATGTATGTAGATTTATAAATATTTCCTACTGAGGAATAATTAAGTATAGAGCGCAACCAATATATACTAGAATTGCATTAATTATGAAAATGCTAAATATTGAGTTTTTGCTTCAGCTTTTTGTATTGCTTGATCCGCTTGCATCTTTTCCTTTCCTTATAGCAGCATATGGAAAAAAAATGAATGTACAGATAATAGCGCTGAAAGCTACTCTTACGGCATTTATCATTGCGGTGTGTATGGCGCTTGCAGGTCCGGTGTTGTTTGAAATCTTCGGAATATCGCTGAATAGTTTCAGGATAGCGGGCGGGATTGTCCTTCTCATACTTGGCTACCAACTTCTGAGGCCGGAAGATAAAAAAGACCACGAAGTGAGAAATATAGATGCCCTGACAACACTTATTGCAACTCCGATGCTGACTGGACCAGGGGTTATATCATTTATCACTATCAAGACATTCGAGTTCGGTAGAATTCAGATACTACCTGATATTGTGCTTGCCTTTGTACTTGTAGGCGCAGTTTTCTTTATCTTTTCATTATTGGTGTCTAAAATCGAGGCGAAGATTGTGAATATCTTATCAAGGATACTGGGTCTTTTCCTTATGGCAATGGCAATTGAGATGATTGCAGTTGGCATAAAGGGATTTTTTTAGAACACAGCTTTTTTGCCGTCTTCCATCAGATGGATATGGTCCTGCGAGTATCCTAATTCTAATGCAAGATCATACATCTCCTTGGCTTTTTCTATTCCGCAGTGGCTTGGCATAATATGCTCAGGAGACAATATTTTTATGAATTCTCTATGGTCTTCCCTTGATGCGTGGCCTGACTGATGGATATCCTTGAATATTCTTACTCTGTGGGCTTTTAGATCATTTTCCAGATTCATCCTATTTTTTTCATTTGTCTCGCTAGGGATGATTGTGCATGAAAATATCACATGATCTTCAGGATGGAGGTTGAATCTTAAGTCACCATTCGCAATTTTTGAGAGCACTGCATCAGGTTCTCCCTGGTGGCCTGTTGCGATTATCAGATATTTACCGCGCTCTTTTTCTATCTGGGAGAGCCTTTTTTTTATCTGCCTTGCATACTTACATATCTCAGCGTCCTTAGAGAAATTCACAAGGCCTATACTTTCTGCTGCTCCAACGTATTTTGCAAGGCTCCTTCCGACCATGATTATCTTCCTGTTCATCTTTTTCCCAAATTCGATGATGGATCTCAGCCTTGCAATGTGAGATGAGAAGGTTGTAACTATCACTGCTTTTCCTTTTGAATCAGTGCCAAGCATAACTTCTTTTAGCATCTCTTTTGCAATAGCTTCTGAGGGAGTTTTTCTGTGGTAGCCTGCATATAATGAATCAATTATCAGTATCTTTACATCTTTTAATTCCTTCATTCTTTTGTAGTTCGGCTTGTCTCCAAATGTTGGCGAGTTGTCTAGCTTGAAATCATTTGAGTAAACAACAGAGCCCTCAGGTGTATGGATCACGACCAAGGCAGCATCAGGGACGCTATGAGTAATATTAATGAATTCCAGTGTGAGATTCTCGGAAAGCCTGAGTTTGGAATTGTTTTTTAGAATCACAATATCATTCGAGATATTTTTTTTCTTATCTGCAATTATGGCCTTCAGCACTGCTCCTGTATAAGGTGTACAGTAAATAGGGCAGTCATATTTTTCAGCCATGAAAGGGATTGCTCCGATATGGTCCAGGTGCGCATGGCTAGGAATTATTGCAATCACTTTTTTTCGTATGTCTTTTATGCATTTATCATCCGGTATTGCCTTTGCACGGATAAGTTCTTTGCATGAGAATAGCTCAAGATCGTCATCGCCTTTAAGCTGGATATAATTCTCAAGATGCACACCCATATCCAGGATGACAGCTTCATCATTGTATCTTAAACAGGTCATATTTTTCCCGATTTCAGAGTAGCCGCCAACAGCAGTAATTTCAAGCATTTAACACATGTAATTAAGTGTAATATTAAAGATTACCTATAAGTTCCCATGGTTATGTGTGCTTTGAAGGCCGCAAGCTGTCTATCAGTAAATCCTGTAAAGATTTCTGCGATTTCCTCTGGGGTATAGCCTACTTCAAGAAGTCCAATTGCATCGTCTTTTGTTATTTTTTCTCTGCGTTCTCTTTTTGCCGATGATCCGAGGTAGATTCTCTCTTTGTGAGCCAAGGATTTCTGCTGGAACTCCAAGTATATTTGAGACGCCAAGTTGGTCTGCAGAAATCTATTATTTCGCTCAGTACGTCCTAAATCAGGGAAAAAAGACACAGTACCAGGTTTTTTATCGCAATATACCATCTCTTCATACATCCTTTGTAATTCTGTCAAATGCGTCATTTTAAACATGTCCATGAACATAGGTGTGCCACTGTTACTAATATACCTATAAGATTCCGAGTCTGTTATAAAATAAGGATATTTGAGGGCCTGTTCGTAGACATATCTTATTGCAGGCATCTTATCCTCAATAGAATGTCCTTTGGCACTTTGCACAAGTGTTTCCTGCAACCCAATAAGAACCGCTATTCCAAAGAGTTGATGGCGCATGAACTTCTCTTGGATATTTCTTCCATAAATCCATTCTATCTCTTTTCTGAGGATAGGATCGTTAAGGCATTCTTTTGTAAATTCATGAGTTAGATTTTCATATCCTAGCACAGACTTTATTAGGATATCATAACGAAGGTTTAGGCGGCCAGCAAGGAATGTCCCTATGATTAGATCCCTGATTGTTCTTGACCTGTCTTCAGCTAGCGAGAATTCAGTATCACTTATCTCTCGCATTGTCTTTTCAGGCCTAAGCAAAATATCATTTCTGGTAGGTCTTCTCTTTGAAGTTTGAGATACTCTTTTCAAGAAATTCTTTGTATCATTGTCTTCTCTTGCTGCTTGGAAATTGGTTATTAAGATTCCATTATCACCAAGAAGTCCGTAGCTTGCAATAAGCTGAAGTTCATACCACCTCCTCTGGTTTAGAAAAGAGGTGTGATCAATCGCAATTATTCCAAACTGCTGCCTTTTCTTAATAGCCCTTAATAAAAATGTCTCGAGGTCGATATTGGATTCTGGCAATGCAATGCTTGATTTTAAATCCCTGAGATCACAAAAGCAGTCATAATCACTTTCAACACCATATATATTCCTTCTCTCGATGCCGAGATTGTCATAAATGGATAACTCCAATCCTTTTCTGCCGGGCAAGCAAAGTACTTTAATCTCTGATTTATCCTTAGGCAGAAATCTATCCTCAAATTCCTGTTGCTTCGCTCTGCTAAGTTGTTTCACAGGATCATCATAGTCATGATCGATATTGCCCATGTCATCAGAGCCAAATTAAGATATATTTAAATCATGTCATTGGAAAATATTATATACCACTATATATGTTAAATGGTTGTGGGAAATAAATCACAGGCAACTCTTTATGTAATCATAGGTCTAACTTTAGTATTGGTTATTGGTTTCTTTCTTTCCCTAAATGCGCAGCAGAGATCGCAGGAGATTGCATCTGTTGCAGATTCCAGATCAGCTTTGGATGCTGAAAGGTTCAGCCTCGATTATTATATTGAAGGTTGTGTCCGCCAAACAGTCATCGATGCTGAGATTAAGTATGGCTTGCATAGGATTTGGGCAGCTCCGGAGATTGAAGCATACATTGAGAATAACCTTGGCAATTGCCTTGATGATTTCAGGTATTTCAAAGAAAGAGGATACCTTGTAAATAACGGAAATCTGGATGCGAAAGTAGATATCTCAAGGGAAGCTGTTGCTGTTACGATTGATCTTCCTGTCTATCTGAAGAAAGGAGAAATGGAAATCACCTATGACAGTAAGGTATACAGGCTTCCGTTGACATCTCTCGAAAGGCTGAACTTAAACGGTGAGACAAGGATTGTGTCATCTGACGGCACATTGATTCTGGAAATACCAGAGGGCACTGTTGTGACAGTTAAAGGCCAGAAGGTTGACCAGGTCGGAGTGCAATTATTGGACAGGCATTTCAATGCAATGCCAAACGATGTTGTCGCGGGAATGCTTGCATTTAACGGTATACCTCATAAAGCAGAGTTTTCAAAACCAGTGAAAGTCACAAAATATTACCAGGAAAAAGATATTCCAATTTATGTCAGGGAGGAGGAATTAAGACTTGGCACCTATGATTCTGATGTCGGCATATGGGTAGGTCTTCCAACAGAAGTTGATGCAGCAAATAACAAGATAACAACATATATTACACACTTCTCGCAGATGGCGACTGTGAAGGATTGCGGAACAGAAGGCGAACCGGCTGTAATCACAAATACAATTGTCAGACAAGAATGTACTGGCTGCGAGGAGAAGTGGATTAAGGATTTGACATCAGAAATCAAATATTCACTGCCTTCACCGAAAGATTATTCCATAGACAAAACACAGAAATTGGGATTTGTACCTGAGTGTTTTGGTGAAGCGCCTGTTATTTCGCCTGATACAGGAATAACAAAAGAAGATACAGATACTCTGAAAAAAATTATTGCAATTGATGAAGCAGATTTTGATCATTGCTTTGGATTCTGTAGTGATACATCTAATAAAGACAAAAAAGACCCTAAATGCAACTGTGATTTATTCTATTATAAAGATTATTTTAGGCAAAAAGGTTTGCAAGACAAAGGCGGATTGCCTGAAGGCGGGACTGATTCGCAAAAACAAATAATATTCACTCTTGAAGACGGTAAATTTCAGGGTTATGATATATATGATGTTGATTTCAAGGAAAAAGGCGCTGCATGCGTTGCAGCATTAGAAAAAGATTTTGTGGTTGATTCTGTGGGCAATAATATCAACGTGGATACAACAGGAGTCTTGACTGAAGATAATGATAAAGCGGCGATTGCTATCAGTGTTGATTATTGCTCTGATAAAGATACATGCCAGATTGTTAAGCCTATTTTTATCAAACAGGAACCCAAATTAAGGTTTGGATTTCAGGTTATCAATAGCCCGAGTGAAGATTCACCAGATACCTGTATCTCCGGTGGGGCAAAGGTTGAAATCGCTGGTGTCGGCGCACTAAATGCAGTTTATGGTTGTTCTGGAAGCGAAAGCGGTAAAATTGATTTTGTCAGGGGAGTATGCATGAAATGCGACGGGCAAATATGGCAGAAACAGGATATGAAAGAATGTTTCCCTGAAGGCAAGTGTGTCGGAGCCCTCATGGGTGTCGTAAGATGGAACGATAAAAATTGTGAAGAGTGCATGAGTTCAGGAGAATGGAAGAAATTGGAAACACCTGAAAAATGCGTTTCATCTTGCGAAGAACCACAAGATTCAGTAGCATTGAATCCAACAAAAGCAATAATTGACATTACCGGCAGACCTGGTGATCCGCCTGAAAATGAAGAGAATAATATTGACTGGAAGAAGGTAGCGGGCTGGGCTGCAATTACAGTTGGCGTTGTAGCTATAGGAGTTGGGATTGCTTTAGCACTACCAGTGGTTTTGGCAGCGACTGGCCTAATGGCAGCAGGTGGTCTTGCATTTTTACCAGCACTTGCAATTGCAGGATATGGTATTTCAAGCATAGCTATTCCAGGGTTAATTATTGGTGGGGGCATTATAACTGGCACTGCAGGAGGGTTTATATTAGCAAATTCTCAAGATGTAACTGACCAAAACGTACAACTCGCATCGTCTCCTCAGCAGGATATACAGCCTGATGCATCACAGGTAAATAGCCCTGCGCCAGGTGCTGCTTCAGATTCAAGATGTTTATCAGGTTCAATTACTCAACCAGATATACCACCTGAACAAACTCTTACTGATGGCGCCAAAGATTGCAATGAAGCAGGCAATGTGAAAATATACACTCTTCTAACAGCTTCATGGGCAGAAACTGAAGATTGCAAAGGCAAAGGCTGCGAAGCAGGAAAATGTAAGACAGAAGCGACTGCTGAACCTGTGAAATGTGGGAAAGAAAATGAGCTCATCTGCAATCCAGGAGAGACATGCGATCCAACCACAAAAGAATGCAAGAAACCTGACACTGGATCTACTTCAAGTACTAGCTCCGCACCGACTGGGTCTCTTCCGACAGTACCGCCTTCTACCCCACCACCAGCAGCACCAGTTGCAGCAGCACCATCACAACTTGGAGGTGCTTCTGCTTGCTCGCCAGCATGCTCTACAGACCAGGACTGCGTTGACGGAACATGCGTCGACAAGCCAAAGACATGCATTGAAGGCAATCCCACTTCACCATGCAAAGACATCAATGATGCTTCTGTCCAAGGCAAACAATTCACAGTGCCAGGATCAATAAACACGTTAGATATGGATTTCTGTGACACATTCGGCTCATACTCAGGCGAAGATAAATTTGAAATAATTAGTACTGCTGAGCTTGCAAACACCTGTTTTGTAAAAGTCCGTTCAGTTGATGCAATCGAAGGTGTAAACAGGGACTGGTATCTGAAATTCGATGATGTGTTTAGCGCAATACTTTCATGCAACATAGATTCAGACTGTGGAGGGAATTATGAGTGCAGGAACAATCTTTGCTATGAGAAAAAATTCGCACTCGTCGGACTTTATGATGTTCCAATAACGAAATTTGCTGAGGCAAAAAGTTATGGGGCTGAGCACCTAGGAACTTATTCAACGGACAATAGTCTGGGAGCAGAAGACTTCCTAAGATTGAATGATAATTTGTTCAAGACTTCTGGAAACAATCTTGATATTGAAAAAATAAGCCTGAACTATGAAGATGGAACAGCTTACTGGATAATAGATGATATATGCAATGATGAGAAATGGGATCTGTCTATTAATGATTTGACAGATTTATACACTGAACTAAAAACTCAAGCAAGTTCATACGTTATGATAAATTTTGAGGATCTTAACTGTGCACTGGATTACCTCAATTTAGCAGATAAGCCAATAGCTGATGTTGCTATGTTTAAGGTTGATGTCGCGAGGCCGGATGATTACATAGGAAAGCAGTCAGCACTCGCTGAAGCAATAATAAAAGAGAGTATTGATAAAAAAATCCCAATGAAGATCTTGCCAATTGTAGATGTGAGCGAGGCAACTCCTGCATGGATATCAAAAACAGGTGAAGACCTGCTTGGAGAAAAAACAACAGGCGGGCTGTCTCCATTCTCAGGCCTGCTTTTTGGGCCGTATAATAAGATAAGACCGGAAGAAAAAGATGTACTCAGCTATGTATTCTGCAAAGCAAAGGAGATTTATCTTGAGCAGGATTGCAGCGCTGATCCCGCAGACCTGGTTGAAGAAGTGAAGATTGCATTTGTCTCCAATCTTGCAGATACAAATATTCTCTCTTTGGCACAAGGAAAAGATGTTGACCTGATTGTATTATCCGGAAACATCGGAACACCTCTGTTCTCCAGCTCTATACCTTATCTTGGTGCACTTGGGCTTCTGGATAATGAAAATACACAATTCACAAGGATACCTGAGGGGATGGAGTGCTCTGGCCAGGATGGAGATATGATTGAATGCGAATATAAAGGAATCACCTTTGTTGTTTCAGGGGTCGGGATCTCTGCAACATCAGGCCATGAAGATTTCATCAGATCAAGCATGAATGATCTTTCAGGTTGGGGAGTCTGTGTCTGGAGCAAGAATAGTTATCTTCTGAGAACTAGCGCAAAAGCGAATGCTGAAACACTAGCTCTAAAATATTATGATCTGTGCCTGGCAAAAGGAGCAATCATCGCAACAGGCTATGATCAAAGTTATGCAAGGACAAAGACTATTACAGGTATGAGCCAAAATATTATGTATGCAGGATCACCTTCAATCATAACACTCGGGCGCAACAAGACAATGGTTTTCAATTCAGGCCTTGGAGGCATGGGATCAGATAGGTTTGACTGCAATCGGGGATACGGATACTGGGCAAGCATTTATACCAGCAATTACTATCTCAAGAACGGAATAGATCAGCAGAAATCATGCACAACTGATGCAGTTGCAAATTTCAAGAATGGAGCACTGTTTATCACATTCAACTATAATGAGGATCAGACAAAGGCTCATGGTGAGTTCATCACTGTTGATAATCAGGTGATGGACACCTTTGAAATCTCACGCGAAATCTCGTAAACTTTATATACCACTCCATCTGTTAAAACATCAAGGTGGGGTTTCTATGAAAGCACAGATGAGTATTTTTGTAATAGTTGGTATTGTGATCACAATAGTTATCGGCAGCTACTTCATGATGAGGTTAACCGATCAGCAGAATAATCTTGGCCAGGCATCTGATTATGTTTTTGAGATGGGTTCTAAGCAGAGCTCTCTAAATGCTATAATGCAGGAATGTCTGAAGCAGCATGTGATTGCAGGTGAGCTTGAGTACGGGTTGCACAGGACGTGGAGCACCAGTCCCATCAGAGAATATATCAAAACGAACTTACCGGGCTGTATCCAGACTTTTGTGACACAGCAAGGATATAAGATGACAGCAGGAGAGCTCGAGGTCGTTGTTGATATCCAGCAGGAATCAGTTGTTGTTGATGTCCACTACCCCATCATGCTAGTCAAGCAGGACACGATTCTGAGATTTGAGCAGCAGACATATACTTTCCCTAGGATGACGATGGAGAAGATTGACCCTGAGAAGACAACAAGGGTTGTGTCGGCTGACGGAACAATGATTGTGGAGATTCCTCCGGGGACAATTGCAACACTTAACGGAGAGCCAGTTGAGACTGTTGGTTTGAAACAGTTGGATAGAGAGTTTAATGGTCTTAGAAATTCTGTTACAGGGGGTATGCTCGCATTCAACGGATATCCACACGGAACTAGGTTCTCCAAGCCTATAACTGTAATTCATTTTTATAAAGATGAAGATGTGCCAGTTGGAGTTAATGAAGAAGATTTAAGACTTGGTTATTATGATGACGTCTCAAAAATATGGAAAAGCTTGCCAACCATAGTTGATCCAGACAAAAACAAGATGGTTATGCAGACAATTCATTTTTCAGCCCAGCCAGGACTTCTTGTTCAATGTACAGAAGGTGCCACCTGGACTGCCATTACAGAGAAACTTGTTTATGAAAGATGCACGCCAGCTGAATGGCACCCTGATAAACAGATTTATGCGTGTCAGGATACAAAGCATGCTACCCCTACAACTACACCTGATGTATTATGGATAAAACAAGATGGGATTGATCCTGCATTATGCAGTGAAGGGAATGGATGCGGTTCTGAATGTCTGCCTCTTGATTCATGGAAAAGCACAGCAGCCGGTCTCGGAGACTGTCATAAGTCAGTGGGTGGAGGAGAGACAGGCTGCGGAACATGCGAATGCTGTGACAATAAAGATGAAACAGATGAATCATACTACAAAATGCCTATCTTTTATTATGCAGCAAACCCAACAGGAACATATACAGGCTATCCGGTTAACTTTGCAGGAGAAGGCAATTCATGCCAAGCAGGAAATCTTGAAGATGATAAAGTTAGTGTCCAGGAACTGCCATTGTTTGCAGACAAAGCAGAAGCAGGGGAAAATGCAAATAATATAAGAGTAGTAGCAAAAACATACAACGGAGAAACAGATTGTGCTATCTCTCGTATGGATAGCGGGATAACAGATATGCAATTCACATTTGATGAAGCATGTACTGATAGCCAGCCAAATTCATACTATGCAGGCTATGCAGAAATAACTGGTCAGGGATTTGGAGCAAAAGGCGCATTATATAGTTGTGAAGGCGTTGAACCCGGTACAACTCAAGATATGCCTCTCGCGACAGGTGGAGATGCTAATAAGATGGTCAGTGCTACTTGCACTTGTGGTGCTGCTAGTGCAGCTATTGCCTCAACAACTTTAGCAGGAGTTACAGGCACAACAGGATTTGGTTCTCAAGTTGCAAATGCTGGAGGTGTTGAACCAGGGTTAGGTTCTGAAGCTAGTTCAGGACCATGTGTATGGATACCCGCGGAAGGTGAAAAATGTGGTTCAGCAACCTGCACAGCAACTCAGACATGTGATAAATCAGCTGATCCAAATTCAGAGGATCCAGATCCCGCTAAGCAAGATCAGGATTCATGGGTCTGCAAGGATTCATCAGCAGGCGGTGGCGGCGGTTCAACATGCACCCCTCCATGTACAGGTCGTCAGACTTGTAAAGATGGAAAGTGTGTTGCAGGCGGCGGAGGCGGTGGTGGGGGAGCTGAATGCGGAACATCAAACGGGCCATGCGATATACCTGATTTTGATACACGTTTGAAAGGAAAATCATTTACAACTGACAAGGTAATAGACACAAGAGACAAGAAGATGTGCGATTCTTTTGGTGATCTTCCCTCAGGGTCAAAGCTCATTATAATGGACCATGTCAAAAGAGGAGTGCAATGTTGGCTCTTTGTTGAACTCCAGCAAGTCACAGATGGTTTCAAGCCAGATCTTTATATTAGATATGATGATGTCAAACATCTCTTGCCGAGTGAAGGTGATGACAATGAGACAAAACCTTGCGAAAAAGATAGTGACTGCAAAGGCGGAAGATTCTGCCATCCTGTCAACAAAACATGCGTCGGAGCTGGAAGCCTGATACCTATTGTCGGTTTCTATGATGTGCCAACTGATAAGCTTCAGGAGGCAAAGGACTTTGGAGCAGGAACGCTTGCGTTCATGGACAGCAATAATGAGGGAAGCATCCCGGTATCTGCTGCAAAGGAACCATTTTCTTTTGAAGTGATTACAAGGCTGAATGACACTGCATATAATAACAACAAGGCAATAGCTGATTATGATTTTTCAAGCCATCTGAACAATGAATCAATCGGATACTGGATTCTAAGCGAACCTTGCAATACAGACAGATGGTCTCTCACATATGATAACATCGGCGGCCTCTATGATAAATTCAAGACAGCAAGCAAAAAGCCGGTGTTTGTCGATTTTGCCAATCTAAACTGCGCTCTTGATATGTTCAGCAGCGTACCTGATATCAGGGTTCTTGCTGATTATATCATGTTTGACATTAGAAGCACAATGACAAACGATGATATCAATGCAGAGCTAAGGCTTGTTTATGATGTAGGCAACAAAGCAAGGCTTGCCCAGGGAAATGCAAGAATTATAGCGTTTTTCGATATTGACGGCGCATCTCCAAAATGGATTAACGAGACTGCCAGGAAGATATTAGAGAATGAGGATATAGACGGAATAATTATCTCGCCTTATTCAAGAGTTAGCCAGATGCAGTCAGATATCGGTTTTAGGAATACAATTAATGAAGTGATGTGCCTTGCAAACCAAAAATACAGAGACATCCCATGTGAATTTGTGGCAGAGCTGCCTGATACACCACAAGAATATAAGGTAGTGTTCATCGCAAACCAGGGAACTAGTCAGGATGCATCAGATGTGCTAAGTCTGATTAACAGTAAGGAAGCAGATCTTATCATAATAGACGGAAATATGGGCTATGACAAGCAGCCGTTTGAATGGGATAATCTCATGACTGAGACAAGTATACCTGTTCTTGCGACAATAGGTGATATGGACAAGGAAGACTGGCCATCGTATGTCAGTCTGATTGAGCCGTATGATGATTCTGTTGAATGCACAGGGACTGCAGGAGACAAGCATGTTTGCAGGTTCAATAATGTGACATTTATTTTATCCGGAGTCGGCATTTCAAATACTGATGGCAACATTGATTTCATAACCGGTGCTGCAACAGCAGCAGATACGGCATGGAAATTCTGTGTCTGGCATAAAAGCAATGATATGCTAAGAGTAAGTGACAGGAGTTCAGATGATACACTTGCACTCCCTTATTATAAGGCATGCTTAGATGCTGGAGCAGTAATTATCACTGGCTATGATAACCAATACGCAAGGACAAAGGAAATAACCAACTTGGAAGATTCTGTCGGTTTCCTTGATGTGAATAGCGAGTTTGAAGTCAGGCCAGGCCATTCAATTATTATTGACAATGGTCTTGGCGGCTTTGGAAGCGATCGGTATGACTGCGGCAAGGATGCAAACAATTGGTGGGCATCTATCTACACTCCAAACTACTATATGAATAACGGACTACAAGTGTCAAAATCTTGCACTGAGGATACTACATCAGGATTTGCTCCTGGTGCATTGTTCTTCACCTTCAATTACCAAGGCAATGAGAATAGGACACACGGAGAGTTCGTGAATGTAAATAATGTTGTTGTAGACAGCTTTGACTTGGTCAAATAAGTTTATTCTTTTTTCTTTTGATTATTTCTTGAAACATTTATGTTACTTCTAAATTAGAATGCGAAGGGCAGAATTCCCTAATGAGCGAAGCGAATGGGTTTGGGAACGATAGTGACAAAACGTTCGAATCCTGACCTGAAAGGCAATAAACTGCGAAGGGCAGGATTCGAACCTGCGAACCCCTGCGGGAATAGCCCCTGAAGCTACCACGTTTGACCACTTCGCTACCTTCGCGTATATAACAGAAGAAAAATTATGAGTTTATAACGATTTCTAACATTGTATTTATTAGCTATAGAAAACTGCATTAAACATAGACAGTAATTGATACAAAATAACATCAGTTCCGCCAGAATCAAGAATATTGCGGGGTAGGCGGATTACAAAATTATTTTTCAATGAATATATCCTGGCAAATACTACTTTCTATATAATGTCAGGAACAGGAGCATCATCACAAATCCGGTAAGTGCCATCATCGGAAAAGTTACATAACCGAACTTGAACATCTCTATTGTTGTGCAGGAGACTGCGCCAACTGAACATGTTGTTTGGATGGAAAGCCTCTGGATGATATAATGATAAGCAGCAAATACTGCTCCGATAGCTGACAAGGCGACTGCGTATCTGTAAGTATTTTTATCCTTATAAAATAGCCCAATTCCAAACACAATTGTTAGTGGATAATAGAAAATTCTTTGGAACCAGCATAGCTTGCACGGTTCAAAGTGCGCTATCTCAGAAAAGAACAGGCTTCCCAAAGTTCCTATGATAGCAACTATAATGGCAAATGCCAGATAATGTTTTTTTATATTCTTCTGATGCTCCTTAAGCAACCTTTTCCCGCTGAAGAGAATGATAAGGCTCAGACCTATAAACAGATCTCCTATCACAGTCAGTATTGCCAGAATGTTGATAATTTCCTGCACTAGCATATTCCAAAGAAATCTCACATAACTTAAAAAATTATTCGAAAACAGCAGCTATAATAAGCAGTAATTATTTCTTTCCTTGCATGGTAGCATCAAATCTGGAAAGAGGGAATTTCATCATGTACAGGGGCGAACCTGCCCAGATACTTAGGAAAAGCCTGGTCAGTGTCGGTACCCATTCCCACACTAAGCTGGTTTTTACGATCTGCGATATCTATGGGAAAAGGGAAAGAGAGATAACAATGGCCCATAATGATAAGGTAGATACAGTGGATATACTTAAAAAAAAGGCTACGGTAATCGCAATCACAGGCAGCGCGCTCCAGATAATGGATGCTGTTAACTATGCAACTCTTGATGCTACTGCTGAAAAGGATGTGTTTGAAACTCTCAAAGAAGGGGATGAAGTCATATATATAGAGTACCAGGGCGTCAAAGTCATCGGAAAGAAGAAGAATTAACAGATGGCAGAGATAAAGAAGATAAAAGAAAAATTGAGTTATGGGACTCTATTTGTTCTGTCAATTCTGTTCTGGAATTTTTCAGGTAATTTTGGACTGTTCCAGGAATGGTATAATCAAGCGTGGCAATGGCTTTTGATAGTTGGTTTTGGATTTATGCTATTCAGAAAAAAATAGAAAAGAAGTAGCGTGTGATTCTGTGGTCTCTCTGTTTCTAGTCCAATTTTTGGATAAGAGGAGATAAGATTTATAAATCAATCATTCAATACTTTTTGCATGGACTACAAACAACATAGTGATAGGTTATTTAGGCATTTGATTTCAATACCATTCATTTGGATGATGATTTTCCCGCTAGTAATAATGGATTTTTTCCTGGAAATATATCATAGGATTTGTTTTCCACTTTATGGGATCGGACTAATTTCAAGATCCCAATATATCAAGATTGATAGGCATAGATTATCCTATCTAACTCTCTGGGACAAGGTAAACTGCGCATATTGCGGATATGCAAACGGTCTCACCAATTATGCATATGTGATTGCAGGAGAGACTGAAAAATACTGGTGCGGAATTAAACACGCAAAGCAGGAAGGATTCCATGAGCCTTTGCATCATAAAGGTTTTCTGGAATATGGCGATAAAAAAGGGTTTGAGGAAAAATGCGCAGGGCAGGACTCGAACCTGCGAAGGCACTAAGCCAGCAGCTGTCTTACATGATTTTGTTCATCGCCTTTTGGGCTCAACCCTCAAATGACTTGAGGCTGCCACGTTTGACCGCTTCGCTACCTGCGCGCTATGGTACTAGAAAAAACTACTTCTTTTAAATCTATTTGCTATTTTAGGAGATTATAATGTTTTTCTATCCTAAGTATTAACATAATTTACTATAAACTTAGAATCATTGAACAGATATTGATAGATCCCTTCTGCAATTATTGTATTTGTGAACCTATTAAAATGCGGATTGCTGCTGCTGTGATATAGTTCAGAAGGCTTTCTTCCTGTAGTCTTGTTCTGAAGTAGGGATGGCATGTCTAATGTTTCAAATCCATTTTTCGAGGCGGTTTCAATTATTTTCTCATAGAAAATTTGAGAGTCAAATATGTCCCTCTGGGGAGTAATCGGAATGATTAAAAATAATTTTTCAGAGTCTATATCTTTAAATCTATTAATAATCTTTTTGCTGCAGTGCCATCCAACATTATCATCCAGGTATATGTTGTGAAAATAGACATAAAGCTTTAGGTTTAGCAGTTCCCGATACAGACCGCGTGAATCCATACTAAAATTATCATTGCTATCCAGAATATTGCTGGAGATTCCTGCAGTTTTCATTTTGATGAACTTGATTATCTTCAGGTCAGATGAAGCAACAGTCAAATCAAATATCTCATCTGTGCTTAAATTACAATAATAGTATGCTGCAGGATTAATTTCAGGATCATTTGGATAATAACTATAGATAATGAGGTCAGGATCATATTTTATCCCTTCAGTCTTAAGTATATAATATATTTCACCTATATTAAAAGAAGGGTAGCCCAGATTGACTATTTTGACATCAATTTTTCTCCGTGCCTTAATCATTGACTCAAGTATCTCAGAGTAAGTATCAGAGAAATTAATGCCGTAGCCATAGGTGAATGAATCTCCAATAACCACAATTGTATAATCGTGCTTTTCATAATCAGGCGTCTCCCTATAGTCTAAATTTTCCAATGGTTCTATATATTGCCTTTGGACATTGTTCTGCCATTTTATGGTGAAATATTCACTTATCCTAAGGAAAGACTCAAAAACAATCAGGAAGATAATTATTGTTGCAATCAGAGTTAAAATATTAAGAACTCGCTTCTTCATTTTTTTAGACTTATTTTTCTGATGATTTTCCAGTCTTCAGGGTAACCATTCGTGTCAACAACGCATAACTCTTCTACTGTGATTATCTCATTCACACTGATGTTTTTTACAATTTCTTTTTTCATTTCTTCTGTATAGTAACCATATAAGAGGCTAAGATGCCCCATAAATTTTTTCCCAGATTCCATATAATAGAACCTGCGGGAGAAATCATTCATCTTTATTAGTTCCTGAGATTCAGCAATAGCATAGATGCACCTAAAATATTCATCGAGATAACTAGTCTGTTGCAGACTTATCTGAAATGGTCGGAAAAGCATGGCAAGCTGGATTGCTCTTGTGATTACATCCTCTTTGCTGCGGGTTATATCCCCAAGTAATGTTATATGGGGCTCAAAAATTGGCCCATTGTATTTGTTAGCAAGGTTTTTTATAAGCGCCACAAGTCTTTCATATGATCCATTTGTCGGCATGATCCAGAGGGATATTCCTCTCGCTTTCTCCATTTTATGTAAAAAGAAGTGGTTTTTTATAATATTATCTGGAATACGGTAGCCGGGAATTGAACCCGGTCCACAACCTCGCTCCACTCTTTGTAAGTGGGCTTGAGCCACAGACGAAACCCACCTGTTTTGCTCAAGCTTTTCTTAAAAGCTTGTGGGAGGGTCGTATCATACCGTTAGACCACTACCGTGTCCAGATGATAAAAGTATACAATTTTTATAAATCTATTGCAGATGGATGCTTTAATACGAATACACTAGTTTTAATTATTCTACTCTATGATAAGGTGTTATGTCAAGAATAGCTTATGTGGCGTCTGCATTTGAGGAAGTTTATCTTTGCCCTAAACAGATATTCAGGCTTTTTGGAAATATAAAATCCTTACCGCAATTTGTTAGATTTGTAAGAGGAGGACTTGCACTCCTTATTCCCTAGTAAAGAGAGCTGGAACTAAGTGCATATTTCATCATTCTGAGAGTCGACTTAAGCCCAATCAGATTTATTATTTTAAAAGTCTTGACAGGATTATAAAATTTCCTGTTTAATCTCCTTATATAAACGAGTATATCTTTTTCACTTAATTTGGTGTGATAATATCTTCTGTCTTCGAATCCTTTTTTTTCATCCTTCAGGCTTATCTGGGCATCACAGATCATATCCCACAAGGGAGTTCCCGGATAAGGATGCAGTCTGTTCAGGCAAAGAAAGTCAGCATCCAGTTCTAATGCATATTTTTCTGTTAAGTCCAGGCTATCATGCGTTTCCCAGGGAAAACCCATAATGAATGATGTCTGGGTTCTTATCCCGAGAGCCTTGCAGTCATAGATAGCCTTCTCAACATCTTTTAGCAAAAACCCTTTTTTTATTTGTGCAAGTGATGCATCTAATCCGACCTCTGGTGAAAATGCTATCAACCACACTCCGGCATCCTTGAGTTTAGAGAGTAATCTGTGGTTTATCTTATCCGCTCTGATTCCATTGGCAAGTGAAATCGAAATGTCAATTTTATTTTTAATAATCAAGTCGCAAATTTGTTCTGCTCTTTCCATATCTTCAGTAAAAGAATCATCTGCGACCCATAATTCATTTACACCTAACCTCTTGAGATGTATTATCTCTCGGACAACATTTTCTGGGCTCCTTGCCCTGTATTTATGCCCCAGCGAATGATGACAAAAGATGCAGCCATGAGGGCACCCTCTTGATGTATTTATTGCACAGACAGGAGATTTTTTTTTAATCGTCATATTGTATTTTTTGTATGGGACTTTTTCAATTGCAGGAAATGGAAGATCATCAAGATTGGAGTATGGAAGACTTGGTTTTGTGCGAATGATTTTTCCGTTCTCTTTATAGCATATTCCTTTGACTTCTTTTTTGTCTTTTTTTTCGATGAGATTCGCTATGAGGTCTTCAGCTTCACCGACTATAACATAATCTACATTAGGATCTTTAAGCAATAGTTCTGGCACCAACCTGGCGTGAGGACCACCTACGGCAACAGTTATTATTCTGCTGATTGTTTTAGCTTGATTGATTGCCTTCATAGTTCTTTCTACATTGGAGCTATTCATTGAAAAACCGATCAGATCATATAGCTTGTAATCAATATTTTTCCTGCCGCAAACAGTATAATCAATTACATCGGTCTTAATCCCTCTTGATTCCAAAACAGCAGCATTATACAGAATTCCCAAAGGTTGAAGCTCATTTAGGTACAAACCTTTTGCAGGAGCCTCATAAACAAGGAGCACACGCATGACTTGAAAACCGACGTGAATGTTTAAATAATTATCTGTTCCTATTTCACTCTGTTGTGTGGCATGATTATATTTTTGTCGTCTAAATGAAAAGCCCAGCATTTTGATGAAATTGTCTAAATGTTCTGGAATCATGCTACGCAGCATCTCCTTAGAAACATTTTTAATCTCGAATAATTTATTTCTAGATATGGAAACTGACTCATTTTTTGATCAAAATACAATGAAAGAGACACCAAAGCCAAAAAAATCCAGGAACAGGTTCAAGATTGTATTAGGGATTATACTGATTCTGATTGTTGCAGCATTCCTGCTTGTTAAACCAGCAATAATAGGCTACAGCGTCTATGGCGAAGTCAAGAATAGTGGTTTGTCTTCTGCCACTTATTCAATAAGCCTTCAGGATGCACTCAAGAATTTGGAAAATACCCAGAATGATCTGACACAGTGCACGCAGAAGAATATTGAAGCAGAAGCAGGACTAAAAGAGGCGGCAGACCAGCTTTCAACCATGAAATCCGAGCAAGACACAAACCTTAATATTATCCATGACAAGATGAGTCAGATAACAGAAATACAGTCGGGTTTGGAAAATGCAGAGAATAAACTTAAACTCGTAAAAAACAATTATGACGATCTTGCAAAAAATACAGCAAGAAGCATATGCTGCAAGCAGAAAGTGGATAATGAAAACATAAATTACTTTGATATAGATGATGACAAGATTATCTGCAAGGAAGATTCTGGAGAGCCACTGAGTTGCTGGTAGTCATTTTAATACTTCTCCATTTTTATTTGACCACCATAGTAGATCAAGCTCATCGAAATCAATATTCTCTTTATTGCTGTAGTCCTTTAAGATTGATTCATATTCAAGATAGGTCTTTTTGTTCAGGCTCTTTGGAACTTCATCTATGAGTCCCTTTTCACTCATACTCTTTAGGATATGCTTGTCCAGTATCGCCAGGCCTCTCACGCCGACATTCCTCAGGAAATGGCTCGCTTCCTTATATCCAAGGCCTTTTACGCTACTCACAAGATATTCTCTTAGCTCAAATTTATCCTTTTTAGTTATCAGTTGCTTTAGGTTATCTGAGAATTTTTCTCTTGCTTGCGAGATATATTCTGCTCTTTTGTTTGGGAATCTGTATCCTGCAGATACAAGGCCGGATCTAATGTCATCATAGTTTCCTGTGAACAAAATTTGCCTGATTTGATCAACTGCTTTCATGCTCATCACTGCTGAAGTGTTTGCTGTAAGCAGGCAGAACGCGAGTTCCTCAAATAGCCTTTGATTGTCAGATCTGGTAGAGGGCATTAAAATCATTTGATTATTGACATAGTGCCATGAGACAGGTGAACAAAAGAAAATTTCAAATTCAGACAGCCTTTTTTTTATTTTGTTCATTTTAAAAAAAGCGCGGTCGCGAAGATTTGAACTCCGGACCTATTGCTCTCTTCCTGTTAAGCTCGTCTGTTCCGGGGGACTAAGCGCTAGCGCATGTCGCCCAATGCGTGTCAACCGAGCGTAACCAGTTGTTAGGAGGCAATCGCTCTATCCAAGCTGAGCTACGACCGCATGAATACAGAGAAAAAACAGTATTTTAAAAATGTTGCCTAAACTGCATTCTCAATAAGATAGACATGTTTTAATCTGTCAAACTTGTCCCTCAATTTTTCTCCGATAAGATACATCTCATTTGGGCTAAGCGATGTACTTGAATTATAAATATCATAAGCAGTCCGATAAAAAGTATTTAATTTCGGATAATCATGCCTGTCAATTTTCTTCTCTATCATATCAAGCAGGAATTCAATCTTATCTGCATCATTTTGGATATAGGATGGAAATTCAATATGAGACTCTTTTATTACTTCTTTTTTTGCAGCAGGTAATCCATCTTCATATACAAATGTTGGCCTGATAGAGTTATTATCTCCAGGCGACGGCGGTGCGAGTTCAAAATTAGGATGCGGCATATCAAGCGGATCTTCAGGAATTTCAGAAATCTGTTTATGTATTTGGAATTGTGGTGCAGGATTCATGCTATGCTGAGGAGTTATTCCGCTGAATTTTGGAACTATAGGAGATTCCATTTGCGGAATCTGCGGACCAACTATTGGTTGTTGTTGCTGATTATTTGGAATAGCTGGTGTTGGAGCAGCATTCTGCATTTTTGGTGCCTGAGGAGGAGTAGGAGTTTGAACAATATTTATTGTTGACGCACTTAGTTGAACTGGAGGTGCTGCCTGACGAACCTGCGTAGTGGGTGGAATCTGTGGAGTCATCGGTCTAACTTGATTAACTGGCGGAGGCTGAAAATTTGGATTGAATTGCTGGTTGGTATTAAGTCCGAGCATTGCATTTTGCTGAGGTTTCTCACTTGGCCTGCTCATTGGTGGAGGAAGCGGCATAGCCTCTTTTGGTTGCTCAGGATCCTTTACCAGGGTGACCATAACATATGGGAACTTATGTTCTATCTTGACAACGCCGTCCTGCTCCAGGTATTCAGATGATTTCTGGATATCGTCAGATTTCAGAGTTAATTTTTTAGATAGCTCTCCGATTGATGCTGTTTTTCTTTCTCTTAGATATTCCAGAATCTTATCTACATTGGCCTTGACCATATAAAAAATAAGAATAAGATACTATTTAAATATATCGCAACAAAAACTTTATTTTTTTGCTAGTATGCAGTACATTCCAGTTGAGCATTTTGGGCATTTGCCTTTCATTGCTTTCCTGCCGTTCTTCATAGTGACTTCCTTTGCTTCAGATATCACTCTTTTTGTTTTGCATTTAACACAATATCCTTCTGTCATTTAAATCAACCTCCATGATGCCAATAAACTTTGGCTGTTTATATACTTTACCTATACTTCTTGCCGACTCTTATGTTTTTAGGAAACAGCAAAATCTCTCTTCTGAATTTATCTATGCTTACCAGCGGCAATTTTAAGTCAGGATCAACTATTTTATAATGCTTAATTGTGAATAGCTTTTTCTCAATTTTTTCAAGTTCATCCAAGGAATATATCCATTTTAGGTTGGAAATTCTGATAGGGATACTATATGCACGAAGTGTCAGTTCGCCGAAAAAATTAAAGTAATGCTCATAGTAACACATTATCAGCTCTCTTATTGTCTTATATACAGGATATTTTCCTTTTAGGCCAAGGAATTTGCTTTGGGCAATTGAACCATATAAACCATCTTTTTTGTAGATGCAAAGTTCATGATCTTCATCTCTCACTGATTCCAAATCAACAAGAAAACATTCGTAATTGTGATACTTCAAAACTGCAATTGCAAACATGGCAGCTTCCAGGCAATCTGCTTTTTTTCCTTTAATCACTTCAAGAGAGGATATCCGTTTGCTTTCATTGTACTTCAAAGTGTCAATGAATTCCTGCACTTTAAACGGAGTATTTAACTTCCCAATTATTGCAAGTTCTTGTTTAGAAAATCTTTCAAATGATTTGTCCATCAGCCTATGGATTTCTGTTCCCTTTAAAATATTTACTCATATCTTTGTGCAGACTCACTATCGTTCGTAGCATTGAGCTATTCGTTCTACTCATATCTCAAGGCATTCTCACTGTCGTTCGAGGGCATTAAGGTAATTCGCTTCACTCATACCTTAATGCATCCACAGGCCTGAGCTTTGATGCCTGGATAGCCGGAAGAAGTCCTGATATGCCGCCCATAAATATTGCGAATAGCATGCAGCCTATTATTAATCCGATAGGGAAAATAGGCTGAAGCGATGCGTATCCTGACGCAGCAGCTATTGCACCGCCGGTGCTTGCGATAAGATAGCCGGTTATAACACCGATGGCTCCGCCGATAAAGCCGAGCATTGAAGACTCAAACACAAATATGAAAAGTATTTCTGAATTTGTCGCGCCGATCGCTTTCATGATTCCGATCTCTTTTGTCCTTTCAAGGACAGCAGTATACATTGTATTCATAATGTTTACAGCCGCGACAATCAGGGAGATGAAGGCAATAAGTACCAGTACTCCGTTTATCACATCCAGGACAGTTCCAAATGTTTCCAGCAGATCAGCAAAAGTCTGGACATAGAATGTCTCTTTTCCTTTTTCTTGTCCTTTATATTTCCTTAATTTCTCTTCAATTTCTGCTGCCAACGCTTTTGGATCCACATCTTTTTGAGCCTGCATCATGACATAGGCATACTTGCCTTGCTTAGCAGGAAACATTTCCTCAAATGACTTTTTTGTTATGTAAATGTTTGCGTCATCACTAGGGTTTCCAACTTCGCTGTAGAATCCAACAATGTCAAATTGTCTGTCGTTTAGCAAAACTTTGTCTCCAAGATCAAGGCCTCTTTTAAAAATCTTATCAGCAATTTGATAGTTATACCCAAGGACAACTGCGTTTGCATCCTCTTGTTTTAAGCCCCTTCCTTTTTTTATCTCTATGGAGCTTGCGCTTTCAATAAATTCGCTCTTTTTCGGGTCGAAACCCATCAGGAAATTGTACTTGACCTCGCTTTTGAATTCTATTGATGCTGGAGCCATATATAGGCCTTCTGCTTCTTTTACTCCTTTTCTTCTCCCTACGTAATTAATGTCCTCTTGCGTAAGGTAAAATGCTGAATCTACACCAGGGGCGTTCATCGAGCTCGCCATTATGAAAAGCTTGTCAGCGCCGGCATCATTGGCAAGCTGATCTACATAAGCCTGTATGCCAAATCCAAAGCTAGTCAGGGCAAATACAGCTGCGATGCCCATGAGGATGGAAAGTACAGTGAGGAGGCTCCTTGTTTTTCTATGCACAAGGTTCTGGAGTGAATACATGATCTCTTCAGTTTTCATTTCGACCTCAAGGCATCCACAGGCTGGAGTTTTGCAGCCTGCAATGCAGGAAATACGCCGAAGAAAGTCCCAAGTATGAATGAAAAAAGCAGTGCTCCGATGATAAGTTCAATACTTATTGTTGCCTGCAACAGCCTTGCACCTAGTGCCAGCCTTCCGATATAAGAGAGCCCATAGGCAAGACCTGCACCTATTGTAACACCAATGATACCACCGACCATTCCAAGGAATCCGGATTCAAAGAAAAAAATTGTAAATACTGTCGAATTTCTTGCACCGATCGCTTTCATTATGCCTATTTCTTTTGTCCTTTCAAGGACAGCTGTGTACATTGTGTTCATTATTCCGATACCGCCGACAGCAAGAGATATGCCTGCAATAATATATACAAAAAGCTGGACCGCAAACAATGTTGAGTTCAAAGTTTCAAGAGTCTTTGCTGGTGTGCTTACTGTAAAATCCTCTTCGCCTATCTTCACATGCCTTTCTTTTCTCATTAATTTTTCAACACTTTCCTGAATATTTTTGATCTGGGATTCATCCTTTACCTTAACCACGATGATGCTTGTGGTTCCGTCATCAGGAAATATATCCTTTACATCCTCATTTGCAAGAATGACGCTGTCAATAGTGAAGCTGCCCTTTTTCTTAAGTATGCCAACGACCTGAAATGTTGCACCATTCAGAATAATATTATCTCCGACCCTGGCAGCTTTTTTGAATCTTCCATCAGGATTAAGGAAATTATTTCCTAAGACAACGCTTCTTGTTTCGCCATCTTTTAACATGCGGCCTTCTTCAATGTTCAGGTTCAGCATGGTCTCAAAGTTTTTTCTGTTGGCACCTACTGGAACAGAGCCAGCATAGCCAACCTGTTGAATATCACCGAACTCAACAGGTATTGTCGCTACCTTTCTGTTGAAAGCAGAGTCTACTCCGTTTATCTTTTCAAGTTTGTCTCTAAGCGTGTCAGAAAGAGGATTGATGGCACCAGATCCAGGAGGCCCTGCAAATTCAATTCCAGAAGCCTGCACTGTAAGAATATCACTTCCAAGAAAACCGAATTGTGAGCTGATTGCGGTCCTTAGTCCCTCACCTAATCCTATCAATGATACTACTGCAGCTATCCCGATGAAAATACCGATCATTGTAAGCCAGCTTCTAAGCCTCCTGTGAGAGAGATTCAGAAATGCCAGCCTTATGTTATCCTTAAGCATTCTAAATTAAAAAAAAATTATTTCTTCTTTTTCCTTTTCAGATACAAGAAGATACCTGCGCCTATGACGAAGATTACAATGAGACCAAAACTGTTGTTGTTCTGCTTGATTCCCAGTTTTTCAGGGTTCATGACCTTCAGATCCAGATTAATCACATCATTGTAAATCCTATTGTTTGCATCCCTGTATTCTACAGTCAAGGGTAGTACAATTGTCTCTTCCTGTTTTGTTGCACCATTTTTGAGGTACAGATCAAAATCAGCAGTCTCATAGTCATCACTGTTAACATTTCCTATATAGACTTCGGTTGCAGATAATATTTCATATTCCTCTTTTTCTGCTAGCTTCACATCCAGGAACTTCACATCAGTAAACCCTTTGTTTATGAATTTTATTGTGACAGTGCCTGTTTTTTTACCTACATAAAGATCGCTTTGATCAATAATTACCGATAAATCAGGTTTTGCGCCGACAATCACTCCAATGATGTCATTTTTTGAATACTCTGTTCCAATTTCGTCTGAGTACGTCATCACAATTGGCATCTTATATATCATGGACTCTGCATCAGAGAGCGCAATCAATTTGTAAGAATAGGTGTATTCTTCTCCAGGAGACAAACTGTAAATCTTTTGCTCAGTTGCGCTTCCGAGCGGAGCAAATGGAAGGGCATTGAAGGCAACAATCTTGTCAGCTGCAGTTGAGGTCAAACTTCCAAGTGCAGTCGAATATGTGAGGTCAAGTTTTAATGTAACATCCTTTAGCGCAGAATCTGCCATATTCTTGACCTTTACATTTAAAGTAACTTCCTCTCCTGGTTTTATCTCCTTTGGGTCTGTTGTGACAGAGACTATACCAAGATTTGCGTCTCTAGTTCTTACCTCTACAAAAAATTCTCTGCTTATCCAAGGAAGATTTCCATGCTTGTATTTTATCCTTACTGGGTTTGATCCCTGGACTGCCTTTTCATCAACCCTTACTTTGTATTTTACTACCAATGCATTTTTGCTGTTACCAAGAGCAGGGAGATCGCCGTATGAACGTAGTGCTTCCTCATTGGCATCCAGCGAAAAAGGATACTCAGGGTCAAGCATCACCTGGAAATTCGTTGCGACAGTGTCTGCCTGAGTATTATGTATCATGAACCTTAGTTCGAGATACTCACCTGGGTTTACAGGATCAGGTTCCTGGTTCATAAGTGTAATATTTATGCCAGGGGCTTCAACTGCAAGAGCAATGCTTGCCAGTAGTGTAAATAGCAATATAAACGTAAGTAATCTTTTCATTTTCTTCCTCCTTTCTTGACAATTAGTCCGTCTTTAAGATATTCAATCCTTTGAGCTTCTTTGGCAAGGTCGTCGTCATGAGTGACCATGACTATTGTCTTTCCCTGCTCCTTATTTAATTTCTTCAAAAAGTCCATCACATTCTCGCCTGTCTTTGAATCGAGGTTTCCTGTTGGCTCATCAGCAAGGATCATATCCGGATCAACTGCAAGTGATCTGGCAATTGCAACCCTTTGTTGCTGGCCTCCTGATAATTCTTTTGGCTTATGGTCAAGCCTATCACCAAGGTCAACTAGCGACAAAAGCTCTCTTGCCTTTTTTTTCCTTTCATAATCAGGAATATTCTGGAACATCATGGGAAGCATAACGTTTTCCATAGCAGTCAGCGTATTTATGAGGTTGAACTGCTGGAATATGAACCCAATCTTTCTTCCTCTTATCTGGGCAAGGTCTGACTCCCGCATAGTCGAGATATCTTTTCCATCCAGGAAGACATGGCCTTTTGTAGGGATATCCAGGCAACCGATAATATTCATGACAGTCGATTTTCCGCTTCCTGATGGGCCCTGTATTGCCAGGAACTCACCGTCTCTGACTTCAAGGGAGATGCCTCTAAGAGCATTCACTTCCACTTCACCCATCTTATATGTCTTCCATACATTGTCCACTTTGATTATTGATTTAGCCATCATAATGCCTCTCTAAGATCATTTTTCCACTTTGTCATCAAGCTTTCAAAAACTAAAAGCTGCTTATAATACTTTTCAATGATCTTTAATTTTTTCTTTGTTTTTTCGTCCTTTGAGGATTTATATTTGTTGATTATGCCGGGTATCCTATTTTTGGCAGGTTCGATGTAAATGTCAGATGCTTTTGTGAGCTTGTTTATATTAATCTTCAAGAGGTCTTTTTCCATGATATAATAAAGCCTTTTAGAGCCGGGTTTTTTTATCTGTTTGCACATTCCAATGGATTCAAGCATTTTCAGGGCATTAGAAACTGATGCTAGGCTATATCCTAGCTCCGTTGCAATATCATCCATCGCGACTTCTTCAGGTTCAAGATACAGGAACGTGATTATCTTTACGTTCAGGTCCTTTAGTCCAAATGACTTCCCGAGCTTTCCGAACACTTCTGACATGTCTTTATTGATTTGGTCCATTTTTACAATTTTTAGTATATTTTAAAAATCCTGTGGATTTATAAAGGTTGGGTTTAAGAGGGAACAAAATGACCTTGTTTTTTGTTATAATTAGGGGAGACCCCCTAAAACCCCCTGCTTATTCTGCAAATGATATGCAATGCCTTTATCTTGCTGAAAGCCGGGAATAGGCATTGTCGCATGAATCAGTTCGTAAGATTCGGTTGAGGCGACTAGCTCAAAAAATAAGATATTATCAATCTCTCTTTCCAAAACCAAAACAATTAAATCCTGAGTTGCAAATTATCTTAGTTATGGCACAAAGAAGGACAAAAAAAGCGAAAGTAACCAGAAAAAATAATTTCGCTTTGGCAAAATGGTTCTTCAAGGCAGTATGGTTCATAATAAAACTTCCCTATGAGATTATCAAATTCTTTTTTATATCTCTTCATCAGTACCAGGAAAAAAGAAAACAAAAAACAAATATCATTAAAGAAGAGAAAAAAAGGACTGCAATGAAAGCGCAGTATGTACCCTTCAGCAATATCCTAACATATGAAGGTGATTATGACAAATGGGAAGCCCAGCTCTTTAATTCAGACAGCAAGATCGGGATTATCATCGGTGCCAGAGGAAAAGGCAAGACTGCTTTAGGGATTAAACTTGCTGAAAACCTGTATGCTAAAAATAAAAAGAAGATTTATGCAATCGGATTTCAGAAAATTGATATGCCTGCATGGATTCATGTGATAGAGCAGGTGGATGAGATAACAAATAATTCATTTGTGCTTATTGATGAAGGCGGAGTCTTGTTCAGTTCCAGGGAATCGATGTCCAAACCGAATAAACTCTTATCTGACCTTATACTCATCGCAAGGCACAAGAACCTCAGTATACTTTTCATATCTCAGAATTCATCTAACCTAGATGTCAACATACTCAGGCAGGCTGATTGTCTTCTTCTCAAACCATCATCTCTTCTCCAGAAGGATTTTGAAAGAAAAAAGATTACTGAAATCTATACTGAAGTGAAGGAAAACTTCGAGAAATTCAAAGGCCATAGGGGCCTTACTTATATATATTCAGAGGAGTTCAGGGGCTTTGTGGACAATTCACTTCCTTCATTCTGGAGCCAGGGGATAAGCAAGAGCTTCAGCGAGAAAAAGGCTGAATGATTATCTGTATTCTGGTTTCAGTACACATATACCATCTTTTTCTGTAATGAAAGCTTCCCTGTTTAGGACTATTTCAAACTCATCGAATCTTTGTGAAAAAATCTTTCCGAACTCTTTGGAGAGTTTCAGGCTATATTCCTTGCTTTTTTTGGTAATGTTTTCTAACTTGGTATTTCCGGCATACCTGAGAAAATCGAAGTTCAAAACCAAAAAAAGTCTTTTTTCGGTTTCACTGAATTTATCAAGATTCCTAATTCTGTTTGATATATCTAAAAGCTTTTCAATGGATTCTTTATCATAGTCATATCTTACCTCTTGAGGAACCATAGACATTAGAACTTCCATCCCTTCTTTGAGTTTACCTTCTTTTACTATTGAATTTGGAATCCTGACACAGAGGGAATTTCCCTGTTTTACGATCCTGTTAACAAATGATACCTCTTTTTTCATTGTAATTACAATGTAATTATAATTTATATATAAATATTGTCAAATCGAAACATTTATATATTAAATGTTAGTTCTACCTAACATTATGTCATATATACATTACAATTTGTAAAGGAAAGGTAACATGAAAACAAGAATCAAGGAACTAAGGGCAAGGGAGAACCTTACACAAGATGACCTTGCAAAAAGGGTCGGGGTTACAAGGCAGACTATAATGTACATCGAGAAAGGAGAATATAATCCCTCACTATTATTGTCCATCAAGATCTGCAAATCATTAAATTGCAAGGTGGAAGAAGTATTCTTCCCTGAGGAGGATGAACTAAAATGAAAGAGAATGATAAGACTATGCTGAATTTTATGATAGCTGTGTTTGTAATAGGAATGGTCAATTTGCTATGGGCAATTGCAAAATCCATGCAATCTAATTGGTCCTTATTTAATGTTAAAGGGATAGATGTCCTGGTAGCGTATGGTGTTTCACTATTCCTACTAAAAACTTCAATAAAAGAATTATCTTACTACATGAGACATAAGAAAATTGAACATGGATACGATGAAAGAAACATGATTGTTTTGCATAAGTCACTCGGAAATACCTGCATTGTCATGCTTACCATATTAATGGGGGCCTTTTATTACTTTTATCTGTTTTATGATGCAGGTACACCTATATTTAGCTTAAGTTCATTTAATTGGCTCCTGGGTCCTGCGCTCATTGTTTTCTTATGGTCTTTTAATTATTATTACAAGAGTAAGAACATATAGATATTTTATTTTCTCTAATTGTAATTCTACGCCCCAAAAACTATATATACACAGAGCTTTTTATAGGGATTGGGGGATACTCATGATAAAGATACCAAAAGATATGCTTATAGAAAAAATCAAGGAAAAATCAAATATTTCTGATAAAGAACTTAAGTCCAAAGTCAAGGATAAATTAGACCAGCTATCTGGTCTTATCAGTGAGGAAGGAGCTCTTCATATCATCGCAAATGAACTTGGAGTCAAGATTCTTGATGATCCTGGTGAACTCCAGGTAAAAAATGTTCTTCCCGGCATGAGGAATGTCGATCTCAAGGCAAAGGTTGTCAAAATATACGAAACAAGGGAGTTTGACAAGGACGGAAGAAAAGGGAAAGTCGGAAATTTCCTGATAGGTGATGAGACAGGAGTCATGCGGGCAGTTGCCTGGAATGACAAGGCTGATCTGTTAAATACTCTAAATGAAAATGATGTTGTCAGGATACAGAACGGGTATGCAAGGGACAATCAAGGAAGGACAGAAGTCCATCTTGGAGACAAGACTACAGTTACGGTTGAAAAAGGCACTAGCATAGATGTCAAGCAGAGAGAATCGATAAGGAAAAGCATAAAGGACCTGAAAGAGAATGATGATAATGTTGAGATAATGGGGACCATTGTCCAAGTGTTTGACCCAAGGTTTTTCACAGTTGACCCAGAATCAGGAAAAAAGGTCGTAGAAAAAGAAGGTAAGTTTTATCTTAATGATAAACTCATTGAAAAGCCCGATTTTTCTTATGTCACAAACCTTATGCTTGATGACGGTACAGATAATATAAGGGTAGTGCTATGGAAAGCACAGACACAGAAGCTTTTCGAGATGAGCCATGAGACTATTTTATCAAGTAAAGATAAAGGATTTGAAGAGATAAAAAATGAGCTTCTTGGAAAGATTGTGAAGTTTGCAGGAAAAGTCAATAATAACGAGATGTTTGCAAGGATTGAGTTTGTCGCAAATTTAGTTTTTACTAATCCTAATCCTGAAGAAGAGATAAAAAGGCTTAATGCTGAGCTTGAAAAACAGAAGTTAGAAAAGAAAGAAGAGGCTGCAGAAGAGCCAGAAGTAGCAGAGGAGTCTGATACTGAAGAGGAACCAGCTCCTAAGCCAGAGGCCAGAAAACCGGAACTAAAAAAGCCAGAAGTGGTGAAGATCGATATCGCAAAACCAAAGCCAAAAGAAAAAGATGCAGACGAAATTCTGGATATCGATGAGATTGAGGATTTATCAGATTTGGATTCTATCTAATTTAATTCTTTATTATTTTTTTAAGGGCATCATCTATGTTTTTCCCATAAGATATTATTCCTTCCACATGCCCGAGCATCACAATGATGCCTGATGCATTTTCCTTTGCCAACTTTCCAACAGCATGCGCCATCTCTGGCGTTCCATATGGAATATCTTTTGATATGCACATAGTTTTATTTTTCAAAAAATCCCATAATCTCTTACTATGGATATGGATAACTGCATTTATCCTTAGGTTTGCCTCGTAAATTGCTGCATGTGTCATTGATTCTGAGGATGCCTTGGTCAGGCCGATGCAAGAGACAAAATTCTTATCAACATCAAAACTAGTGACAAGCGAGTAATCATCGATGTTTAATTTTTTCTTGTTCCCGGTTTCGCTTCCTGTTATGATAAATTCATTATTTTTCCCTATTCTTATGCTTATGTTTCCATACCCGATGCCGCTGGGATACGCGCCGATCAAGCCTAACCCATATAACTTTTCTCTGCATGTATTGATTTCAGAGATGTCAAAATTAATAGAAGATTTTTTCCAGTCAAGATTGAATTTTATGTAGCCATCATCCATTTTCGGGAAACAACCTCAATATATCTTGTTTAGAAGCATTGCATATCCCTCTTTCAGTGATTAGTCCTGTTACAAGCCTTGCTGGAGTCACATCAAATGCATAGTTTGCTGATCTGCTGTTTTTCGGCATTATCCTTATTTTTTGACAAATATTATCCTCATTTAGACCGGTGATAAAATCAACTTCTTCGCTGCTCCTCTCTTCAATTGGAATGGTCCTATGATCCCTTTCTGCCCATTCAATAGAAGAGGATGGAAGGGCGACATAAAAGGGGATATTGTTGTCTTTCGCAGCAAGTGCCTTTAGGTAAGTGCCAATTTTATTTGTGACATCTCCAGAAAGTGTTGTCCTGTCGCTTCCAACAATTACTAAATCAACCATACCTCGTTGCATGAGGTGTCCGCCGGTATTATCAACAATTACTGTATGATTAATTCCTTGTTCTCCAAGTTCCCATGCTGTAAGATATCCCTGGTTTCTTGGCCTTGTCTCGTCAACCCAGACGTGGAGAGGGATTCCTTTTTCATGGGCCATATATATCGGAGAAGTGGCTGTGCCATAATCAACAGTCGCAAGCCAGCCTGCATTGCAGTGTGTTAATATGTTGACAGGTGATTTTTTCTTTTTGTATATCTCTTCAATTATCTTATAGCCATGGGTGCCTATCATACTGCATTGGTCCAATGATTTCTCGCAGATTGTATTTGCAGTTTCAAGGGATGTTTTTATCTTGTCTGAGCTTTTTTCTATAAATTTAAGCATTGTATCGATTGCCCACATAAGATCGATTGCTGTAGGTCTTGCAGATTTAAGTTTCTCTGCATATTTTTTGATATCAGAATCCTCATTTGCCTCCAGGCACGCAAGGTACATCCCGTAAGCAGCAGTCACGCCAATTAGGGGAGCGCCTCTTACATGCATGTCTTTTATTGCAGTGAAGACATCTTCAACTGTTTTTAGTTCTTCAATCACAAATTCAAAGGGGAGTTTTCTTTGGTCGATTATTTTGATTGTGGAATTTTCTAACCAGATTGTGTGGTAGGGTTTGTTGTTGACTAGCATAGAAGATAAGAATAATATATTGGTTTAATAATTTACGATAACTATTTTGACTGAGTTGCTTTAACCGAATCTTACGAGCTGATTCTTGCGACAAAGCATATCTTAACTGAATTGAAAATGGGGTTTTAGGGGTCTCCCCCTAATTATACTACAAAAAAATATTCATTATAACCCAACTAGATATTTCCACTGGACTTTCTCTTGAATATTATATATTCAGCATTCACTGGACACACTGGACATGCTGCTGTGAGGTATTTAAAGAAGCTTGGTTCTAACATTATTCAGCTTGCCAAAACAAGCCCTCCCGGCTCTGGAGCAGGTGGATTTTTTCCACCTATGCTCATAATGAAGGAGCTGATTGAAACAAGAACCGAAAGGAAAGGGGGAAATAAAATGAAAACAACAATAAGTGCACCAGCACAACAAAAATCAAATACCGGAAATGCGCCGGAAAAGAAATTCAGGTCCGGCGGGATCTGCGCAACAGTCTGGAAAAACCAGTCTGTGAAAGACGGAAAAGTGGTAGAGTTTAGGACTGTCTCATTTGACAGGAACTACCAGGACAAAGAAGGTGAATGGAACACTACTAATTCTCTTCGTGTGAATGACCTTCCACGTGCATCCTTAGTACTGCAAAAAGCGTATGAATATGTCGCTTTAAGGGAAACTGCCTCTGATGAGGCACATTCCTAAATCTTTATAACAAAGGTGATATTTATGAAAAAACAAGAACTAGTGATTGAAATGAAAGAACCAGAAAAGGAAATGACTGTAATGGATTTGCCAGGAGTAGGCCCAGCGACAGCAGAAAAATTGTCTGTTGCAGGATATGATGACCTTATGGCCATAGCAGTTGCAACACCAGGAGAATTGATAGAGGCTTCAGGCATGGCAGAAGCCGCTGCAAAGAAAGTGATTGCAGCAGCGCGGGCTGCGATGAGGATGGGATTTGAGTCAGGAACAGATATCCTGAAAAAAAGGATGAATATACTAAAAATAAAGACCCCGTCAGAAAATCTCAATAATCTTCTAGGCGGAGGTTTTGAGACAGGTGCAATTGTAGAATGCTTTGGTGAATTCGGGTCAGGAAAGACTCAGATTGCGCACACTTTAGCTGTTGAATGCCAAAGACAAGATGAGACTGCGTTCGCAGTCTTTATTGATACAGAAAACACGTTCAGGCCTGAAAGGATAATAGAACTCTCTAAAGGAGCCGGCCTTGATCCTGACAAAGTACTTGCAAATATTAAAGTTGCAAGAGCTTATAACTCTGATCACCAGATGCTTCTTGCTGAGAAAATAACAGATTTGATTAAGCAGGGCCTGAATGTCAAAGTTGTGATTGTAGATTCCCTGACAGCGCATTTCAGGGCTGAATTTATCGGTAGAGGGACACTTGCAGAAAGACAGCAGAAACTAAACAAGCATATGCATGAACTCTTAAGGGTTGCAGATACGAACAATGTCTTAGTCTATGTGACAAACCAGGTAATGTCAAGGCCGGATGTATTCTTCGGAGACCCGACCCAGGCCATCGGAGGCCATGTAGTTGCGCATGCATCTACCTTTAGAATCTATCTGAGGAAAGGCAAGAAAGGCTCAAGAGTTGCAAAGCTCATTGATTCGCCTAATCTCCCGGATGGGGAATGTGCCTTCATGGTAGAAACGGAAGGAATAAGGGATATTTAGTAACTTTTATTTTTGAATTATTTTATTAGTTAATGTATAAGAAAAAAAATGCCTCTTCTCACTTGGTTTTTATCTGCCAATATTTGTTGGCATCATTTGTGCAGGAATATATTTTGCCGCCGACTAATAGTTCTTTGCCACGAGCACTATCATCACAGGATACATAGTGTCCCTCACTACAAAGTTGATAGTTGTTGTTTGGATAAAGCAAAGGATTAGAGGATGTACATTTTGCTTCACATATTGTTCCCCAACTATGTGTAACAAGATCTTTATTATTGTCACTGCAAACGCAATTAAACTTTCCATCATCTTTCTGGCCAGATGGGCACACTCTAACCCAATGAGGCGAAATACCATCGCAATTGAAAGTGACTCCATTAAGTGTTACTGAATGAGTGAGATCACCCCAATTACTGCATGTAATACAAACGCCATTTGTATTAACTAACCCACCTGATTCACAATCTTGACTCGGAGAGAGAGTTTGTTCGGATGAAGGTTGGGCACCAGAATCGGTTACACATTTTCCACCATCAATTTTTTCGGTTGCAGCGCAACATAATACCAACTTATTATTATTCCAACAACTTTGTTTTGCATCTGTGATGAATGTTTCTGAGCATTTATCAGATGAAGGGGATACATCGCATGGGTTGCTTATAGTGGGAAGATCTTGACCGGTAAGGCTTGATTGAATACATTGTACACTGTTTCCAAATGTATGAGCAGCAAAACCATTCGCAGTATCGCATCCACATCCGTCTTTTTTCGGACCGGGAATTGAATTTATTGCGCATTGCTTGCAAGATTCATCTTTGTATACAGCATTACCTTCGCATTCACATATATTTAATTCTGCATTCCATGTAGCACCGTTGCAGACAGGTGTTGGAGTTGAAGTTGCTGTAGATGCCACTCCTGCTTTTATGGTACAGGTAGTAGCAGTATTACCAACAAGTTCATAATTGTCTGGGCAACATACCACAACATCACCATTTATACAGGTCTTATCTGCACCAGTCAAGAAAACATTATTCTTACAGAATAATCCATGACCAGAATCTCCATTGCCACACGCTTCTCCAGTATAGGAAGGCAGTTCCGTAGCACGTTCTGCAAGAGTATTATAAACGCATTGGGTTTGTCCATTTGATAATTTAATATGCTTATACCCACTATTACAAACACACTCTCCATTTTGAATAGATCCCTGTATAGTGCAATCACCTTCTTTTAAATTAGTATCAGCAGGCGCACCAGAAGCAGATGCAGCACACGTCCATAACTCCCCAGTCAAATATGTAATTGCTGCATTTGGATCACTACATTGATAATAGTTGGGATCTCCATTCACCTGGCATTGGTATCCTCCGCTAACTATAATGTCTCTTGTCTTTTCTGAAGTAGATATGCACTCAGGCAGATCAAGAATACACGATCTTGATGACCTGCCATCGTCATGCACTTCTTTGAGTGTGTAGGGTTCCACACACTGTTGTTTAGGTGTGCTTCCGTCCAGACATTCTTCCTGGTTTCCTCCTGAGATTTCCAATGTCGTTGCACCTGATTCACAACCTGGTAAATTTCTATCAATTATCTCTTGAGGCACGCAATAACCATTCTGATATTGTGTATTTAGATCACATTCATATTTCACAACCTGGCTTCCTTTAAGCTTATTGCCTTCATCATCTGTAAGAATGTGCAAGCATGCGTGAGAGCCATCAACCTGCGGTTCAAATGCATTATTGCTGCTGCAGTCACCCGTGTCTTTTAGTGAACCGCTCCCAAGACCGCTCTTTGGGACACATAGTTCCCCAGATTTTATGTATGTATCATCGCATTCATACATGGGAGTTCCATCTTTGCTGCATCTGTGGCTGTTAGCTGTTTCTGTGGAGACTAAGTTACTAACATCTTTACACGAATATTTATCTTTAAACTCCTGCAATGAAACACAGCCATCTTCGGTTGAATACTGATTAACTGCACAGCAATATAATATCTTATTCTCAGTTGGGCTTCCAGATTTTTTGTCTGTGCATTTGTATTGATAATTGCTTGGCTGGAAGACTGAGCACCTTCCGGAACCACTGCTAACAGTAGTAGCCTGTGCTTCTTCTGGACATGGCATGACAGCAGTTTTATCTTTGCCATCATTATTGTAATCACAGAGTCCATCACCATTTGTTCCAAGGAAGTAACTTGTGCTGGGTACTCCAGGAGCCATAGTTGTTTCGCAGCACACACTAAGTGGGAATACCTGCCTCTGACCACCAGGAGTGGGTGTGCAATAGCATGCACCCTTCATTTTTCCATCTTTATCATAATTCTGGACAGTATTAGATGGTCCATCATTTTGTCCATAGCAGGTAAGGCCGCTTGCGCTTTGTGAATAGTAGCTGGGGAAGGTTGTAGCTATAACATGCTCACAATATTTTGGATTATTGTCTGGACTATCAGTTGAACCATCATTCCATTTTCCCTCATCAATTAAGGTATTCTTTGCCGCGGTCATATCAGAATTCAGATTATGAAATGTGACAAAACAACAGTCGTTAAATTCAAGAGGTATTTTTTTACCATCACTATCATGGCATAGGCATTCACCAATAAAACTTCCATCATCCGCTTTTCTATAATTGCCGGTTTTCAAATCAGGAATATTTCCATTCGGTCCATCCCATTCCCCATAACAATTTTTATCAAACAAAGTTCCTTTTTGTTTATCCAGGAACTCATCGTAGGTTTCATAAAAATGCGGGGGCTCGACAACATTGACACCATCATCAAAAAATATTTTCGCCCTCACCTGTGGGCAGACATTCTTTTTATCAGGAAATTCATCATTTGTGTATTTTGCATACAATATGTTTTCAGTGCGAGCATTGAACCTAATTTCACTTGGAGCAGGCGGATTTGGAAGTGGTATAGAGTTCAGGGTTCGCTCTTTTATGATATTATTTTGTAAGTCGTCTGGATTGAAATAAACTAGAACACCATTCTGCCCGAAATCATCATATAATGGTTCAGCAACAGTATAGCCTATATTGAAATTCTCTGGCATGCACGCATTGCTTTTCGAAAAGATATAGAATTGGATATTGCCGGATCCCTCAAAAGCAGTGTCATCGGAAAGATATGCAGCTCGCTCTTCACATTCAGGCAATCCTGAATTTCCGTCTATCTTAATCATACTATACAGTTCTAGTTTAGCTTTTGAAGTTTCTTCACTGTTCGGATTGCTAGAATATGAGTTTTTATAGTTATTATATAAAACAAGTAAAACTGGGAATGATTTCTCAGAAGTAATACCTTTTTCCTTAAAATATTCTTCAAGTGCAGTAGCATCTGGAATTGATTTTGTATTGAATTCAGTATCAATGGATTTAACTTTATCGTTCAGTCCAAGACCATACATCTGGCATTCCTTTTCGGTTTGGAATGCAGTCAAATCAGGCGCTGAAACACTTTGGACATAATATCCAACAGGTAGAGACAATGGTTCTAAAGATATCCAGATGGTTGTGTAATCTTTATATGCATTGAAGTCAAATGTCCTGCCTCTCATCTCAAAAGGTGCCTCAGGAGTATGGAAACCTGAAGGATTTACTTTAATATCAGCTGTATAACGCTTATCTTCGGCCGCCGCTGGCTGAACCTCAGTTAGTGTATCACCATGATTTTCGAATGTAACTTCGACTGGCGCAGGCAAAATATTAACAGGCAATTTGTCAGAAGCCGCAATTTCTCCATCTAACTTAGAATCATCGTTATTTTTCTTAACATAGTCCTCAAAAGCCACGGGATCAAATTCATTCATCTTCAATTCATCAATCTTTTTTGGTGACACGTAATATTTAGTCCCATCCAATGCTGTGTATTTGGTCCACTCACAATATTCCTTGTTCGTTTCTTCTTCTGCCCTTGGGTCATATCCTGTAGGCCAATATTTTGGTAGATAAATGAATCCTAAATCCATCTCAGCTGGTTTTTCCCTAGTCAAACTTTTTTCTCCATCGTCGGATTTAACATAGCAGTCAATCACGATCCCATAATATGAAAAATGCTTGATTGTAGCGGAGACTGAAGATTCGTCCGCAGACAAGCTGCTTGGTATTGAATTCCAGATACCAGTCTCTTCATTATAATAAGCAATTGATAATTTATTTAAATCATATCCATCAGGCAGATCCTCAGGTCTGAAGCGTATGCTGAGTTTCATCCCATCATTTATTACAGCACCGCTTGGCTGAAGATTATAGATAGTATTTCCAACTACTATGCCGTTGAATTGGTTATTGAACTTTGCATCTTCAATTTTTATAGATACCATCTCAACCGGTTTTCCATCAACTGTAACTTCAGTATTTTCAGGCAAGCTGAGAATAGCATTTTTATCAACAGATTGCAGGCTTAATTCCTTGTCTGCTATCCCCTTATTTAGGGAAACAAAGTTGGTTCTTCCTGTGTTATAAGCAAATTCATCAAAAACATATTCAGATGAGTCTCTTTTTAATATGAATGGATAATTCAGTGTGGCAATAACCTTTTCATCACTTATTTCAAGGTAAGTAGTCGGAAATTTTTCCTCTAACTGATATCCTTGATTCTCATAAACAGAAAGGTCAAGGCAAGTATCTATCTTTTCTGTCACATAACTCTCAATTAGATTGCCAGAGCCGTCTAATCCATATAATAAAACACCTTCATCAGTCAGCTCTTTGAGGCATCCTTCAGCATATTTCTCAACAGAATCTTTTATATTTCCGCTGAGGCCGAGCGAGGAGATAGACGAACTAATCTCCTGCTTGGGTGCATTCATGATTGAATAAGTACCAATCCCAACCAGCACCAACAACACAACACCGACTATGACAAAAGGAGTAACCTGCGCTTTCATATCCCCACCCTCATATTTTATGGAAAATCTGATGTGTTTCCCCTATATAAGCTTTTCCAGAGGATAAGCTTAAAAACCCTTTTTAAGGCATAATTTTAAATAGTGAACTCTATTCTCTCTTTCTGGACGTCAAAGTCCAAATATACATAAGTAGGTGCAAGTAAATATGCGAGACAATATGGGAAATACAGCCCCTGTTCAAGAAGGGGAAGAGTTAGAAGTGAAGATTGAAGCTATCGGCGATAAAGGCGATGGCATTGCCAAGAAGGATGGTTTTGTCCTTGTTGTGCCAGGAACTAAAGCAGGAGAGACAGTTACTATTAAAGTGACTAAAGTCCTTAGGAAAGTAGGGTTTGCTGAAGTTGTTGGCAGGTCTGAAAACCAGTCATCTGAGGAATCAGATGAGCCTGAACAGTCTGAAGAATCAGAAGAATCAGAAGAGTCTGCAGAAGAGCCTCAGGAAGATTCAGAAGATTTCGGCGACGAAGAATAAATTTTTAATATACTATTTTTCTTTCTGATTTTATGAGATTATTTGTTGCGATTGACTTGCCGCCAGATCTGCAGGATTATTTCAGACAGGTTCAGGCAGGTTTGCCGAAGTGTAATCTGGCTTCTTCGTTTCATCTGACACTTAAGTTTCTTGGTGATGTTAGCGATGATAAATTAAATGAGATTATTCAAGCTTTAAGCAAAATAAAATTCTCAAAACTTAATCTTTCGACTGGGGAGCTGGGCGCTTTTCCCAGCAAAGGGGATATAAGAGTGCTATGGGTTGGAATAGAACCTAATTCTCACTTGATGCAGCTGCAGGAAAATATTGAAAATAGTCTAATAGGCTTCAAGAAAGACTTTGATTTTTATCCGCATATAACACTTGCAAGAGTTAGCCAGAAAATTAAGTTTCCAGAGTTCAAGATTGAATATAGGGCCTTCTTGGCAAGCGAATTTACCCTGTACAAAAGCACACTATTACCTACTGGCCCTGAATATTCCATAATCCAAAAATTCAAAGGATCTTGATATTCTCTAAATCACCTTAACTATGCTCGAACAATAGCACAATATATTTAAGCAAGTTTTAGCATAGTCAGTATATGGATTTTCTTGAACTCCTAAAAAAAAATAAAATAAATCTGGATAAAGATATAAAAAAACTTTGCTTGGATGCATTAGATATCATGAGGGAAAGTCATGATCCAAAACATGATTACATTCATGTAAAGGATATGCTAAAGGAACTCAGCAAACTGGTGCAATATGAAAAGGATATTGACTTTAATGTTCTCTTGCCAGCCATCTGCTGGCATGATGCATGGCAGGCAAAGCAGCCTGCAACAAATAGCTCACATGTCTTGTTTTTCAGGTATTTTTATGAAGGATTTGGATCAGCGAAATCATTTGGCAAATATGCGCAAAAATATGGGATTGAAAAAGCACTAAAAAATAAAATTAAAACTGCTATATTCCAGCATGTTAGAACAGGCTGGACCCTTATGGACAAACTGTTCCTTTCACCCGGGCAACTAGAAACAAAGATTTTGAAGGATCTTGATGAGCTTGATACCTGGAACATAAAAAGGCTGGAGCGCCTAAAAAAAGTCTATCTAAAAAATAAACTACCAACAAGATACTTATGGATAATAAGATGGTATTTTAAAATAATGCTTGATAGTACGAAGCAATTGTTTTATTTAGAATACTCAAAGAAAGAATTCGAATCAAGGAAGAAAGCAGTAATAGATTGGGCAATTGAGAATTATACCATCATAAGAAATAACCCGAGGAAATATCTAAAAGAAGAATATAAGGGAACATTCTTTGATCTAACACCAAAAGAACTCAAGCGTGAATTATATTCAAAATTATGAATTTTGATTTTTTATCCTATCTATAATCTCAGAAGTTGATATCCCTTTTGTGTAAGGGACTAATTTTAGCTTATGCAATTTTTTTGCCGCACTATACCATTTTTCTAATTCTTCTTTTGTATAATCATCACCATGCAGAACATAATCTATCTTATACTCTTCAATGAATTCTTTCGTTACAGGACACGGGCAGTTAAGTATCACCAAATCAACATACTTGCAGCCTTCTATCTCTTTTCTTCTCTCCTCTAGGCTTAGGATAGGTCTGCGTTTATAGGCAAGTGCTTCTTCATCAGACATCAGGCCGACAATCACAAAATCACCTATCTTTTTTGCTTCTCTTAGGAAATTGATATGCCCATAATGGAACAGATCTCCAACCATATCACAATATACTCTCATGCTATCACGAATATTATCAATATTATGAATAATAATACTGTCAGGTTTCCGCTTCCGAAGATTCTGAGTATTTTCGCATTGGATTTCATTTTATCAGGATTCTTGATGTATGGCTTTGCCAAATTATAAAATAGTCTGAGAGTACCCAGGTATATGATGTTTAGTAAGCTCTTTTTAGCCTGTCTTTTTGCATGGGAATAATAATCTGTATTATTGTGTTTTTTATAGTGATTAATGGCTTCATTGATATTATACCAGGTTATGTACAGGTATGCAATAGCTAGCGACACCAAACAAGTAATCACGAAGCTGATATTGTAATATGAGGTGTATATCTTTAAAAAAGAAATATAAAATATTGTCAGCATTATCCAGTCTTTGAAGTAATCATATACCTTTCCAAACTGTGAGCACATATCATATTTTCTTGCAAACATACCGTCGGAACAATCAAGGGAATATGATACGATAAAGAATATCGCTGCGATCCTAGTATCAATGTAAAGGTAATATGTTGCAAGCGCAATCGTGATAAAAGATAGTGTTGTTATCATATTTGGGGAGAAGGACAGGAACCTAAATACAGGTAAAAAAAGCTCAGAGATCGGGTAGAATAAATAGAGATCAAAAAAACTTTCTGTTAGGGTGTCATACTTGGCAGGCATAACCGTTTGAATTATTCTCTCTATATAAATATTAATGTCAATAAAACAGAATTTCGTTCAATGTCAATAAAACAGAATTTCGTTCGATTGGACAAACCTTTTAGAGAATCTTTAGCATCTCGAAAGTGAGCCTTTCTGATGCTTTCAATAATTCAATCGAATCACGTCCCTGAACAATTATGCAGCCGTTGTTATTATATATCGCTGTGGTGTTTCCGAGTCTCAGATCAATCACCCTGACTGTGTTTGAAATGTTCTCGCATGTTACAACTAGAGCACCGGTTTTTCCAGGTCTTGTAATTGTTGCTTTTACTTCTTTTTGGTAAATCTGTCCAAGAACCTTGGCAATCTCCACTCCGCCAAGGATGACGCTTGCAGGATATTCAGGATCAGTTGTGATGTAGATAAGATTTGACTGCATGAAAAGAGCTGTAGTCACAGTATCATTTCTTGAGTTCTTTATCGTCGGAATATCTTCCACATCAGCAGGTGTGAAATGAAAATATACTTCATATTCTTTATATTTCCCTGATAATTTATCGCCAACTCTAAGAAGAGTAGTCCAAACATCTCCATGTTTCTCAAAAACAAATCCATTGTAGTTCAGTGTTTCAATTTTTTCAGAGGGACTTGCGCTTGTTGCTACAAAGTACATGATTACACCAAATATTGCAACAATACCGACAATTGCACTTACCAGTATCATATCTTGCTTTGAGTCTTCGTTCTTTTTTGGTGTTTTTGACTTTGTCTGTTTTCTCATTTTACCTCGATATTATTTACTAGATATACAAGTGTATCTCTTATCCTTAGAGCAGACAGCTTACTGAATTCAATATTTACGCATCCATTATCGCTAGTGATAGATGTAGTGGAATTCGTGCTTTTCAGATTGATCACAGGAACAGTTCTTGTCGCATTCCTGCAGTCAATTATTGGAAGGTTATATGTGAGGCTGGAATTGGTAATGGAATCTATAAAGAATTTCTCTGAGGGTATGTTTTTCCTCAGGTCGAATCTCAGATAATCAATGAATGATAATTCTGATGAATCAGGATCAAAGGTCAGGTAAAAGTAGGGACTGCTCCTGATCAGATTCTTTGTTTGATTATCTATGTTAATACCTATTGTATCCGGAAGGAAATATCCCAGGAATTTCCTGTCTTTTGAACTGATCTCAAAATAGTAATTGCCTTTTGAATCAGCCATCCTGGTGAACTTCATTTTTCCTCCAGGTGTATCATATGTGAAAGAATTATCTTCATCATTGTTCCTATATAAGACGACGCTTGCGATGCTTGATACCAGGAATATCACCAGAACAACTACTAGGAAAAACTTTGAGTTGGAATCATTTTTCTTCTTTTTTGCCATGTTACTCTGAAAAATGCCAGGTAATTTAAAAAGATTGTGAATGCCAGAGCAATTTTTTTATATACCTTTTTTTTACGGATAGATATGACAGACTTCATCACAATCGAGCAGGCATTAAAACAAGGTAATGGCAAGGTAGCAATCAGGGGCTGGGTTTATAGGATCAGAAGCTCAAATAAGTTTGTGTTCATTGTCATGAGAGATGAATCAGACATTTTGCAGTGCGTTGTGAAGCAGGAAACTACTCCTGAACTCTTTGAGCATGCGAAAACTCTTCTTGTGGAATCCTCAGTTAAAATATCAGGCGAGATAAGAAAGGATGACAGGGCTCCGACCGGGTATGAGCTTCAAGTTGAGGAAATGGAAATTGTTCAGGTATCAGAGCCATTTCCGATAACAAAGGATTTCTCGCCAGAATATTTGCTTGACAACCGGCATTTGTGGATAAGAAGCAGGAAGATGAACGCAATCTTCAAGATAAGGCACACAATAATTGGCGCTATCCATGAATTTTTCAGAACTAAGGGATTTTATGAATTTGAAGCTCCAATATTCCAACCCAATGCCTGCGAAGGAGGGTCAACATTGTTTGAGGTGAAATTCTTCAGCGATAAGGTATATCTTAGCCAATCATGGCAACTATACGCTGAGGCAGCAGTGTTTTCCCTTGGGAAGATATATAATATGAGCCCAACATTCAGGTCTGAAAAAAGCAAGACATCAAGGCATCTTGCAGAATTCTGGATGGCGGAGATGGAGGCTGCATGGATGGAACTTAGTGATGCTGTCCAGGTTGGAAAAGATGAGATAAGATTCATTGTAAAAAAAGTACTTGAAACTAATGAGAAAGAGCTAAAACTTCTGGAGAGAGATATTGAAAAACTCAAAGTATATGCAGAAAAGGAATATCCGACATTGACATATACAGAGGTCCTGAAGCTACTAAAGGAAAAATGCAATATGGATGTTGAATGGGGCAAGGATTTAAGGACAGTTGAGGAAGAAGAAGTGATGAAACTCTTTGATACACCTATTGCAGTGATTGATTATCCAAAAGAGATTATGGCTTTCTACAAGAAAAGAAGATTACCAAAACCAAAAGACACGCCAGGAGATGTTGCTCTTTGCTTTGATATGCTTGCACCTGAAGGATATGGAGAGATAATAGGTGGAAGCGAGAGAGATACAGATATAGGTGAACTCAAGAAATATCTTGCAATTCAGGGCGAAAAACCAGAGAATTATGAATGGTATCTTGACCTGAGAAAATATGGGAGTGTCCCCCATTCCGGATATGGTATGGGAGTTGAGAGAGTTGTTGCATGGCTCTGCGGCCTTGACAATATCAAAGATGCGATACCATTTCCGAGGACAATGCTAAGGAAATCACCTTGATTTACGATGACATCTCATGATACCTTAGACAAACTATGGTTAAATCTTTCTCAAGGAAGTGTAAGGTTTGTTCAAGTTGCGAGGGATAATCCAGATATAACAATATCTGCTGTAGTAGGTGGTCTTTTCTTTGGTATAAGGAGTTTTAAGCCTGAATGGACACTTTTTCCAGATGTTATCAATCATCTGACAGTGCCAATAGCTGCAACATATTTTTCCGCAGCTGTGGCATATAAGACATTATCTCCTGCTCTTGAGTATTCCATTGAAGGCCAGGGAAAGTTTTATCAGGCAATCGCTCGTACAAGTTTGTTATTTGAATGTGCACTTTTGGGATATTTTACTACAACTTTGCTTGGAGAAGGAGTTGAGTTTGCGCAGGATCTAGGAATCATTCGAAGGCCTGAAGAAATAACAAATGGAGTCTATCAATTCACAAGCAATCTGAATATTGTCAAATATATCGTCAATCTTTTTTCCATGTATACTGATGATAAACTTGCTGATTTGGCAGTAAATGATGTTGGCGGCAAGATAGGGGCAGTCCTGTTTGGGGTCAGGTATGCTTTTGTAAGAAATAAGGTTGAATAGCTACCAACCATAAACTATTTATTCCCCTTTCCTAAACAATATATAATGCGAAAAGCACAGCTGTCTGTTTTTGTAATTTTTGGACTATTAATTATGCTCGCAATCCTTATCTTTCTTAGTAATCCACCTAAGATTCAAAGCTCTGTGATTGAATTCTCTACTGAACTTGGCAGGCTCGGTCCATATTTCAGGGAATGCTGCAAGCTCTCGATGCTGGACGCTAATTCAAGATATGGGCTCCATTCTTCCACAAAGGACGATTATGAGCCATATCTGATCGCAAAGGTTGATGATTGCATGTCTCCATTTCTTCAGGATATTGCTGTCAGGGGGATGGATGTCGAAAGGGTGGATACTCCGTCTGCACTGCTTGAGATAAATGACCTTAATGCGATCGTGACCATAAAATATCCTGTGAAGGTTTCCACAAAATCCGACTCTTACATATTTCCTGATTATGTCCAGAAATTCGAGAGAGTTACCATTATTGATGAAAAGAACATCAATAATGCAGTCTCAGCAGATACAAATTTTATTTTGTCAGCACCAGACGGGATAAGAATTTATGGACCTTACGACGAGGAATTTGCTAATCTTTACATTAAAGTGTCAGACAAGAGAGAGATTGGATGCGATGAACTTCTCGGAAATCTGGTATATGGTGTTTATCCTTTGGGCTATTATTCAGATGAACCTATAACAATCAAGCTCGATATAGATAAGATAGCGCCCTGGCTTACAGACAGGGACAAATTAAGGATAGCTTGGCAGGATCCGGATTCAAAGAAATGCACTTTCCTCGAGAATAGCAAATATAAAGATGGAATGCTCCAGGCTGATACAAAGTATATCACTTTCTTCGGGATTGGCAAGCCCTCAGTTTCCACATCAGGATATCCCTATCAATCTACAGGAGAAGGAACATCCGGTTCATTCAACACACCGGCAGGTGATTTTGAGCCTGTTCAAGGGACCGCGCAGGTAATATATGACGGAATAAAAGCAGAGATGGGCGGTACATATTCTCTTTTTAAGAATAATGAATGCGTGCCTCCCGGAGCATATTGTTTTACCGGCTGGTCTGCAAGATGCCCAAACGGAGAAGCGGCAATATATTGCAATGATGCAATCTACAGCATTGATGAAGGTGCACTCAATACTTTGTTCCGGCATGAGATAACGCATAATCTGCAGCAGAATAATAAGTGCGCTTTTGATACAGCAAAATCCGAATGGGGTGCTGAATATTATTCCGGAAGCAATTACTATAATTTCGCGATAACATCTCCAACGATAACAAGGTCAGGGATGTCTGCCGCAGAAGTCGGCACAGAATTAGAAAAAGCAGGATGCATAAAGTCTGAACTCCTCGATGCTGCTTTTTGCAAAGGCGGAAATATCGGGTCATATACGCAAAAATGTGATGTCGAGATTACAGGTTACAGTTAGTAAAGAAACATCTCAGGAAGCAGTCTGTCAGAAAACTCTCCTCTATAATTTGTTAGCATCATCTCTTTTATTTTTTCATATTTTTCTGTCTGGCCAAGTACCCATCCGAGTTTAATATATGCTGTCTCCGGATGCATATCTTTTACATAGATACCATGGCCTGTTATTGACACCCTTCGCAGATTGGAATAAACATAAGGATCGACTCTGCCATATAATGTTTGAGATGTGATTATTACTGGAATTTTTCTGGCGTAGAACTTCTCGAGATATGGAATCAGTGATTTGCTGGTCCATGTATTCACATGGCCCAGGGCTGTAGCTGCAATAACTATTCCTTTCATACCTTTTTTAAGGTAATAATCCATAATATCAGGTTCCTGTCCGGGATACACGTAAAATAGGGCAACTTTATCATTAAAATATGGTGCTAATTTTATCTTATCTCTTTTTTTCCTATCCACCTTCTTATAATTATTGTCAATAATTTCAAAATCTTTATTTGGATATACCTTGGCAAAAGGAAGAGCATTTATTGGCCTAAATGCATTTCTTTGTGATGTGTGCATTTTCCTCACTTTTGTTCCCTTAATTAATAGACAGTATTCATCATCAGAGCTGCCGTGCATGCAGCTCATAACTTCTGCACCGTTAAATCGAGCAGCAGAGTTTATTGCACACACCAAGTTCATGAAGGCATCTGAGCTTCCTCTATCTATTGATCTCTGAGCACCAGTAAACACAATAGGAATATTTATCTCCTCTAGCATGAACGACAATGCTGCTGTTATATAATGGAAAGTATCAGTGCCCTGCGTTACAACAATTCCGTCAACCCCTTTTTTGACTTCCTGTTCTATAACTTTTGCAATAGCAATCCAATCTTTTGGCAGGATGTCTTCAGTCATCAAGGACATCACTTTTTTTGCATTTATGTTTGCTATATTCTTTAATTCAGGCATCATCTCCATGAAATCCTTAGCAGTATAATTTGCAATTACACCACCTGTAGTATAATCAATCTTGGATGATATTGTTCCGCCAGTTGATAAAACAGAAACAGTAGGGAGTCCGGATTTTAATTCAGTTTTTTCCTCTCTCACTTCTTTTTGCTTGTATTTTTTGATGACTTCGATTGTTTTTATCTTGGATTTCTCTATCCCAATATTATATCCATTATCAAGTTTCAGGATAAGCGTGTCTTTTCCAGTCAGTTCAAGCGAGGGCATAAGCACACCTTCATAGCTTTCTTTTGATAAGGATATTCTTATCCTGTCTCCAGAGGAATGTTCCATAGAAATAAAAAATGAGAGTTCGTTTAATAAGTTTATTCCTTTTTGAGTCTAATACTCCGCAGCTTTGCTGTGGCATGAATGCAAAAAGGAATATGTCAAAAATTAAGATTTTTGATCACACAAAAAATTCAATTGAATTTTTTAGTGTTTGAAAATGTCTTTATGAATCAATTCTCAAATACCTACTTAGCTTAGCTTATAGGATGATAAATTTTAAGACATTTTCATTTTATTGATAATTTTATAAATCCTGCAAATATTTCACGTATTTATGGAAAACTTCATTTACGAGTGCAAAACAAAAATTATTTTTGGAAGGAACACCGAAACACAGGTTGGAGAAGAGACAAAAAAGTTCGGCAGAAAAATACTTCTTCTTTACGGCAGCGGAAGCATCAAAAAGAATGGTCTTTATGGCAGGGTAATTGATTCTCTGAAGAATGCAGGACTGGTAACCTTTGAGCTTGGGGGGGTTATCCCCAATCCAACAATGGGACTAGTGTATGACGGAATAAAATTATGCAGGGGAAAAAACATTGATTTCATCCTTGCAGTTGGCGGGGGAAGCGTAATCGACTCAGCAAAAGCCATTGCATGCGGATTTTATTATGAAGGGGACGCATGGGACTTTTTTTCAAAACAGGTAGAGATCACAAAAGCTCTTCCTATAGGGACAATACTGACAATCCCTGCAGCAGGTAGCGAAGCCTCCCCAAATTCAGTGATTACACACAGCGGCAGGAAACTTGCAATAGGAAGCGACATCCTTAGGCCTGTGTTTTCTATCCTCAATCCTGAGCTCAATTTCACGCTCCCCATGGAGCAGACAATTGCTGGCATTGCAGATATGTATGCGCATATTGTGGAGAGATATTTCACAAACACAGGACATGTTGACTTAACTGATAAACTCTGTGAGGCCACGATGAGATCCATAATTAAAAATGCAAGAATATTAGTTAAGAACCCAAATGACTATGATGCAAGAGCAGAGATACTGTGGGCAAGCACTATCGCCCACTGCGGCATCCTTGGGACCGGAAGGGAGGAGGATTGGGCATCGCATAGGATTGAGCATGAGCTTAGCGCGCTATACAATATAACTCACGGTACTGGTCTAGCAATTATTGTTCCAGCATGGATGGAGTTTGTTTGCAAGCATGACCGGGTGAGATTCAATCAATATGCAAAAGAAGTATTTAATGAGGATACGGCAGAAGAAGGCATAAACTCAACAGCTGGTTTTTTTAGGGAGATAGGTCTTCCAGCCACTCTTAAAGAAATTAGTATTGGGCACACTGATTTTGAAAAGATGGCAGAGTTAGCGACGCAAAATGGAGAGCTGGGAAGTTTTGTCAAACTTGGAAAAAATGATGTGGTTGAAATATACAGAAAAGCTGAGAAATAGGCTATAACACATCGAAAATTATATAAAACGACGAGCCATATTCTCTGTAGGATGAAAAAAAGGGGGCAGGTTTCAGTAGAGTATATACTTATTGTCGCGATTGCAATGATGATAATTCTTCCAGGGATTTTTTTGTTCAGGAACTATATCTTCGAATCTAATGACCAAATCCTTGAATCAAGACTGACGGAAATATCGCTTAGCCTTCTTGGAAAAGCCAGAAAAATGTATTACTACGGCCCTCCTTCAAAATCTACTCTGCAGCCGGACATGCCACCGCAGGTAGATAATTTTTATATACAGAGATTTGGCGACGAATATTTTCTTATCTTTGTCATCCTCACAAATAACGGAAGGCAGAATGTCGAATTTTCGTCAGAAGTTCCTATTGTTGTAGGAGAAAAAGACATTGTCTGCGATATTCCTTGCGAAGGAACATGTGAATGTTTTACAGCAAGGCATTATTCAGAAGGCCTGAAGAATCTTCAGGTGGAAGCATCTGATGATTGTCCAGCATCTCCATTCTGTGTTATCATTACAGAGATATCACCGGATTTGCCAGAATGAAAAATGCCCAGATCATAAGCATGGATTTTATCTTGACATTTGTGATATTCATGTTCGGCATGTCAATTTTTTTCTTCGCGCTAAATGACAGCTACTTTGCAGTTTCTCCCGGTCTTGATGTTAGCGCTGATTTGGTCTTTTCAAAGCTGGAAAACATTTATGAACCTGAATATAGTTTCATAAGATCATTTCATTTCGACAAAAATTTTATCTTTCTGCTTCTTACGAATTATAATGCCTCGAAAGCATATGAACTTTATTTCCAAGAATATGAAAATCCAGCATCTTTCTCAAAAATCGACTACTGTTTATTTTTGATGAATTCAACAAATGGGAGAAAAATAAATCTTAATTTTGCAGCATATAAAACAACCCGGGATAAATACGAAATTATTATGGGAGATGATTCAAAGTGTGGTGATAATCCACAGCAGACTTATGTAGAGCTTCCTAAATGCCCAAAAGGTGTTGAATCAGTGATTGCATCAAAGCCAGTACTTTATGAAAAAGGGATACTCCAGTTAAATGTGCTTATGTGCGCGAAAAAAAACTAGAAAAATGAAAAAAGGATATATCTTTTTGCTTGACGCCGTGTTCGCGATAATGATACTTACCGTTGGATTCATGATAATTTCTTCAAGCAAACCAAAACTGAGCGATGAACTCCCATTATCAACAATCTCTGAGAATATCTTCGGGATAATGTCCTCTGTGAAGATAAATGAAATCTGCACAGGATGCGCTTGCTCCAGCCAAGTATTGTCTGATTACTGCAGCCATGGGAAAATCAAGAATCCGGATGAGACTCTGCTTGATTATATTGGCGAGATGCACAATGCAAGCATATCAGATGAAGAGATTAAAAATTTCTATCTTGACATCATCTCAAATTTTGTTAGAGATGACCTCTATCACACAGACTTAATAATTGATGGGCACGTAGTATATCCGAACACAGGAAAGAATACCAGCCTTGAACTAATCTCCGGGAAAAGATTGGCATTTGGTTACAATGAAGACACACTGGCAGGAACTGTAAAATATTGGGGACCATACATTATAGAGGTGAATGTCTGGAAATGAAAAAAGCAGTGTTCTTTTCGATTGTAAGTGTACTTATTGTAATTTTGTTTGGCAGTATGATCTCATTAATTTCCGATTTCAGTACAAAGCAAAGAGAAAATGATATTGATGTCACAAGAACCAGAATTAAGGTGCTTAATTCACTTGTACAAGACATGAATGACAATTATTTTGAGAAACTCGTGCATGTGGCAGCGAAAAACGCTATAGTAGGTCTTTCAGATTATTACCATGATGCGCCAGGAGGTCAGGACCGGATAAAAAAACCTCTTGCTGCAGCAGTCAGTGAAGTAATGGATGATGGAATACTTGTCGAACCAATCTATGCAGGCTCAATAAAACATAATCTGACTCAACCCAACGGACTGGGAGAGTCATATATGAACAGGGAATACACACTAAATAATCTCATTCAAGGACTTAAAAAAAAATATTCTAACTTGGGCATGAATATTAATGAACTCACAGTTACAGTTGGGACTGAAGGAATTACCCAAATCGATCCTTTTCATTTTGAAGTCGAAGCAGATATAGTTTATGATCTTAGTAGTAATGATATACTCACTCGTGCATTTTGGAGAGGAGTAGCTACAAAAAAAGTAATTGTCTCAGTCTACGGCGTTTATGCATACGATAGTCCATTAGACAGCGGGAAAGAGCATAAAAATAATCCTATAACCAGCGAATGGATCATAGATAATGGACCAAGGCCGACTGAGCCATCTCTACTGACCAAACTAAGCAAACAAAACCCTACAGAGCTTGATGAGGAAATTGGTTTGGGCATCTGTTCTCCTGATTTTGTCTATGGCGGAAAAACTTGTTTTGATGATGTGATAGCATGAGAAAATCCCAAATCAGTTTTGAATTTATTATCATCTTTGCCTTAATTTTTTTTGCTCTTATTGGATTTGTCTATATCATCAATGAGAGGCTGTCTGAGCTTGCAGAGGAAAAAGAGTATATTGTTATGAAGAGCCTTGCTAATTCCATCATAAATGAGGTTGTGCTTGCAGCATCAGTGAGCAATAATTATATGCGAAAATTCGAGATCCCGACAAGGATAGAAGGGGAAAAATATAATATTAGTATAATTGAAAATGAACTGGACATCAGGCTTCTTGAAGAAGGAAAATTAAGAAAACAATATTATGCAACATTACCTCTTCCTGTGAAAGGGACATTCATAAATCAGATCAATTCCAGCAATACAACACATTGCATCACAAAAAATGATTATGATGGAGTTAGGATATCATGGAACCAGGCAAGCATTGATTCAAGTTCAGAAATAGTTTCTCCTGGAGATAGATTTGAAGTGTTCCTTGCTCTTCATTGTGTTGAGAATGTCCTAAGTATAGGTTTCACAATAAATTATGAACAGGAAAAATTAAAAGTGATTGATTCAGTGCCAGTTATCAGATCCCAGGAATTCAAGGATAAGAATCCTGTTTTCCCTGATTTTGCATTGGAATATACTTATCCAGAAGGTTCTGAGTTTGTTGATCAGACAATAGGACGATATTCTTATGGGGTGCTTGGGAAAAGATGCGTTCCCGCAAATGGCAATTTCGCCAGAATCACATTCGAAGTGCTTGGCAGTGCGCCGGCTGGAGAAACAACAATTAGTTTTGATGATTCTTTCGAGGATAATATAAGGATTCTCGATTGCCACACCAACAGCCTTACAAAAGAAGCACTTCCGCATTCGAAAAAGGATGCAATAATCCAGATTACAAGTTAAATTACCTAGGAAATATTTATATACATGATTAATTGAGTTCTATGATATTACGATTTTGATTCAGATAAAGAGGTGATTAGATGTTAATATTCGGAATAAATCTGCCACTGCCGGAGCTATTTTTAGTTCTGGTATTAGTTTTCTTATTTTTTCTTGTGATGATACTGATGCAGCTTCAGAAGCTTTCGAAGATGACAGTAGAAGAGCAGAAAGACTTAGAAGAGTTAGAGCGCATGGAGCATGATCAGATGAGTGACATTGAAGAGATCAAGCGATTTGAGGAGAAGGAAGCAGGGAACCTGCTTGAGTTCCAGACAGGGATAGCGGACCTTGAGGAGGATACAGACACGATATATCTGAAGAGGCTAGCACCTGACCTATACAAGATACAGAACTACACATTATGGGCGCTGTCAAAGAACATGGCACCCTCTCAGATAAATCAGAATCTTTTGTCCAGGGGCTGGAAAGACAACAAGATGATAGCGATGATAATAGAGGACACGCTGAAATACACAGGACACATTAAGAAAGGCGATATTGACCAGAAAGAGCCAGTAGCATCTCCGGAGGAATCGCAGGGCGCAGGTGGCTTATCCAAGAATAAGTCAATCCAGGTGGTGGAGACGACTCACATAATCAAGCCTGTTAGAGTAGTGACGATGAAAGAGACTACCAGAAGAAGGAAGTCGAAAAAGAAGCCAAAGAAATCAACAAAGAAGGCAAGAGTCAAGAAATCAAAAGATGATTTCAGGAGCATAGAAAAAGAGCTCAGCAAGCTTGAAAAAGACCTGAAGAAGCCAGGCAAAAAATCCAAATCAGCTAAAAAGCCCAAAGCTGCGCCTTCCAAAAAGAAACAAAAAGCAAAAAAAAATAAAACTTAATTTTTTTTTATCTTTTCTCTAAATCATTATTGTAGCAATCATGCCTGAAAATGTGAAAATAAGGAACATATTAAATGCAAAATGCGTGACAAAAAATATTATTATCTTATCTGGCGAACTTCCCAGTAAATTGTAAAATATTACTGAAATAATCTCAAATGCTAATGTCAGAACAACTAGACTAAGGGTCAAAGGAAATCTATTGAATAAACCCGATGCCAAAATTATTGCAGTGATGCCGATCATAGATACTAAGGAAGTATGGCTCAGCCTTGTTCCAAGCACATCTGCAATTATTAGTCCTGCAAATCCCACAAGGAAAGATAGAAGTATATTGTTGTATACAAGAGAGATCATCAGTGTAAGAAAGCAAATAAAATCAATCCCTATGGTGCTTTTGAAATACCTGTGATAAATCTTAGATATTCCGCTCAGGAAGATGAATAATATCGATACAATAATGGATTTCAGATAGCTGGAATAGATCATAACTACGAACAACACAACTAGTCCGGAAAGTATTGCTTTGTTGTTTTGCTTCAGCATCAAAAAAAAGTTTTGCAGTATTTTTTTAATGTTCATTTTACTTCAGATATTATCATCGCAGCAACTATCAGAAGTCCTCCTAATGCTCTTAGCATTATAAATTCTTCTTTTCCCAGAGTCCACGCAAAAACAGCTGCGAAAACAGGCTCCATTGTGAAAATCAGTGCCACTTTGATTGGGCTAGTGAATTTTTGAGCGACTAGTTGAATCGCAAAAGCAGAGAGCGATGGGAAAAGTGCGAGGAAGATTATGATTCCGACTGTTCCAGATGATTGGACAGAAAAGGGTAGCCCAAATAATATAGCAGAAGCGAAGCTTAAAAGTCCCATCGTAAAGAACTGCTGGAAACTGAGAACTAGGGGATGGCAATTTTTTACATATTTATCAGCCAGCAGAATATGGATTGCATATGTGAGAGCAGCGATGAGTGTTAGCATATCTCCGAAATTAATATCATAAAGACCGCCTGTCAAAAGCCAGAGGCCGGTAATTGCAATGAAAACTGATATTATTTTGTGTTTGGTCGGTCTGATCTTGAAAAAAAGCCCGATAAATGGTACAAAAACGACAAATAATCCAGTAATGAACCCTGAATTTGATGCAGTCGTAAATTTTAAGCCAATGGTCTGAGATGCATAAAGAAGCCAGAGCACAAAGCCAAGGATGAAACCTTGCTTCCACTTATCAAATAGATTATGTTTCTTTGCAGCCAGGTAAACACCCAGAATAATTGCAGCGAGCATGAATCTATAACCTACAAGTACAATAGGATCGATGCTATCAAGTGAGTTTTTTACGATAAAAAAGGTTGATCCCCAGATTGCTGCTGAATATAATAGTCCGAGATCAGCTATCGCTGTCTTATGTTTCTTGAAAAACTTCATTTGCTTTGGGAATGCCTGGTAAGTATTATAGTTTTCTCAAATAGTTTTTCAAATCAAATGGTCAAAGAGCACATTCACAAAATTTATATAGCACCATGGGCCAATTTTATATATGGCAAATTTCAAACCCGGTAACTGGCAAAAAACAATCGATGTAAGAGATTTTGTATACAATAATATTACTCCTTATGCAGGAGATTCATCATTCCTTTCTGGTCCGACAGGCAGGACAAAAAAAGTTTGGGACAGATGTAAAGATCTTATGCAGAAGGAAATGGAGAATCATGGAGTTTTGGATATTGATACTGAAACTATTCCTGCAGTGAATAGCTACAAGCCGGGCTATATTGATAAAGAAAGCGAACTGATTGTCGGTGTTCAGACTGACGCACCACTCAAAAGGGGAATTAAGCCATATGGAGGAATAAGGGTTGTCGAAAAAGCATGCGAAGAGTATGGCAGAAAAGTAGCTCCTCGAGTCGTTGATATCTTTACGAATTACAGGAAGACCCATAATGACGGTGTTTTCGATGCATATACAGAAGAGATAAGGGTGATGAGGCGCAGTGGGATAATAACAGGCCTTCCAGATAACTATGCAAGAGGAAGAGTAATAGGAGATTACAGGAGAGTTGCATTATATGGGATAGACAAGTTATTATCTGAAAAGGAAAAAGATAAGGACGCTCTTGTAGGTGAGATGACTGAAGATCTTATCAGACTAAGGGAAGAGATCAGTGAGCAGATAAAAGCGCTTGGCCAAATGAAAGAGATGGCAGCATCTTATGGATATGATATCTCAAAGCCAGCACAAAATGCCAGAGAAGCAATCCAATGGACTTATTTCGGATATTTATCAGCTATAAAAGAGCAGGACGGAGCAGCGATGAGTCTTGGAAATGTCAACACCTTTTTTGATGTGTTCATAGAAAAAGATATTGAGGAAGGAAAACTAACTGAGGAAGGCGCACAGGAATTGATAGATGATTTCGTCATGAAACTTAGGCTTGTCAGGCATCTTAGGATGGATGAATATAACCAGTTATTCGCAGGTGATCCAACATGGGTTACTGAATCTATTGCAGGATGCTGGAAAGATGGAAAGCATAAAGTCACAAAGACAGCATTCAGGCTCCTCAATACCCTTTATAATCTTGGCCCTGCGCCTGAGCCTAACCTAACAGTTCTTTGGAGCAAAAAGCTTCCGATAAATTTCAGGAAATTTGCAGCGCAGGTCTCGCTTGATACCTCATCGATACAATATGAGAATGATGATCTTATGAGAAAGACATGGAAGCATGATGATTATGGTATTGCATGCTGCGTCTCATACCTGAAGATGGGAAAAGGCATGCAGTTCTTCGGTGCCAGATGCAATCTTGCAAAAGCGTTGCTTCTGGCGATCAATATGGGAAAAGATGAAATAACAGGTGATTTGATTGTAGAAGGCATTGAGCCATATTTTGACGAGCCACTAAATTATGATGAAGTCACAAAAAGATTCAAGAAAACACTTACTGCTCTTGCAAAGGCATATGTGAACACTATGAACATAATACATTACATGCATGATAAATATTATTATGAGAAAGCAGAGCTTGCTCTTATGGATACAAATGTTGAAAGGACAATGGCATTCGGCATTGCTGGCCTGTCTGTTGTTGCAGATTCTTTATCAGCAATTAAGTATGCAAAAGTGAAACCTATCAGGAATCAATACGGTATAACCCAGGATTTTGAAATTACAGGAGATTATCCAAAATTCGGGAATGATGATGAAAGAGTTGACATCATTGCTGAAGATCTCATGTCTGATTTCTGGAAAGAGCTCTCAAAAAATAAGATTTACAGGAATGCTAAGCCAACAGTATCAATTCTTACAATCACTTCAAATGTTGTGTATGGCCATAAGACAGGTTCAACTCCTGACGGAAGAAAAGCAGGAGAGCCGTTTGCGCCGGGCGCAAATCCTATGCACGGAAGAGATAGCCACGGGGCAGTCGCATCACTAAATTCAGTTGCAAAACTTCCATATAAATACGGGATGGACGGAATATCAAACACATTCTCGATAGTCCCGTCAGCACTTGGCTTGGAGCATGAGAGAAATGATAATCTTGTTGCACTTCTGGACGGTTATTTCATGAAAAATGCTCATCATCTGAATGTAAATGTACTCAACAGAGAGACACTAGTAGATGCGATGAACCATCCAGAAAAATACCCACAACTTACTATCAGGGTATCAGGATATGCTGTAAACTTTGTTAAACTATCAAGGCAGCATCAGGAAGAAGTGATTATGAGGACGTTCCATCAGCAGATGTGATTTTCTTTTTTATGATATAATTTTTTACTACACAAGTCGCTATATTCTGATTTTACAAATTGATTCATGCGACCATACATTTTTTTCACAGAAACATAGACTGGGGTATTAGGGGTGTCCCCTAAATATAATAGTGTTGTTCAGGAAATATTAGTAGTATATACTCAATATCTCATGGAACCGCCACTTTTTTATACTACCCAAAAAACAAAATAAATATGCTCAGAGTCCATTCGATCGAAACACTTGGTACCCAGGAAGGTCCAGGCATAAGGCTACTTATCTTTCTGCAGGGATGCAATATAAGATGTTTGTATTGCCATAATCCGGATGCATTAATTATTGGTGAAGGTAAAGAATATTCAACTGACAAACTTGTCAATATGGCAATAAAACAAAAGCCATATTTCGGAAAAAATGGTGGTGTGACAGCATCAGGCGGTGAGCCTCTTGTGCAAAGAGAAGGACTCACTGAACTCTTCATTGAACTTAAAAAAAATATGATAAAGACTGCAATAGAGACCAATGCAACAATTCTTGATGAGAAGACAAAGGAGCTTTTGTCATATACAGATATTCTGCTTCTTGATTTGAAGCATATTGATCAAGTTTGGATGAAAAGGTTGACGGGATTTGCATCTGATATGCCACTGAAGATGGCAGACTATCGGGAAAAAACAAAGAAAGAGTTTTGGCTCAGATATGTTTTAGTTCCGGGGTTCACGGATCAGGAAGAATTTTTAGAAAAGACTGCAAAGCATTTCAAGAAATACAAATACCTGAAACGTGTTGAGATACTGCCTTATCATACCCTAGGAATAGAGAAATACCATAAGCTTGGATGGGAATATAAACTGAATGTCAAGCCGCCAACTGACGTTGAAAAAAACAAGGCAAAGAAGATTTTTGAGAAGTATCTGAAGAATGTTTTTGTTAGATGATTCTTTTTTAAAGAGGATTATTTGAGCCTATCTAATACAGATGGTTTTACTGGAACGAAAACTTCACGACCAAACTGAGTAGCTGCATATTCTGACTTTGCAACATTACTTTTACCTGGAACACTTGCATCAGGACTAAAACTTTTTCTTAGGTATGCGTTGACATCTCCTCTAAACAATAAATCAATAGGGGTGTATGGCATTGCATGCGGGTCAAAAAGTGCTCCTGAGTGATATGGTGCAACACTTCCAGCATAAGTCCTTCTCATAATATCTGGTGCAAGACTTACATTAGCATACATACTCCAAGGTTCATCTGCCATATATTGTTTCAATTTGTTGTCATATTTATAAATGTTTCCTTTATGTCACTACTCTTAGAATACAACAAATGAATTTAGTAACCGCGATAAAAAATAAGACATGAGTTTTTCTGGAGCAGGCTGGGCGAGGGTAGGCTTCTACGGAGCGCCCAGCAGCACAAATCCTTAGATTTGGGCGTCTGCTGCCAAAAGAAAAACTTAAAAAACCTGTCCAGATATTTATCGCACATACAAATTTATAGATAGTAGTTCATTTATGTAAGTGCAATAAGGTTTATTTTCTTTCCAGAACAAGAACTGAAAAATTCGCGGTCTCCTGGACAAATGGTGAAGATGTATCGTCTGTAAATACCGGACAAAAATTCTTCCACGTAATATTGCTCCAATAAGGACTATGCCTCGAAATGTCTCTTTGAACCTGTGTGGTATAGGTTACGCTTTTGTTATATCTGACGTTAAACCAGGGTTTTGCAATTTCAGCAATTTTATCGTGTAAATATTGCCCTGCAAAAACAAATTGGTCTTCAATTACAAGATAGGCAGGAACAAATAAGCCCATATCGTGCATGAAGCTGCTGACACAAATATCTGTTTTTTTCATGAACCTTGAGTCTTTGAGCATAAGTTGCAAGATCAGATAGTTTAGAGGGATAACATCTTGCGTAAACATTATATTCTCTACGTCTGAATCATGTAATGCTTGAATTGCTTTTTCAAGGTTTAAAATCCCATCATATGCAGAGTTGGCTGCAATAGAAACTGGTTTCTGACCGGTTTGTTGCCTAACCCAGCCAACCATCTCTCCAATCTCATAAATATTTCCTTGTTTAACTTTCTTTCCAAGACCTTCTTGAGTAAGCATCTCAACAGCGTGAGAATTAATATCAAACATCCACCATCTTTGTTTTAACTCTTCGCTTAAATTATGATAGAAGTATCCTGTACCACATCCTGCTTCTAAAACAGTACCTTGTAAAAAATTTTGAACAAGCAGCTTATAAAGAGCCTGATTTGCAGTATCTACAGGTTTCCTGAGTTCGGGCAATCTGTGATTGTCGCTGTTTCGTTTTGAAGCAGTTATATCTAAAGTTGGTGCAATTAATTTGTTAAGTTTTCGCTGTAGGTCATGATTATCTATTTCAGTAACATACAAGTCCATTAAAGGCAGTTCCTCTTCGGCAAAATTGCCTATTTCACACCAAGGATAATTTGGCATTTTTTTGGAGAAGAATGATTTATATTTAAATTGTGCATAGGTTCTGTACCCCAAAGTGTTTTTTTCAGAATATTTATATATAAACATTACATACCTCTTTTCATGTATTCGCTCTACAAGACATTAGATGTTGTCGTTTGCTAGAGAAGGCTTTTTCTTCTTTGACATCAAAACTTTGCCAGGGAGAAAGCTTTTTACCAACATAAACAAACCAAGGTGCTAAAATGGAAATACCAAATGCATATGACCCTCATATATCAGAGAAAAAATGGCAGAAACACTGGGAAGATAAACAGGTTTTCAAGTTTGATGTAAGTGACACTGAAAGAGAGCTTTTTGTGATAGATACTCCACCTCCCACTGTTTCAGGAAACATGCATCTTGGGCATTCCTTTTCATATTCCCAGAATGATTTTATTGCAAGATACCAGAGGATGAGAGGAAAGAATGTCTTTTATCCTTATGGAACAGATGATAATGGTCTTGCAACAGAGAGATTAGTTGAAAAAATTAATAATGTAAGATCTGTCAAGATGAAAAGGTCAGAGTTCATCAAGCTCTGCCTTGATACCCTTGAAAAGATAAGGCCGGCTTTTGTGCAGGACTGGAAAAATATCGGGATGAGCTGTGATTTCTCACTTTTCTATTCAACAATAAATGATCATTGCAGAAAGATAAGCCAGAAATCATTTATCGATCTCTATGAAAAAGGTAGGGAATACAGAAAAGAATCACCTTCAATATGGTGTCCCGAATGCCAGACCGCCATCGCTCAGGTGGAGCTTGAAGACAAGGAACTTGAAAGCACATTCAATGATATAGTATTCAAAATAGGCGATGATAAACTGATTATCGCTACCACAAGGCCGGAACTTTTGTCAAGCTGCGTTGCTGTCTTTGTACATCCAGATGATGACAGGTATAAAAAATATGTCGGAAAAAAAGCAACTGTTCCGGTTTTTAATCATCTGGTCCCGATACTGGCAGATTCAAGAGCCAATATGGAAAAAGGAACTGGCGCTGTCATGTGCTGCACATTCGGGGACCAGACAGACATAGAGTGGTTTAAGGCACATAACCTTCCGCTAAGGATATCTATTGGTAAAGACGGAAGGATGACTCAGCTTTCAGGAAAATATGAAGGAAAAAAAGCTCATGAAGCAAGAAAAGAAATAATTGAGGATATGAAATCTCTAGGTCTTCTTCTCACCCAGAAAAGCATAAAGCATGCTGTAAATGTCCATGAAAGGTGCGGCACACCTATCGAAATTCTGAATACAAAACAATGGTTCATCAGATACCTTGATCTCAAGGATCAGTTCACGAAGAATGGTGACGAACTTACATGGTATCCTCAGTTCATGAAATCCAGGCTCACGAATTGGATAAATGGGCTTCAATGGGACTGGTGCATCTCAAGGCAAAGGCATTTTGGCGTCCCTATACCTGTATGGTATTGCACCAAATGCGACCATGAAGTGCTGGCAGAAGAAAAAGATCTTCCAGTTGATCCTATCGAAAATAAACCAACAATTGCTAAATGCCCCAAATGCGGTAATGGTGAGTTTGTGCCTGAAAAAGACATACTGGATACTTGGGCAACATCATCACTTACTCCGTTACTTGCAGGAGAGCTTATCAAAGGAACTCCAAATTATGAAAGGATTTATCCAATGGATCTAAGGCCGCAGGCGCATGACATCATTACTTTCTGGCTTTTCAATACAATGGTAAAAAGCCAGCTTCATGAAAAGAGGAATCCTTGGAAAAATGTAATGATCTCAGGTTGGGCTCTTGATCCGCACGGAAAAAAGATGTCCAAAAGCAAAGGCAATGTTATTGCGCCACAAGGAATGATTGAAAAATACAGCGCAGATGCACTCAGATTCTGGGCAGCCGGATCAAAATTAGGAGACGATCTGCCGTTCCAGGAAAAGGATCTCGTCACAGGCAAGAAAACAATCAATAAGATATGGAACGCATCAAAATTCGCAATCAGCCACCTTGAAGACTTCAAGTATGAAGGAGAAGATCTCGAACTTATGGACAGATGGATATTATCTAAGCTCCAAACACTAATCAAAACTTGCACAGAATCTTTTGATCAGTATGAATATTCAAAGGCTAAGCAAGAAGCTGAATTTTTCTTCTGGCATGTGCTGTGTGATAATTACCTTGAGATAATCAAGGATAGGTTATACAACGGAGAGAGCTATCATAAAGGTGCTAGAGTATCAGCGCAATATGGACTTTATGAGACAATTCTAAATCTCTTGAAACTATTCGCGCCGCTCCTTCCTCACATAACTGAAGAGATATACCAATTGTTTTTTGCCGTAAAAGAAAATAAGGAAAGCTTGCATATATCCTCTTGGCCAATCACCAATGATAAATTAGTTGATGCAGAAGCTGAGGAAGCAGGTAATCACATAATAGGTATGATCTCATCTGTGAGAAAATTCAAGTCAGACAGAAGCCTTTCCTTGAAAGAAGATATCAAAGTGCTAGTGATAGAATGCAGTGATGCTCTGAGGAAAAAACTTGAAGAAGGATTAGCTGATCTGAAATCTGTCTGCAAGGCGATTGATGTTGAATTCGGAAAAGGAGATATTGTTGTAAATGAACACATTAAGATTGGCGTGGTAATCTAAAGCCTTTTCATAATTTCTTTTATCAGATTTTGATTTATCCCTTCTTTCTCAAGCATTTTTCTTATTTCAGAGTCTGGCAAACCTGAGGCTTTTTTTCTTGTCTCTTCGATCTTGCTATCCAAAATCTCATCCAATTTATTCTTCTTGTTCTGCATCATAATTACAGCGATAATTACTATTGCTAAAATTATTCCAGGTAACACAATATTTGTGGCTTTCTTTGGTTGGATAACCGTGCTTGCATATGCAAAACCCTTCAATTCTTCAAGACATGCATCAGGGATGCTTCCTTCAACTTCATATGTAAGCTCAATATCGCTAGATACCTCTGCAAAATGCCAGGCAATAATCGGGTCTTTTTCTATTATATTGTAATTTTTTCCATTGAAATAGATATTGTCTGTCTTATCTGCAATACACTTTGGGATATTTTGGTAATATGCAAGGTTATTCAGAGGTTCATCTGTAAGAAAACCGATTTTGTACTTAGTGAATAATTTCCCGTCTTTGGTATATTCTTTTTTTTCAATTTTGATTATATCTTTGAAATTCTCCATATTGTTTTTAATCTCTGCAGCTGACAGGTTAGCAATGCTTCCATGCGAGTTATCTATTATTTTCTGCACATCTGTTGCATTTATTTTGAGCTTAATTATTTCATCATAAGTTTCTTTAATTCCCTGCACCTCAAAACATGTTAATTCTTGCTTAGGATTTTTTATTAATGGACATGAGTCTTCATCAGCGCAATATCCATCCTCATCAATATCATTATTGCTATCATTTGGGCAAAGATCGCACGCATCCCCTACAGTATCCCTATCTTTGTTGAGCTGGTCAGGATTATAAACGGTAGGGCAATTATCATAATTGCTGCATATCCCGTCATAATCATAATCATTATGTCTATCAAGAGGACACCTGTCACAAGCATCACCGATGCCATCAGAATCACTGTCTTCCTGGCCAGGATTATTTGTATCCGGACAATTATCCTTGAAATCAAGAAGAAGATCATGGTCATTATCTATAACACAGTTTGAATCAGGATCGCAGGCATCACCAATCATATTTTCATCACAATCATTCTGGTTTGGATTATATCTGTATCTGCAGTTGTCATAGCCGCCGCATATCCCATCCTTATCAAAATCATTTTCACCGTCAGTTGGGCATTTATCGCACACATCTCCGAATTTATCATTGTCAGTATCTTCTTGGTTCTGGTTTTTATGGCTAGGGCAATTATCCTTATCTCCGCATATACCATCATTGTCCAAATCATTCATCGGGTCGTTTAAACAGGGATCGCAAATATCACCAATGCCATCTCCGTCCTTATCTCCTTGGCTAGGATTAAATAATTCCGGACAGTTATCCAGATTATCATTTATCTTGTCATTATCTGTATCAGTGACACAGACTGATTTTATATCACAGACATCTCCTATGCTGTTTTTATCGCAGTCAGCTTGGCTTGGATTAGTTTTGAATGGGCAATTATCCTGGTCACCGCAGACAAGGTCCTGATCAACATCATTCTTAGGGTCTTTGATGCAAACATCACATTTATCTCCAATCAGATCACCATCGAAATCGTTTTGGTCATGGTTCTGGATAGTCGGGCAGTTGTCTGAATTAGAGCAGATCCCATCCCTGTCAGCATCATTGAAAGAATCAAATGGGCAGAAATCGCAGGCATCACCTATACCATCGTTGTCGTTATCGAGCTGGTTAGTATTTGAGATATCAGGGCAATTATCAATGGTATCAGAAATTGTGTCCCTGTCAGTATCAACTGAGCAAGTTGATTTCCGGTCGCAAGCATTTCCGATATTATTGTTGTCGCAGTCACTTTGGCTAGGGTTAAACACCAAAGGGCAATTATCTATATTTCCGCAGAGTTTATCTGAATCAACATCATTAAGCGGATCAAGGATGCACTCATCACATCTGTCTCCGATTCCGTCATTATCAAGATCCTGCTGGTCTGAGTTGCTGACGTCTGGGCAATTATCTACATCACCGCATTTCCCATCCTTATCAAGATCATTATCAAAATCAAACATGCAGGGATCGCAGGCATCTCCGATTCCATCCCTATCTACGTCTTTTTGTTCAGGGTTTCTCAGGCTCGGGCAATTATCAATTGAATCTTTTGCGCCATCAAAATCACTATCGAGTGAGCAAAAAGAGAATGTATCACATGCATCGCCTATCCCATCAATATCGCAATCTTCCTGGCCCGGATTATATCTTTCTGGGCAATTGTCAACATCACTGCAATGAGTGTCAGCATCCTTATCATTGACCCTGTCGAATGGACATATATCGCAAACATCTCCAACTCCATCCTTATCTGAATCCTTTTGGTCTGGATTGCTTATGTCAGGACAATTGTCAATATTGCTGCATACACTGTCCTTATCTTTATCATTATAAGTATCCAGTAGGCAGACATCACATATATCACCAACTCCATCAAAATCAGAATCAGCCTGATTTGGATTATAAACATCTGGGCAATTATCAATAGGAAGACAAACTCCGTCATTATCATTATCCTTGAATAGTCTGCATACACTTAGTCCATCTTTTGTACATGTTTTTATACCCATGCATGAATTAACATTGCATTCTTCTTCCAAAGTATAACTGGCTAAATTTGTTTCACTTTCATCAATTAGACCATCACAGTCATTGTCCTGCCCGTCGCATATTTCCACTCCGGATATCACTGAATTTTTGCAATCGCTCCATTTGTTGTTTGCGCAGGTCTGGATCCCTGATTTGCATACACCTATCTCAATGCCGCATTTTCTGGTCTCACCAGGAAAGCATTCACATCCCTCATCAATTGTCCCGTCACAATCATTGTCAACGCTGTCACAATGAAGCGGACCTTCATTTGGTACATATAAATTACTGTACTCTTGATTAGTACAGTCTCTCCAGCCCGCTCCGCCATTGCAGGACTTTTTTGCTCCTTTGCAGACACCTTCCTGCATTGTGCAGAATGGAGCATTTATTCCATCATCAATTCTTAAATTCAGGTCATTATCAATGCCATCACATATCTCAGGAGAAGATTGCACAGTGTTGTCAGAACATACAGATGAATAATATGCAGACACTAGTTCGCAGGAATAAGAAACACAAGTTCCTGATCTGCAATAATCCTTTCCGTTTGCAGGATAATCCAACCATTTATACGGATATCTTGTATCGCAAGCATCACGAGGGCAAGTTCTTTGCATTCCGCATGTATTTGAATCATCATTGCTATATTTGCAGTAACCATTCACACACAAATCATCAGTGCATGGATTATTATCATTGCATGATTTTTGGGAACATGAGCAGCCATTTGGATCGATTGCATTCTTTTCCGAGGAAGGTGTGCCTTTGCACATATCGAAATTATCAAGAATCCCGTCTCCATCCATATCAGATTGGGCAGTGCATTCTGCTCTGTTCGCTGATGCAAATATAGGATCTTCGCAATCATTTGTCCCCATTATCCCAAAACAATCCATGAGGTCGCTGTCATCTTCCCATTGACACAGAGTATTCTCATTTCTTATCTGGCAGTCATTTGCGTTTGTCTTTGACCTTTTAAAGGATTCAGTGCATTTCACGCAATCGCCAAACTTCTGTTTGATGGGATCATCGTAGCATGAATTTGTCCCTTCGATGCCCATGCACGCTGACAGGTCAGATACTTCTGAAAACCTGCAAGTATTATATGCAAGAGTATAGGTGCCGCAGGTATTGCTGTTATAGGTCAGTCTGTGGTATCCTTCTAAGCAGGTTTGTGATGAACATAAATTGCTGCATACCTTGGTAATATAATTATTGCAGTCAGTATTGGATAAACTGTAGCAGTCACATGGGTTTGTTTGTCTAGGGACGCAGTTCGTATCCGGACTAGTGAGGAGGCAAACATCATTTACAGTATCTACTGTCCTTGCACAATCGACGCATACTCCTGAATATTGTTTATATAGGTCATCTTTCTCGCAATTGAAATCACCATCTATATGGTTATCATAACATTCTTCTTTGTCAACTGCTTCCCAGATGCACTTGGTATCAGGGCTATATTTTTCGCAGGAATTGCTGTTTCTGCCGCCGGGACGTTTGTAATCAGTTTTACAGTCATAAATTACAGAATCAGGTTCGGAATTTTCAGTACCTGTTGATGCAGTGTCAACCTCTGAAGGGTCTTTTGGTTCTTCTATCGGTGGTGCGTTTGGGTCGTTTGGAGCAATTACTGGCGGTTGCTCTTCACTTGTTGTTGGCGGGATTGACGGGTCAGGGCCTGCAACCTGATCTGACATACTAGGTACATTTGTCAATAAATCTTCTCCATCACCGCTACCCATAATTTTCTTTTCAATGCAGCACCGTTTATCTGCCATCACACGTTCTCCACCCTGCACAACGTAGCAATTTAGAGTACTATAATCTGTTCTAAATATATTATTCCCACACTCAAATGTTTCCCCACTAACAAATAAAATACAAACAAATGCAATAAAAAATATTAAAACCCCTCTTTTCTCACTCATATTCTTAATCCGAGGTCAATTCAGTTTTTAAATCTTTTCATCCTCAATAAATCGCAAACTATTTTAATAGGGGATGTTTGTTAAAGTGTAATGAAAAAAGCCCAGATGACTTTATATGTTATTCTTGGGGTCGTAATTGTTCTCCTTATTGGTCTGATGCTCAATTTTTTATCAAATAAATCTAAATATTCAATATCAGAAGACAGTAAAAATTTCTATTCAATAACAGAAGTAAGGACTGTTATTAACACTTACATTAACCTCTGCATCAAGAACTCGGTCGAAAGATCAATTGAAGACACAGGTATCAGGTTAGAGACAATAGATGATTATAAGGCAATAGTCAACAAAAACATAAAGGATTGTTCAAAGTCATTGTTTTCAGAGCTTAATTCCCAAGGATATTCAATCTCAGAAGGACTAATAAATCTTGAAGTTGAACTCCACCCAGAGACAATAACTGTTGTTATTGAATATCCACTAACCATTGAAAAATCCGGTCAAAAAATTGATTTTGACACATTCTTTTATACATTTGACAGATCAGTTACAGCAAATATACCAGGTGGGACTACTGACAGAGAGATAAGGCTAGTATCATCAAACGGAAAAGCAGAATTAGTAATTCCTGAAGGAGTTACAATCACAGATGAAGAGGGAAATCCGGTGGAAAAAATCGGAATAAGGGTTGAAGATCTCCATTTTGATGGTTTGGAAAATAGGTATGTCCTTGGTCAACTAGTGTATGAGAATTTTCCTGATGGTATTAGATTTTCATCACCTGCTGAGCTAACTATTGAGTTCAGGGAAAAGGATATACCCCCAGGATACACAAGGGACAACATCAAAATAGGTTGGTGGAATAAAGATGAAGGTATTTGGTATGCAGGACCTACTTCTATCAAAGAAAACAGGGCAACAACAAATATTACTCATTTTTCAAAAAGAGGTACTCTCTTGGGCAAGGCAATTGTGCAGATCCACAAAGTAATGGAACAAAGGTTTTATCCTTGGGGAGTCTCTTATCCTTTTGCACTCGGGGGAACTTGGTTCATAGCAGGAGAAGAGGGTTCTCAATCTAGTTTTGGAGAGGCGTCACTGGCACATCCCGAGAACAAAAATACCCTAATTGATTTTAGGGAAACAATGGAAAAAAATAAACAAACAGGGAGTGGCCTTGTTTATCCAAAAATAGAATATGGTTATTTTGAGAATTCAAAGCCGGATCAAAAATTCACACCTTGTGAAGGAGAGGGAACAAGTGATTTAGGCGGCAAAATTATTAATTATTATATGTTACCTGGAAATGATGCACAGGATCCCAACAATAAACCTTATTTTGATTTATACGGGGGGGAAGTCGTTGTTTGTAGCAGTGAAAATAAATGTCCACTAAATGAAAATGACGATAAATGTTTAGGTGTTTTTTCGTACAGCACTCCAGAAGGTATTAATGGAAAAGTATGCAGACCTACCACTGATGAGGGCGCGTATGATCCAGGTGACGATGCTGCATGTTGTTTAGTTGACAAATCACAGATAATTGATAAACAAAAAAGACAAAACAGTGTTTTTGGCTGGCACAATTATCGATGTGTTGGAGGTAAGGCAACTCCTGCGGATGGGCAGGAAGCTGCAGATATATTGATTTTTGAACCAAATGGCAATGCGGTAACAGATACGGTTGGGTATTGGGGTAAAGGGACAATTAAGGTTGGTGGAAAAGAAATTACTGGTCCTGTATGGATTGAACTCCCTGCAATTGGTGTTACTCCTCTTCCAGGGAGTCTTAATTATAATGCATGGGAAAATGATCTAAATTATAGGGATCAATTTACAATTTTGGAGAATGACATTGATTTGACATCCTATTTTGGAATAGATTGGGATAGTGAAAATAGTGAATATACAAAAAATTATATGCAAATTTTACCGACAAATACAGAAGATAATGCCGTGAATATCCTAAATGCGCAAAAGAATCAAAAACTTGCAGATGAAAGAAATGCTAAAAATGTATTAGCGACAGAATTTGAATGTTACATACAAAATTTTGATGGAGAGGATACAAGTTGGAAAAGAATCAGTTTATCAGCTGGGTCAATTGCCGAATTCACCCAAAAATATCAGAAAGATAATAATTTGGGTGGCAGAAAAAATGTCGTTGGAACTCCAATTCCTGTTTATGGAATATATGGCGTTAATTTGGTTAAAAAGCCAAAAAAAGATCAGCTGCAGGCGTTTTGTGAAGTGGCTTGGCATTTCTGGGGAAGTGGAATACTGGACTATTATCCCCAATATGATACTCTGGGCACATACTGCGACAATAATCCCACAGATAAGGTCAAATGCCCCTGATTACATATAGATGGTGTGTCTACTGAATTCATCAAAGTTCTATTTCAATTTTTTATTGTCTCAACAATAATGTACGAAAATCTATGAGAAAGTGAATTTTAATCAATTAATTATGTTACTGCATTTGGAAACACCAGAATAAGTAAAAATACACTTAGTGAAATCAAACCCAATACCCGATCAACAATACCGAGAACAGCGATACAATAATTATTAGCAGCATCGCAAGCACTTTCGGATGGAACAATGTCGCGCCGAAGTTCTGCGCAACGCTGGTTGTCCCGACGTCTCCAGCCTGGCCTGCAACAACTGTATCAGGAGAAACATTTCCGCCAAGATATGGGCCAGCCTGCTGACCTGTCCTAAGGCCGATATTAATTACAAGTATTATTAGCGCAATAACAAGGATATATGTTCCGATATTGCTCATAAGAGCTGCTGGCAGTTCTGCTCCGATTGATGTAGTCAGCAATAATATCAGCATCAGGGCAACAAGGAATATTATCATCCAAGGGACTTGCTGTTTGACTATCTCAATTGCATCCCTGGAAAATATAAATATCATAGAGACTGAAAATGCCATCAGTGCGTTGATACCTTTAACATCACCGAATGGTTTCTTGACCATAAGTATTGCATAGACTGATACAAAAATGAATAGAATAACAAATACATCAGAGAAGTGCGAAAGCAGCGAAATATCAAGGAGAGATGCCATGTTTAATGATTTCCATGACCTCCACCATGACCTTGTCCTCCTCCGCCAAACACCTTCCCCATACCGTCAAGGAACTGGCCAATTCCTTCATTGGCTTTTTTCTCTCCAGGCTCAGCAGTGATGAATGCAACAATTAGTCCAAACACAAGTATTGCAATAAGCAATGATCTCGTCTCTGGATCCACTAATGGAACATCTCCAAGAAAACCGGATGATGATAGGAATACGTATCCCACAGCAATTATAGCAAATATGACTGTAATTCCTGCAAGAGGAGTCCCTGCAATATTTATATCGTTTCCAAACACACCAATCAGCAAAAGTACCATCATGCATGCAACCATCAGCAGGGATATGTTTGGTAGTGCATTATTTATTATTATTACAACATCAGGGCCTCTTCCTATTACATGAGGAATGATTGCAGCAAGCGAGATCACAAACGAGACCATTGTGTTGAACCTGTGGCTGCTTGGCCCAAGTATCTTTGATTTTTGCAGAACTGCAAATGCTATTGTGAATATCAATATGAATGGCAGTAATACATCTAGTAACCCAAGATTTTCAAGTGACGTCAAGACTTCAGCGAACATTGTCATTTTGATTCCTCCTTATTTTTTTGATTCCTCTTTCTTTTCAGTGGATGCCTCTCCGAAGATTGGCTTGTTTGGATCTCCTGTGATAAATCCCATTATGACTACTATTACGATTGTAAGGATAAGAGCGCCGACAGCGCCGGTGCCAATATTATTAACTATGAAGTTCCAGGAAAAATACAGCCATGGCGTCCCATTAGGTGTCTTTATTGCATGCAAAAATATAAACAAAATTCCGACAAACATCATTATCATAAAAATATTCTTATAACCATTTGGCAATGCAAACTCATCTTTTCCTGTGTGGAATACGCCGACCAGGATCATGAAACAGACTCCAAGCAAAAGCAGTACAGTCATATTGGCCACAGCTTCGTTCACTGCAGCGACGAGCCTTGATGATGCAACGACAAGGAAAGCAGTGACAAATGCGAACATGCTGTTTAAGTTCTTTTTAGCCATCTCACGATCGCCGACTGTCTCAACCCCGAATATCTTCGTCTTTTCAAGGATGGCAAACACTAACGTGAATATCAAAAGGAAAGGAAGCAGTACTTCATACACACCAAGCCTGTCGAGAAACTGGATACCTGTAGTGAAGGGTGATACATAGTCTGCCATATAGGTATACATTTATATGACAGCTATTTAAATGTTTTGATTTGTTGTAGTGCATAACTTCATCATGAAAAAGTCATGAAAAGCTTAAATATGAAATGCCTATTTAATATAATTACTGAGATTCAAAAAAACATTCATACTTATCTATCTTCTAATTATCTCCACAATCGTTTTTCAGATTTTCAGGACGCATGGCTACAATGATCGGAAAAATGTTCTAATAGTTACGTTTGATTCTTTGAGAGCAGATCATCTTGGCGTGTATGGCTATGGCCGGAAAACCTCTGATAATATTGGGCAACTTGCAGAAAAAAGTTATATCTTTTCAAATTATATTGCAAATGCACCCAGCACTTATCTCTCCATGCCTTCACTCATTAGCTCCAAGCTGCCCAATAAAATATCTGTAGTAAATGGAGACAGTTATGGCAATATCTCCCTGTTTCTCCTGGAAAAAGAGATTACGCTGGCTAAGATATTGAAGAAAGCAGGATATATAACTGTATTTTATTCAGCTAACCCTGCTCTTTTTTATACAAACTTCAGCAAGGACTTCGATTTTCAATTTTATACATCAGGTGAAGGAGTTGAGGATGATATGCTAATAACAAGAAAGGCTACTAATTATCTCGAACAAAACAAAGAAAAAAATTTTTTCATGTGGGTTCATTACATATCTCCTCATGCACCTTATAGGCCGGATTATCCATTTAATGAATCATTTGTTTTTGATAATTTTTTTGATGAATACACAAATATTGTGATTGATATCAACCACGACTCAAGGCCTCAGGAAATTGACCCAGATTACCTAATTGCACAGTATGACGGGGAGATAAAGTTTGCAGACAATGAATTTGCCAAACTGATTTCAAAACTGGATGAAATGAACTTGATGAAAAATACAATAGTTATTGTCTCGTCAGACCATGGAGAATCAATGACAGAGCATCAGAATTATTTTGAGCACAATGTTTTGTACGATGATAACCTGAAAGTACCTTTGATAATTTTTGATCCTGCAAAGCAGAAGCGAAAAATTATCAGTGAACAGTTTCAAGGTATAGACTTTGTTCCAACAGTACTAAGTTTATTGGATATTGACTCACCGAAAAGTTTTGAGGGAAATAGTGTTTTCGAAAGACGAAATAAAAGCGAGCTAGCAATATCTATGGAAAATGAAAATTATATATCTTACAGGACTAATGAATGGAAACTGATAATAACAGGAAATGAGAGAGAATTATTTGATCTTAAGGCAGATCCTTTGGAGAAGAATAACCTCATTTCAGATTATTTACACCTCAATATTTCTTCTGGTTTCAGAGAAAAAATAGAAGACAATTCTTCTTCAGGCGAAGTGGAACAAGAATTAATCAACCCCGATGAGGAATTGATTAGGCGTCTGAAATCTCTTGGATATCTCAACTAGAGTGTTAGCATAGATATTCCCAACTTTTATAAATTCTCTTCCAATACTTTCTTGCATGATAGACAAAGACTATTTTTTGAAACTCAGGAAAGAAATTGAAAAAAAGGATAAGCTAAGAGAGGAAGTGATAGTTACATCAAGGCCAATCACGAAGAATGCAAAGCTAGCAATATATGCTCTTCACAGGAATTCCATGAAAGAAGCATCTGACCTTATTGCAAAATCAAAAAAAGATATTTTGGAACTAAAAAAAATCGATGCAGAAGCCAGCAACTCGGGAAGCTACAGCGCAGCAGCGCAGGAATATGCAGAAGCTGCAACCTATATGTATTATCTGAAAGAGAAAAGGCTTGCCAAGAATGATGAGATCGGGGTTGACATCGAAGATTACCTGTCGGGGCTATCAGACCTTACCGGCGAGCTCGGCAGGAGGGTCATATTCTCTGTTGTTGATGAAAAATATGGTGAGGTCCTCGAGATTAAGGATTTTGTCTCAGGAATATATGAGGAATTCCTCAAATTTGATTTCAGGAACGGAGAGCTCAGGAAGAAGAACGACTCAATTAAGTGGAACCTGAAAAAGATTGAGGAAGTATGCTATGATTTAAAGATCAGGGGAAAAATATGACTGAATTCATCGAAGCTCTGAGTATACTAAATGATTCCAAAGAATTCAAAGATTGGAAAAAAGAGAATCCTAAATCTTTCTTGACGTATGGTTTTTTCATGGTGTCTCCTGACATAATAAATGAGTGGCAGATAGGTTACTTCAATCCTGATTCTGAGATGATAACTGCATTTGCAGTATCAGACAAGGTCATAAGAAATCCGGAGTCAGAGGTCTTCAAGGATGATTCAAATGTGCTAGAGCTTGACCTGAAAAAAATAAAAATCACTCTGGAAAAGGCCAGAGATACATTTGCAAAACTCCAGAAAGAGAAATACAGCGCGCACATCCCTCAAAGAGAGATGATTATACTCCAGAACCTAAAGATTGGACAGATATATAACATAACCTGCATAACAAATACATATAGGACACTGAATGCCAAGATTGATTCTGTGACAGGCGAGATTAAGAAGCATGAGCTGATTGATCTGTTCAAGGTTGAGAAGTAAATTTATAAATAAGAAATTCTGACAGGCAATAATGAGCAGTATGCTTGATCTTGCCACTACCTTAGATATACTTCTTCCAACTGTTGAAGTACCATGTAAATTGGAGACAATCTCTATTATCAAGGAACCTGATCAATATATGATTCTAGGAAAAGATGTCTATGAAGTGAAGTCATCGGGAGGTAAATTGCTAGGTAAGGGTGTTGTTGTCCCAGTCTACCATTTATTTGTTATGGATATAAGTAGGTTTGGAAATGCATTGCAGATAAATTCAAATCTCAATCAAGATATGGAGGCAGCATACGGGTTAGTAATGCCACCTTACGGTCAAGTTGATATTCAGGAGATTTCTCCTAGATACGGTCAATTATTACGAGAGTTAAGAAAGGATGGAAAAATCCCTCTTGATTTTGCACATCGATTCATGGTTTTGGACGATGCTCGTCCAGATGTCCGTATACAAACGCTTGAATATTTCCAAAGACAAATACAAAAATATAAAAGTACATCAATAGGGTTCTCAGAGGAGAAATTTTATTTGAATTTTGCTGATGAATATAAGGTGATGGAAGCAATAGATGCAATAAATCGAGAGCAAGAAATACATGATGGAAATGTTATCAGAGAGGAGAATCTATTATCTGTGGTGTTTTCAGTGCAAAATGCAACAAAAGAATATTATCGGATTATGTCACCACAAGGATTTGGCAGTTATTCATTGATAACTGGGATTTGGAATCCGTTGAATAGAGAACTTATTGATATTGTGAGGAAAGATATAGGAGTTTAGATGTGTATTTATTACTCTGAGAGTCGTTCAAAACATATTTAGTCCCTTGCCAATAGAACAGCTTTTATAATTTACTTTTCTGAAAACTATATATTCAAAATTGATAGATTTTATAAATCGAAAAGATAATTAAAAAAGTATTCTGAAATGGATTTTGAGATGAAAAAATGGTAGATGTATCTATATCAAAAATGGACCAGGGACTTACTACCCCTTCTTATGCGCATCCGGGCGATGCAGGCCTTGATTTTAGGTCGAGCGTTGATATGGTAATCAAGCCTGGCGAGACCGCAGCAGTGCCAACAGGCATCAAGATGGCAGTGCCACTAGGGTATGTAGCCCTTGTCTGGGATAAAAGCGGTTATGCTGCCAAGAATTCAATCAAGACAATGGCAGGTGTCATTGATTCTGGATACAGGGGAGAAGTAAAGATTGTCATGAAGAATCTCGGAACAGAAGATTTTGAAATTAAGAAGGACATGAAGATAGCTCAGATTCTGATTCAGCCGATTGTGACAGCTAATATTATTGAGACAAAGTCTTTGGAGGACTCAACCAGAGGGGAAAAGGGATTTGGAAGCACAGGGAAACACTAAGAGGTGAAATAGATGGAAAAAGAAAACAGTGGAAAAAATAAGACAACGGTGAGCTATAAGGCGATGACCTCCAGCAAGAAATTAAACTCGTTCTTTGATGATGAGGAAGAAGAAGATTAACATTTATATATAACTTTTTTTAACCTTATTATTATGTTTAGATTCACTCCAATGGACAATACAACAATTTCTATTGATGTATTTGACAAAGCAAACAAAAAGATTAGTGAATGCCCCTATATGGTTTCATTTAATGACCAAAGAACTTGCAAGCTGCTAGACATAAGATTTGATACCAGTACTGATGTAACTGCATACTGCACCTGCTGCACAATCAACACAAAGAAACCTACCACATCGACTTTTAGTGCTAGAAGTTAGTTGCTACCAATGATATATTGATGCGTTGTCGACTGGATGCCTTTTAATGTCAATTAGGTTTCTTCTTATGTTTGAGCCTGCATAAGTATGAAATACTCCTGCTTCAAATGCTCTCCAATCTTCCAATGCGTCCAAAGATTTCAGAGACAGATGATGTATTGACAATAATTCTTTTGCTTGCGATATTATTGTAGCTCCATCTTGACCTACTTCATATACTGTAGATTTTAGTGCATGCTCGCCTGTTGGAATGTCAACACAAGATTTTGGATTATAAGATTTACCAAAGCCATAGTCTCTTTCGATATAAACCAAATCACGAAGTCTCACATTAACATTCTGATTTTCTTGTATAATACTAATTACTGTTCCAAGATGAGAGTCACCAAGCCAATTTGTTATCAAGTATGTGCCTCCTTGCTTTAACTCAGAGGGGATAATTTCTCTTTCAGGAGCAGCTAAACTTTTAATTAAATCGTCCAAAGCAGCATAATTGGTCTCTGTACCTGGAAATTGAGCCTGTTCAATAGCATGGTCAAAAATGCCCTCATAAAATCTTAGTTCTTGTAAGAGATGATCTTTGTTTCTGAATGCAGTAGTGCCTCCCATAGTATAATCAAAAAACTCAGCTCCCCCTACTTCAATAGAATGATGAGCATAATGCCTGACAAGTCCTGTTCCAGTATTGATAGTGATATCTCTTCCAAGTGTATTTACATGTGTAATATAATTGAATGCATCCCATAACCTGTCTCTGACTTCGTTTCCGTCTGTAATTTTTTTCCAATCAGAAACAAGTAAATCCAGCAAAGATGAAAATACTGGGAGTTCTGATTGTTGAATTGGATTCCATAGGTGTGAAGAAGGATGAGCAAGTCTTGCCTTGCCTGATCTTAATACAGGTGCATATTTTTGAGTGGTATATATGGCAAAAGAATATTTGCCGCCTTTCTCTAATTTAATAATAGATTTATTATTTGGAGAAACAGGTTCTCCAATAGCAACCTGTCGGTCGTAGCATCCATCATTAAAAACAAACCAGCCTTTGGTTTCTTCGGGAACACTAAAATTTACAAATTGAGCGCGATCCCAATTTGTGACAACAGAATATCCATCTTGAGGTAAGGTTGTTACATCTCCGACAAAAAAGGGTGTTGGAAACACAATTCTTTCAAAATCCTGAATTTTTTGAATATGTCCCAAATTTCTACTTGTCATTTTACTATTGTCAAGTTGCTACAAGTTATATAAAAAGATATCTATGTTTTTTTTAGATGTTCAACAATCCTATGGTTAACTTCTTCTACCTTTCCAGATGCATCAATCCTTATCCATTTATCCTTAAATTCAGGCATAAGTGATATTTTTTGATATCCCTCTGCAATTTTTCTGAAAAATTCAACATTCTCTTTTTCAAACTTATCTCCTTCCTTATCAAAGGTTCTGTGGAGCCCGATTTCCGGGTCTAGATCTAAAAATAAGATTTTATCAGGTATTATATTATCGACTGCGAATTTGTTTATATTTCTGATTCTATCAATGCCAAGCCCTCTTGCATAGCCCTGATAGGACATGCTGGAAATAAAGCTCCTGTCAGAGATTACAATCCCGTCTTTTTCCAGGACTGGTTCTACTATGGTTCTAAGTGACTGCGATCTTGCTGCAGCGTACAGATAAGCTTCACATATAGGATGCATTGCTTCAGAATATTTTGTTCCCTGCACGCATTTTCGGATCGCTTCAGAAATCTCTGTTCCGCCAGGTTCTCTTGTCAGGACGATTTCCTTATCAGGATATTTTTTTTTAAAGAATCCGTGCAGCAGCTTCGCCTGAGTAGATTTGCCTGTTCCGACTACGCCTTCAAGGACAATATACAAACCAACCATAAACTTGAGCAATATGCTCTCTTCTTAAAAAGATTTTGATGCGCAAACTTTTATAAATTGCCAGGGTTTTCTTCGGACATATGGCTGCCGTAGCGTAATGGTAGCGTGGAAGCCTGTGGAGCTTCAGGAGCGAGTTCGATTCCCGCCGGTGGCCCTTTTTCTTAATATTTATATATACTGGACCCCTATACTTACTTTATGCATAAGACGCCGGAGGGAAAGTCTATCTTCA
>JBDRQT010000006.1:0-44221 GCA_043826135.1 archaeon
AAAAATTTAGAGAAAATAATGTGCCAGTGATAATAGGTGGTGTGCATCCGAGCCTTATCAAAACAGAATTTAGTTTCGCTGATTCTATTCTTGTAGGAGAAGCAGAACTTATCTGGCAGGATATATTGAAGGATTGTGAGCATAAAAAACTTAAAAAAATATATCACGGAAAAACAATAGATGATCTTGATAAAATCCCACTTCCAAGAAGGGATCTGTTCAAAAAAAAATATTTTCATGAACCTGTGCAGATAACAAGAGGGTGCAATATGACATGCGATTTTTGTTACCTTCAATATATGCCCTGGAAAAAATTTAGAAAGAGAAGCATCAAATCTATTATTGAAGAATTAAGAGGTATAAAGAATAGATTCATCTTCATTGTGGATGATAATCTTTTTTGTGATTTTAAGTATGCAAAAGAACTGTTTCGCGCAATGATACCTTTAAATAAAATATGGTGGATTCAGGCACCTACAACTATTGCAAAGGATAAGGAGTTATTGTCTTTGATGCAAAGATCAGGGTGCTATAGTGTTTCTTTAGGATTTCAGACAGTTGATGATGGTTCTCTAAAAGATGCGAGTATTTCTCAGAATAAGATAGAAAATTACAAAACAATAGTTAGGACAGTCCATAGATATAAGATGTTTGTAAATGGTTTTTTTATATTTGGATTTGACTCTGATAAAAAGGACATATTTGCAAGGACTTTTAGAGTAATAAAAGATATTGATGTAGATGATGCATTCCTCTATGTTCTTACACCCTTTCCAGGTACAAAACTGTTTGACAGACTTGAAAAAGAGAGAAGATTGTTAACATATGATTACTCAAAATATACATGGAACAATTGTGTTTTCCAGCCAACGCACATGACGCCTGATGAACTAGTGGCAGGAGTAAGAGAACTCTATCCAAAAGTAATCAAGCATTTTAGACAAAGACTGATCAAAAATTGCCTTTCAAATTTTGGACTTTTGATGAAATCACCGATTCTTGCATATATGCTCCTTGCAGGAAGTTTTCGGAATGTTGATACTAGGAGGCTCCCATGAAAATCCTTCTTATAAAACCTAAATGGTATCTTGATTATGCGCCATATAAATATACAGAAGTGATAAGGTTTCCTCCTGTAAACCTTGGGATAATTGCAGCTTTGTCAAATGGGCATGATGTGAGGATTATAGATGAAGATGGAGAACAGATTCCTTATAATGAAAAATTCGATTTGGTGGGGATTACTATTGTTGCTTTCACTGCTGATAGAGCATTTAAGATTGCTGATAAGTTTAGAAAAAATGGTGTTAAGGTGATTCTTGGAGGAATCCATCCTAGTCTTGTTCCTAAGGACTGTATCAAGCACGCTGATTCAGTTGCTATTGGAGAGGTTGAATATACATGGAAAGAGATACTTGCAGATGCTAAAAAAGGTAAGCTGAAGAGAATATATGATTGCAGTAAAATCAAAGTTAATATGGATGATATCCCTTTTCCTAGGAGAGATCTATACAATCAAAAATATACTTTTGAGGCATTTCAAGCCACCAAAGGCTGCTCCCATGGCTGTAGGTTCTGTTATCTTAGTGATGTACCTTGGTCATCTTTTAAGACACGTAGCATTCCAAAAGTCATTGATGAGATAAAACAGATAAAAACACCATATATAATATTTCTTGATGATAATCTATTTTTAAACAAGAACTACGCAAGAGAGCTGTTCAAGGCAATGATCCCTCTAAAAAAATTATGGTGGGCACAGGCACCTAGCGATATATATAAGGATGAAGAATTGGTTAGATTGATGAGCAAATCCGGATGCTATGCTGTGGCTATTGGTTTTCAGAGTTTTAATCCATCTTCACTAGAAAACGCTCATGTGCTCCATAATAAAGTAAGCGAGTATCAAACGCTAATCAAACTTCTGCATAAATATAATATCATGGTCCAATCCTTTTTTATTTTTGGGTTTGATTCTGATACAAAGGCAGTTTTTAAGGATACTGTCACAATGATCAAAAAACTAGATATTGACGATGCATATTTGTACATACTGACACCATATCCTGGAACAGGTCTATATAAGGAGCTAGAAAAAGAAGGAAGGATTGTAGTGAAAGATTTATCAAAATATAATTGGTATAATTGTGTATTTACACCTAAGAATATGACAATCAAGGATATGCATGAAGGAATCAGATGGAGCTATAATGAACTTACAACTCATTTCAGAAGGCAGCTTCCAAGAAAATTCCTAAAATATTGGAGACTTGCAGTAACTAATCCTCATTTGGCGCAAGTTATAGTTAAAGGGCAACTAAATAAGATTGACCTAAATAAATTGACGTGATTATATGAAAATTCTATTTATTAATCCAGCAACAAAAAAAGATAGGGTCGCAAGAGATGGAAAAATTAAGGGAAGCGACATATTCAGATATCCGAAATTAGGACTTTTGTCCGTTGCAGCATTGACTGATAAATCAATTGATATTGAATTTTGTGATGAAACAATTGAAAAAATTAATTATAACACGGACGCAGACTTAATTGCCATCTCATCAGTAACTGCTCTTGCACCAAGATCCTACAAGCTTGCCAAAAAATTTAGGGATCTTGGAAAAACCATTGTCATGGGAGGGATGCATGCCACCTTTCTTCCTGATGAATGTTTAAAACATGTGGATTCTGTTGTGATAGGCCAGGCAGAAGGTTCTTGGGAAAGATTATTGAAGGATTATCAAAAAGGAAATCTTAAAAAAAATTATTCATCCAATATATCTACAGAATTAAAAATTCCATTTGCAAGGCGTGATCCAGAACAAAAAAAAGGTTATGCAAAGGGCCATGTTTTTGGAATTTCAAGAGGATGTTCTTATAGATGCGAATTTTGCAGCGTCACCCATTTCTTCAAAGGGAAATATTACAAAAGACCAATTGAAGATGTTGTTCAGGAACTAAAGACTTTGCCTCACAAAATCATCAATATTACGGATGATAACCTATTTTGTGATCCTTCGTATTCAAAAGAATTATTCAAAGCATTGATCCCTTTAAAGAAACATCTGCTTTTTCAGGCAAGTGTCAACATTACAAATGATATCGAATTAATGCAACTTATCAAAAGAGCAGGTGGAAAAGGCGTATTCATCGGAATAGAATCTCTTGATAGTTCAAATATAAGAGATGTAAGTAAATTCCAGAACAACGTAAAAAAATATCATGAGGTGATAAAGACTTTTCATGATCATGGTATGGTTGTTGAAGCAGGAATGATGTTCGGATTTGATAATGATACAAATAGGGTTTTTAAGAATGTATATGATTTCGCAATGGACTCAAAACTTGATCTGATGCAGGTAGGCATTGTAACGCCGATGCCTGGAACCAAATTGCATGATAGGATGATAAAGGAAGGAAGAATAATTGATGGAAATTGGGCGAACTATGATTGCAAGCATGTTGTATTTAAGACTAAAAATATTACAAAAAAACAGCTTGAGGATGGAACAAATTGGCTGAGAAGCAAATTTTATTCATATCCTTCAATAATAACAAGAGGCGTGGCAAATTTCTCTTCTCTAGGAATCATTGGAATTCTTGGATATTTTCTTCGAGGGAACCTGGGTTTCAGAAAAAATTATAAATCAGGTCTTGATTATCCACCATGATGGAAAATATTCTCAAGTTCAATTTTGAATATCGAGTAATTATCAGCTATGCAATTTTTGGAATTGCGTTATTGACACTATTTTTTTCAAAGGAATATACCTATTTTTTGATAGCAGATGCATTTTCTGTTCAAAGAGGACAGGCAGAATTCTGGGCATTGTTTTTGATTGGTATTGTAAATTTGATAGCTTGGATTTTTAGAAGCTATGCTGGAGGATATCTCTCAGGTCACACAATTGTTACAAAGTCAGTCCAAACAAGTAAACTAGTTACAGGTGGACCTTATGCATATGTCAGAAATCCATTATATGTCTCAGATATCATTGCTATGACAGTTGTAGGTTTTGCAGGGCCACCAGTTGCCGTGTTAATTCTTTTTTTTGGAAAAATTATTACTAGTTATATGTACGCATTCTATGAAGAGAAGCATTTAGAAAAAAAATGGGGGACTGAGTACCAAATATATAAAAGAAATGTACCAAGATTTTTTCCAAGGTTGTCTCCCTTCAAAAAATCAAATATAAAGGTTAAAATTAACTGGAAAGAGGGGCTGGCATATAATTTTTATGCAATGGGTATTGGTCTTGCGTTCCTGATTGCTGCATTTAGTCATAATCGCATGAATATATTCCTATTTGGGTTCATTACACCTATTCTTTGGTTTTTTTTGCGATTTATTGATAGGCACATAAGAAAGATAGTAAAATGAAAAGGATAATAGGGATAAGCCTTGCATCATCATCACGTGATCACAAAGCAACAATAAAGATTGGAAAAGATAATTTTTCTTTGGAGAGATATGGGACTGACGGGGATTTTAAGAAAGCCAGGGACCTTTTCTTACGATATGATGATAAGGCTAGTGCATTTGGACTCGGAGGAATTGACTTTTACTTAGGCATAAATAAAATGCATAAGATGCATGCAGCCTGGAATCTGACAAATGGCTTAAAGACACCCGTATTTGATGGGAGCGGGATAAAAGAATCGATAGATACAAATTCTCTAGAAATACTATCAAAAAAAATTGATTTCTCAACAAAAAAAATATTTATGGTATGTGCATGCAATAGGAAAGGGATGGCCAAGTATCTTGAACATAAAGCAGGAGAAATAATTTATGGTGACTTTATGTTCGGATTAAAGATTCCCCTAGCTGTAAGGAATTTAACAATGGGCGAGTTTTTGGCTGACATGGTCCTTCCAATAGCAACAAGACTTCCGTATAAGTACCTATATCCTTTGAAAAAAAAGAAAACACAATCAAAATTTCAAAAATATTTTGATTGGGCAGATATCATTGCAGGTGATTTCCATTATATCAATAGATATTCCAACGCTCTTCACAAAAAAATTGTTATAACTACAACGATTACTAAGCCAGACATTGATTCGATGAGAAAAAAGGGTGCGTCTCTTCTTGTTATTACGACCCCAAATTTAAACGGCAGGTCTTTTGGTTCTAACTTGATAGAAGCACTTCTTTATGCAAAATTCGGAAAAGATTATTTAATTCATTTAAGTGAAATGGATTTCAAGCCAGAATTTATTGAATTGGATAGAATTATCCTTTAATCACACCAATCGGCCTAAGCCGAGCCACAGCCTTTGATATTCCAGCTTTCTCAGTGACCATTATGACTTCATCAATGTCCTTGTATACATCCGGCGCTTCTTCTGAGATCCCTCTCCACGATGCGCTTTTAAGATGGATATTTTTGCTTTCAAGATTTTTTTTAACATCCTCACCTTTAAATCTTCTATTTGCTTCATTCCTGGACATCACGCGTCCTGCTCCGTGAGCAGTGCTTCCGAATGCGATATTAAGTGTATCAGGGGTTCCGACCAGGATATATGATGCAGTTCCCATACTTCCGGGAATTAGAACAGGATGGCCAACATCTTTGTAAGCTATAGGGACTTCAGGGTGATTTGCAGGAAAGCATCTTGTTGCGCCTTTTCTATGCACTATCACATTTCTTTTTTCTCCGTCAATATTGTGTTCCTCAATCTTTGCAATATTATGGCACACATCATATACTGTCCGAAGTTTTGCTTCTTTGAATACAGATTCAAATGCCTGTCTCACCTGATGCCCGATGATATGCCGGTTGGCCCATGCAAAATTGGCAGCACATGCCATAGCTCTAAAATAATCCTGGCCAAGCTTTGATTTAAATGGTGCATATGCCAAATCCTTTTCCGGAAGTCTTGCGATAAGTTCACTATACTCATCTTCCATCCTTCTAAGATAGTCAGTGCACACCTGATGTCCAAATCCCCTGGAACCACAGTGGATCATCACAACTACCTGGCCTTTCTTAAGTATTCCAAATTTATCAGCCACTTTAGGTTGATATATCTCATCAACATATTGGATTTCTAAAAAATGGTTTCCTGCACCGAGTGTTCCAAGTTGACTTCTTCCCCTTGCTCTTGCCCTGGGACTGACTTTTTTTGGGTCAGCCCATGTTAGTTTTCCATTGCTCTCACAATGTACAATGTCTTCTTTATTACCATATCCTTTCCCGACTGCCCAATTTGCTCCTTCGACCATAACTTCTTCAAGTTCTCTATCGGTCAATTTAATCCCAGAATCACGCCCAACACCACAAGGGATTCTTTTGAAAAGCTCTTCTAATAGGATATCTATCTTTTCCCTCACATCCTTTTCGCTGAGATTTGTTGCAAGGAGCCTGACTCCGCAATTAATATCAAATCCAATTCCTCCCGGAGTTATGATACCGGTCTCTGCGTCAAAAGCCGCAACACCCCCAATTGAAAAGCCGTATCCCATATGCATATCAGGCATTGCGAAAGAATGTTTGAGAATACCCGGCATCGCAGCAACATTCTTGACCTGTTCAATACTTTTGTCCTGTCTGACTTTTTCAAGAAGCTTTTCAGAAACAAAGATTCTTCCAGAAACATTCATGTTTCCTTCTTTTGGTATCTCCCATGTAACATCATTAATCTTTTTCAGCGGTATCATATTCAAAAAGAAGGATTGATGATTTATAAATTGTAGGATTATAGAAAAGCAGAGACTAAGAAAGTATATTTTAACAAGATGATCCCGACCTGACGAAATTCGATTTTTTGGTATAAAATTCGGACAATGAAGAAATGTTAGTGAATACACCACACCTTAATGTGGAGATATGATGCTACGTTCGATTTTCATCATTTGTGATGTTTTGAATTTGATGCATTGTGTTCAATAAGCCCATATCCTTTTGATACCAGATATTTGAAAATGATAGGGGATATGATGGTTGTAATTAACACCATAAATACAACAGAGGAAAAAATTTCTGTTGACAAAAAGCCTGTATTTTTTGCGACTAGTAGTGCAAACATTTCAGTTGCACCCCTTGCATTTAGTCCCCACCCAATCAGAATGCCTTCTTCCATTGGTTCCTTTATCAAAGTATTGCCTATAATGCTACCGAGCAATTTTCCCGCAATCGCGATAATTGTCAGCATGATTCCAAATGCGATATTCGACATTATACTGCTCAAGTTGATTGTTATGCCTATCCATATAAAAATTATGGAATGGAATACACCAAAATTGAAAACTTCAAGCGCCTCTACGATATGATGCTCCTCAACATAGAGCTTATCAGCTATTAACTTGTTTTTTAATAGCAACCCTGCTATCAGGGCGCCAAGTATGCTGCTAATGTTTAGCAGCTCAGCAGCAGATACCATGATAAAAAGTGTTACAATAGCAATGGTAGAATATTCAAACCTTTTCTTATCCTTCCCAACAATAGTAAGCAGCCAATCAAGAATGAAATATCTCATCATCAGTATGACTAGAATAAATCCAATCAATTCAAAAACAAAATTAAATACACTACCTGATGATAATGCAGATGACCTGAGCAAGAGCCCAAGCAAGGCAATTGCAGATATCTCAAAAATATCTCCAATTATTCCGGCTTCAATTATTATCTGTCCAATCCTTTTTTGGATTAGACTAAGCTCTTCTAATATTTCAATACTTACTTCCTCAGCAGTTATTGCGAGCGCGATTCCGACAAATAAGGATTCTGTCCAATCTTTTGTCACATAAAAAGTGAAAGCAAATCCGAGGACAAACGGAACTAATCCAGCATTCAGGGCGATTATTGAGGAATTCTTCGACATTCCTTTTAAAAAGTGGAGATCTACCTTGAGTCCGATAAAAAATAGAATTAAAATGATTCCAATTCCTGAAAAGATTTCGATTATTTCTCTATAAAACGGAAGATGATATGAGATTCCGACTGAATAATAATTTATGATGAGACCGGCAAAAAGCGGTGCTATCATGAGCGGAAGCTTGATTCTTCTTATCACCAGATTTAGTGCATATGAAAATATAATGCATAGTCCGATTACAAGTATAATCTGAGCTTCAAAACTATACACCATAGTGAATCAAAGATATGCAGAGTATAAAAAGAATTCTAGTTACTTAAAAGTAGCTACTTGTTTCTATCAAAAATCTTAATAACCATTGCAACATTCTTCAGTTTATGAAAGTCCTATTTATCGAAACTAGATATAAAAGTAAGATAAAATTACCCAAAAAAATAATAGAAAAACTTCCGAGAAAAATTGGGCTGTTCTTTACTGCGCAGCTCCTATCAAACCTCGAAAGTGTGAAAAAAGAGATAGAGAAAACAGGAAGAGAAGTCAAATTATTCAAGACAAAACATACAAAATACCTTGGCCAGATATATGGTTGCAATTTGGAGAAATTTTCTGGCGTTGATGCGTTCCTTTACATTGGAGACGGCCTCTTTCATCCGAAGGCGCTGGTTCTTGGAAACAATGTTCCAGTCCATATCTATAATCCTACGACACATGAATATCTTGTGCTTACAAAAGAATCCATGAAAGATGAGCTTAGAAGGCAGAAAGCAGGATATGCAATGTTTCTGACTAAGAGTAGCATCGGAGTCCTAATCAGCACCAAGATGGGTCAGTCCTACCTTCCGCTATCGATGAATCTGAAGACAAAGTATCCTGATAAGAAATTCTATTTTATTGTATATGATACAATCGATGTAAATTCACTCCAGGATTTTCCCTTCATAGAAGTATGGGTGAATACAGCATGCCCCAGAATCGGGTGGGATGATACAAAAAGAATCGGAAAGCCGATGGTAGATATAGGAACAGTACTATAATTCTATTGACTCTGTTTTATTGGTACGCTGAACCATGTAAACGCTAGCCATCACAGTCAATGCTCCGATGATTATATTGATAGTCAACTGCTCTTTGAGAAATATAATTGAAAAAATTCCTGCAAACACAGGTATAAGAAGTTTGAAAGTCCCTGATTCTGTTGGCGTAAGGACATGCATGCTTGATAGGAATATTATCCATGTGATAGCAGTTGGGAATATTCCGATATATATTGCAAGTATCAGATCTGTCAGAGATATGGCTGAAATTGACATCAGTTCACCTGTAATAAATGTATGAATCAGAAAACAGGCAGAGCCGATTATCATAAAGTATGCTCCAATTTTAAGCCCGGAATATTTTTTAACCAATGCTTTACTGAGTGTGGTGTTTATTGCGACGAATATGGCGCCGGCTATCAGAAGCATGACACCATAAGTGAATTTATCAGTGAGCGAAACCTCAAAATGTTTATTCAAGGAGATTATCCCAACTCCGATGAATCCGATTAAGAGGTAAATGATTCTTGACATCTTGATCTTTTCTCTGAGCAGCCACAATGAAAATAAGGGTATGAATAGAGGATTCATGTTGATGAGTAGTGATCCAATTATGGCTGATGTGTTTTGCACACCCAAATTAAAAAGGAAGGGAGGCAAATATCCTCCAAGGATACTGATAAAAATTAACATCGGGAAATCCTTTTTGTCAATCTTAAGACTGTTATTAGTAGCAATAATATATACTATGACAATTAGCGCGGCTGTTCCGGTCCTGATAAATGCCAAAAGACCCTGAGGCATATGCATAAGTAGTCTAGTAACAGGAGAAAGCGTTCCCCAAATAACCATTGCAAATATTAGTAGAATAGACCACTTTTCTTTTGAAATTTTTTCAGTTTTCATTATGGTTCAGTCAGCATTAATAACGTAATATCGAATGGAATCCACAGAGGCTTAATAATTTTGGCAATTTATCAAATTCAATATTATCAGTAATAGTTCAGCGATCTGAAGTTCCCGAGCAAACAATAGTACCGGGTTCGCTATCGAAGAATTCAATTGATATCGACATTGCCTGGGTGGCGCATCCCCTTTGTCGAGTTAAATATTTACCTGTAACTGCCTCTCAAGAACGTTGAGGGCTTTAGCTCTGAGTGAATTCAGAACGCAGTTGCAGTGTCTGATAACGCCGACACTCGAGCGAGCATAGCGAGCGAGAAACGCCACGGTGCTTCAGCCCTTGGATGGTGTCGGCTTTGTCTTTACATTTAAGGTGCGAACCTTATTGGTGCTACTGTTGTTTGCACTTCACTTGACTGAACCATTACTATTATCAGAAAAGCATTTAAACCGCTTCTTTTTCACTTTAAACCATGGATGGGGTTGATCTTAGGCTTCCAAAGGAAAGGAAGATGCTTTCAAAAGCAACAGTCTGGAAAAGATTTGCTGCTTTTTTTATTGATATAATGATTGTGCAGATGATTGTGATTAGTCCGCTTTCAGGCATTATCGAAGATAGGTTTAAAATTAGTTCTGACTGGCAGGAAACATATAAGATGCTAAGTTCTAGTCCGGAACTTCTAAATAGCATGGTTCCTATAGTAGCAGCTGCTTTTTTCTTGATATTTGCATACTTTGTTGCATTTGAATTCAAATTATCCCAGACAATAGGGAAAATGATTTTTGGTATTTTTGTCGTTCCACGGGATAGGGAGAAACTGTCATTGGTGAAGGCAGCCATAAGAAATGTCGCCATAATTCCATTCTTCCCATTCACGCTTCTTTGGATAATCGATCCATTGTATCTCATATTTACCGGTGACAGGCTGTCAGATCAGATATCACAGACAATGGTAATAGAAGAGGTAAAAATATGAAGCTCCAAAAACCTGAAAATAAAGAAAAGGTTTGGTCGTCGATAAAGATTTTGGCAGCTCTCTGGATGATTAGCTCTCTTATTGCAGTTTTTTTCAGTTTTGACAGTACTGTTATGCCCGGCAATATCGCAGTGATCCCTTTGCATGGTGAAATAATGGCTTCTGATGATAGTCTCGGATTTGGGGGCTCAGGAACATCCAGCGATTCTATTGTCGAACTTCTTATAAAAGCAGAGGCAAATGATAACATCAAGGCAATACTTCTTGATATCAATTCACCCGGTGGCTCTGGTGTTGCAGCAGACGAGATTTCCCAGCAGATAAAATCATCTGATAAGCTCTGCGTGGCTGTTGTTAGGGATCTAGGCGCAAGTGCTGCATACTGGATTGCATCTAGTTGTGATGTGATTTTTGTAAACAGACTTTCGCTTACCGGCAGCATTGGTGTGATAGGTTCATATCTTGATTTTTCAGATCTTATCAAAGAATATAATATAAGCTATCAGAGATACGTGAGCGGAGAATACAAAGACATGGGATCCCCATTTAAGAAGCCGAGTCCGGAAGAAGAAAAACTGTTCCAAAGCCTCATAGCAAAAATGAGGAATATATTTGTGGAGGAAGTTGCAATTAACAGAAATATGACCTATTCAAAGGTTGACAAGCTTGCTGACGGCCAGATTTTCCTTGGGACAGAGGCACAAAGAAACGGACTTGCGGATAAGATTGGCACCAAGCAGGATGCCATTAAATATATTGAGACAAAGCTAAATATTACAGCACAACCGACAGAATTCAGGCAAAAAAAATCATTGACTGAACTTTTGTATGGATTCTCATCTGAAAAAATAGGAAAATTTATAAATTCCGTTCCTCAAATACAATTGAGGTGAATATATGTTCGGAAGAAAGATAAATTTTTTTGAAAGGATTCTTCTTCCGGTAGGAATTGGTCTTACCTTTTTAGGATTATATCTTATAATGTTGGCTGAACAAACTAATTCTCTTTTGGGATGGCTTAGATTACTTACTGTTTTTGTTTGGATGCTGCTGCTTTTTACTGTGATAATGAGCGCTCTGTCAGAAGATATGAAGGAGGAACTTTCCTTGCTTCAGAGAGAGCATGTTACAGAAATCAAGCTCCTCAAAGAGCTTGTGCATGAGCAGCTTCAGGAACTTAAACTCCTGCGGAGCGAAATCAAAAACTTAAAGAAGTAATAGTCATGGGTTTATGTATAATATGCGAGAAAAATCCTGCACAATTTTGTGTGAAGGGTGTGGAAAAATACTGCTACTGCAAGGACTGCGCAGAAGAGCAGTTCGGTGAACTTGGGCTTCTTGAAAGAATATGAATTAGTGCAGCACTGTTGAGCTATAACAGCAATGATGTTCATGAAACCTTGAAATATATATTGCATTGAGCTATATAAAAACTATATTTTTCATTATAACTATTGGTCTCCAAGAATATTTATATAGGAATTTCACTAGTTCTAATACAGGAAAATAGACCACAATATATTGTGTGTTCTTCAGATTGCATATACAACAGATTGTACTTGAAGGTGGGGAGAAATGTCAGGAAATAAGGATTACGAAAAATACGCAAGCGGACTTACGTCGCAGCAGAGATTAGGGTTTGATGATAACCAATTAAGGATAATCTATGCCAAATATCTCAAGCGGGATGCTGATGGCGGTGTTATTGAGACTCCCCTTCAAATGTTTGACAGAGTTGCTTCGGAAGTTGCGAAGCCTGAATCAGCAAGACTATCAAAAGAAAAGGTAAATCAGCTGAAATCCGAATTTTTAGATATGATGATCTGCCTTGATTTTATTCCAGGAGGCAGGACCCTCGCAAATGCAGGGACTCCAGTAAAAAATCTGGCCAATTGTTTTGTCATTCCGGTGCAGGACAGCATGGAGGGAATTTTTGAGGCTGTCAAGAAAGCTGCTCTTATCCAAAAAAGAGGCGGAGGTGTCGGGTATTGCTTCTCGACGCTCAGGCCAAGAGGTTCGTGGGTTTCAGGATGCAGCGGGGTTGCTTCAGGCCCGCTTTCCTTTATGAAAGTCTTTGATGTGATGTGCTCCACTATCATGCAGGGCAACAGGAGAGGGGCACAGATGGCAACATTCCATGTGTGGCATCCGGATATCGAAGACTTCATAACTGCAAAAGATGATGTGACCAAGCTTACAAATTTCAATATATCTGTTATGATTGATGATAAGTTCATGCATGCAGTTGAAAAAAATGAAATGTATGATCTGATAGACCCTCATTCAAAGAAACCAGTGAAGCAGGTCAATGCAAGAGAGTTGTTTGATAAGATTGCGCTTCATGCATGGAAAACCGGAGAACCAGGAGTGCTTTTTGTGGATACTGCCAATAGGTATAATACCATAAAACATCTTGGATTATTCAAGGCAACAAACCCCTGCGCTGAAATTTGGCTGCTTGACCATGAAGTGTGCAACCTTGGTTCAATAAATCTTGATAGGATGATGACCAGAACCAACGGCAAGGCTGATGTTGACTGGAACAAAATAAAATCAACCACAAGAAAAGCAATCAGGTTTTTGGATAATGTAATCGACGCCAGCGAATATCCCACTGTTGAAATTACAGAGATGGCAAAAAAAACAAGACGAATCGGTCTTGGGGTACTGGGTTTTGCAGACATGCTGTATCAATTAGGCATACCATATTCAAGTGAGCAGGGAAGAAAACTGGCTACTGAAATCATGAGGGTTATTGATGAAGAAGGGTGGAACACATCAGAGCTGCTGGCCAAGGAAAAAGGCGAATTTCCAGGTTGGATTGGCAGTGAGTTTGAAAAACAAGGAAGAAAAGTTAGGAATTGTGCAATTACTGCAATTGCGCCCACCGGAACGCTAAGCATGCTTGGAAATACATCAGGCGGATGCGAACCGAATTTTGCGCTTGCTTTCATCAAGAACAGCCATTCGATCAAAGAAACATTCACATATGTGAACAAACACTTTGAGAAGGTAGCAAAGGATAGGGGATTCTACTCTGTTGAGCTTATGAAGAAGATTGCAGGACAGGGAACCCTTGACGGTATCAAAGAAGTTCCTGATGATGTGAAAGCTGTGTTTGAAGTCTCATTCAATATTGATGCTGAAGCTCATATCCTAATGCAGGCAGCGTTCCAGAAATACGTGACAAATGCAGTTTCAAAGACAATTAATTTCCCAAATTCTGCGACAGTTGACCAGGTCAAACACGGTTATATGCTTGCATGGAAGCACGGCGCCAAGGGATGCACTGTCTACAGAGACGGAAGCAGGGGAAATCAAGTGCTCAATATCAAGGAAGTCCATAAAGAAGCAAAAAAAGAAGAAAAGAAAGTGGAAGAAAAACCGCTGGTCATCCCATCAGGAAAAAAGAAGGATGACCTGGAGTGCACATTCTGCTAAGAGGTGAAGCGAGTATGGGTAAAATGATTGAGTTCTGTCCAGAATGCGCTATGAAAATGGTCATGCAGGAAGGCTGCTGCATGTGCCCTGCTTGCGGGTTCTCTGCGTGCAGTGTCTAACCTTTTATCACGTTTTTGGCTGTCAACATCTGATAAAATTTTTTTATGTGTCTTCCGTAGTCTCCAATTATATTTTGATTAGGATTTGTGATAAGTTTTGTTGGAAGAACCATTACAAAAAAGGGCTGACAAGCATCTTCAAGTCCCATGCTGACATATAGATCATTTTTTCTGGCATAAGCCTCTACTTCATTTGCAACAGCAATCAAATCTTTCAACGAATCTTGTATTTTATTTTTTCCTGTCAAAGGTACTATTTCAGAATTGTCCCATTGTGGAAATCTAAAATTCTCTGAAAAAAATAATAAATGCTCTCGATATGAACCAGGATCGGAGAAATACATAGTTGACCTGGCAACAATGCCAATATCTTCTCCAAATTGAAAATAAAAGACGGTTTCCTTTTGTCGATGAGATTCTCTGCTTGATTCAATATCCATATGCGCTTTTGTAATTTTATATTCAATGCCGGTCGCTGCCACAACCTTTTGTGCAGCTTCAAATAATGTCCTGTCTTCGGGAACCCACGAATATTGTTTGCTAACTTGAGGATATTGCCAAAGGTTTAGCAACCGTTCATATTGATCCTTTTCATCTGCCATATAAGTGAATGTCATGAAATCAAGAGGGATTTCATGCAAGCTCCTCAAGAAATTTGCTATATCTCTAGATGGTTCATCAATCTCTGCATCTTCAAGCAATTTTGCTACTTTTTTATTCCAATTTGTGGTCATAAAATCACACTCCGTATATTTTTATTTTAGCAATATGTTTTTGCAGCTCTCAGCATAATTAGCAAAATCAGGTCCGAGTGCTCCGAACATCACTGCCAATTTTGCTAGTGATTCCCTGTCTTTTGTTTCAGAAACACAATGATAGGCTTTAGTAAGCAATTGGGGATCTTTTGTTGTTTGATAGCTTTCAATGAAAGCAATGCCTACCATAGTAAGTTTCGCGCGTCTGCCTTTTGTTGGCCAGTACTTAATTGTATTTCCGAACAAGCCGGACTGAAAATAGGATATATGCGCCTCGCGTAGGTAGCTAGCCCTCTCTTGCATATCTGAACTCTCAAGCGCTCTCATATACATTGCATCACCAAGATGCTCAAGGTCGTTGTTTGAAAGCCTTATCTTCATTGCCCTTACAATATCGTAGGCAAGATCTCTGTTGCCGTCTACAATTGTTAACTCTAAAAGTTCACTGAGACCATGTCTATCACATATCTTTCGATAAAGTTCAAGAAGGCAATCATATTTTTTTTCAGCTCTTAATTGCGCTTCTACCCCATCAACATTTTTTCCTGTTATTTTGAAATATTCTACAGCAGCAGCTATTCTAATGCTTTCAGGAGAAAAATCAATTTCTATTGAGGAGTAAGGGTAATCAATAATTTCTTCCAATTTGACAGTAGCACGTGCTGCTGAAAAACTTTCAACAGCATTTTGCGCCTTCCAGATATTAAAGCGTTCGTGTATTGCGATATCCCAGGATTTTTGCCCCAAAACCAGCAATGCATCGCTGTTTTTTGCCCGCCGGTATGCAGCCAAAGCATAATGCTCTTTATTTTCTTTCTCAAAATATTGACCGATCCTGGTAAGGATGACAGTCTGCAGCCTCGAATCAAATTTCCGCAGATCAATCTCTTTTTCAATACCGACCGGGCTTTTGGATTCAGCTATGAATTTTTGGACAGTGATTTCTAATTCCTGTGGCGTTATATCAAACATGGTTGTTTTCATTCTTTTTTCACCATGAAAATAAAATTATTATCAAGTGTCTCCTGGACCTTCAGGAATCTTTGCTCAGCATCTGTGTGTGATTTTACCTCCACGAAATCTATCTTCATTTGATAGTCAAAAAGAGAACCGTAAAGTTGTCCTGGGAATCGTATCCCTTCCTGCTTCATTGGTTCAAGAATCTGGCTGTAATACCCCTTCAGATTTTTGTAATTATCAAATTCTGTTTCATCAAACTCAGGGACAGTAAATCCGTGAACTTGCAGTCTAATCTTTTCCTCTCCCTCGTTATAGGAATGCATTATCCTGTACAATTCTCTTCCGTTCTGCTCAAATTTGCCAGCTTCTGAGACATAATTCTTATGAGCCATCTCAGTTGTTTTTGATAAGATACTATCTCTCATCATTGGCATAACTTCCTGGCCATGGTCTTTGGCGTGCTTCAGTAACTTCTTCATCTTGGCTGTCAAGGCTGAGTCATAGTTATCATTACCCATAGTGTCAAATTCATCTTCGCTGATAATTCCAAAAAAACCATTCCTTGACAAATAATCCTTCAGGCAATCCCTAGCAACTTGCTCAAGGCTGGAAAAATCTTTGAGGATTGAAACATTGGCAGCCCGAGAATCACCAAATATGCACGATGCCTGTTCAGTCCATGCTACATATTGCTTTTCAGTCCTGTCAAAATATTGGATAAGCGCCATAAAACCATATTTTGCAATCTGTATTGGTGTAGGATCTTTGCCTTTTGTCTCATCTATCAGGTTTACTCCAAGGAGGAGAACATCCAGAACCTGGTCTAATCCGCTTTGGCAGATCTTCCCGATTTCTTCGATTTTTTTAGCGTCTATATCAACAGGTTTGTCATATGCCACTAAAACAGCATGATATGTCTCAATTATTTTTGGAAGCGCTTGCATTTTATCACCATTCAATCAAAATGAGAAAAGGAACCAGTAGCCAATACTTAAATAAATCCACATATAAATAATATATGTATATATTTCTGGTTATATATATATAAAAAGCAAAAAATATTTATTTATATGTTGCTTTCCACCTGGAAATGAAACGAAAAGTCGTAAAGCATGGACCATCAACGCTCACCATTAGTCTTCCAAGCAAGTGGTGCAGAGAGAATGCAGTTATTGAAGGTGACGAACTCGAGATATGCGAAAATAATACAAGTATCATCATAAAATCAGAATTAAAGCCAGATCAAGAAAAAATTTCGATTGATGTGTCGGGTTATGATCTGATGATCGGTCGAATTTTGGCAGCCTATTATAGAAAAGGAATTGATAATTTTGAAATTAGATACTCAAATAGCGCTGAACTAGATGAAATACTAAAAATTATCCATAAGTTGTTCATCGGTTTGGAAATAGTGGAACAGAGGGATGATAAGATTATCCTTAAGAGACTAGCTGCACTCGATTCTGAAGAATTTAATAATATGTACAGAAAGATATTCTTGTTGATAAAAGACATATCATCTGAAAGTTATGATGCTATGCTTAAACATAATTTTTTGAGATTAAGCAGTCTAATTTTACTTGATAGGAATATCAACAGATTTTCTGATTTCTGTATCAGGTTGATATGCAAGGAAGGCATCAAACTGAAGTATAATGGTACATATCATCATCTGCTCGCCGACAAGCTTGAAGAGATCGGAGATAAATATAGGGATATAAATAAACTTGTATTCGAAAATAAACTTAAGATCCAAAAAGATATCGTGCAAATATTTAAAGAAACGAATGATTTTTTCGATTATTTTTACGAAATGTTCTATAATTTTCAGCTGCAAAAAATAAGAGATTTTGGGAAGAAGAAGGCAATTTTGTCAAAGAAAATCGAATCCGAACTAAACAAAAATTCAGATCTAAGTAGAGAGTTCCTTCTTGAACTAAAATCAATTGTAAAGTTGATTTTTGATATGTATGACGCCTTGATCATTATCAACAGTTAATGCAGCGATTTCAGTGCTATAATTCAGCAATCTCTCCCGTACAACATCGACAGCCCGAGGAATTTTGTATCCTAAATCCATATCCCATCTTGCTCCTGCAGCGTATATCTGTGTGAATTCAAATAACGGACTTATTGCCACATAATCATGTAATGCATCCAGCAGTGCTTCGCCTTCACTACCGATTTGCTTCAATGCAGCGACGGCTAAATCATAATATTCCTTTGCGAAGACAATATTTTGTGACAATGTTCTTGCCGGTTGTCCAGCCTGAGATTGAACAGCTCTTGCATAAAATGAGCCCATCTCAAATATTCCAATAATTGCTGTGCATCTTTGAATGTCTTTAAGTATTTTTGTTTCAGCTAAGTTAAATCTTTCATGGTATTTAGCGACAATATAGTCTTGGATCGCATCCCTCGCACCCAGGCTTTCTACTTCTTTATCATACATAAGTCTGACAAGGCCCATTAGCCCATTCATGACTCCTGATTGGTCTGCATCAATCATGTAGCCACCTAACAATATATTACTTGAGTCCATATCTGGATTTATAACCTGCAAATTATCTGCTAGAGGCTCTGCAAATTCACTGAGGGCGGTTCTTAGTCTCGAATAGGCTTGGTTATCTCCAAGCCTTGTTATAAGGTATCTATTACCGGTTCCTGCATTACCTCTCACTCTCTTATCAAGCACCTCTCCAAGGTTCTTAATCTCAAATCTAGCTTTCTGTTTTCTGCCCATATTATTTATCACATCTATCTCTGCTCCTTTTTCAGTAACATATTTGCTCATCTTAGACATCCGCATAGTCAGCCAATCGATTGCTGGAAATATATCATAATACAGAAACAATGCATGATCAATATCAATGTCTCTTCTAGCTATTATTTCCATTGTCAGACTGAGATTTTGATAGTAAGATTCTCTGTATTTGTGGAATTGAGGAATGTCGGGAATGGTTGCACCAGGCTCGAATACCCAATTACCCATCTCTTTCAAGGCTGCCCATTTTTGATATGCTTGGCCAAAACCACTCAATCTTTTTTGAGATATCTCTTTTTGTTCATCTGTTTGGGATTTCATCGCTTGGATTGCTTCGGCAAGAGTGAATGGTGCTCTCCATTGGAACATAATAGTATAAGGATGCCTATCGGACTCTGGTTTTGGCGTCCATTCTATGCCGTTCATGACAGTCCTATGATCGAGTGCAAGTGATTGGAGATATGTGTTCGAACCATCAAGTATCTTTACTAGACTCCTTTTTGTGAAACTATCCAGCACATACGTAATTTCATTCTTCCACTCATCATCCACCAGAGGAAGATCAATTATCGGGATTTGTGAACTGTCTGAGAGTCGAATCTCCCCTAAATTTTGTCTTCCAAATCGTTTAGTGAACCATTCAAGAGGATCAAAGAATCCTGCATTTTCTGCAGCCATGGAGTTATGCATTATTTTTTCTGTCCAATTATTACTTAGAGTTGACAGAAATTGATGCAGGATCATATAGGTGGCATATCTTGCCGCTATCTTCTCTGAATCCTGTGTTTGCTTTAGTGCAAGCGAATAATCCTTGCCAAACAATCTTTCAAATCTTGATCGGAATGCGGCTATTTCTTCTTCAGCATTGCCTTCTGATAAAGGAAGATAATCTCCCAGCAGATCCAGTAGGGTAGCTATTGAGCGTAAAATTCCTGGAGCATCCACATGTGGGCTGTCAGGCCTTATCGGAGAACCCTGGTAATTATTGAAGTGTGCGTCTCCTTCAGTCAGATAATTTGCATTGCCCCATAATGTGCCTTTTTTTAGTTTCAGAATACATTTGTATAATTGGACAGCTTTTTTTCCTTCAGAATCCTTGGAGAACCAGTCTTCAAGAGATAGCCATTGAATATCCATCATATTTAAGGGGATTGAGTTCCTCTGCATGTTGAAAATAGCTTGTTGGGTTGTCCATGGCCTGTATAAAAAAAGGCTTTTGCATTTTTGGTAAATAGGATTATCAAAAAATCTAAGCGACTCAAGAGCGTTGCCAGATTCTTCGAGTATTCTTTCCCTTAACTCTACATGCAGCCCTTTTTTTTCGAAATGAACAAGCTCAGGCGCATCCAGGTTGATGTACATCATGCACCTCCAACAGATCCGAAAAATACGATTGCAGCAATCATATGCAGCGCTCTTCTTGGGATTCTTCTAACATCAACGCTGCCTTTTAAGATGAAATCAATAAAATATTCGAGCAGGAATCTGAATCCTACAAGGATTGGTCCGAGCAGCGCAAGCGGAGCATTAAACTGCACTGCGCACAATCCGATAATGAAAAAAATCGGGATCTTTGAAATATGCCTGTTTTCAAAATTCCCGTTGTAGAGCCGTGAAAGGAGCCAGCATGAAACGATAATATATGTCAAATTAAACATATCAAAATAGGATAGCATAATTATGCCAATCAGCGCAAAATCAAAGAGCAGGTCAACCTTAAAATGCATATCTACATATGATGAAATGAAATCCAGGATAGAAAATATGGCTGCCATCAGTAGGTAATAATTGAAAATGCCGATTGCTAAAAGAATGATGAGAGCAATAAAGTATAGGCTATATTTTTTGAGTTTATTTGAGAGGATATTCCCAAGCATAGCGAAAATCTTCCTTGCCTTCATTGGATTGAGCAAAATTGACTTGTTATTTATAAATATTATCACTATTTAGTGGTATTTTTCTTACACCAACCTTTAAAAACTCCCTTCACATTTCAAACTCCGGGGGGATGACATGATTTCTCAAATCAAAAAGAGAGACGGAAGCATTGTTGATTTTGACGTTGATAGGATTGCGCTAGCAATAGAGAAAACTATGCTTGCTGTAAGCATCGATGATGACGATATTCCAAAAAGCGTATCAGTAAGAGTTGCTGAAGAGATTAATAAGCTGCATCCGGAAGATTATGTTCCAACAGTTGAGGAAATACAGGATGTTGTGGAAAAAGTACTGATTTCTGAAGGCCATGCGTCGATGGCAAAGGCATATATCCTTTTCAGGCAGAAAAGATCAGAACTTAGAAAACTTAAAGAGAACATACTAGGAAGGCTGGATGATTCCAAGCTTTCGGTCAATGGTCTCCTGATAGCCAAAAGCAGATATTTGCTGATAAACCAAGATGGCAGAACAATCGAAACTCCAAAGGAAATGTTCAAAAGGGTTGCAAAATCAGTTGCAGGAGTAGAAAAAAAATACAAAAAAGAAGATGAAGAGACAAAAAAACTTCAGGAAGAATTTTTTGAGATACTAAATAGTCTTGAATTTGTCCCAAGTGGCAGGATTCTTGCAAATGCAGGAAAAAGAGAACCGATGCTCTATAGCAGTTTTGTTTTGCCTCTAGAGAACAGCATGAAAGGGATATTCAGAGGACTGTATCATAAAGCAATGATACAGAAACTTGGAGGAGGAACAGGGTTTTCGTTCTCAAAGCTTAGCCAAAAAGGCAAAAAATTAGAAACTTCTTCAGGCTACAGTTCAGGGCCAATAGCATTCATCAAGTTGTTTGATCATGCATCTGAACTTACCACACATTCAGGAAACAGGAAACCTGCAAATATGGGATCACTATCAGTTGAGCATCCAGATATCGTGGAATTCATTACAATGAAAGAAAGAAAGGAAATCCAGAATTTCAATATTTCAGTTGAGCTCACAGACAATTTCATGGAAGCAGTAAAAACTAACGGCAAATACGACATAAAAGATCCTGCAACAGGTGAAGTCATCGAAGCTGCTGATGCCAATAACATATTTCATCTGATTGTCACAATGGCCTGGAAAACAGGCGACCCCGGGGTCCTATTTATCGACAGAATTAATGCCAGCAATCCGCTTCCAAAAATTGCAAGAATCGAAACAACTGACCCATGCGGTGACCAACTACTGCTTCCTTATGAAGGAGGCAATCTAGGAGCGATAAACCTGGCACAGTTTACACGAAACCACAAGATAAAATGGAAACATATCGAGCATGTGACGAGGCTTGCTGTCAGGTTTTTAGATAATGTCGTGGATCTTGCGAAATTTCCTATCAAGAAAACTGAAGATATCGTGAAGGGTACGAGAAGGATAGGTTTAGGTGTGATGGGATTTGCTGATATGCTATATAGGCTTAGGATACCATATAATAGTGATAAGGCTCTCGAGACAGCGGAAAAAATTATGAAATTCATTGCATCAGTTGTGACTGATGAGTCTCAGGAACTGGCAAAGGAAAAGGGAGTGTTCCCTCTTTGGGAGAGCAGTATCTACAAAGGAAAAATGAAACTAAGGAATGCCTCACTGCTAGCGATAGCTCCTACAGGTTCAAGAAGCATTCTTGTTGACAGCTCTGCAGGAATTGAACCTAATTTTGGACTTGGATACATGAGAAAAGTCCTTGGCACAACAGAAATACTGCAACTGAACAAAGTCCTTGAAGAAGAGCTTAAAGAGAAGGATCTATACAGCGATGAGATTATCAGAAAAATAATCAGATCGGGATCTCTAGCAGATGTTGATGTTCCGCAAGAAATGAAGGATATATTTATCACAGCGTACGATATAAATCCAGAGTGGCATATCAAGATCCAGGCTGTCTTCCAAAAAAGTATTGACAATGCAATATCTAAAACAATCAATTTCCCAAAGAGCGCAACAATAAATGAAATAAAGGAAACTTTCATGATGGCGTATGATCTTGGATGCAAGGGGCTTACTGTCTATCGAGAAGGAAGCCTCCCCACAGAGGTGATCACAATTGGCAGATAGTGGGATTTCAGCTTTAGCTGAATATCGCACCTATTTACCTCAAGGCTTTTTAAAAGCCTTGTGCGAGGTGATCACAATTGGCAGATAGAATCACCGATTCAACAACTCAGAGAAAACTTAAAATATACACAAGAGAAGGAGATGATGGTGGAACCTTTCTCGTAAATGGGACAAGAACAACAAAAGATTCTCTTAGGGTGGAAGCATACGGCTCCATTGATGAAACTAATACCTTCATGGGGCTTTGCATAGTTAACCTTGATCAGGCAGATGTCAAGTTTCATTTGATGGAAATTCAGAAAGAGCTTCATGCAATCGGCGCAAATCTGGCACTTCCGAGTGTTCTATCCCAGGCATCCATAAAGGGTGATAGCTGGATGAATCGGATACCGCAAATTACTGATGAAAAAATAAAACAGCTGGAGCAATGGATAGATAAGTATGACACAGAACTTCCAAAATTGGACAAATTTATTTTGTGCGGCGGCACTGAAAAATCTGCTCAGCTTCATGTGGCAAGGACTGTCTGCAGAAGAGCGGAAAGAAGGATAGTTACTCTCAAGAATCATGAAGAAATCGATAGAAACATTTTGAAATATATCAACAGGCTGTCAGATTATCTTTTTACTGCGGCAAGACTCGTTGCGCACAGGGCAGGAAAAGAAGACTTAAAATGGGTGCCTGGAGATCTGCATCAGCCATAATCTAGATGTTTCATGAATTCTCCATAATTATTATAGATTTGGAAGCCTTTAAGCCTTGGTGCCGGAATCAACATGAGATCATCTAGTTGGGCCTGAACCGGTCCTTTTTCAATTGTAAATGTCGGGGCGTCCATTCCACAACTTATGAACAAATCCTTGTTAGTCATAGATTTCCAAAATTCCCTGAGAGGAACCTGGTCTTTTGGAATTGCATAAATATCTCTTGAAGAAGTGAAATCACCACGGTTCACTGCCACACCATATCTTTCCATCCCAGATGCTGTACTACGAAGAATATTGAGTTCATTGAATAATTCAGATTTTGATAAAAAAATGGATGTGATAGAAAGCCGAGAATATTCCCTAGCAACTACTTGCCAAGGTAGCTGACTGTATTTCCATATAGGATACGCGCAGTTTCCTGCATAATAATTCTCTCTGGAAAAGATATTTTTTGTATTTTCCAGGAAATACGAGAGGCCGCCCCAGCCTTCAGGCAATTCTGAATTCCCGGTCAGAATCAAGTTTTCGAGTTCATCAATTTGTATCGGAACCGCGTGCTTTGGAATGTCATAGCCTGTTCCATCTAGTATGATTCTCGCGAATTTTTCAGCTTTCAGAAAGGGATAATCAGTATAATCACAGGATGCCATATCAGCAATTTCGATCTTATGACTTCCATCTGTAAAAACATAATATTGCCTGTATTTTGACAATTTCCATTGCTGCATTTCCGAATAGCAAAACACACCAATTTAATAGTCTATCTGAGAATATATCATTAATTAATGCCATGTCATTTGTCACAATCTTTTTAAATCTCATGATGTTTGAAAAATGCATGAGACAATACTTGGATCTCCTGCAGCATATTTTGAAGAAAGGTGTAAAAAAAGCCGATAGGACAGGCACAGGTACAATAAGCACTTTCGGATATCAGATGCGATGTAATTTGGCTGACGGGTTCCCACTTCTTACGACAAAAAAAGTCTTCATGCGCGGTATAATACATGAACTTCTTTGGATTCTGAGCGGTGATACAAACATCCAGTATCTTGCACATAACAATGTGCATATATGGGATGACTGGCCATACCGAAGGTACAAGTGCAACAAAAGCTTTATGGGAGAGACCATAGCCGAATTCTCCAAGAAAATAAGTGATGATGATGAATTTGCGAAAAAATGGGGAGAGCTTGGCCCTGTTTATGGAAGACAGTGGAGAAATTTCGGAGGGATTGACCAGATAAAATGGGTTGTAGAAGAAATCAAGAAAGGCGAGAAAAATCCGAATGCAAGGAGGCTAATAGTTAGCGCATGGAACCCGCCTGAAATCGAAGAAATGTCCATAGCAGGACTGCCTCCTTGCCATACTTTGTTCCAATTTTACATATCAAATGGAAAACTTTCATGTCAATTGTACCAGAGGAGTGCAGATGTTTTTTTGGGGGTCCCATTTAATATCGCTTCCTACGCGCTTTTAACTATGATGATTGCCCAAGTAACCGGACTAAAATCAGGAGAGTTTGTACATACTTTTGGTGATGCGCACATATATCTAAACCATGTTGCACAGGTCAATATCCAGCTAACAAGAGAACCCAAGACCCTGCCGATCATGAAGCTTAACCAGGACATTAAATCTATCTTTGAATTCAAGATAGATGATTTTGATCTATTAGGATACGATCCGTGGCCGATCATCAAGGGCGAAGTCGCCGTGTAAAATCAATAAGTTTTATATATAGGTTATTTCTTATTTCTGTTGATTTAACTACTTTATAGTAATTACTTACTTAAGTATTGTAATGAGATTGGTAAAGAGAAATTGATACTGAGGATAAAATGGCATTACCAAAAGATGAGCATCTGCATTACTTAGTCTTGGATGGAATCCAGACGTTGGAACATCTCGCCAGGAGCCCAGAAGTTAAATCAATTATTGATTTTGATGCACATAACATTGAACCTGGCCAGATTTCTTTCCATTACTTTGATGGAACTGCCCAGACTGATTATGCACCAATCAGTTATAGGGTATTCTTCAACCCGACTATTGGTATGGAGAAAGCGGGAACGCTTATATCCTTAATAAGAGAAGATGGTCCTCATTGGATATTTAGCGAAGGGAAAACGTGCAATAGAGGGCATCATATGCCATTTATGATTGGTATGACAAAATTTGGGGATTTTACTTCTTTTGTCAAATTTGATGATGACGCAGCCGAATTCCAGGCAGGGATGGCGATGCGATATATCCAAAGCAATATAGATACTTCATCTGTGGTCAAAGGTATGAGCATGTCCGAACGCGAATACGATGGAATCTCCTATAGGGATGCAGCAATTATTTTAAGAGATAGCAGAGTATCAGAAATTCTTGAGGTCCGACCCATGGAGATCATTGCTCATTTTTTGGTCAATGAATTCGATTGGAATAAATCACAGACTCTTTATGAGGTAATTGATGGGAAGGATGGTCTAGATTTTACAATATCAGAGCATTTTCAGGTAAAAAATCCTACTGAAGTCAACCTTGCATTGCAGGCATTTGCATCTTTTCTGGTCAATCACTATATACGAGACCATTTCGGCATTGTTACGACATATTCAATGCAGGAGACCAAACACATGCCCGAATATTATAAGCCCGAGAATTATATGTTCAGATTTGAGGGAGGCAAGCTATATTTAACTCTTGTCGATAATGAAGCATTCGTGTATTCAGCACTCAAGCGCTGATACTGAAGATATTTCAAAAGCTTTTTATAGCATAATTCTATTAGCTCTTGTATGAGCCTTAATATGATTTGGGCGATGGGGAAAAACAGGGAGATCGGCCTAAAAAATGATCTTCCTTGGCATCTTCCTGAGGATCTTTTGCATTTCAAAAAGATTACCGCTGGGAAACCTGTCATCATGGGTCTTAGAACATATGAGTCACTTGGAAGACCGCTTCCTGGAAGGAAGAACATTGTCATTAATTTTTCAAAAATTGACATTCCTGGGTGTACAGTTGTAACTTCTATACAAGAATCTCTTGATCTCGTTAACAAGGAAGATGCGTTTATTATAGGTGGTGCATCCATATACAAACAGTTTTTGCCGTATGCTGATAAACTCTATATTACCTATATTGATCATGATTTTCTGGCAGATACTTTTTTCCCGGATTTTGATATTGATGAATGGATACTGGTTTCACAAGAAAAAGGTAATCAGGATGAGAATAATCCATTTGAATATTATTTCAGAGTTTATGACAGAAAACAATAAGTAATTACACCCTATTATTTTCTAATTAACTAATAGTACAGTGTCTCTCGTCTAAATAATTAATGCCTTGTTCAGTTTTGTTCATTTCTATTCAGTTCGCTCTTTATTAATCGTTCAACCTTATTGAACCATGCTTCGAAGCAAATAGATGGAGGAAATAAAAATGAAAGCAATACATATTTTGCTTGCGATGCTTCTAGTAGCATCAGTAAGCGCATTTGACATCGACACTGCGGCAGATTTGTCACCAAAGGATGTGATGGCTCTGAAGGGAAAAGTAGTATCCCAGATTCCAGCAAGTTACCAGCTGGCAGAGGATGCAATCAGGCCAATGCCCACAAGGTTCCTCTTATATACAAAGGAAGGAACAGATATTATGTGGGGAGCATTTGCAAATGGCTACTTCAAAGGCCAGGATAACCATGACAAAAACACATGGGGCATCTATGGAAAGACTGTCTTTGCCGGATTCTATGACGGAGAGTTCTTCTGGGGTCAGTACAGGAATGGGAATTGGAAAGCTTATGGACTTTTTGGAAAGAACATAGCTATTGGTAAATATGTTGTATTTCCAAGGCCTACACTCAGCGCCGTGCAAAACTAAATTTTTTCCCAGGTTATCCTGGGATTTCCTTTCCAAGGATTGCCTTGGGCTTCTTGTTCAACCTTGTTCATGATTGTTCAGTGCTGTCTTTATATACTGTTCAACCTTAACGAACTATAAAGGTGAACCCCACCTAGAGAGTAAAAAAAGAGGAAATCGACAAGAACCTCAAAGTCCAGCCGCTGTGGCTGGCTCCTTTGGGGTTTTCATGATGATATTATTCACAAACAACGCCCTACTAGAAAACCCGAAAGGGTTTTCTAGTCCTTCCGTATGCAAAAACTTAAATAATCACAATCACCACCACATGTTATGCGAAAAATCATATCATTATTGCTTATGATGATCCTCCTGCCTCTCATTCAGGCTATGGATGCAAGCTACAATGTTGTTGTTGAAGACAACGGCATGTCGCTTATTGTCATTGAGCTTACAGGAAGAGGTTTAGTCACTATCCCTCTGCAGCTAGATGTCAGCGAAGTAAAGGTCAAAGGAGCTCTATACCGAATTGAAAATATGACTCTGGAAGTGTCCATAGCAAGCACTGAAAATGCTGTTGTGCTGTATCAGACTAACCTGCTAACCAAAAAAGACGAGGATTGGCAACTTCATATTGAACTCCTAAACAATTCCAACCTTGCGATATCATTTCCTGATTATGCGATTATTAAGGAATCGCACCCTGCAGGATACCTTAGCTCAGGAAACATAAACAAACTTGTATTTAGCAATGCGTCGTCTGTTGAAGTTGTTTATAATTTCAAGGATAAGCCAAAATTCAATTATTGGCCAGTGGGAATTGGTGCTGCAATCACCCTGCTTGTAATTGGCGCAGTTTTAATATTTAGAAAGAAAAAACCTAAGCAATCAAATAAAGATAAAATACTTAGAACATTGTCACATAATGAAAGGATAGTGGTGAAGGCATTGATAGAAAATGGAGAGATGAAGAGAAACGAGCTGGAAAGGCTAACAAAGATGGCAAAATCTTCACTTGCAAACACTCTAGCTAACCTCGAGAAAAAAAACATAATTGAAGTTGATAAAACATACACTACACATTTCATAAAATTTACTGGGTGGTTCAGTGAACTATAATGTTTTTGTCTTGGTACTCATATTATCATTGAGTATTGCCAGTGCTGCAGATATTCAGGGAGTAGAGATGAAAATACTTCCAAGCGACCACAGGCCTGAGGTCATTGCAGGTCAGCATCTGGGGATATCAATCAATGTGTCACAGCAGGAAGTTGAATCAACTAAGATCATGGTTGGCCAAAGGCTGAGCATCAAGGTCGAAGAGCACAACATAAGTGATGAATCTGCAAAAAGGTTTGCCCAGGCAAACGCACAAAACTACAATATATTTGAGGCAATAATGAAATTAACTGCCCGTATTATGGAAAAACCAGAAGACAAAGAGATGTTTGCCTCAGAATTAACAGAGATGGATTCTGATTTTGTTCAAAGATACTGCCTTGTACCTACAGCTCCTTTGGTAAAAGAGCAGGCAGAGGATTATGTCCACACAGTGCAGGCAGGGATGCCCCTTAAAGTAACTATTGAAGACAGTGATGTTGATAATGTGTTCAAGAAAAAAACAACTTTGGACAGCCTGATGGATAGTATTTGGAATTCTTTTGATTCCAATTAAACTTATTAATATTCTAAATATTCTAACTTTATGAAAAGGCATACTATCGCACTTATGCTTTACTTGCTCCTTTTTGGCGGGCTTTTTGTGGCATCGCTTCACAACTTTGTTCTGCAGCAAAGCTTTTTTTATATAGGGCTGCCAGGCAAGAGCATGGATATTTTGATATTGGCGCTATCGTTTTTTGGTGTAATAAAAACAATTTGGCATCTGCACACGCATTAAGCGTCTATTAAACAGAAGCTTTAATAATTCCTTTAGATGATGCATGCATATGGTAGAAAAGTCCAAGATAATTGATGCTTTGAAAACAGTCTATGACCCAGAGCTTGGTATGGATGTCTGGTCTCTTGGACTTATCTATGAAATTAAGATTATCGGCAGCGATGTTTTCATCAAGATGACACTTACCACTCCTATGTGCCCCTATGGTCCGATGCTCATGGAAATGATAGAAGAGGGCGTCAAACAAATCAAGGGTGTGAAGATTGTCAAATTGGAATTGACGTTTGAGCCGCTTTGGCAGCCTAGCGACGAACTTAAGACCATGATGGGGATGTAGTTCTTATTTATTTCATGATGCATTACGGCTTCTAAAATACTATTGTTAGACAATCGAAAAGTTTATATAGCAGTATATCTTTTAGTATACTAAGATAGTTTAGATAAAAAAGAGAGAGAGGGCGCACAAAATGTTTGAAATGGAGAAAAAGATTCCGAGAAGTGCTCTTGTTGTCAGAGATTTGGACGGCAGAGTCATCGGTGTGATAGAATAAACAGATATGTAAATTTATTACTATCTATTTTTTTGTTTGATACTATTTTTGTTTGTAAACTTTTCTTCTTATGTTGCTATATGGCATCTATAATTGTTAAGAAAAAAACATAAATACAATTTAATGATGTTTTATTTAACATAGGATTATAGAAGTAATTCTGAAATCTTCTTTAAATGCAAAAACAAGACTACCCCGAATTTATTAATCTGGCACTAAGCCATGGTATCCTCCATTGGCCTTGCCCGGATATGCCACATTTCCATATCCATCACAGACCGGATCTTATTCTGCCAATAGATCCTCAGAAGATTATGTCCTTTCTTGAAATCCTTGCAGAATATAATGTGAATCCGTCCCAATATCTTAGGCTCACTACCACTAGGAAAGATGCAACATTTGACGTAGTTCATTGGAATCATCCTGACGTTTATATTGACTATGATGAAAGGAAGCCATACTTGATTTCTCTTGGAGAATGGCTCACTGAAAAAGGGTATGATATCTCAGACTATATGCAAAATGAATTGAAAGTACATACATTAACTTTTTAAATCTTCAAGCTGACAACCTTGCTTATCCCGTGCTCGTTCATAGATATCCCATAGAGGCTATCGGCTTCAGATATAACGCCGTCATTATGGCTGATCACAATATACTGTGCTTTTACAACATATTGCCTCACAAGCTGCGCCAGTTTCTCTGAATTTCTTTTATCCAGCGCCGCATCAACTTCGTCCAGTACATAGAATGGCGCAGGCTCATGATCCTGCACTGCAAATAAGAAGGCGAGAGCAGTCATTGTTTTCTCACCGCCTGAAAGACTTCTTATATCCATGAATTTTTTGCCGACTAATCTGACTTTGAGATTCAGGCCACCTGCAAAAACAGTCTCAGGATCTTCTAGTCCCATAGTAGCTTCGCCCTTTGTAGATAGTGTCATGAATTTTTCCTGGAAATTCTTATTAATGACATCATATGTGTTCATGAACAAGTCTTTTTTCTTTGTCTCTATCTCATTCATCATGAGAAGGACATCTTCTCTTTCTGTAACCAGAGTCTGTTTTTTATCAAGCACGTCATTATATTCTTTTTCAACTGCATCATAAATTTCAAGCGCTCTCATATTGACTGCGCCCATCTCTCTTACCATTTTTTCAAATTCCCAAATCTCCTGTTTGATCTTTTCTTCTTCCTTGTCCTTGAAAACCTGGACACCCTCATACTGCTTATACTCTACCTTTAATCCCTCAAGCTCAGCTATTATTTTTGCATTTTCCAGATTTACATTATTCAGCTTTTGCTCTTCTCCTCTTCTGGATTCTTCTTTTTTGTAAAGTTTTGCCTCTGTTTTTCCCATCTCATCACTAGCCTTATCCCTTTTTGTAAATAGCAACTTGAATTTTGCATAGAACTCCTTTTGCATGGCCTCTTTTTCTTTCAGTTCCTTTTCCTGAAGTTTGATAAGAGCCTTTAAATCTTTAGATTCCTTTGCAAAATCTTCTTCCTCTTTCTCATGCTGTTTCAGTATCTTTTTTGTATTGTTTTGTTCAGGCATCATTATGGTGTTTATCTGTACATCTATATTCTTTACATCGGCAGATATTCTGATGAGGTCTTCTCTGAGTTCAGTTCGTTTCTGCTCAAAAGTATTTAGTTCAGCCAAAAGAACAGGATTTTTCAGCGCATTTATCTTATCCCTCAGTTGCTGTTTTTTAATTTTTGTCTGGACAAGGTCACTATTTGCTTTACTAACATTAGCATTAACATCCTTAAGCTGATCCTCCAATCCCTTTATTTTGTCGATCATTTCCTTTTTCAGATTTTTTGAAACATCAAGATCAGAATCCTCAAGGTGAAGTGACTTTTCAGTCTTTATAATCTCGGCTTCAAGTTCGGCTTTCTGATGCCTGAGCTGGGTAATTTTTTCTTCATTCTCTGATTTTTTGCGTTCAATGGACGAAACAATTCCGCTATAATCAGCCTCTTCTTTTTCCAATTCTTCAATCTTCACTGAAAGATTTCTTTCCTGAAATCCAGACCCGTCAACTCTTTTTCTAAAGCCCCCATGCATCGCACCTGACATTTCAGTGAGGTCTCCGTCAAGGGTAGTCATCCTGAATTTTCCGATACCAATTGTCCGCGCAGTATCTATATTATCCACTACAACAGTATTTCCGAACACATAGGAAAATACATTTCTAAACATAGGATCATATTTTACCAGACTCACAGCCAGACCTTTGACCCCTTTCATTCCAAGTATCTTTCCTGATTCTGGTTGAGGTGCGGTTCCTCTTATCTTGTTTAAAGGCAGAAATGTAGCTGTCCCAAGCTTATTGGTTTTCAGGAATTTTATGCAGTCAGCAGCAACCTTGTCAGATTCAACCACCAATCCTTTAATTTTTGGGCCGGCAGCGACTTCCATCGCGACTGAATACTCTGATGATACTTGGCCAAGAGAAGATACAGTGCCATATATTCCCTTTAGCTTATTTTTGTTTTCAATAATCTTTTTTACTGCCATGTCATGGCTGCTAGTCTCTTGAAGAGAAGACTGTTTGACACTGAGCTTTGCCAGTTCTTCCTTTATCATAAGAAGCTTTGCTCTCGCATTGCCAAGCTGTGCGGACAAAGATGAATCTTCGTTTAATCTGGCGGAGAGATCTACTGTGGCTTTTTTGAAATCATTCCTGATATTTTTCAGATTATCCAAATCTTTTTGGTGTTCTTTTTTAATCTCAGCGACTTTTGCAATTTTCTCATCCGCGGTCGATATCTGATACTCTGATTTATCTTTTTCCCTAAGAAGATTCTGCTGCTTTTCACGAAGTTCCTGAATTTCTCTTAATTTTTGTTCTGAAGATTTTTCGAGCTCATCAATATCTTTTTCCAGATTATCAGAGTCAGCGATCTTATGCTTTGTCTTGAATCCATCAACTTTTGCATTAATCTGCTCAATCTGTTTTTCTTTTTCAGAAGTTTTTTTCTGGAATTCTGATTTTTCAGTTTCGAGTCTCTTAATTTTTTCTTCTAATTCCATTAGGCTAGTAAGAAGCTGATTTTTTCTCTCGTTTACCCTTTTCAGTTCATTTTCAAGAGAAGAAATCCGTGACGTGTTTGTGCCGATAGATACCTTCAGTTCTTCAACCTGTTTTTGGATACTGACCTGATCCTTGTCTCCCTTTTGCTCAATCTCTTTATTGATAGAAAGTATCTCTTCCTTTTTTTCGCTGATATCTTTTTTCAGAGTAGTGATTTCACTTTCAATTTTTGCAATCTCTTTTTTCTTATCATCAATTTCGGATTCAATATCTCCCCTTTTTTTCTCTTTTTGGGATAATTTGGTATGCACTATTGTTGCTTTGTTTCTCTTCAGTTTCTCATCGAGCTCTTTGAATTTCAATGCCTCGTTTCTGTCTTTTTTAAGCTCTCTTAAATATGCATCTCTCTCAGCAAGGATAATATCACTTTCTTTCAATTTTTCCTCGACCTTGCCAAGTTCATTGAGCGCTTTTTGTTTCTTATCTTCATAGATTGATATGCCTGCAATCTCTTCAATTATCTTTCTCCTTTCCAGAGCAGACATCTCTACAATCCTTACAATGTCTCCCTGCAGGACGATATTATAGCCATCAGGATTTATTCTCGCATTGTTCAGGAGCTCAACCACCTGAACCCGAGTAACCGTCTTATTGTTGATTTTGTAGATGCTGTTTCCCTTTTCTTTTACAGTTCTGGACACTTTTATTTCAGTATCATTTAAAGGAAACTCTTTGTCAGAATTATCAAAGTGAATGGCTACAGTCGCTTCTTTAGCAGGATTTTTCGTCTTGCCGCCATTGTATATAAGATTTGCAGATTTATCAGCTCTAAGTTCTTTGGAAGATGATTTTCCAAGTACAAAGCAGAGCGCATCAAGGACATTGGATTTGCCTGAGCCATTAGGGCCGAGTATGCAATTAAATCCCTCACCCAGAATTATTTCTGTTTTTTGCGCAAAGCTTTTGAAGCCCTGCATCACGAGTTTAGTTATCCTTGTCAAATCATAACCCCTTTTCTAAGATAAGAGAATACTATTGATGGTGGTTTTTAAAGGTTACGATTTACTTAACTTTTCTGACTACCAGAATATCGGCACAATAAACAACCTTGATCAAGCCAGGAGGCACTGCACTGTCATAGTATCTATGATCAACAAAGTACCACTCATGAACATTCTCCGTGACATTCGGATTCTTAGGCAAATAATCAGTTACCCATGCCGTGCCTTTGTATTCAATCTTTAGTCCAGCTTTTTTTGCTGCCTTCTCTTGACAATTTTGCAGTACACTAAATGCAGTTTTCCAATTAGGGTTCCTGTCATTCTGATTCATTGTTAGTATCTCATCATGATATCCAATACCGCACTCAATCGGATTGACGTAGCCAACTGCTCTTCTTTCATCGAATTCTAGTCCTAAAGTTGAGAATATTCCGGGAGAAACATTTTGGGTAATGTTGGAGGTCCTATTTACTTTAAGCGCTTGAGCAATGGATTCAAATGCTGGTTCAAGAAATCTGGTGCCATCAAGCGAGCTCATGCAGTTAATGATATCGTATCTTTCCCGAAATTGCAAATTGTGGATTGCCCCCCAATACAGATTCCAGCCATGTTCTGCAGCAAGCGGTCTTACTTTTTCTATGTTTGCATATGATATATCAAGACCATCTAGAACAGAAAACCTATCTTGCGGCAGATACTTTAAACTTAATCCTTTTGGGCCAAAACCCACATCAAGTCCTACTAATCCATTGGATTTCGGGTCATCAATTCTTGGTGGGAATTTGTCAAGGAGGTCTTGCATCATATAATTAATATGGTCCTCAAATCCAGCTCTTGCAAAAGAAAAATCATTGCCTCCTTCAAGAGACACTTCCTGGAGCAGCATGGCTCTTTCTTCAATAACATCTTGCGGAAGTTGCCAGAGAAATTGCCTACCATAATTTACCATTGTTCTTTCGAATACTTTGCTTCGAAAGGTTTCAGCGTCGAAAAGACCTTTCTCATGGTATTCAATATACATAGAAAACCGCGAAACAGAGGTTAATTAAAAATGTTCCTCAATTCTGAGAAGCTGGTTATACTTAGCAGTCCTCTCTCCTCTACATGGTGCTCCTGATTTTATCTGGCCGCAACCAAGGCCAACAACAAGGTCTGCTATGAATGTATCTTCAGTCTCACCGCTCCTGTGGCTCACCATCACTTTCCAATTATTTTTTAGCGCAAGATTTGCAGCATCTATAGCTTCGCTGACTGTGCCTATCTGATTGACCTTGAGCAGTAGGGCGTTGCAGGCTCTCTTTTCAAGCGCCAAATTGATTCTTGCAGAATTTGTGACAAGCAGATCGTCTCCAACAATCTGCACATTTGAGCTTTTCGTGAACCTTGACCACGATTCCCAATCATCTTCAGCAAAGGGATCTTCAATAGATACGATGGGATATTTTTTGATAAATTCATTTAGAATTTTTGCAAATTCATCTCCTGTTAGTCCCTGTTTTTTTGCCAGTTTCATCTTTGCAGGGTCTGATAATTTTTTTTGGCCCAGCACATACTTGTTATTATAATAGAATTCTGAAGATGCGACGTCCATCGCAATCTTGATCTTACCATCATAACCTGCTTTCTTTATCGCTCTCACGAGCAGCCTTAAAGGTGATTCATTGTCTGGGACAGGCGGCGCAAATCCTCCCTCATCACCGACATTGATAGCTCCAAGACCATATTCTGCTTTTATGAGTTCTTTTAAGACACAGTAAGTTTCAGCACCCATCCTTAGGGCATCTTTGAAATTTGATGCGCCGATCGGAGCTAACATAAATTCCTGGAAATCAAGATTATTCCCTGCATGCTTACCGCCATTGATTACATTAAAGTATGGAATAGGCAAACTTGGCTTAGTCCCGGCTAGTTCAGATATATATTCATAAAGTTTTTTGCCTTTTGACAATGCACCTGCCCTGCAGACTGCCATGGAAACCGCTAGAATTGCGTTTGCGCCTAGCTTTGATTTATTAGCAGTACCATCAACCTGACACATCTCAGTATCGATGAAGTTTTGCTGAACAGGACTAAGGCCTATCAGCATCGGCGCTATTATTTTTTCAACATTATGTACTGCTTTCTGGACTCCTTTGCCCAAATAACGCATTCCACCGTCCCTAAGTTCAATTGCTTCATGCACTCCGGTTGATGCCCCTGAAGGTACAGCTGCAATAGTAGTGAAAGAATCAGTCTTAAGTTCAACTTCAACTGTCGGATTACCACGTGAATCAAGAATTTCCCTAGCTATGATTTTCCTGATTTCTTCCATTATTTCACATCTTTTAATAGGTGTGGATGTATGATAGAATAAAAAAGTTTCCATTCTAAATCTTTATATATCACCCGATTTTCTTTGAGATATATTGCCACGGTGGCACAACCTGGTACTGCGCAAGCCTGGAACCTTTCAGGATAGCAAGCTTGTTTCCGTTAAGGATGTCCCGGTTCAAATCCGGGCCGTGGCGTTTATTCTCAGCAAAGTTTTTAAATTATCTGATTGGTCATATGGTCATGAAAACAAAAAAATTTACAATCTTGCATTCCAATGACATGCATGGAGATTTTCTTGCCGAAGCGCAAGTTGGGAAAAAAGAATTAATAGGTGGCCTCGCGCTACTCTCCGGATACATAAATAAGGTCAGAAAAACTGAAAAGAATGTTCTTTATCTTGTTGCCGGTGATATGCTTCAAGGTTCGGCCATAGATACTGAGTACAAGGGGATATCTACTATTGATATCATGAATTACCTTGCTCCTGATGTGGTTGCCCTTGGAAATCATGAATTTGATTATGGACTTCCTCATCTTTTATTCTTGGAAAAAGTAGCGAACTTTCCGATAGTCAATGCCAATCTATACATAAAGAGCTTCAATAAAAGGCTGATGAGGCCTTACATCATCCTAAATAAAGCAGGGTTTGATATTTTGTTTACTGGGATAATAACAGAGAAAGTGATTGACGCCCTTGCCAAGGATAAACTTATCGGAAGTTTCATTACATTAAAGGAAGCCAGCAAGGAGGTCGGAAGGATATGCAATGCATACAAGAACAGTGATATCGATCTGACAATTGTTCTTACTCACATCGGATTTGAATCAGACAAAGAACTTGCTAGACTCCTCAAGCCAGAATGGGGTGTGGATATGATTATTGGAGGTCATTCACATACTGTACTTAAAGAGCCTGCAAAAATAAATAATATTCTTATCACCCAAGCAGGTGTTGGCACAAATCAGATAGGAAGATTCGATATTGTTGTGGATGATGATACAAACAGCATTGTTGAATGGAAATGGCAGCTCATACCAATCACAGATAAAATTGCAGAGCCAGATAAGAAACTTGTTGAATACATCGAATCATACAAAAAAATAGTTGATAGAAAATATAATAGTGTTTTATCTAAGCTAAGTGAGAAGCTTACACATCCTGCTAGAGAAATTGAGACCGCTCTTGGAAATCTTTTTGCGGATGCTTTTGCAGAAATTGCAGAATGTGAAGTGGCATTTGTGGGGTCAGGAGCCATACGGACAAAAGAGCTTGGCCCTCTTGTGACACTCCAGGATTTCATCACTGCATTTCCCTATGATGATACATATTACAGGTTCTCGATTGCAGGCGCTTCTTTATGGAAAATTTTTGAGCACATAATGAGAGCAGATAACAGGACTGGTGAAGGAGAATGCTATCAGATAAATTCAGGAATCGAGGCAATATATGATGAAAAGGAAAAGAAACTCATCTCTCTAAAGATAAAAAATGCGCCAGTCGAAAAAGACAGATTCTATACATTTGGTCTGGCAGGATATCATTATAACTGCTGCAAAGATTATCTAAATGTTACTCAAGATGAACTCAATTCATCAGGAAAATCAAAGGTCGTGACAACTTCTGTCCAGGAAGCTATGGAAGAATGGCTCAGGAACCATCAGAATGTTAGTGAGAAAGTTGAAGGCAGGCTGGTGTATAAATGAGATTGAGATAATAGGAGACCTAGCATTATTCCTGCGATGTCGCCTGCATTGGTTCGCAAGATTCGAAATTGGCGACTTAATAATTTAAAATTATTTCTTTATTATATTAATCCGCTCTATCTTACATCAATTTCTATATGAGCGGAATCGTTTCTAACCCCAGCCTTAAGACAATTATGTTTTTATACCAAAGCGATTTCTTGATAGCCAGGCCAAGGTGGCACAACCCGGTACTGCGATCGCCTCGAAAGCGGTTTCCGAAAGGAACTCCCGGTTCAAATCCGGGCCTTGGCGTATTTTTTACTGTTGAATATTAGGTGTATCTTTGAGCTGTTCCGGATTTGAACATGCTCGAAAATTTTCAATTTTCGGCACCCCTCTGGGGAATCCGGGCCTTGGCGCTTTTTTGAGTAGTATAGAATAATATGAGATACTACGAATATTTTGTCCACGCTATGCGTTTTTGAAAATATTTTATTTTCAACATCTGTTTTCTAAAAACAGAGATTTGGGCCTTGGCGTATTTTTTACATAGTCTAACTTAAAATTAATAGCACAAAATTTCCGAGCGAATTAAACAATAACAGATTAAATGCAATATTTATCAAGTTGAAAACAGCTAGTGAGAAAAGATTTGCACCCTTTATTTTTGACAATATGAATGCGAGCAAATTGTATACAATTGTAATTATTGTGCCCAGTAGAACAATAGGTGTATCTCTAAAGAAATACGAGGCATATCCGATAGCCAAATAAAGAAATGTGATAATTAGTGCATAATCACTTATTCTTCTTTCAGCAATATAATTTGCCACAATAAGGAGAGCACCCATGAAGGCACCTATGATTGAACCAAAAGTTACACTTGTAATCACAGTGCAGAATAGCACAAGCTCAATACCATAAAAATATTTTCGGATGAAACCAATAGGGATTTTTCGTTTCAGATATGCGAATATGTAGTTAATCACTACAAATGAAGCCAATATGAAGAGTTTTCTAACTGAAGATACAGAGAGTATTGTTAGTATAACAATTGAAGATATAAGAACAATCCTTAGAAATTTTTTCCTATCTCTTTTTTCCATTTTGCCTATAGATGCTGAAAATATTCCCTATCCTTGATACAAGGACAGACCTTGATTTTTCTACGATAAATATGACCATGGCGTCAATATCTTCAACAGGGCAGTTATTCAGTATCTTAATCTTTATAAGAGAGCGTTTTTTCAGAAGTTTTTCTATCTCAACGAAAATACTTTCTGTCATGCCCTTTTTTCCAATCCTTAGGAGAGGATCAAGAGAAGCAGCCTCTTTTTTTAGTTTAATAAGGTCCATAATGCCCAGAAAACCGCGGGTGATTAAAAAAGTTATCTTAGGGTGCTGCCAACCGGCACAACCTTCAGTATATCGTCAAGGTCATCAGCCTGAAGCTTTGTCTTTATCTTTTTTGCGACATCACTTCCTTTTTTATTTCCTTGACCAACCTCAACATAGGGGTCACAATGCATCTTTACTGCAGATTCAGGACCAGACATTATCTTTCCGCCTTCCATCTTTCCAACAAATAGCTTAAGCTGCGAAGACACTATATTTTTCTTGCCGTATATCATAAATGACCCTTTGCTAATATATTCTCCTGTCGGTGCTTCTTTTGTCACCTGGTCAGGATTTACGTAAAAGACATCAGCGAGTGTCACGCTTGTCTTCCAGACCTTGCAGTAGCAGGCGATGAACTGGGCACATTCTTCTAATGCTTTTTTTGATGGGTCTTTTCCTTCTGTTTTCAGGACTCCAAATGGGCTCCCGGCAAAGTCAGCATGGAAGACGACGTCATCTTTATCCATATGTTTCTTGATAATTATCTCATTTGTTGTCGCGTCCCTGCCTGCGATGAATAGCATATTCTCAGATGTGAAAAACCACCTGAATTTCTCGTACCATTCTCTCTTTCTTGCGGCTTTCTTTGCTTTTTCTTTGGTATCTTCGGTCTCTATGTTTTTTTCAAGTTCCTTCAGCTTAGCGTGGGTCTCTTCAAGAGCCTTCCTCGCGCCTTCAGCCTTTCTCTTGGCTGTCTTTGCTTCCTCAAAGTAATCTGAAGCATTCTCTTCAAGGGATTTGGTGAAGTCGATGGCTATTTTCATGGATAAAACAGAAGAAGGTGGGTTTAATAAAGGTTGGGGGAGGCGTGTAAGTACTATAGAGTAGTAAAAAATGGAAAGATTTATAAACTTTAAAGTTTATTTTATGAAGAAAACTGTATAATTTTTCAGTTTTGTAGCAACATTAGGGTAATGTAAAAAATGGCAGTTTTAGGTTATGTTCCTTTATATGCAACAGAAGAGAATGATCCAGATACTATCGTGAATAGAGATCTAGTTACCATTTTAGAAGAATCAGGCAATTCGGGTGTTCCGGAAATTAAGTTTGTAGTGAATGAAAATAATCTAAATCAATATTTACCAGGACTAGAATTTGATTTTCATGGCTTACTTGATAAGATGTATGAAGATTTAACCGGTCTGGCAAATTTATTTGAACCAGGTGAAGGATTTACGGAGTTTTATGATAAAATATTTTCACTATTTTGTACAAAAGTTAGTTTTGCAACATCACGTGCAATGCTTCTAAAGTATGGAAATAGTACAGCGGCCGGATTATTTTTTGGAAGTAAAGGAAGTTGGATCTCAGTGTATGATCGAAGAGATATGGGCAAGGTTCTTAAAACATTTCGACATGAATTTGGAGGTCACCAAATGCATTATACCGAAGGTACCTATACCTATGCAGTTGATAATACTATTGTTGAAATTCTGTCAATATTTATGGAGCAAAAACTTGGGAGTAAGGAGACTTATCCATGGAATCCACATAAACAAGCATATGAAATGCTAGAGCAAATTAGAGCAATAACCCCTTTTGATGATTTACCATTTAAAGAACAGTGGGAAATGCTTAACAAAGTAAAAGATTATAGACAATTTTTTATTTGGTTTGATGAATTTATTGATGAATCAGCTTTGGCAAGGTTAAAGCCAGTTTCAAATGACTTGATTAGTCCACCAAGTTTACCCTTGCCTACAGACCATACTTCTCTCAGATGGTGGATGAGTTCAAGAGAACCCTTAGAGATAGATGACCGTGAGTGGATAAGGGAACACTCAGATCAATTATCAAATGAAGTAAAATTGCTATATAAAAAAGTTGGTATTCTTCCAAAAGTTTTAAGAGCATATAATGTTCCTACTCATTTACAAAGTTACACCATATATAGAGAAATATGCATGACAATGGGTGTTAATGGAGATAGAAAAGATTTTCTTGCATTATTAGATAAGGAGCTTGCACAACCAAAAACAAAAGCACTCAATGTTTTAGAATTATTATTAAATCACCATAATGCAGAAATGTATATTTTGAGAACACCTTTTTCAAAAAGAAATGAATTTTATGTAGCATTTGTAAAACAAAATGAAGCATATGATCCAAGTATTCAGCTTGACAGTGAGGACAATTCACGATTGCCCAATTTTGACGATGAAACAAATTATTATAGTAAATCATTTAGAAAAAATCGCTCGAGAAATGATTATTACACACAAGTTGCCATGAGACCTACATCAGTGTTGGTAGAAGGATTTTTTTGGTTTGATAATAGTGGCATGCAATGTGAGATTATTGCACATGATTATTATTTAACTTTATTAGATGGATTACCAGAATTGGTATTTAGCAACAATCCGAAAATTGCAAATCCAGTATATACCAAACAAAGGAGAGAGATAAAATGACCTTTAAATTTGAATTATCTGATAGAATTAGATAATCATTCATTTATGATACTTTTATATATCTCGCATTATTTGTTTCATCCATGAAAAACGATGTTTATGGTATTGGGAATCCATTGATTGATATAAATGTAAAAATAACAGATGAAGAACTCTCAAGTCTTAATATTGAAAAAGGAATTATGCACCTGATAGATGAAGATAAGGCAAAAATAATCCAGAAATTTTTGGAAAATAAAAAACCCACAAAATATCCTGCCGGATCCTGCGCTAATACAATAATGGGCATTGCAAGGCTTGGCGGCATTGTTTCTTATGGCGGTAAATTAGGCAGTGATGACAATGCAAAAATATATGAAAAGGCACTAAAAAATTGTCATGTTATTTCATCACTTAGTTTTGATGAAGGAATTACAGGGAGCAGCACTATTTTCGTGACACCTGATGGTGAAAGGACAATGAACACTTTTTTAGGCAATTGCCAGAAATTCTCCAAAAGCGATGTAGACACTGAACTGATTCTAAACAGCAAATACCTTTATCTAACCGGATATATGTGGGATACCAAAAACCAAAAAGAAGCAGCTCTATTTGCAATGGACTTTGCAAAAAAGAATAATGTTAAGATTGCCTTTAATTTGGCTGATCCTTTTTTAGTCAATAGAAACAAAAATGATTTTCTGGATTTAATCAGTAGATATGTGGATTTAATTATTGCTAATGAAGAAGAAGCAAAAACCCTTTTTGATACTGATGCTATCGAAGCATTGAGTTTGCTTGGAAAAAAATGTGACATTGCAGTTATTACTAGAGGAAATAAGGGTTCTATTGCAGCTCATAAGGATAGCATAATTAAGATGGGAGCTTTCAAAGTTGATCCAGTGGACAGTACTGGAGCAGGAGACATGTTTGCAGCTGGGCTTTTGTATGGTATATGTAAAAATATGACAATAGCAGATTCAATGCAGCTGGGAAGTTTCTTTGCCAGTTGGATAGTCTCAAGATGGGGCGTTAGATTAGAATAATTACATTGGTCTTATTGAGGGGTTTTTAATATCCAAAACTAATTTCTAAAAGAAACAATCTATGCAGATATTTGATATAATAAGTAGATAATCCCTTGAGTAAAATGCGATATAAAATTCATAAAATTATTTTTTCCTGTATTTTTGACAGTTTTATTTATATCTCAGCGCCATCAAGCGCTTTATTACAAGAACAAACAACTGAATCATCAATCATTGGGATTACGACCGTAAGCAGTTTTCTGACTTTTTCAATATTCTGTTTCATAGTTTCAAGTATTAAATCAACTGTCACAACCTGCTCTTTCCAAGAATCATAATCTGTAACCATTGAAATATTCCCATAACAAATCTCTGCCTCCCTTGCAAGTACTGCTTCGGGAACAAGTGTCATATTTATTGTATCTGCGTCCCATGACTTAAATAATAATGATTCTGCTTTGGTTGAAAATCTTGGACCTTCAATAACAACGCAAGTCCCTTTGTCATGATAGGATAATTTTAAACTTTGAGCTGCGCTTATTAGGATGTTTCTTAAATCTTCACAAAAAGGCTGGGCCATTGTAAGGTGAATCATTTTATGAAAACTCTGATCTCTTTTTGTTGTTCTATCAATAAATTGGTCAGTAAAGACAAAATCACCCGGTTTATATTCTTCTTTTAATGAACCAACAGCACTGATACTTAGAAGTTTTGTTACGCCCAATTCTTTAAGAGCCCAAATATTTGCTTTATATGGCACCTCACTTGGATTAAATATATGGTTTTTTCCATGTCTTGGAATTATAAAGACTTCTTTATTTCCAATAGTGCCTTTAGTTATTACATCTGAAGTCATCCCATAAGGGGTTTTTATTTTGATTGATTTAGAATTTTTAAGGACATCATTATCATAAACCCCTGTCCCCCCAATAAGTCCTATCGCCACCTGTAAATCACCCGAATACAAACTATTTTGAAGACGCTTTAAAAGGATTTGTATCTTTGAGAACACACTTCAGAAAAATATCACTCTTTTTCAGGAGAAACATTTAATAATGGATAAAATTAGTAGATAATTTGATGGTTGAGGGATATGTAACACCACTGGCCGGATTAATCACAAAGTTATATTTTTCTTTTGAAGGAACAGACGATGAATTAGGAAGAATAATCGCATACTCAATTACAGCAAGCATGATAGGTCATAAGATATCCACTGAGTCTGAAAAGCATATGCGATATGAACAAATGAGATTGGTATATTTGGGTCTGGAAAAAACCCTTGAATCTGTTGCTCATGGAAAATACGATGAGGAAATGTTAATGTTACGAAGAATTGTCACTCCATTCATGACAGAAAACACTAATTTGACGCTTAACCTTTCTGATAAATATTCTTCTCAACCGTTGCTCCTTGATCTAATAACTTACCTCAGGGAATCAGGCAAGAACTGGCAGGATGATCTCAGAATGCTAGGTCTATCGCTGAGAAATAACATAAAACCAGGAACTAACATAAAAAAAAATAAAGAAAATCATCATGC
>JBDRQT010000007.1:0-47636 GCA_043826135.1 archaeon
CGCTCATCGCTTAGGCCCACTTAACCAAAGGTGAAAATAATGATGCAAAAAGAATATAAAACAATCAGCAGGGTCGCAGGACCTCTTGTTTTCGTAAAAAACACACATGCAATAGGATATGGAGAACTTGTCTCATTAAAGTTATCTGATGGGAGCATAAAAAGCGGTCAGGTGCTTGATACAAGCGATAATCTGGTTGTTGTCCAGGTATTTGAAGGTACAGCAAGGATTGACCAATCTGCATGGGTAAAATTTGTTGGCGAAACAATCAAGATCCCTGTCAGCGAAAAAATGCTCGGACGAATATTAACCGGCGCAGGAAAACCAAGAGATGGTGGTCCGGAGATTATCCCTGAGCAAAGACTTGATATCAACGGTGCTGCCATAAATCCTTTCACAAGACAAAGCCCGTCAGAATTCATCCAGACAGGAATATCTACAATTGATGCAACCAACACACTAGTGAGAGGCCAAAAACTACCTGTGTTTTCAGGATCAGGCCTTCCCCATAACGAAATAGCGCTTCAGATTGCAAGGCAGGCAAAGGTCCTTGGCCAACAAGGAAAATTCGCAGTTATTTTTGCAGCAATGGGAATCACAAATGAAGAAGCACAATATTTCATGAAAGATTTCCAGGATACCGGCGCTCTTGAAAGGGCAGTTGTGTTCCTGAATCTTGCCGACGATCCTGCAGTTGAAAGACTGATTACACCAAGGATGGCGCTTACAACAGCTGAATTCCTGGCATTTGAAAAAGATATGCACGTACTTGTCATTTTGACTGATATGACAAATTATTGTGAATCGCTCAGGGAAGTCGGAGCTGCCAGAGAAGAGATCCCTGGAAGAAGAGGTTATCCTGGATATATGTATACTGACCTTGCAAGTATTTATGAGCGAGCAGGAATGATCAAAGGTAAAAAAGGATCAATCACACAGGTTCCTATCCTGACAATGATTGGAGATGATATCACTCATCCTATCCCTGATCTAACAGGTTATATCACTGAAGGCCAGATTGTTCTTTCAAGAGAACTCCACAGGAAAGGTATATATCCACCTGTAGATGTATTGCCATCGCTCTCGAGGCTGATGAATTCAGGTATCGGTAAGCAGAAGACAAGGGACGACCACAAACAAGTGTCTGACCAGTGCTATGCGAATTATGCTGAAGGAAGGGATTTGAGAGGACTAGTCGCAATTGTGGGCGAAGAAGCATTATCAGACAGGGATAAGAGACTGCTTAGGTTTGCAGACGGATTTGAAGATAAATTCGTAAGACAGGACAGAATGGAAAACAGAGCAATAGAAACAACACTCGGCATAAGCTGGAAACTACTGAATATGCTTCCAAAGAAAGACCTTACAAGAATCTCACCTGAACTAAGGGAAAAATATTATGGTGAAGATGATGTCGAACTAAAGGGCGCCAAACGTAGTGTACCTCTTGAATCAACAGAAGATGCTGAGAAGCTGAAGAGGAAAAAATAGATGAGAAGCCATAGATTAAAACATTTATTGAAATAAAATGGAAATAAAACCAACTAGGTCCGAATTAATCAAGCTTAAGAATAAAATCAAGCTTGCTAAGTCCGGCCATAAGCTTCTTAAGAAAAAAAGAGATGGTCTCATCCTCGAATTTTTCGAGATACTTAAGGAATCAAAATCAGCAAGAAAAGAGATGATTGTAAAATATAAAGAAGCAGAAAAAAAGATTAATATGTCAAAGGTTGTTGATGGTGACCTTGCGATTGTCTCCGCATCGCTCGCCATAAAGAACAAACCTGAAATAGAAGTTACAAACAAGAATATAATGGGTGTGGTAGTTCCGAATATTGAAAGCAGGTACATCAAAAAGAATCTTGAAGATAGAGGATATGGAACACTAACCACAAGCACGGCAATAATCGACGCATCGACTGCCTATGAAGAGCTTCTGGAATACATTATAACTGTGGCTGAAGTCGAGACATCCCTCATCAGACTGCTTGAGGAGATTGACAAAACAAAAAGAAGGGTGAATGCGCTTGAATTTGCAGTCATCCCAAAGCTTTTGTCTCAGAAGAGTTTTATCCAGCTAAGGCTTGAAGAGCAGGAAAGGGAAACAATCTTCAGAAGCAAAAGGATAAAGAAGAAAAGATAGTGCTAGAAACTTTCCTCGAGTGGTTCTTTTAAGCTAACATAATATCTTTTTGGCCTGGGTTTAGAATTCTCTCTTGCAACTTCTTTTATTGCCTTCGCCAATTTTTCTTCGTCCCATTTTGATAATTCTTCATATATTTTTTCATCAGTATATTTTTTGACATTTATCAAATATCTGACATATTTCTGAATATCATTTTGAGTTGGATTCTCTTTCTTGCTGATTTCAACCATCACTTTTTCAACTTCTTCCATCATTATCACCTGTGTTTTTAATGTCTAGGCTGTATATAAAAGTTACGGATGGCTAAAACTAAGTTTCATTTAATAAGAATTAGGAGACACCCCTAATACCCCAGTTTAAGTTTCTGGCATTGCAATCAATCATTGCGTTAGTAATTTAATAGCATTAGAAGAACAATCTGATTCGTCACCAATGTAAACACAAATGCAATCAGGAAGCTAGGGACAAAAGGAATACCATATTTCACTTTTACTTTGGTTATCTTTCCTAGGGCTTTAAGGGCAAGTATCTCTTTTAGCTGTTTTTTCTCTAGGCCCAGTTCCTTTGGGCCTGCTATATGTTTGCCATCTACCTTTATCTCCTGTGCGATCCAATCACCTTCAGTGAGCTTCTCGGGATCAACTGTCTTTATCATAGCAACTTCCTCAACTGCCTTGATTAAGACAAACATGTAATTCAAAAAATATAATAAAACTAGCATTGTTGTCAAGGCAAGTTTTGCAAAATTATCTATCTGTATAAAAAAGATAATTATAAGCGCAGTAACTGCTGCTAAGCCTGAGACAAGCCTGATCCTTGTCAATTTTTTGTCTTTTAACATCGCTGAAATTTTTTTGGACAGCTTTTTCCTGTAGATAATCGCCATTGCTATAACCCAAGCGAGTCCGTATGCAGCTCCGGCAAACAACATGTTCACCAGAAACATCCAGAAAAAATCAAGCCTGAGAGGCCAATTCACTCCAATCATTGCTCCAAGGCCAAAAAGCATTTTGGAATCCCCTCCTCCCCACTGGCCTGTGTAAAACATCAGTAGACCTAGTGCAAGAGCTGCTGCCAAGCCTAGAAGACTTCTTATTATAAAAATTGCATCCCACTCAACAATTGTATATATGAGATTGCCGCCGATGCCGACAGCAATAAGAGTGTAGTTAAGCCAATCAGGGACTTCCAAAGTTCTTATATCAGTCCAAGAGCCGATGATTATTGCTATGAGCGATAGGGTAAGGAAAAAGTCTAACATCCTATTTCTATAATTGGAGCGTTTTATAAAAGTTGCTGTGGGTTTTATATATATATTTAATATATTAAGTTGCTATTTTGAAGTGATAAATAAAGAAATATTTAAATATCAGATGTTAATTAGGAGTGTGATGGCACATCCTTTATATAACCAAATACACGCAACATATCTTTCAGTCCATGAACTATCTGGACAAGTCGCAGCAGCTGCTTTGGCAGCCAGCTTGGAATCTGGTCATATGCCTCACGAGGTCATGAAAGGTTTTGTTCAACCGGTTCTCCTTATGGATACTTCTTTTGGATATCTGGACAAAATCCTAGGTAGCCCATATGTTGGTCCTGGTGTAAGTCCATTTCACCCATATGAAGGTTGGAATGTTTTAACAGGGATTGCACATCTGGTGGCATCCAAACTTGATATGCAACTCTTGGAATCGATAAATAGTGCGACTGATTCTATTTTAGAAAAAGAACTGACTAAAAGCGTGCAATATTTTATAGCTCAAATGGAATCAGGAAAAGCAGGGCAAATTATGATTGCAGAGGATAGAAAAATCCTTGAGCCGGTCATTGACACATGCACGCTGCTATCGATGTATCATGAGTTCAGTAAATCTGTACTCCCCAAATTAACCGAATATATGAAAACAGCCTATTCTGTAGAACACAATCAATTTGTGGCACCACAAATAAGCAGTGTGCATGAATTTGGAATGTTCTTGATAGGTAAGATAATTGTAGATCCCTTAGTATATCATTACCAGCGAAGGTGGATATCAAAATTAATACGAGATAAACTGGCTTCAGGAAATGTAAAAGTTGTCCAATGGGATCCTAGTGAATCTTTAGCACTATAAAAAATAATCAAGGTCTGAACCAAATCGGTGGCCGCCATATCTTAGCAAGAATCAAATAGAATCCACCAACAGCAGCACCGACTGCACATATCCAAACAAGGTATTCTTGTGGAATAAAAGGCACATAATTTTTTCCCAGAAGCTTCAATGTCAATAGTGTTCCGACTGACATGAATACTAGCCCAAGCAAAAACTGACCCGGAATCTCAACATGCAAACCATGAAAAGGATTATGTGCTTTTGGTGGTGCGTGTGCCATAGCAAATTCTATTTCAATGTGGTATTTAAATTTTTCTGACTCTCGATAGAAAGGTTTAAATAGCTGTATAAGAAAGATTTTATAGGTTGGGTATGAAGATTAGGAACAAAGTAGGGATATTTAGTCTTGGATTCTTTTTACTCAGTATTACTATTGTTCTTGCAGCGTCTAATTCAATTGTTGATGTATTTGATCCCATTATTCCGGTAATCCAATCATATTTCACAAGCAAAGATTTTTCTCTTATTGTTGACTTAATATTATATATCTGGTTTTTTTCACAGTTCGTCCCACATCAGCTAAAAGGCCAATACAAAGAAGCAGCAAAGAACATTGGCATGCCCATTGGAATAATTCTCGCAATCAGCCTTATATATTTAGAATATACAACAGGTTTCAGGGCATCACAATTTCTGCCAATTGCAGCAGCGTTATTGGTTTTTGCGTTCATTGACTTGTTTAAAGGAGAACACAAATGGTACGAAGAACTTGTTAACCCGATAAAAGCAGGAATTATATTTATCATCCTCGGTATGCTAATGGACATGCTTGCTGCAACAGGCACTATGTTTGGAAGTGACTTATCTTGGTTCGGAAAACTTTCAGGATTGCTAAGATTTATTGGATTTGCTGTTGTCCTATTCGGTGTTATTACGAGCATAGGAAAATTGTTTCCCGGAAAATTGGGTGCAGCGATGGATAAAGCGCATGGCGTTATCCCGCCAGGGCATGAAGGTGCAGGTCATAAAGGAGGGGATAAGAAGGAAGGAGAAGGTGGCGAAGAAGAGGATGAAGAAATTGGTGAATTAAAAGAAAAGATGGAAGAAATAACAACTCTATGCCAGGATTATGAAGATTGTTGCAAGCGTTTTATAGGGTTTAGCGATAATTTCAAAAAAAAATATAAGATGCCGATTGCACAGGATCATGTTACTGCCGGTCTTAACCCTGGAGGGTTAGTAGCTGCTATTCCAAACCTTCCAAATGGGCTTGTTGCTCCAATCCCACCTGCAACAACTGTATATTCTCCTCAATGCTTCACGCTTCTGGCTGGTCTTCCTGGTCCACCGCAAGGGCCATTATTTGTGATTACACCTAATGCAAACGATCCTACTGTTAATGGTGTTTATGGTGCTCCACCAAGATGGCCTCATATGGCAGACCCTGTAGTTAAAGATTTGAAGGATTTTGCAAAAAACATGGATGATTTGCATAAGGAGATAGACAAGGAATTCGGTGAACTCAAGAAATCCACTAAATTGAGGAGAATCAAAGGTGAAGAAGATAAATTGAATAAATTATACCAAAAAGTATTCAGCAGCGGAAAACTCGCTAAAAAAGCACAAAATGAAAGAACTTTCCTTAATGCTCTTTCGCAAAGCACGGCGGCAGTAGTAGTTAATCCAGGTGAATTCGGATGGGAGCTAGGGATATAAGATGGTAAACCAGCAAAATTATGACAATGCACTTGAAACTGCTAAGATACTTGCAGGGATGGGAGATGAGAAGGGATCTAGAGAGTGGGAATTGTTTGCTCAAGGTGCGTTCAATCCGAAAGGTGTAGGTGTTTCAGCATTATCAGTACCTCTGCTTTTTAAAGGTCATCAACAAAGTTCCCTTGCCGTTGACTTACAGAAACTCTATGATGATTTAAGCCAGATTGATCAAAATCTAAGCACCCAGCTTGCTGTCAATAATGAGACAAGTGATTCATTAAATCATATTGTCTTCGCAATTCCTTTGCTTAGAACAAAAGGAGTGGAAGAGAAAGGAAGAATCTTGCAGATTCTTAAGGAGTCTGTCCACAAAGAACGAAGCTCGCTGCAGTATGCCTTCTGGTTCTTCAGAAGCCATATCCGACGAGAAGACAGTATCCATAAAAGAATAATGATAGCCTTAGAATCCCACAAAGAACGATATTATAAAGAGATTGCTGAAATCAACAAATTATTCGATATCTATGTAAGAAATATGACTGAGCTTTCAACAAAAGATAAAGGTCTCATTAGTTTGGAAAGCAATGAGGATGCATTGGCATCTCAATTTATGTCTAAGATTGAGAAATTAACAGAAGCAGACATAGGTAATCTGGTTAATGAAGAGCATGAAATCTCGAAATACCTGATGATGTGCAACAAACTGATTCAGACAACTTATGCAACTGTGCAAGAAATCCTTAAGAATGTAAGGTATATTATGAAATCTCTTCAACATTAAGCATACGCCCTTTGCAAAGGCCTAAAACCTTGTCTTAGCACATTTCTGACTGCATCGAAACCTTCTTTTAGCCTATCAGATAATGATGGTGCAATGCCAAGCGCGTCGCGTATTCCTATCCTGTATATTTCCAACTGTGCCTCCTCTTCAATCGCTGCAGCCGCATGATGCATGTTTGTCATAATTGCGAGGCTGTCACCTTTAAAATCTGCAACGACGTCTCTGATCATATCTCTTATTGTGTAGCGACTATCAACTCCTGAAAACGCTTTCCTTGCAATAGCGCCATATCTTTGTAATCTTGTAGCCTTAAGTTCTTTTTCTAAACGAGTCTCATTTCCATACACTTTTATAGGACCCACATAATTTTCAGCAGTAGTCGGATCAAACATGCCGATTTTTGTTGCTACGTCTGTCACAGCATTGCCTCTCATTGGTACACACGGACCATGATAAATCTCAAAGTTCTGAAATAATCCATATCTCTTTCTGCCAAGAGCTCTTTCTGCAAGAGTATCATTAAATACAAGCATTGGAATTTCACCACTTTTTCTGCCCAAACGGCTCACTTCAGACGCAAGATTCTGGATTGCATTATCAAAACGATTGATGCCTGTTAATGCTCCATTAAAACTTGAGGCTGTATCAAGGTAATGTCTTCCGAACTCGTATGTACTTACAGTGCTTTGAGTCTCCATAGCCATTTCAAGAAGATTATCATAGACCAATTCAGGAGTTATTCTTTCTTTTCTTATTCTTGATATCAGACCTGCAACTCCACCAGGTTGGCGCACAAGCCTGTCCATTTTTGCTTCTTCTCTCCTGATACTCCTTTTCTTATTTCCTTTTTTGTCGTAGAATCTTTCAACTGCCATCGGTACTGAGACAATTATTGGATTTCTTTCTTCTAAAGCATCCAATGTTTCCCTAACATCATCATATGCCCATGTGCCATTCTCCAGATGGGCAATTCCTGCCGGGTTTTCATTGTGGTCAGTTCTCATTCCAAAGTGCAGCATTTCAAGATTATATTGCCTAAGAGCGATGAGTTCTGCTATCTCAGATGGCTCAACCCTATTGTGGAGCTCATCAACCATTTCCTGGATAATCGGAAATACATTAGGCATTTCCCTGTCTATCTGAGCAACATATTCATCAAAATTCCTATAATTTAATGAAACAATACCTAGCTCTCTTTGCATTCTTTCATTTCTATCATGATCTCTTGAAACCAATGCCGTAAATTTTTCCAGATATTTTTCAGTGACTTCTGCAAAATCAACTCTCTGCTGGTACTGTGCTGCATGGAAAAGTGCCCGAAGCCTGTCCGGTCCTAAGGTTGGCATATCTTCATCGAATAGTTTTGCCGCACCCCTAATCACAAACTCAATCCCCTTTGCGATTCCGCTGTACGATGCAAGTGCAAATTTATCATTCTGCAAATCAAACCAGGTATATGTGGAACGGCCGAATGTGCTTCTGCCAAATTGAAATTTTGATTTGTATGCCGCATCAAGTGTTTTGGATATCTCTTTTCTCATAGATCTGTATTTCCCAGCGATTTCTGCGTAAGAATCACCGTCAAACAAAAGCAAGTATCCTTCCCTAGTTGGCTCTAGTTGCAAAATGTCCAGTAATAACTTGGATAAATCATAATCCGGATGAAGCTGAAGGTTATAGGGCAATCCCATTGAGAATTCTTCCTGCTCACGAGCTGCAATCCTTATCTCATTTAGGAAAGAGATATCATGGAATAGCGGTCCATAGTTTCTTCGAGCAATAGCCATACTTAAATTCTCCAGGATTCCTCTTCTATTGAATTCAAGGAGATTGTGTGTTCTAATGTTCAGATCGTTTCCCAATTCAATATATGCTTGATACAGCTCAATTAGCTTACTTACTTTGTTTTCTTCGTCTTCTTTTTTTCTTAGATTTCGGAATTTTTTTGCCAGACTCATATCCTCCGCTGCATAACTGACTGCAACTTCAACAAGATTCATAAGATTATTTGCGTCGATGCGACCAGTTGATCTAATTGAACTTGCGTAGTCTAATGGAACAACAAGATTGTTTAAACTCTGCGTTTCGGTTACTAACCAGTCAAGCATTCTTTCAAAGTCATAAGATGACTGCGCATGAATCATCTGTGCGTTTCCGTGTTCTGGAACAGAAGGACTTGGCAAAAAATATCTATATATATCAGAAACCTCAGCTTCAAGAAATTCCCTTAAGTCAGATATCTGATCAGGTTTGAAGCTGCCGATCATTTCATCCCAAAGTTCGCTATTTGCCCTTCTTAAAGCAGAACCATCTTCAAAATTTGGCGAACCAATCCCTGATGGGTTAAAATTATAATCAAAGAAGGTTTCCCAGTATTTCTCCATTATCTCTCGCAAAGTGAGTTGTGCAACAGGTTCTGGTTCAGGTAAATCCATCATTTTGTTACTGGGTAGTAGTTATAGTTTATAAAACTTTCGATGTTGTTTATAAATAAGTCATCATACAACTTTCACGATTAAATATTCATGATATAAATGGTTCTCTTCTGTAAATAGAAACCACAAACCCGAAACCTATATAAACCAGACTGAACTTAAGAAAACTGAGGTGCTCTCATGGAAATCAGGCTTGATAAAAAACCAAAATCACCAAAAATCATAAACGGCTTTCCGGGATTCGGGCTTATCGGAACAATCGCTACAGAATTTTTAATTGAGCATCTGCAGGCTGAAAAGATCGGTGCGTTCTATTACAATGAGCTACCGGCAACTGTTGCCATACATAACCAGAAATTAGTAGATCCTATGGGTATATTCTATAATAAAAAATATAACATTGTGATACTGCATACTATACTCAATGCCACAGGAATGGAATGGAAACTGTGTGATAATATGCTTGAGATGGCAGACTCTTTGTCTGCCAGCGAAATCATCAGCCTTGAAGGTGTCTCTTCTCCAACAGTTACCCAGTCAGAAAAAGTATTTTATTATGCAAGTGAAGAAAAAATAAGAGCCAAGCTTGATAAAATGGGTCTGCTGCCTTTGAAAGAATCAATCATAGTCGGAGTATCAGGTGCTCTGATGCTGAGATCAAAAATACCTGTGACCTGCATGTTTGCTGAGACCAAGACAAATATGCCTGACAGCAAAGCTGCAAGCAATATCATAAAATCATTGGATGAATATCTTGACCTTGCAGTTGACTATAAACCACTGCTCAAACAGGCAGAAAAATTCGAACAGAAATTCAGATCCATCCTGAAGCAAAGTTCTGTTGCCTCAAAAGAAGCAGATGCAAAGAAAATGAATTATTAGGGCTAATTCATTTTCAAATAATTCTTTTATTTTATATAAGTCGTCTATCTAAGTTATTCCTTGTTTCTCAAGCGGTTTGAAATATCATTTACAGGAGCCTCAGGGGGTATTAGGGGGAAATCCCCCTAATAATGCAAAAAAAAAGAATTCTATTCCCCTTTTAGCAAACAGAAAACTATTTATATCACCCTATCTAGAAATTCATTTATGGCAGCTGCTGCAGTCCAAACAGGATTAGTAATACTACCTGCTCTTCTGATGGGCGCTGTAATCGGTCTAATTGAGATGTTTTTTGTCCATTCTGATGAGATTGGGATGGGATGGTTTACACACGGCCTTCATGCATTTCCCTTTGCAATGCTTTTCACATTTTTGTCGATGAATGTACCTTTTGTCCTAAGATTCCTTCCAAAGATGACAGAAACTTTCTGGGTTGATATAGGAATAAGAGTTGCAATCGCAATTATAAGCATGCTTAAGATTAGCGCTGCTGCTGCAATCGCAGGACGTGTGGGAGAAAGATTTCATCACACAATCATGGTCGGTTGTTTGGTGTTTGCAGCGCCATATGTTTGGATGGTAATAGGTCCGTTCATTCCGCTCCCTAAATTCTAGGATTTTTCCTCATTTACACTTGTGATATGCGGTATTTTTTTTAGAACTGCTATTGTGCGCCTGACATCTTCATCACTATCTGTCTTGATTTTAAGGCTAATCACAATCGATTTTTTCACAGGTTTCAGATGAATGGAAAGAACATTGATGCCGGATATCAGGAGTTGGTTTAATATTTGCTCGACCATCCCAAGCTTATCTTCCAAATATATATTCAGAACTTTCTGATGAGACTGGGGAACATTCCATTTTACATCAACTTTTTTTGTCCTGTCAAGGGCATAGATATTTGGACAATCTGCCTTATGAACTGTAATGTTTCCGTCCTTCATGCGGTATGCTGCAATTTTTTCATCAAACTTGGGATTGCAGCATTTTGAGAGCTTTAGCTGGGATTTCTTCCCTGCATATGATATGTAGTTCAAGACATTGATATTATCCTGCTTTTCCCTTATCTGTTTTGGATCAATATCCACCTCTATTCCGAGAATTGATTTAATTCTCTGCCTTGCCTTGCTGGTAATAATAAATGACAACCAATTTCGTGAAGGTTTTGCATTAGGAGATGTCAGGATTTGAACTACGTCTCCGCTTTTCAGCTTGGAATCAAGAGACACCAATTTCTTGTTCACCTGAGCTTTGGCGCAGTTATCGCCGATTCTGGAATGTATCTCGTATGCAAAATCAACAGGCGTCGCCCCTTCCGGAAGTATAACCGGATCTCCTTTTGGAGTAAACACCACAATCTCATCCTGAAATAGATCCACTTTAAGCGATTCAAGAAACTCATTCGGTGCTTTTCTTTTCCAGTCAAGGACCTGCTCCAGCCATTCAATCCTCTTGTCAAATTCTTTATCCCTGTCTGTTCCTTTATATCTCCAGTGGGCTGCCACACCATACTTTGCCTTATAGTGCATATCAAGCGTCCTAATCTGGACTTCAAGTATTACATCAAAAGGAGTCATCACATCGGTATGCAAACTTTGATAACCATTGGACTTCGGAACTGCAATATAATCCTTGAACCTACCTGGAATTGGCTTCCATAGCTGATGGATTTCTGCAAGCACTCTGTAACATTCAGAGATATTTTTTACAATGATCCTTAGTGCTATCAGATCGTAAATTTCATCAAAACTTTTTTTCTCTAAAATCATCTTCTTGTAGATTGAAAAAAAGTACTTTGCCCTTCCGGCGACTTCAACATAATCGACACTTGCTTCCCTTAGCTTATTTTCAACCATATCTGTTATTTTTTTTGCTTTTTCTTCCCTTGCTTCCCTTTTTTCGTTTATCTTTTTTTTCAGATACTGGTATATATCCGGCTTCAGATATCTTAGAGCCAGATCTTCAAGCTCTCCTTTTATGCCATATAGCCCCAATTTATGGGCAATCGGCGCATAGATTTCCATCGTCTCTTTGGAGATCCGCTTTTGTTTGTCTTCTCTGACATATTTCAGGGTGCGCATGTTATGCAGCCTGTCTGCAAGTTTAATTAGGATAACTCTGACATCTTTAGTTGTTGCAAGAAGTATTTTTCTCCAATTCTCAGCAGTATAATCTTCGGGGGAATCAAAAACCACCTTGGCTGTTTTTGTCTCACCTTCCACTAGCGAGGCAATTTCACTTCCGAACTCTCTTTTTATATCAGCAATATTTGAATCAGTTTCCTCTACAACATCATGAAGGAGTGCTGCGCAGATAGTAGCAGAATCCGGCCTAAGCTCAAGCAATATTCCAACAACACCAAGCGGATGAAGGAAATAATCATGGCCAGACTGCCTTTTTTGGCCTGAATGAGATATTTTGGAATATAAATAAGCTTTCTCAATTATCTTGAAATCAGCCTTTGCATCGTATGACTTCACTTCCTTGAGAATTGCAGCCAGTTCTTCATCCATATAAATATAATATTAGAGGCAATATTAAAAGGTTTTGCGTTTATTTTCAGATTAGTTCAAAATCCTTATATAGGAGCGAGGTTTTACAATTATTATGGAAACTGTAGTCCTTTCGCTTGGAGGTTCGCTCATTGCACCGGACAAGCCTGATTATTTTTTTCTTTCCGAGTTCAAGAATTTCATTGTTAATAGGATTAATTCATACAGATTTGTAATTGTCTGCGGCGGTGGAAAGACAAATTATTATTATAATGAAGCAGGAAAAAGAGTGTCTAAAATTAAAAAAGATGATCTTGACTGGATAGGGATTATGGCCACACGGCTCAATGCAGAGCTTATCAGATGCATTTTTGGAAAAATTGCCTTGGATAAGGTGATAATTGACCCGACTAAAAATATAAGAACCAAAAAACAAATTGTTATTGCTGCAGGGTGGAAACCCGGAAGATCCACAGATTTTGTGGCAGTTCTGCTCGCAAAGCAATTCAAAGCAAAGAAAATCATAAATCTCACAAATGTGTCCTATGTTTATGACAAGGATCCAAGAAAATATTCAGATGCAAAAAAAATTCCAAATCTCTCGTGGAAAGAATACAGAAAAATAGTAGGAAATAAATGGACTCCGAGGCTCAGTACTCCTTTTGACCCGATTGCAAGCAAATCAGCTGAAATAAATAAGGTTGCAGTGGCCATGGTCAGCGGCAAGAATCTTAGGCACATTGATTTATTCCTTGAGAATCGTCCATTTGACGGCACCATTATCTCCTGATGCATGCAAAATATATTTAAACTAGAACCAAATAGAACAGAATATGTCACCTAATGTAATCGTCGTTTTATCTTTCTTAATAATTATAATTGGTGTTTTTATACTGTTCCTGCTGATACGGGCAGAAGACAAAAAAAAGAATCACGAACTGAGCCAGATTATTGTTGAGCTTATGTTCTCAATTAAAAAACAGAAAATCGCGGAAAAGGCGAAGAATGAGTTTCTGACAGTTACATCCCATGAGCTCAAGACTCCGCTTACTCCAATGAAATCCCAGCTTGAAATGATACTTGAAAATTATTTTGGCAAGCTCAGCGGACAGCAAAAAGAGAGCCTTGAGATGGTCCTGAGCAATGTGGTCAGACTTCATAATCTCATCAATGAGATTATGGATATATCCAAGCTTGAATCGGGAAACATGAAATTTAAGCTTGAAAAAAGCGATATAAAAAGGTTGGTGCGACATATCGCTGCAAATATGGCTGGAGAAGCAAGACTTAAAAAAATTAAGCTATCACTCAAAATTGTCGGTGATATCCGTGAACCTGTGTTCGACCATCAGCGCATTAATCAAGTGCTGGTAAATCTTGTCAGCAATGCGATAAAATTCACACCAAACGGGGGGAAAATTGAAATTGTTATAAAGGGTGAAAAGGATAAAGTCATTGTCGAAGTCAATGACACCGGTATCGGCATAAAGGAGCATGATCTTAAGGATTTATTCAAACCTTTCAAGCAAGTTGATTCAAGCATGGCCAGAAATTTTGAAGGATCAGGCCTGGGACTTGCGATATCAAAAGGGATAATAAGGCGCCATCATGGCACAATAAAGGCAGTATCAGAATTTGGAAAAGGATCATCATTTGTATTTACTCTGCCTTACAATCTACGGCCTGAAAATTCAGAATCAAAAATTTTTGAGGAGGAGAATGAAGATGTCTAAACTTATGATAGTCGACGATAACCACGATATTGCAAAAACATTAAAATTGATTGTAGAAAAACAAGGCCACACAACTGATATCTCACATGATGGAAAAGAATTCCTCTCCAAGGTCGCTATGTATAAGCCAAATCTTGTGCTGCTAGATGTGATGATGCCAGGCCTTACCACAAAGGAAATCCTTGCAGACATGAAACAAAAAAAACTAGGGAAGATTAAAATTATCTTAGTCACAGTTGTCAGATTTTCAGATGACGAGCTAAACTTATTAAAAAAAGAGAATAATGTTGTGGATTATATAACCAAACCATTTGATCTTAGGGATTTTGTATCGCGCGTAAAAAAGCAGCTTTAAAATGGTAAACATACTCACACTCATTGACCCTGATGAATATTCCTCAAAAGTGCATCTGGTGCTTAAGGATGCTGAAGAAATTTCATCGAAGACTGTGTATGTATCTCTAAACAAGACGTATAATTCTTTGACTGAACAACTAAAAGATAAAGGGATTGATTTTTCAAAGATTACATTCATAGATACTATCACCGCCACAATTATTGAGCCAAAACCAATCCAAAACTGCGTATATATCGAATCAAGTGATAATTTCAAAGACTTGCAGAACTGCATCCTAAACACAGTAAAAACGAACAGTGCTGATCTTTTGGTTTTCGATTCTCTCTCATCACTTACAACCTACAAGGAGTCAGACGAAATCGTGAAATTCATGAAGATATTGCTTGCATCCTTGTCGATAAATGGTTGCTCTGCAATTCTCACCTGCCTTAAGGACGATGAGCACTTGCCTTTAATTAATAAAATAAAATTGCTTGTGAATAAGACCATAAATTTGGGCTAATTAATTAGAGTCCGTCCTTTATTGATCTGGAGAATTTTGCCATGTCAGCTACTCTCCTTTCAGCTGCTTGATCCCTAACTAAAGTTCCAAAATGCGCTCCATTTTCTATTATTAAATCAACCATTCGGGGCAACAATAAGCTCCTATCTAATGAAAAAAGTTTCTCAGTGTCACCTTTCGGTTTTTCACACCAAATCGGCTCATAACAATCTCTATCAACCAGAGATACTTCATAGAATCTATCGGTAGTTTTTATCACATTACTTACCCATTTAATCTTCAATCTTTCTGTTGTTTCCTCATACAATGCTTCCGCTTCTAATGAATCCCGGGTAAATAGTGCCCTACAACGTTCCACTTTACTTCACTCCAGCAATGCAAATCCACATTGCTTTCAGGAACTATTCCGGAAAGGCGAATATTTGAGCCATGTAAGTCAAGATTTACAATTGAGGCAAATGCATCTAGTAACATTGGTTTACTGTAGTCTCCATAACCGGTATCCAGCGAAACACCATATCTAAAATCGTCCTGCGACCAAGTCGTGAATCCTAATCTTTTGCTTTCAGATGCAGAAAAATCCAATATTCCCATATCGAATCCTCTGTTGCTGAGAAATTCAGAATAGAGCCTTGCTAGCCTTTTTTCAGAGATATTATTATGCTCTGAATCTGCATTTTGGACAGAGAGATACTGGTTTAATCTGATACAGCTTTCTGCTGTTGTCCTCGTCCAGGGGATTAGTTTATTCTCCTCTTTTGATATTAATTGCCTAATATCCTCAATTGATATGCCAAATTTCTTTGCCAAGATATCATATACTTCGGTTTGCGACCTTGCCTGTATCAATTCTAAACCATACTTATCCATTTGCTCTTGGCCCAGGAGATCAAAAAGATCCTCATAAACACCAACCTTTACAATTTTGTTAATTTTGCCTTGCTGAACCTCTCTATCAATGTGAAATGTCCATTGCTCATTCTGTGTTATCCTTTCAGTTGGAAAAAAATAAATGCTTACTGATTCCTGTGTTCCAAATTTGTTAAATAAATCCTTGAATTGCCTGCCTGTGAATGGTGTTTTTTGACTTAAATAAATATGTGCATTAAATAGTTCAGAGATTCTATTATCTCTTCGGTCATATGTGAAAGTTACTGACAATTTTTTTTCATCAGACTCATCACTTAGATGTAATTGGTAGGGAAAAAATGAAATGTTTGTCCTGCCTTCAAGATTGCCTAAAACAGATAGGACTTGAGGCAACTTTAGAACTTCAGAAACACAGCACCTTGATATTTCTAAAGATTGCTGTTCTACAACACTGAAGCTACCAGCATCATCTAAACGTAAATACGGCTTTGTGAGTGGCATTTTTATTGGGCAAGTTCTATTTTTCTAAAGCAGTCAAAAGCTTCTTTTTCAGGAGATTTGGCTAACGCATCTGTAATTTTCCAATTTAGTGGCCATGTGCCAACACCAAAAGTTGTAGTTAAAAACCTTTCTTGATCAAAAATATCTTCTTTAGATAGAATTTCTCTTGATAACCCAATCGTAAAATAAGTTGTTCCATCTTCTTCTCTCGCACCGCTATAATCAAATCTTCTATAAGGGGTATTATTTCTTGGATTGTGCAAAATGTGATTACTATTTTCACTAAAAAGCATGTCAAGATAAACAGGTGAAAATGTCAATGCTGTAAGGAAGGAATAATATTGCTCCATTCTTGGGGGTTCAAATGGAAGAGTTTGTCTGTATTCCCCTTCAGGAAAGGAAAGAGGAATGCTGAATCCAATTGACTTACCTAAGGCGACCATTTCTTCAATTACTCTCGAATCTAATCCCCTAGTTAGTAAGTTTATGCTTTTGTGACCGTGACCAAACATTATTTTAGCACTTGCTTGTTTTTCATTAATCATCCTTGTAAATTCTATTGTCTTGCCGCCGTATTCAGTAATTCCTTTAAGCATTAAATTTTTTGGAAAAGGAATATCTCTTCCAATTTCGATTTCAATTTGCGTGGGTAGTAAAATACCTGGATGATGATAATTTGGATTTACGTTAACTTTATAGGTATATTCTTTTCCTTGTCCAACCATTGAAAATTTGCATATTACTTCACTAGGTTCAAGATAGTTCACTAGGTTATTTTGTCCCTGCTCAATTTGATTCCAAAGTGACTTACCTAAGGGTTCAAAAGAAGGTAATTCCTCCCAGTTTTTAGGCAACAAAAGGTTCATTTTTTATCTTATGCTCCCATCAATTCAGTATTTTTAAACATCACTTTTTTAATAATATTTGTCAACAGCTTGCTATCATTTAAATTAGAGACCCTATCACGTTTGGTTATTTGTGGATCCGGCACAACACTATCATGCATGCTGGCATGAGAACCTACTGTAAATAATGCCAATTGGGATTCTATGTCATTAGCCCACGTAATATCTGCCCAATATCCAAGATAGATATATGGTGGATTTTGTTGAGTTACAGGTATTATTTCGTAACCTAGGATACCTGCCTGCCTCCTACTTAATATGGTTCCAATTTTATCTGAATCTTTGTTTAACATAACAACGACATCAATATAGGAAGTAGGTGTTTGCATATTATGAGCTTTCCATTGAATTTCATCAGATTTAAGAATTGTAGAAGTTCCGTATGTTTGTGTAAACCTAATTGTTGCATCTTGAATATGTCTTGATGCTTCAAAATGATTTCTCATCACACTAAGAAGATTTCTTTCAAAAATCGGGTCCCTATAAGGGATATCCGATCTTACAATAAGATGTGTATCTTCAAACTGATTATATAAATTACAGAAATCACATTTTACTGGTGTAATCTGAGTTGGAGGAGTAGCTAACGGCGCTCCACATGCTCCACAGTCATAAAGTTTATGTAGTATCATTTTTCATTACTAACTAATTCCGTGCATAGATATATGCTATTGTCTTCGTTTTCACATGTGTTCGTTTAACTTATTTATAAATTTTATTATTATAACTACTCAAAAATGACAATTTTAACCATAGTAAATGTTTGATTTATTTATGGATTTTTATCATTTTTAAGTGATAACTTTATTAATAACATAATAAATACACAAATCAAAAATGGATGACTGGCAAGACTTCAAAACACCTCCTCCCTTTACAGTAAATGAGTTATTAGAACCTATTATAATGAATGCAAAAAATATAGCTGTTATTGGCCCTGGGGCAAGCGCTAAGTGGGGAGGACCACCACAGGATAAACTTCTATATCTGCTTGCCTACTTGCAGGCAAAATCCAAACATCAATTTGATGTAACAATATTTGATGTTCCTGAAGATGAAAGAACTGCCTTTGGCAAACCTCATCTGATAATGCAATATTTTGGTCAATTAAACCAAAGAAAAATTTTCTATGAATGCGATTTCAATTTAGTTCTTCAAGATATTACCAAGACTCTACAAAGAACTGATTTGGCAAACTCATTTGATCTAGCACTTGAACATTGTACGATGCCATTTGGTCTGTTGCCTGAAAAGGATGTATTAGTAAATCTAATGACTCCCCCAGAGAGAGCCAATTCTTGGTATGAGAATATTTCTCATCTAGTCACCCCAGGTGGTTCCTTTATTCAATTTACCGAACTTTCTTATAGTGAATTTGAGGATAAGGGTTTAGACTTTAAAATGCCAAATAAAATAGCATCATTAGAAGCAAAGCAGCTTGAAGAGAGATGTGGTAAATATAGGACTTCGGATAACGACTTCAGAGCAAGAATTCCCATATCTGCTATTGCTGCAAATGCTGGATTCTCATTTTCACAGGATTTTCAACTACCAAAAGCTGAACTAGGAGACCCCCATGTGTATCATGAATGGATTAAAATTCCTCAGCCAGCTGGACTCCTACCTGAAATGTTAGAAACTGTGTGTACCAACAATCTGAACAATTATCCCTGTCTTAAAAATATAGAGGAAATGGAAAGATTTTATTGTGAACACAAGTCTCAATTCTTTGATTTTAATGATTTGCTCCGAAACTTGCGATTTGATGGCACTTACGCCTATATTCGCCAAGATCGAAGTGCATGTGAGATACATGTGATGAGAAAAAATTAATTAATAAAATTTTTGTCATTATAAGAATACAATAAGTTTCATCATGAAGTGATAAATTAATAATATAGTAAACACGATTAATAGTTGCTAGTTTGTTCTGGCGCAGGTGAGGCAGGGGTTGTTCCTTACGGGATCCCGAGCAGGCTTTATCCGTCTGCCGCAATAAAGAAAAATCTTAGCAAGAACTTATCGCACAAACTAATAACATATTAATAACTCCATGTATAACTCAACAATTTAGCTTTATCATTATCAAAACATTAATAAAGTAGTGACCCATTAATTTATAAGGGAGCTCTGATGGGAAAGAAAGTAATTCTGATATTTGTATTTTTGCTTATTGTTGCCTTTTCTGAGGCAAAACTTACTGCAGAAGTAGTGCCGATTGATTCAAGGATATATCCTGATGAGCAGGCTGCCTATAAACTAACTATCCACAATGGTGATGATATTGAAAAATTTATTAGAATCTATACTCCTGATATCCGATGGTATATTGATCTAGATCCGGACATAAGTAAGATTGGCCCAAAGGAGGATTTGAAAACAAATCTCATGCTGATACCCACTGCCTGGGCCTCAAGCGGCACTCAACTTGTCAGACTGATTATTGAAAGCCCAAACACAAAAGAGACAAATGAATATGATATTACTGTATCAGTAAAATCCTTTGATGAAGAACCGAAGCAATATCCCGCATCTGTTGAGCTAAAGATTAAAATACCTGAGTCTGTTGACCCAAGAGAGAATCTACCTGTAGAAGTTTACGTCAGAAATAGGAATAAGCTCAACATCACAGATATGAGAATCTTGATAAAGAGCAAACATTTCAGCGATGAAAGACTGCTGTCACTCGAGCCGCTTGCAGAAAGCAGAGAGAAGTTCCTTTTCCAGATTGATCCAAGTACTCCTCCCAGCGTTGACACTATGGAATTGTGGGTATTTGTCGGTGACAGAGATATCAACAACGAAAGGATCAATTATGATATAAAAGCCTATTCTGAAATGAAGGTCAGAGAGGAAATGATAAATGAACTTTTCAAGACAAGCATAGATTATGTGATAACCAATGAAGGGAATGTGTATCTAACTGACAATTTTGTGGAAGATCTAACATTACTCCAAAAACCATTCACTTATATGTCGCCAAATCCTGCCAGAACCAATATCAAGCAGCAGTCCATGGAATGGGATTTGCAGCTGGCCCCATATGAACAAACAAGGATAACTGTTGTCAGAAATTATAGGCCTGCGATTTATCTTGTTCTGATTATCTCAGTAATTATTATGATGTATTATGTTTATAGGAGCCCAATTGTTGTGAAGAAGGAAGCCATGCTCATAGGGTCTTCAAAGGAAGAAAAAACTGAGATGAAAGTTCTTATTCATGTCAGGAACAGGACACCCGATATTGTTGAAGAACTATGTTTATCAGACCAGATCCCAAATCTTGCTGAGCTAATTGAAGAAAACAAATTAGGAGTTCTTGCTCCCAGCAAAATAATCAAGCATCAAAAAAAGGGGACTCTGATAAAATGGGAATTTGAATCTCTTGAGCCATTTGAAGAGAGAATTCTAACATATAGGATGAAAAGCAAGATCTCAATTCTTGGAGGATTCATGTTGCCAAGGTCAAAAATGAAATTTAAAGGCAAACGAGGGACAGAAAGGATAATTAAGTCGAATAAGACAATTATTAGTTTTGGATTATAAATATTTAAATACTTCTGCAAACCATTGTACTTAATGACCACTCTGAAATATAAGAATCTGACATTTTCAGAAAAGGATGGAAAATTAAGAGTAACTTTTCTTGGAATATATTATTTTTATATGAGCAGGAATGATCTTCATGCCCTTGGTAGTTATGCAGTCGCTAAGGATGCAATATCGTTTAAGTCCAATAAAAAAGAAGGAAATCTGAAGCAGAAATTTGAATACATGCTCGCCAAAGGATTTGAAAAGTTAATTTGCAGTCTCAACAATAAACCTGCACTTTATATCCATCAAAATTCTGGCATACCTCTTATTGGCAGCGGAGAATTCGGAATAATAGACAGAGGAACCAATACAATTGAAATAAAACCGCTCACCACATGCAACATAGATTGCATATTCTGTTCAGTCGATCATACAAAAAGAGCTTCTGATATTGTAGTTGAATCAGATTACCTTATTGATGAGCTTAAAAAAGTAATCGCTATTAAAGACAATCGCGTAAATATTCATATAGGCAGCCAAGGGGATCCCAGCATTTATGGTGATCTCGTATATCTGGTCAAGAATATACGAAAAATCAAGAAAGTGAGTGCCATATCGATGGTAACAAATGGAATCCTGATAAATAATTCAACAGCTGACAAACTTATAAAGGCAGGCATGACGCATTTTCATTTTTCATTGCATTCACTGGACCAAAAAAAGGCAGATATGCTGGCTAATGCTAGATATCCTGTGAAAAGGATCATGGAAACCTGCAGGCATATCGCAAAGAAAGCGCATCTGCTCTTAGTTCCTGTGTGGCTTCCAGGCATAAACGATAATGACATTGAAGAGATCATTCTTTTCGCAAAAGACATTGGCGCTGATATCGGTATCCAAAATTTCCTTGAATACCAATTTGGGAAAAAACCCGTCAATCCTCTTCCAATGAAATTATTCTATAAAAAGTTAGGCGACCTCGAAGAAAAACTTAAAGTTAATCTAACAAGTCTTGATTCCTCATTAGAGTTCAAGGAAGACAGTAAGCTGCCAAAACCATTCAGAAAGGGCGATGTGATTACAGTAAATATAATGGCTAAATCAAGGCTTCATAATTCAGTGATTGCTGTGGCAAAGGAAAGAGTTGTCACAGTGATAAACTGCACAAGGGAAAAAGGAAACATGAAAGTTAAACTTATCAGGGATAAAGATAATATTTTTACGGCTGTACCTACCTAATATTTAATGAAAATCCTGAAAGACGACTATTCTCACTAGCGTTCGAAATACTCGGACAAGTCCTCGATATCCCCTACCATAAAGGGTGGAATTTTCTGCTTGCTTGATTTAAACAACATTAAGCCATGCTTCAACCGTCTTTCCTTTGATTGTATCTGAATACGCTTTTTCTGATTTGGCTACAAAATCAATTGATTTTGCGCCAACTTTGGCCTTCATCTCTTCAATGTTTCCAGAGACATATTTTTTTAATTCATCATCCAGGTGCAAAGATAGTGCTATCTCATCGGTCTTCCTTAGGCCAGCTTCTTTTCTAAAACTCTGGACACGTCTGACTACTTCTCTCACATATCCTTCAGAGATAAGATCATCATTCGTCTCCATATTGAGGAATACATTGCCTTTTGGAAACTCGCCAAGCTGATATCCATCAGGCACAGATTTCTCCATAATTAGGTGCTTATCTTCGAGAATATATGCCTTACTAAGTTTAACTGTTAGTTTCCCGTCTTTGTAATTCTTGAGTATTTTTGCGGACTCAGTATCTGTCAAATATTTAATTATCTCCTGGCTGTCTTTTCCAAAGTCAGGACCGAGAGTCTTGTAATTTGGTTTCACAGTCACTTTTGATTTATCAAAAGACTCAAGCTTCACTTTTTTTACATTGACAAGATTCTTAATTAAGTCTTCCTTGTGGGTAGCTGATTCCCTGACCTCTTTATCATTGGTATCCACTATCACTTCAATGAGCGGCCATCTGATGCCGATCTGTGCTTTTTCCCTGGCAGACAGTATTGCCTGCACAATATCTTTGACATTCCCTATATCTGTTTCAAGTGCTTCATTTACAATACTTGAATCATACTTTGGCCAATCATAAAGATGGATTGATTTCTCACTTAGTTGGAATTTCTCTTTGAAATTCTGGTACATTTTCTCTGTCATCATCGGAATGACAGGCGACATCAGTTTCAAAAGCTCAAATAATACAGTATATACCGTATATAAGACTGCTTCTTTTTCTTCATCAGTCCCTGAATTAGCCTTTTCTCTCACCATCTGGATATATGTCCTGGAGAGTTCCATATATAGTTCTTCCAATATCCAAGGGATCTCATTTAGATAGAGTCCATCTAATTTATCAGTCACTTTCTTTATTGTAGAATGTAATTTTGACATGATATATTTTTCTTCGTCACCATAATTTGTCAGTTTGATTTCTGCTGGGTTCTTCCCAACTGTATCTGATAGATCCATGACAAAATTATGGAGATTCCATAGGATACTGAGATTTCGCCTTTTAATTTCTGCATCATCCATGTTATAGTTAAGATCAAGGCCAGGCGCTGCTGCTCCTATTGCATAATATCTGAATGTGTCAGCTCCGTATTTGCTTGTTACCTCTTCAGGAGATATGACATTTCCAAGACTCTTTGACATCTTCCTTCCCTGGCTGTCGTTGATGAATCCAGTCATATAACATGTCTTGAAAGAAATATCTTCCATCGCAAGCATGCTAGCAACAAACAATAGATTGAACCATCCTCTTATCTGGTCTTTCCCTTCTGTTATGAAGTCAGCAGGGAAAAGTTTTTTGAAAAGTTCTTCATCATGCGGAAATCCTAAGGATGCCCAAGAATCCACACCAGCATCAATCCACACATCCATTATATCCGGAATCCTTGTCATCTTTTGGCCGCATTTGCATGGAAGTGTTACTTCATCTATCCAGGGTTTGTGCAGATCTTCAGGGATGTGGCTGGCACCCAGTTTTGTAAGCTCTTTTCTTGACTCTACAACTTCGTATTTTCCGCAAGCATCACATTTCCATACGGGAAGAGGAGATCCCCAGAACCTTTGCCTTGTGATACCATTATCCCTCAGATTTTCAAGCCATGAGTCAAACTGATTAGTGCCTGCCCATTCAGGAACCCAGTACATCTTCTCCTTGTTCAGTTTTCTCATCTTTGGTATCAAGTCCTCTATCTTGAAAAACCACTGAGTTGTCGTCCTATATATTACTGGATTTTTACATCTCCAACAGTGGGCATAGTCATGTGGATAATCTTCAGTATGGACTATTGCGCCTCTTTTTTTCAAGTCTTCTATGAATACTTCATTGTTCTTTTTTGCATGAAGACCTGAAAAAGGGCCCATTGTGTCATCATAAACACCTTCTTCATCAAGCTGGTTAAATGGAGGTATTCCTTCTCTATGTCCGATTTCATAATCCTCTGGGCCGCAGCCAGGGGCCATATGCACGAGGCCAGTTCCCTGCTCTGTTGTCACATATTCAGAACTCATAACAACGACATGCATTTTTTTTGCTTTCTTTGATAGGGTCTCATAATGATGCTTTAGTATATCTTCCATCGGATGAATATATTTTAACCCTTCTAAATCTTTTCCTTTAAACTCTTCTAATATTTCGTATTTTTGCCCTGCTGAACTTATGACCTTTTCTGCCAGTTCTTTTGCCAGGATCCACACTTCATTTCCAACTTTTGCCTTTACATAGTCAATTTCCGGATTAGCCATTATACCCAAATTATAAGGTATTGTCCAAGGGGTAGTTGTCCAGATAACAAGGAATTCTTCTTTATCCTTGACTTTGAATTTTACATATATTGATTTGTCAGTCACCTGTTTATATTCAAGCTCGTGCTTGGCAAGGGCAGTCTGGCAACTTCCACACCATGTCATTGTCATCTGGCCTTCATATAGCCTTTTTTTCTCATGAGCCTTTTTCACGAGCCACCATGTACCCTCGATATATTCATTAGCAATAGTCTGATATGCATTATCAAAATCAAGCCAGACTCCAAGAGCTTTGAAGTCCTTGTTCATCTGTTTGAGATTTGTGACAGCAAAAGTCCTGCATTCATTTATGAACTTCTCCATGCCGAACTTCAGGATATCTTCTTTTGTCTTCATATTCAGTTTTGCCTGGACCTTTCCCTCTGTCGGAAGACCGTGCATATCATATCCTGCCCTGTCCCATACATCAAAGCCTTGCATCCTCTTATACCTTGTAACCATGTCTTTAATTGACTTGTTCCATGCAGTCCCAAGGTGTATCTTTCCTGATGTATATGGAGGACCATCCAAAAAGTAAAATGGCTTTTTGCCTTTGTTTTTCAGGTTAGCCTTTGTTCTAATCTCATTTTTTTCCCAAAAATCGAGGATCTTCTTCTCATCAACAACTGGATCATATTTTTGCATGCTTACACCTTCATAATTTTGTTATTAATATTGTATATATATTTTGCTCTCTATCACTTTTGACCCTTAGGCTACGTGAATAGCCCACCTAGATAATGATGATAGAATTTACTGAAGTGACATTATTTGTCATGTCAACTAGCATTGCACGATTATATATAAAATTTTGGTCAAAAAAATTGTCATTGAATCAAACCCTATAATCTAAAACATAACATTTATATATCAGTATACATTTAAGTATACTAATATAAGAAAATTCATATCGGAGGAATAAAAAATGGAATCAAATGTAAATCTTTTAGCTGAAACACTTGCCAGATCAGGCCTCGCAATGAGCCCAAATGAAGCTCAGAGGATGGCAAGGAGCATCATCGGTACTGAATCGATGGTCCAAAAAGATTTTAATGAGAGCGTAAGCAGGATTGAAAGCTCGTATCCCTCTAGATCAAAGATGACTTATCAGGAAGAGATTGACAGCCTGATTGAGAAGACAAATTTTGAGCACAAGGAATTCCATGTGCCGATCGCAGGATATAACAGAGAAAGAGTGAAGAAAGATGCAGGTCCTGTTTTCTATGAACTTGAAGAGCCTAAAGAAGCCAAGTCTGATGGTCCCTTTTCTTCATATGAAAATCCAGGAAGAGAAGATCCAAAACCTGCATCGGTTGCAGCTGCACCTGCCGAAAGAGTATATAGCGAGGTACTAGATGATAATAGGCCACTTGTGCAGGTGTTGCAAGACAAACCAGTGGAAGCTGCAATGCCAAGCGATGAATTCATTGTTGATATTAAGGAACCTGAGGAAGTAAATGAACCTGTAACAAGGGAACTATTTGAGAAACCAAGAGTAAGGATACCAGTTCCTAAGGTTGATCTGATGGATCATTTTAAGTTTGGATAAATAATAATAATTTTTTCTTTATTTTTTACTCAGGTTTTTGATTCGAGAATTAAGACACTATTGGAATTTCTAAAAGAAACAATGCCTTCTTTAATTAGAAGTAGCATAACTGTAAATCGCTTAATGTGAAATAGGGTTTATTGTCTAGTCTTATTCAATCTCTTTATTTAATCCAATAGTTAGTTACTACTTTTAAATAATAACAAAATCAAAACATTTAAATATAACCATTTGTTCAGTCTACATAATATTTATATTAATGCTCGATATACTACTATAAAGAGCTAAATTACATTACCACTAGAAAATAAAAATATGAGGTAACAAAAATGAAGGCATCAAGAATATTTACTTTTATGCTTGTGTTTGCTCTGCTTATAACAGGCGCACTAGCATTCAGCGTATCGGAAGCAAAGCTTGGTGGAGAAAGCCAGGAAAGATTTTCAAGCGTCTCTACTACTATCAGTGTTACAGGCACTGACAGCGCCAAAACTGTGAAAAATATCACAGCCACTTTCAATGCTGAATCAAAATATCAATTAAAAATTTCAGCAGTTTCAGCTAGCGCTGGTACTTTTGTACTCGGTGGTTATGTCCCAAAAGATCTTGATGCTGTAGACAGCAAGGGAAAGATAATTTCACCAAAGATATCTGATATGACTGTTACAGTTATATATACTGATAACACAACGGAATCAACTGTTGTTCCAGTCAACATGCAGGCTGAGAATAAGCTTGCATTTGCTTCAGGAACAACAATAACAATCGCAGATAAGAGCTCATCCAAACTTAGGGACGAAAAAGATTTTGACGAAGTCAGAAGAGGAGATAAAATAACAATGGACTTTGAGGCAGAAAACAAGTTTTCAAGCAGCGGTGATTGCCCTGTTGACGGAGATGACTGCACAATCGAAAGTGTCGACCTGAATTTTGTAGCAGGCAATTCTGATTTTGATGATGATGACCTAAGTTTTGGAGATTTAAAGTCAGATAGGAAATCAACTGAATCATTATCATTCACAGTACCAGATGATGTCGAAGACGATGACTATGATTTTGACGTATATATGGTCGGGACAGATGAAAATGGAGCAAAACATGGAGACTTCATGAGCTTTACCCTGACAATTGATGTTCCAAGAGATGAAGTAACTGTTACTGATGCCTTTGTTACTCCAAGCGAACTTGTATGCACTGCCAGAAGAGCTACTCTTAAGGTTTTGCTTGAGAATACTGGCAGAGACGACCAGGATAAGGCTGCAGTTGAGATCGAATCATCTATACTTGACATAAAAGACTCAAAATATAATATAGCAATCGACCAGGGAGACACATCAACTCAGACATTTGACTTGTATCTTCCTGCTGATGTCATGCCAGGAGTATATTATATATCGGTTCAATCTTTCACTGACAATAGTGATGAATCTGATATCGGAACAGCAACCCTTACAATAAAGGAATGCACAACTCCGCAGGTTCCGGATGATAATGAAGACACAACTCCACCTGAGGATGATTCAAATACAGACGTGAACATTATCGAAGTGCCTCCAACATCAGGCGTGATTGTCGGAGATAAAAAGGAAGATAATTTCTTTGCATCACCTGCATATCTATTCCTGCTGATCGGAGTATTTTTGCTGGCACTCTTGATGTTTTTTGTCCTGATTGTGTTGATACTCAGGAAATAAATAATTTTTCTAATTTTTTTAGCTTATTTCTGGATGATTTGATACGTGCATTTGCGTGCCTAAGAACCGCAGCAATATACTCCTCAGTTACAAGAAGTTTTCTGTTCTCAGAAATCGGGATGTCCATCCTTTCAGGAAAATAAAGTTCAACTATAATCCTTGGTTTCATGCTAAGCAGACATGAGCGCCTGAACCCTGCATTATTTGCCAGTTTGAGGAGTTTATCTGCTGCCTCTATAGTTTGTACTGCAATATGAACAATGGGCGCTTCCATGCGCAGCCACACTGTCTCATCTGGCGGATCTTTAAGCGCATCTAAGATATCGTGGGTTGCTACATTTGAATGGCTCTGAAACAGCCACTTTACATCTTGTTTTTTTTCTGAAAGAGAAATAAGCATAATCCTTCCTGCGCATGAGCTTGTTGAGTAGTATTCCGGCTGCTTGTTAATTACTGTTATGAACGGCAGAATCTCTTTATCTATGTCACCTTTTCTGGATTTGTCTACAGCCAGAAGTTTATTCATTGCCTGTTTTTTTTGATTGTCAAAATCCATTTTAGTGTGGAATTGTTTTTGACTATTTAATTATTGGTCATTTCATAATAGAAAATAGGAACGGCGCCAGATTAAGAAAAATAATTGCATTGAACGTGAAATTTGATATGCTGAACACTGCATTTTTCCACACATCATAACCAAAAATCCCATCATAAATAAAGAAAACAAAAAGGTTATGCAGCAGATTCACGATGATACCTAGAAAAGATATGTTAATCCCAGGAAATACATGTGCCAGAAAAAAACTCAGAATTGCCATCATGATATATCCGAGCATCATGGGTATCGTGAAAGGGCTAAAATTAGTAGATAATACCGTATAGACAATGCCGCCGATTATTGCTACAAACAATCCTGCAGGAAGGCCGAAAGCAACGCTGCAAAGCACTATGCCTAATGAGAGTACTTCAATCTCGATTGGTGCTGCAAAATATCTCTTATATGCTGTAACCACAACATTCAGACCAATAAATGCCAAGATAAATACTAATACTCTCACTTCCTTTGAGAGGATCAATAATAAAGAAAGGATTGCAATGGCCAAAAATACAGTTGAGAGTCTTTTGGTATGCTTTTTTTCAACCTTCATTTTTTATTTGTTATTCAGTCTTATATAAAAGATTATTGAAATATGACTTAGAAGATTGCGCAATCTTTTTAAATCTTCCACTAATTTAAAGGACTATGAAACTCAAAAAAAATGATTTTGTTGAAATTGAATACACCGGAAAACTTGACGATGATACAGTTTTTGATACTACTGATGAAGAGACTGCTAACAAGTCAGGCCTAAAAAGAGAGAATAGTATCTTTGGACCTGTTGTCGTCTGCCTTGGAGAGCATCATGTCCTTGAAGGTATTGAAAATGAGCTGATAGGCAAGGAGGCGGGAACATATCATGTTGATCTCAGTGCGGAAAAAGCATTCGGAAAAAAAGATGCAAAACTCCTAAAGCTCATGCCAATGAAATTGTTTATAAAACAAAAGATCCAACCATTTGTCGGTTTGGAAGTCAATATCGACAATGCATATGGTACAGTCAGAAGCGTATCCGGCGGCAGGGTCATAGTAGATTTCAATCATCCTCTTTCAGGAAGAGCAGTGAAGTATGATATCAAGGTAAATAGGCTGGTTGAAGACACACTCACTAAAGCAAAATCCTTATTCAAGAATGAATTAAATATCAGTGATATCAAGTTTGAGCTTGCTGATGGAGTTCTGGTTATTGACGAAGAAAAGTTCCCAGTTGAGGTACTCGCAGGCGTCAAAAAAAGGATAACAGAATTGATACCAGAGATAAAAGATATTGTCAAGAAGACCAAAGCTGCAGCAACTGAACAGAAAAAAGAGCCTGAAGAAAAATCAGCTTAATTTTATTTAATTTGCACGATATATTTTTGCTAAGTTTTTTCTTTTTGGCTGCAGACGCCCAAAGTTCATTTCATTCGCTTTGTGCTACGACTCACCCCGTAAGGGACAACCCCCGAGTCGTCTGCGCCGGAAAAAACTAATAACTATTAGTTTCAATAGTTTTTTAAGAGCTAAAAAGAAAGAAAGGAGCATTTAGCTAACAGGTCTAAATTGGAACTGATTGTTCTTTAGTATTCAATCCAAGTAGGTATTGAGCATGATTAGCAAAAGCTTTTTGCAAGAAGGTGTAAGGTGATTCTTTAGAAGGTTTTAACACATCTTTTATTATCAAAGTGTCGCCTTCAACCAATAATGTCGAATCCTTAAATTTCGTATTTAGTTCATCAGACCACTGCACACCTACATTATGCCTTAAGGTTATCCTTGTTTCAACATAACCATAGTCTGCCTTTGAATAGTCACTACTTCCTATATTATCCTCTGGTCTCTTAAACGCCATTGTGATCTCAATCCAGTTAAGGAATTTATCAAGACTTCTATCTTGGAACTTACTTGGAAGTCTAACATATTTTGCATAAGGTGCTTCCAGTTCATGACCGTCTTCTTTTTTTACATATACCCATGGAGATCCAATAGTGGATCTTGAAACAATATCTTCATCAACAATTTTTTCTAATTCATCAATAACTCCAGCAAAACCACTATGTGCTTCTTCATAAATCGGTGTTAATTCTCCAACCAATCTCATAAAATCCATCTTATTTACAATTGTCATAAACTCATGTAGAGATAGGTTATTTAAAAATATTACTATTATTTACTACTAATTGATAGTTTCATTAATGTAACGCCAAATCCCCCACGCTTCCTTAACTCTATAGCTCGCTGTGCTCGCTCGAAAACGCTCTTAAAAAACTACTCTGCGGACGCAGTTTGACCCCACTCCATTTCATTCGTAGGGTCAAAGAAACTAACATCGGAACTGATGTTAATCGCACTTACTAATTCATAATTTTTCTATTCAATAGTTTTATATATTAGTACTATTATAGAGTTAATATAAAATTTGGGTGAGGTGTCTTGGGTGGATATTGAGAGTAAGAATGGTTTTCATGTGTCTCCAAAAGGAATTGCGATTTCTAAAACTAATGAGCTTGATGCAGAACTAGAACTGCTTGTTGCCAAGCAAAAAACAGCGATTAAAGTTATAGGGTGTGGAGGGGCTGGAAATAATACAATCAATAGGATAACTGAAGTGGGCGTCGCAGGAGCCCAGACAATTGCAATTAATACTGATGCCCAGGATTTGCTTTATACCAGTTCTGATAAAAAAGTTTTGATCGGTAAGGAACTTACTAGAGGACTCGGTGCCGGCAGCATTCCGAAGATTGGAGAAGACGCAGCACGTGAGCAGGAAGCTGAGATAAGGACGCTTATCCAAGGCTCAGACATGGTGTTTATCACCTGCGGACTTGGAGGAGGAACAGGAACAGGAAGCGCTCCTGTCATTGCTGAAATTGCCAGAAAGACCGGATCTCTTGTCGTCGGAATAGTGACAATGCCATTTTCTATGGAAGGCGCGAGGAGATATGAAAATGCAAGGCTCGGACTTGAAAAATTAGAGCAGAATGTCGATACCTTAATTGTAATACCTAATGATAAACTCTTGGAGCTTGCGCCTGATCTTCCGCTGCATACTGCATTTAAGGTTGCAGATGAGATTCTTACAAACGCAGTTAAGGGAATAGCTGAACTAGTTACAAAAGCAGGTCTTGTCAACCTGGATTTCGCAGATATCAAAGCAGTGATGGGCTCAGGCGGGGTTGCACTCATCGGGGTTGGTGAATCAGACAGCAACAATAGAGCAGAAGAAGCAGTTACCAAGGCGCTTGAGAATCCTTTGCTTGATGTCGACATAACCGGAGCCACCGGCGCTTTGATTAATGTTTCAGGGGGATCTGACATGACACTGGATGAGGCAAGAAGGGTAGTTGAAGGTGTATCTAATAAGCTTGACGAAGAAGCAAGAGTGATTTGGGGTGCATCAATATCTGAAGATTTGCAAGGCAGCATTAGGACTATACTTATAGTCACTGGTGTAAAAAGCACGCAGATATACGGAAAGGAAAAACGTCTTGTTGAGAAGAACAGGAAAGATATGGAATCAGAACTTGGGATTGACTTCTTGGATTAAAATCACATTACAACTTCATTGGCTGAATATACTCCATTAAAAGGATTTACCCTTAAAATCCCGAGGTCAACCATCCTATCAAGTACTTTTGTTTCTGTTGTGGGAGAATTTCTGTGAAAAGGGTAGTGTACCCTTGTATAATGTACTGTTTCCCCTTTTATTGGATCTACTTTGGCAGAAGGCGCGATTCCGGGCATATCCGCCACATCAAACCCTTCATCTAAAACAAGATCATGTAACTTGCGAGCATCATCATCCCAAATATATGTATGAGTTCCAATGCTCTGCTGATCAAACTGTGAAATGAATGTATTCATAGCCTTAGGAGTATTTATTCCTTCTTCAACAAGACAGACAACTGCCCTAGCACATGTTGTTAGGTTATATGAGAGTTTATTTGATGGATTATGATACCACCCTAAGCTTTCAATACCTTCACATTCTGTGATGGGGCCCATAGCTTGCGACGCCATGTATGCAAGTGCCCTATCAACTGCCTTGTCGTCTTGTTCAAAATCAGTTATATGTGCTGCATATGATTCACGTAGGATCTCCCTAAGCGGCTTTTGTCTGAGATTTCTTGACTGCTTGAAAAAATTTGTAATGTCCTTTGATCTAGGTACCCTAACAAATTCGACAGTCTGATGAGGTATCTGATTGAAGGTATATCTTAGAACACCAAGATCAGGATAAGTTGCAAATGGAGTCAGTTGTTGTTTAAGATAAAAAAATACCTCCTCTTTGAACTGGAAAGTGTCCAGTTCGCGACCTTCCATAATACTTGTCATAAGAATATCAAGATGGTCTAATGTGTCATTGGTACTAAATAAATCAGAAGGAACGTCTATGCTAAGTTTATCAACAACCAGTCTCCTATCTTTAGTGACTGGAATGGCCACTTCAAGAATACCTTTGATATCTGAAAAATGCATTTCTTTGAACTCAATTTTCATTGGTTCTTTTGCGAAACATGTTACCTGTGTGATTTCATTATGCGCTGTAAGATCAAGAAAACCATCTTCAGATTCATCTTCGATTTGTGTTAACTCAAGCATTGTTGCAAAATATTGAAAATCATCAGCAGGTTTTTTTGACCTAATTTCCAGTGTTAGGTTAACCATTGTTCGTGGCTGCATTTGTATATATTTAAAACTAATTGATTTCAGAAAAATTTATATACTGAATTATCCCAAAGTGCTAGCATGGCAAAAAAAAAGGTTGAGATGCACTGGCTTGCAACTGTTTCAAAAATCTTCAGCAGTGTCTTTGATACAATCATAGAGCATTCTGATGAAAAAGTCAGAGAGATAAAAAAAAGAGTTGTCCATTATGTAGTTGTTTATGGGATATTTGTTATGGCGCTTTTCTTTATTGCAGTCGGACTGATAAAGTATCTGGCAGAACTCTATATATTTGCATCTGAAGGCATTGCTTTTATGGTGGTTGGAAGCATAATAATAGTACTTCTTGCAGCATACAGTCTGATTCAAAATATATGATAAAAATTCTGAAAGGCAACTATTTTCTATCTTAGAGGGTTAAGGCAATCTTTCCTAATTGAATTTTCAGAAAATCAAGCAAGAAAAAATTCTTTGCTTGCATCTTTAAATTTCGGTGCAAGAAATCTGCTTGCTTGATTTAACAAAAGATTTATAATGCTGCTTTTTCTTGATTTATTTGGGGTGTATCGATGGAAGATCTAATAAAAAGAGCTCAAAGCATACGAAAAAATATTGTCCGGATGATTCATGCTGCCGGAAGCGGCCATACCGGCGGCTCACTAGGCATGGCAGATGTCTTCACAGCTCTATATTTTAAAGTAATTGACAATAATATATTTTCAAAAAATGAAGATAGGGACAGGTTCATATTATCCAATGGCCATATCTGCCCTGTGTGGTATGCAACTTTAGCAGAGCTTGGAAAAATTCCAAAAGAAGAACTGCTTACTCTGAGAAAAATAAATTCGAGGCTTCAGGGACATCCAGTAAACCATGATCTGCCTTTTGCAGAGCTTCCAACTGGTTCACTCGGACAGGGGATAAGTGCATCAGTCGGACTTGCCTTAGCTTATAAAATGGATAAGAAAAAAAACAAAGTTTATGTCTCGCTAGGAGACGGAGAGATGGAAGAAGGAAGCGTATGGGAAGCACTGATGGCTGCAGGGCATTATAAACTGAGTAATCTCATTGCTTTTGTTGACAGAAATGTAATACAGCAAGGAGGAAGCACAGAAGATATGATGTCCCTTGAGCCACTTCAAGAGAAAATTGAATCATTCAATTGGACTGTAATTGTCGCTGATGGCCATAATTTTAATCAGATTTTGGATGCATTTAATACAGCAAAAAAATCCACTGATGAACCTGTTTTTATAATTTTTAGAACTCACCTTGGCCAAGGTGTATCCTTTGTGAAAGATAATTTCAAATGGCATGGGACTGCTCCAAACGACGAACAGCTGAAAATCGCGCTGACAGAGCTGGGTGAATAAGATGGAACAAAAAGGTATCAGAGACGGTTTTGGAAATGCCATTGTCAAATTAGGTGAAAAAAATCCAAAGATTGTAGTTTTGGCTGCAGGTGTAGGTGATTCAACCCAGGCTTTCAAATTCAAGGAGAAATTTCCAGATAGATATATTGAGGTTGGGATTGCTGAACAGAATATGGTCGGTATAGCTGCCGGCCTTGCATTGGGAGGAAAAATTCCGTTTGCAACTTCCTTTGCAACATTTTTGCCAGGAAGATGCTTTGACCAGATTAGGCAGTCTGTATGCTATGCCAATCTCAATGTAAAGTTAGTTGCAACCCATGCAGGCCTTACTGTCGGCGCGGATGGAGCGACGCACCAGATGATGGAAGATATTACGCTTATGAGATCACTTCCAAACATGGCTGTTATTGTGCCATGTGATGCTGTGGAAGCTGAAAAAGCAGTAATTGCTGCTGCTGAAATGACGGGACCTGTGTTCATCAGGCTAGGAAGAGATAAGCAACCTGTGATAGCACAAGATAAAGGTTTTGAAATAGGGAAATCTATTCTTATGAAAGAAGGGAATGATGTGACAGTGATTGCAACAGGAATAATGGTTTATTACGCGCTAATGGCTGCCGAAGAATTGAAGAAAGAAGGGATATCTGCCAGAGTGATTAATCTGCATACTATCAAACCCATTGATAAAGATGCAATTATCAAGGCTGCAAAAGAGACTAAAGGTATAGTGACTGTCGAAGAACACCAAATATATGGAGGACTGGGAAGCGCGGTTGCTGAAGTGTTATCGCAAGAGTATCCAGCAAAATTGAAGATAATTGGGATGCCTGACAAGTTTGGAGAATCCGGGAAACCTGATGAACTTCTGAAGAAATATGGACTTACTGAGAAAGAGATTTTTGAAGCTGCAAAAAAAATCTTAAAATAAAAGGACTCGTCGGATAACCTCACTTATCGTTCGGGAACCCTACTCGTCCATTTAATGGACTCGTCGGGAATTGAACCCGATGCCTTCCCCGCTCTCGAACTATTAAGTTAACCTAGACAATCCACCTCCCATTTAAATATATGTAACTTTTATGCTCTTATAATGTTGAGCAGATTACCTGAAAGAAAGGAAAAAATATTTTATTCTGTATACAATAAAGCAATGATTGAAAGATTAAATAATGAACCAAATTCAATTCAAGAGCAAACTGATTCTTATTGGTACGGCGTTCTTCCTGAATATATGGATAATGTACATTCAGCGATTATTGCAGGATGCGGTCATGGAGTAGAAGTGTATGGCCTTGCAAAAATGTTTTCTGAGATTAGGTTTATTGGAGTTGATGTCTATCAACCGACAATAAGGTATGCAAAAAAGCATTTTCGTTTAGAGAATATCAAATTTGTGTATTCAGACATTAGCGACCATATTAAGACTTCAAAAGAGATAGATATGATGATATTGAGAAGAATGGCACATCATATGGCAGAAAGTGAATTATTAAATCTATTTCATAAGTCAAAAGAGATCGGTGTGAAAAAAATATATTACGCAGATTTTGATGGTATAGATAATCACCTGGATCCTTGGTTAGTGGATTGGTATAATACAAGGACCGCACTTGGAGATAATTATATTGACTATTTTAGAAAAGGAACAATGAAATTAACCTTATATGACGGAAAAATAACTTTTGGTCAAATGGATGCACTTGGATTTGATTCTCAATTAGCTGCACATCAGGGTTCAGTTATTATCGATATGTTAAATGAAAGTGGATATTCAATTATTTTCAAAAATTATCTAAAATCACCGCTCTCTAATTTAAGATCCATTATCGAAATTGTTGCATCAACAGAAGATTAATTCAATTAAAATATTGATCATATTAAAATAAAAATAAACATGGACTCGTCTGGTAACCTTACTAACCGTTCAGGAACCCTACTTATCCATTTAATGGACTCGTCGGGAATTGAACCCGATGCCTTCCCCGTGCGAGGGGGACACGATACCGATTCGCCACGAGCCCGCAATAAAGATAGAAATTTGTGTTGTTTTTAAATATGTAACCTATTATATTTTCTGGAGCAGTAGAAGATATAACAAGAGAATACCATTACACTGGATCAATATGTATGAACGCCTTGTCGACAAAATCAAACTTCTCCGCAGCTCGTTCCACATCCTTTCCTATATCATGAGATTTTAAAGTAGTCAGATTTTTGTCAACTTCTATGTGGATTTCTATGTGTATAAAACTACCTACATAATGCGCCCTAACCTCATTTATACCCTTGACACCCTTGACTTGAAGGACTGTTGCTTTAATTTTCTTTAAATCTTCATCTGGCGGTGCGTGGCCCATCAGATAATCAACGTTCTCTTTTCCTATCTTATAGCCTGAATAGAATATGTACATGCTGATGAATATGGCTGCAATGCTGTCAAATTGTTTATAGCCCAGCATATAACCCACAACTCCTATCAAAGCGACACTGCTTGACAGCACATCGTTCCTTGAATCAACCCCTGCTGCCTTTATTGCAGGTCTCCTGAGCTCAGTTCCTTTTTTCTGGAAATATGAAGACATGAATAATTTAACAATAATGGTGAAAACAAGAACAATCACTGAAAAAATACTCATATCCGATATTCTTGGAGTAATAATATTTGTGATTGCAGCCCTTAGGATTTCAAAAGCCAGTATCCCTGTAAATATCGCTACAATAAATCCTGCCATTGGTTCTGCTCGATGATGCCCAAATGGATGGCTTTTATCCGATCTCTGGTTAGATATCTTAACTGCAAGATATATCCCAGAATATGATATAATATCAGTAAGTGAATTGAATGCATCTGAGAGTATCGCCAGGCTGTTTGATAGTAATCCGACTGTTATTTTAGCGGCAAAAAGAACAATATTTAGGAAGATTCCGTAGAGTGAAATCTTTTCTGAATAATGCATCAGTCCTCTCCACTGTCATTTAAGATATGCTCTGCACTGATATTAGCCTTGAGGAAGACTTTTCCCTCTTTGCCGCAATATGGACAGACTTTTATCACTAGAGATTTTTTTCTTTTGAATTGATATTTGCAGTTGCCGCACATATAAGCAGTCTGCTCTTCCTGCGATTTCTCTGCTTTCACCGGCTCAGTTACACCTCTTTGTTTTTTGCCCATGCAGTAGACACAGGTAACCTGACCGTCTGCAGACAACCTGATATCTTCAGTTGAATATTCACCCTTACATTTTGTGCATCTGTATTTTTTTGATATTGCCATAGTCTCACCTGACACTTTCAAATGCTCATTCTGTTTAAATAGTTAATGGGCTAAAGGATAGGACTCAAATTATTATGGGGTTACTGGGATGTCTGTTTTTAAAAAACAGACGACAAAATTTTCGTGGTATTTCGCTCTTCTCAATACCACTCACACTATTAAATATGGGGTTACTGGGATTCGAACCCAGACCACAAGGCCCCGAACCCTGTATCGTGACCAAGTTTGACCATAACCCCATTCGGACAACTTCATGAAATGAATGTTGTCCTTTATATTTTACCTCAAGGCTTTGGGAAAAAGCCTTGACCTTTGCTTGACCATAACCTCCTTCGAACAATTTTAAAATATATGAAAAAGGGCTTCTTTATTAGAGTTTTGGAAACAGAATATCTAAGGCCTTGCAATCCATAACAGCGCCATGCACTCTGGAGGTAGGAAATTTTACGCATATATACGGCTTGGTCTCCTGAATTTCGCAACTGCCATTATCCATCAGAAAAATACATTCTTCATTACTCTCCTTGTGCTCTAGCTGCCTGCTCTCCCCTAACAAAGGGTTTATTGACAATAGTATGTCAAGCCGTTCCTCCTGCTTCCATCTGTCAATATCTGCCTGAATAAGACGAATTTCAGTGCCAATACAACAGCGCCTGCAAAGATTGCATACACTGAGAATGTCCACAATAATAGAATAGCCTGTTAGCTTATTAACATGCTTATTTGCCGCATCATTGGATATTTTTGTGGCCGAAGTATATTACCCCAAAAGTTTTTAAACAAATATGAATTTTTTGACGAGTAATGGGCTCATAGCTCAGCCTGGTTAGAGCGCTCGCCTCTTAAGCGAGATGTCGGGAGTTCGAATCTCCCTGGGCCCATTTTTTTTAGGAGGTATCGGAACCTAAGGTTCTGATGTGGGAATCTCCCTGGGCCCATTTTTTTTAGGAGGTATCGGAACCTAAGGTTCTGATGTGGGAAGTTCCCTGGGCCCATTTTTTTTAGGAGGTATCGGAACCTAAGGTTCTGATGTGGGAATCTCCCTGGGCCCATTCCAAATACCTTTTTATATATGAGTTTTTACGTAAGGTCATGCTCACAACTCCAATCATCAATCCGCATCCCGCATCAGCAAATGAATCTTTCTCAAACAGAATGAATAAAGTCATTGCGCAAATTAAAGATACTAATAAAGAAGAAATGTTATTGGAAGAGTGGCTTAGTGGTGTCACGTACTATAGAAGACTCCTACTTGACCTATCAAATAAGGACCAATCCCTGGGTAATTTCATTATTCATTTTGATGCCATGGGTAATCAGAACCCTTACTATTATGCACCTGCAGTTGGTTACAGTTTTTGTGGAAGAAACCCACAGCTTAATCACGAGCTGAGATACCTGATGTGGCATCTAAATGGTCTGGAAGCTGAACTTGACACTTCAAATATGCGCGAGCGCAGAGTTGGTACTGGCAGTAATTGGAATTCGTATAGGGCCGACGGGGAAGGAGGTAGTATTTACAGAAATAGTATCCATCCTCAAATGAGAGATGTTATCTTTAAACTCCTTGAATTAAATTCTCCTGGTCCAAATGCTCAAATACTGGATCTTTTTTGTGCAGAAGGTGAGTTTGTGCTTGGTTATGATAATTATGGAGGGCTGTCCCAGGATTTGACGCAAAGATTTCCAGAAACTATATTTGAATACAATTTGGTTGACAACAATTACTTCCTAACAAATCTGGCACGAAGAAGAGTAAAACGCGTCCATTGTGATTATTCTGTGAATGTGATTCGTCGTGATATCCTGGATGATTGTCTTATACATAAATTGGGGCTGCATCCTAGGATAATCTGTGCTTTCGGTGGCTTGAACAGCCAAGTCTTAACTCGCAATCAGGCATTATATGTAGCAGAATACCTGTTTAGGGATATTCCGAATAAGACCGAAATTGTCTTATCAGGACTGACAAATTTCCCTGTTTGCTCCACTGATTTCAGACGTATTGGCTTTGATGTACTAAACATGAGTTATCCATATAATCTATCAGTATCCCTGGTAACAGAAAACGAGATCCCGACTTCACCATATCAGATATATGTCCTCAGGAAACCTGAATTGTCAAAGTGAAAACCTTTAAATAAGATTGTGAAGTTCTCATAGGCTATTGCCTCGGTGGTGTAGCGAGAGGCGAACTGCCAAAGTCAGTTCACACCTGCACAAAGTACCATTGATTAGCAATGGTACGGGAAAATATAAAGAAAATTGGGCTTTTATGATGCCTCAGTGGTGTAGCCCGGCCAATCATTCGGCCCTCTCGAGACTAATTAGTCAAAGAAAGGCCGAGACACGGGTTCGAATCCCGTCTGAGGCAGTTTTTATTTCTGAAAAGACTTTAATGATCATTTAAATATAACTTTCAATTTTAAATTATAATGACATTGCAGCAACTATTGAAACAGCTTCAATACATAAGATTTTCACAGGATCCGCCTGTTCTGCTGGCATTTGGCCTGACACCACTAAAAAAATCTGATTTCATTGCAGTTCATGAAGCATCCTTAGATATTTTGATGAATCAGGGTGTTAGGGTTGACTCAAGAAGAGCAGCAGACATATATGGTAGAGGTAGAGGCATAAGCGTTGTTGAGATGCATGAAAAAGATAAGACTTTTTATCAAGTCAGGTTTTCAGCAAGATCAATAAATGATGCCCTCAGGACAGTCCCGTATTCCTTTGATATTTTCGACGGCAACGGAAATAAGGTTGCGACATTAGGAAAAGACAAAACAAAATGCGGCATCGGTGTGACCAATAATAATTATCTTGATCCCATAACTCATGAGAGCACACCTTTTTCTCTTAAAAACATGACCGACATTGCCAGGCTGGGAAATGAACTGGATTTTCAATTTATCTCAACTCCCGGTTTCATCCATGATATTCCGCCTAATCAAAGCGAGTTATATGGGCTGCTTGAGATGCTGGCAAATACTGATAAGCCCCTGGTGCTGCTGAAAGAAGATCATAAACAATTTAAGGAATTCCTGGACCTGGTTGAACTGATCAGAGGGCCGCAGAAAGGGAAACCTTCTATTCTTCCATATTTCAATCCTGTCTCTCCCCTTTGGATGAACGCGGATACCTGCGAAAAGATGCTCGACACGATTGAGAGGGGTATCCCTTTCATATTTTCCAATTATCCATTAGTAGGATCCCAGACTCCCTATGAAACAGAGCTTGCGCTAATCTTAATGAATGCAGAAATTCTGGCAGGGGTTGCCCTAAGCCAACTTACAAAAAAGGGAACAGAGATAATGCTGGGAAGCCTGCCTTCCTATATGCCTATGAAAGTAGGTGAAAAAGAAGGTTATCAGCCAGAGAGCTTTAAGCTGGCGTATGCCAGCACGCAGATTCTTAAGTATTACGGAATACCTACGATGACAACTTCAGGTGCTGGCAGAGGATGGGGCGGTGCAAGCGGCCTTGGCATGATCAACTATGTCATGAACCATATGATCGCATATCTTGGAAACGCAGCCTTGGTGCCATATACCGGAAGTCCATTCGGATCAGATGCTGGCTCTCCCTCTGAAATTGTGCTAAACAATGAGATTATCAATATGATTGAGCGAATGATCAGCCCATTTGATTTTAGAGATCTGACAAGAAGATGGAAACCTTATAGCAAAGTGCAGCCCGGAAAAAATTATCTTGCTATTAGGGAAGGGGTCAAAGCATTGAGGGCAAATCCTCCTTATTCGAATGAAAAGCTTTTCCCTAACCTTTCATATACACGATGGGTCGAAGCTGGAAGACCCAACCCTGACAAACTACTGGATATTTACACAGCTGAACTTATGGCTGGGCTAAAAGAACCTGAATTCTATAAAGCAAGGAAGGATATAGGAGAGGCATTCATACGGACTGTTTTTTAGGTTTTATTAATAATCTCAAGGGATTAAGAAATATAATGCGGATGACAGGGTTCGAACCTGCGCAAGCACTAAGCCAATAGGTCCTAAGCCTATCCCGTTTGACCACTCCGGCACATCCGCGCAGATTTCCAGAACAATATACTATTTTATATAATTTGCTAATTTATTACTGTGAGCGAACAAATATGAATATCACCTGCAAACAACTTCAGAAATTGAAGGATCCTGTCATCATTTTGGACGTCAGAGAACCATTTGAGTTAAGTTCAGGTAAAATCCCGGGAAGCATCAATATCCCGATTAAAGAAGTACCGGAAAGATTGAATGAGATCGATAAAGACAAATTGATTGTTGTGTATTGCAGGTCAGGCAACAGATCTGCCTATGTTACTAAATTCCTTATAGAAAAGGGATATAATGCAAAAAATCTAGAAGGCGGATATAATGAATGGAAAAAATTATTTTGAATGAGTAAGCCTTTTCTTCTTCATCCAGGCATAAGTTCTGATCTTTGCAGACTTACCGTACCCACAGGCACTGCATTTTTTGTGTCCTCTGTGGTAGGCGGGCTCTCCGCATCTTCTGCAACGTATATGAGTCTTCTTACCAGACTTCTTACCCATTGAATAAGTTCCTTTCATTTTTACTCAGTTGAAATCATTATTATTGTATCGCCCCTGAGGAAGACTGTGCCAATCTTTCTTTTGACTGCTCCGTCAACTCTCTCTTCACAGTCGTCAAGAACAATATTTATGTGAATGTCAAAAGCATTTAGCTTTCCTGTAAGCTGCTTTCCGTTCTTCAGGTCGATTATGACCCTTTGGTTCCTTGATTTATTTAATGCATCTAATGGCCTGCTTGCCATGGTATTTTCCATCTACAACACCTCAAACAAATGTTTAAAAACATTAGCTTGGATTTGACCTGGATTTATAAAGTTTACTGAGAATCTGGAGTTGTGCAGATCTCAAACTAGTGTTTTTCTTGACGTAGATGCGCCGAGGGTAGGCTCCTTCGGAGTGGCGCATAGGTCATTTTTGACAGAAAATGACCGTCTAGCGTCATGAAAGAAAAACACATAAACAAAAAATGCACAACTCCTGTGAGAATACAATGCTGTGTTCATGCATTAGAATATTTATGAAACCAAAATAATCCAATGCATCGGCCGGGATTCATTTCAGGAGCGATAGCGAGTGAAATGTTCAGGAACCTCCCAGAGGGATATAGGAACGATAGTGACTATATAAGTGACAGGACGTTCGAATCCCTTTTGATGTGATAAACTTGGTCTAAGAATGAAAAAATGCATCGGCCGGGATTCGAACCCGGATCACAAGCTTGGAAGGCTCGGATCTTAGCCGTTGGACCACCGATGCGCCTACCTGTCTGGAAAAAAGGCGGCTTTATTAAATTTTTGCTGAAAAGATTTATATACCCTTCTGCACTTGATTATCACATGAAAAAAGACACTTATGAGCATAATGTAGTGGCTGACGCTCAGATCAAAAAAAAGACTGCCAAACCTTCACAAAATCCAGAATATGTGGGATTTGGCACAAGATTCGTCTCATATATGATTGATACTATTATATTATTTCTCATTGGATACGCTGTCCAAGTCATGATGGGCAATAACTATATTGCGACGCTGATTAGTGCAAAGACTCTTGAAGATATTGCGAATATGAATCCAAATGGTTTCCTGACCAATATCATCGGATTTGTTGTGTCTTTTGCCTATTTTGTGGGTTTTTGGGCAATGAATGGCGGTGCTACTCCAGGAAAAGTCCTGCTTGGACTGAAAATCGTGAGTAAAGACGGTAAATCCATCAATCTTAGCACTTCTCTCCTAAGATATGTTGGATTTTTGGTTTCAAACATATTATTTGGGATTGGTTTCATATGGATCCTGTTCGATAAGGAAAAGCAAGGGCTGCACGACAAGATTGCAGCTACATATGTGGTTAGAACTGGCAGAGATCAGACTTTAGGAACAATAATTGCAATTGTCGCTCTGCTTTTCTATATGTGCCTGATGGGATATGTTATATACAAATCTTATATAATAGCAATCAACAATCTTCCATCTGCTGAAACTATTTATAATAATCAAAATGAACTAAATATCTCAGCAGAGACTACTTATGATCTTCTACAGGATCAGGTCCAGATTGATAATATTATTGAGGATTCCGTTCCACTGATAGATTATCAGAATACCTCTTCATAATAAGATTTATAAATCTCGCACATTTCCAAGGCATCATGGGACGAGTAAAGACTAAACCAGTTAAAAGGATTACAAATGAGCTAGTAGCTAATTATTTTGACGAATTCACTGAAAACTTTGAGGATAACAAAGCAGTTGTTGACAGGCATGTTACAGTGCAATCAAAAAAACTAAGGAATATTATAGCAGGTTATGCGACAAGACAGGTTAAATCAAGAGAATCCATTTAAGGTGACATAATGGCTGAAGGCAAGGATAACAGCATATTTATCGGCGGGAAACCATTCATGAATTATGTGACAGGAGTTGTCATGCAGTTCACTACAAAAGGTGCTGATGAAGTCATTGTCAAGGCCAGAGGAAAGTTCATATCAAGGGCTGTTGATGTTTCTGAAGTTGCAACCAAAAGATTTCTGGAAGGGCAAGCTAAAGTCAAAGAAGTTATCATTAATTCTGAAGAATTTGAAAATACAGAAGGCAAGACTGTAAGAGTTTCTACCATTGAAATTGTTCTGAAGAAGGCAAAGAAATCATGAAAATGCTAAAATGAGACTACTCCATTATGAATGGTGGAATTTATCCTATATTTAGGAGACGCATTTTCAGGACACCAAAAAAGCAGAAAACCTGCATACATCTCCATCCTAAAGAATGGAGCTTTCTGCTTTTTTCAGTGTAATCCTACACTTTTATATACAAGCCAATTTTATGATACTTGCGTAAGCAATGGGCCTGTGGTGTAACCTGGATAGCACAATCGGCTTCGGGGAATGCTTGCTATGACCAAACGCGAGTATAAGCATTCAAGGATACCGGTTAGTCGGGGTTCAAATCCTCGCAGGCTCATTTCTTCTTTATATTATGATCAGCATACAACCTCATATCATTTGTGCCGAGAGGTACTCGAATGAAATGAGTTTACCTCGCAGGATCATCTATTTGACAAGCAAATAGTTACTACTAAATCGAAGTAAATTATGCAAATATTTATTAATACATTATTCCTCTCTTATACAATGATGAAACCCTCAGGATACCCGATACTAGACGAGAAAGAGATATTATATCCTGGTGATACAGCGAGGGTTATAAGGGAGGCTGGAGAAGTATGGACTATGCATCATACAAACCCTGCATGTTATGGATGGTTTATTCTACATAATCCTTCTTCATTGCCAGACGTAATCAATGGTCATCCTGCTCCGATAATCTTAGATGTAGGTTGTTCACTTGGAAATAGCACGGACAACTTAAAATATTTTTTTCCTAATAAAAGAGTCATCGGCATCGACATATCTGAAGAACATATAAAAACAGCAAGAAAAAATTACTTTAACTGCGAATTCATGGTTGGTAACGGCCTATGCATGGATGAATTAGAACTGACTGATCCTGTCGCTGCAATTTTTGCTTATAATTCAATAGGAATCCTAGCCGATGTTTATCCAAACAGCCTAATAGGAGAAGTTTTCATGAAATCTGCGTTGAAAACCCTGGCCAACAACGGGCTTGTTGCTGTGTTGGGTGACTATGTGGACTGGTTTATTGCCCAAAAAAGAAATAATCTTTTTACTTTGGTTGATTCAGAATTAGCTTTTGATTGGAGAAAGTCAGTTACTTATAGGCGTTTTGGTGCTGCTCTAAATGTTACCGAAAACGGATTAAGACTCGTAGGAAGACCTGAAACGCAAGGTGATAAATTTTTTTGCCTCATCTAATTGTTAGTGAACTTAGAACCTAGAAGAACTGAAATCGTGATACTAAAAGTCTAAGAGTCATAAACACTGACGCCCATCTTACTCATTTTCCTGTATTTGAATGAGTCTTTATGATACACTGTCCTGTGGATGATACTAAATAGTCGTCTAAACCTAAGGATCATCAATATCAACAGAGCAAAGGAAAGAATATTAATCCACTCTGGCATCTTAAATAATACAATAAGCACCGGTGAATAGATTGTGATCAGCAGAAATGATATCGCAAGAACCATATCCCTCAGGACTATATTTGCTCTCCTATCGTTCGGCATACAGTAGGTATTAGATATTATCTGTGAGGTGATATGAAATAATTTTTTTCCTTTGACATAGCTAATAACAACTAGCAGTAATTCTACAGCTATGAATGACACGAGATAAATTATAGATGAAGTAATTGTTGCATTAAAGCGTATCCTATTCCATATGATTAATGTAAAAAACATCATGATGATGCTGAGAGAAAAATGCATAAACAGATTCTTAAATTGTTTTGTGTTTGAATTGTCTGTATCAAGGTCGCTTAGGAGATTTCTCATGAAATATGAGAAAGTCCTTGGTTTTTGGTATTCGCTTTGAGATGAAGTTATTACAAAATCAGTCACCTGTTTATGATATGAGACAATCAGAGACATGATTACAGCTGTAAAAAATATAAGGAATGCAACTATCGAGACGAAATCTACACCGAGATTCAGTTTCATTGCAGATTGGCCTATTAGAAGCGAGAACTCACCGACCGGAATCATCGCTATGCTGGAAAAAACCATTTGCTGCCTCTTGAAGCTTGCAAACAGATAGCTGACAACACCTACGGCAATGAATCTTGTTATTATGACTAAGATAACGAGACCCATCAATAGCCAAAAATTTTCTTTTATTATGGATAAATCTACCATAGTACCGATTGCAATAAAAAATAAAGATGAAAAGGTCAGTGTATATGGTTTTATTGCGTACTCAAATTTTCTGACTTCTGATAGTGATGCAACAACGCTTCCTGCCAGAAACGCGCCTGTTGCTGGCTGCAGCCCAAGCTTGAATGCAAGGAAACTAAAGCCAGCACAGATGCCAAGGGCAATGAATGTAGTTATGTCTTCATTTCCCTGTTTAATTAAAAAAGGTATAAGGAGTTTTGAAACCTTGAGCATGATAAGATATGCGATAAGCAGTGTTCCAAGAGCAAATACTATTTTCTCCAGAACAATAAAGATATTTGGATTTGTGGTTGCAGTTGACAGGTATGTAAGTACTATAACTGCAAAAATATCTTCAATTATCAGAACTCCTATAAGCGGCATCATCTCTTCTCTTTCATACATCCCTTTTGCTTCCAGCACCTTCACGATAACTACTGTGCTTGATATTGATAGCATTACACCGAATACAAGTGCTACTGCCTGGCTAAATCCCATCAATACGAATATCTCAAAAGTAAGAAAGGAAACAATCCCAAGTTTAAGGACACCTATAAGAATCGCTTTTGACCCTATTTTCATAAGCTTTGGAATTACAAATTCAAGACCGATGACAAAAAGAAGAAGTATTGTGCCCAGTTCAGCCATACTTTCTATTATTAAAGGGTCTTTTATGAAATTCAGGAAATTAGGCCCTATAATTATTCCCACTAATAATAGTCCTATCACAGCAGGTTGCTTTAGTTTGACAGCGATAATTCCTCCAATTATGGCAAAGAAAAATAACAGCCCTAAATTCATGAGTTCCTGTTCAAGCATGCGAGTCCCCGAATATTATTTTATCTAAATCTAATAATTAATATACTTTTTTATATACTAATAT
>JBDRQT010000008.1:0-4922 GCA_043826135.1 archaeon
AAGGTGAGATAAATGGCTAGGATGTATTCACATAAACATGGAAAATCTGGCTCAAAAAAGCCAATGAAAAAAGACAGCTACAGCTGGATGAATTATAAGGCAAAAGAAGTAGAGCTTTTGATTATTAAACTTGCTAAAGAAGGCAACACTTCCTCAAAGATTGGAATGATTCTAAGAGATACATATGGCATTCCTGACGTCAAATCTGTTACCAAAAATTCCATATCTGATATTCTTGAAAAAAAAGAATTGATGCCAAAGGTTCCTGAGAACTTGCAGGCACTTATGAAAAGAGTTCTTCAGCTGCAAAAGCATCTTGAAGCCAACAAAAAGGACATGACTGGTAAGAGAGGAATAATGCTCACTGAATCTAAGATAAGAAGACTGGTCGTTTACTATAAAAAGGAAAACAAACTGCCAGCTGATTGGAACTATGATCCAAAGAGAGTAAGCTTGCTCATGGAGTGAGCAGTTTTTTCTTTTTTTTATGTTATCGGAGTTTATTATTGCACTTCAAGATGGTGCAAAGCAGCTAAAGGCCGCGGCAGAGGAGAATAAAACAGTCTTCAGAGTTGTTAGTCATCTAGATGCTGATGGAATATGCAGCGCAGCAATAATTAGCAAAGCACTGGATAATTTGGATGCAAAATTTTCATTGTCAGTTGAGAAACAGCTCACTGAAAAAATTATCGTGGAATTAGAACTTGAACCTTATCATTTCCTTATTTTTACAGATTTCGGTTCAGGTCAGCTTGAGCTTTTCAGTGAACATATCAAGGACAAAAAAATTCTGATTTTAGACCATCATGCATACGACAAATCAATTTCAATTCCAGATAACGTGATATTTCTAAATCCCCATACATTTGGTATCGATGGATCCAAGGATATTTCAGGCGCTGGTGTTGTTTATATGTTTAGTAAACTTCTTGACGCTAAAAATAAATTATCTGCACATTTGGCTATCATCGGTGCAATTGGAGATGCGCAGGAAGCTGAAGGTTTCTCAGAGCTCAATGAAGCAATATTAAAAGATGCAGTTGATTCCGGAAAAATTGAACTAGCTAGTGGACTAAAATGGTTTGGGCAGGAAACCAGGTCACTGATAAAGCTCCTGACCTATGCAGGAGAAGTGAATCTGCCTGATCTAAATGGCAGCGAATCAAAAGCAATACAGTTTTTGAGCAGCATAGGAATTGATCCTAAAATAGGGGATGAATGGAAAAGATTTAATGACCTTAATGAAGATGAAAAAAGCAGATTGACATCTGCAATAGTAATGAAAAATGGGAATACTAATATTATTGGTAGAAGATATTTGCTTAAGGATGAAGATGACTCAAGCCAATTTCGGGATGCAAAAGAGTTCTCGACGCTCCTTAATGCATGCGGAAGGCTTGGTCATGCGTCTATAGGAATAGGTGCATGCCTGGATGACCCTGATAGCAAAATGAAAGCTATCGCAATATTGATGGAATACCGAAGAGAAATAGTTTCTTCGATGAGATGGTTTGAGAACAACAAGAACAATGCAATAATAGGGGAAAACTTCATAATATTAAATGCCAAAGATGAGATCAAATCTACACTAATAGGAACCATGGCTTCAATAGTCGCAAATACACAAGAAGTCAAAGATGGCACCATTATTCTTTCCCTTGCAAGAGACGTAGAAGATATGACAAAAGTGTCCATTAGGATTAAAGGGAATTATCCTGATGTTGACCTGATGAAAGTCATAAGAGATATTCTTACAAGTTCTCCTGGTGAAGGTGGCGGACATAAGAATGCTGCTGGAGCTGTCATTCCAACTAGTTCCGAAGAGAATTTCATAAAAACAGCTGAAAAAATATTAAAAAATATCACTCCCACCCAGTGACCTCTTACTTTGGAACTAAAAAATTCTGACCTGACTGTATTTTACTTTTTTCACTGTATCTGCATTCATCACTGTTCTGACATATGCTTCATCAGGCATGATTTTCCCATCGACAGGAAGATACATGATGACTCTCTTTGTTGTGCCCTGTTTTAATGTGCTTATTTTTACCTTGTCAGTGATCAGTGAGTCTGCAAGCGTTGATGTGACTTCAACATTCTTTGCATCAATCCCTTTATTTGTAAGGAACACCGCGACCAAGAGGTAACCTTCCTTAATAGCGGAATCCTCATTCAGGATTTTTACATCTATTGAAAGATCCTGACTTCTAATCCTCTGCGGAACATCTGCAGTGTCTGGATTGCAATCATCATCTTTTCCATTTTTCAGTATTTCTGTCGCACCTGGATTTATTTTTGGATCCCAATCATTGCAGTCAATGCCTGCCGGATATCCATCGCTATCCTTATCTTCATCACATGCATTTCCATAACCATCATTATCTGTATCTACCTGATTAGGATTATAGACTCCGACACAATTATCCTTTGCATCGCAGATCCCGTCATAATCTAAGTCTATGCAACCATCGCACTTGTCATCTATCAGGTCTCCATCTACATCAGTCATTTCTAATACAGCAAAGCTGCAGCTTGCATCTCCACATGTATAATCCCTATACACAGTCTTTGTATTGTAGCAGACACTAGTGCATGTTTTCGGATCACAACTTGTGCAGAAAGGTGCTTCAAGAACAACTTCATAACATCCATCTTGTTTATTGCAGTCCTGTTTTGGTCCGTATTCATAGCAAGGATCAGCGTCAAAGTTGCCGCACTCAATCAATTGATCCACCGAACAAAAATTAATCTCACTAAGCTCGCATTCATCCTGACATACTACCTGGTTAGAGCAACCACATTCAGAGCAAGAGTCCAATGTTGTATGATCATCATCACTACATTGATTGTCAAACTCACAGGTTTCTCCCAAAATAGGTTGAATAATACCATCACCGCAGGTCTCTTCAATGCATTGGAAATTGCAGCCGTCAAGGCTTTCTGTATTTCCATCATCGCATTCCTCTATCCTTTCTTGAACAAATGTATCACCGCATGCAGCTTCTTCACATGAATTCAAACATGAATCTGTATTATCTGAATTCCCATCATCGCATGATTCGTGGCCAAACCAAACATATCCATCACTGCACTTTGCATTCTCACATGTGTTTGTGCAGCTGTCAGAATTTAGATTGTTTCCATCGTCGCACTCCTCACCCTCCTCTGGAATGCTGTTTCCGCAAATTGAACCAGTGATTCCTGTGCAATCCTCGTTGCATTTTAGAGGTTGTCCATTCAATACTCCATCATCACAATATTCGTTTGTCTGGATTATACCATCACTACATATCTCAATTTTACAGTCAAATGTACATCCATCATTGTCATCTATATTTCCGTCATCACATTGCTCATTTGTCTGCTGGATATCATCACCGCAGACTTCCAGTTTGCAAGTTGAACTGCAACCATCATTATCATCTAGATTGCCATCAGAGCACTCTGCACCACAAGTTAGATCACATGCACTGACAACAACTTCAGTTCCTGTTGTACAGATATCCTGTTCTTCATCACAGACGCTTGTGAAGCCTGCGAATGTATCTCTGGTATATTCTTCTCCATCAGGTGTATAAGTACATTCATCAACAAGTGATAGATCGTTTGCTGAGCAGTCTCTTGCTGACCCATCGATGCAAACACCTGCTTCACATATATCTCCAGTTGTGCAAAAAAATCCATCTTCGCACGATGTACCATCCTGCTTATCCCTTACATCTGCTGAATCTACCCATTGTTCATTCGTAACTGACTGCTGGCATGTGTCAATTGCCTGGCAAATAAATTCTTTGTACATTTGTTTAGTCTGCCTTTTTTCTGTGCACTGAGATTCATCTACCCATTGTTCTGCTTCACCATCAAACCATCCATTTTCTCCATCACAATCTGTAATCTGTGAAGAATCATATTCTTGGTTTCCGCTGTTGTCACAAACTGCGCATACACCTGCATCGTTTCCAGAAGTAGAGCAATCGCCCCAAACTCCTGCTGAGCATGCACTTGTTCCTGCACATACTCCATCTCCGCAGGATTGTGTCAATTCTTCATCTACTAATCCGTCACAATCGTTGTCGAGATTATCACATATTTCTAGAGTGGATGTGTATTCATTGTTTGCATACCATGTCCCTGCATCGCATGTCTCTGTATTTACGCTGCATTCCCCTTGTTCATTCGTGCTCCTTGTCAAATCCTCATCTATCAAGCCATCACAATCATTGTCCTTATTATCGCATATCTCTGTGGAACTTGATAATGGTTCTGCATTGCATACTGTGCTTAGTGTGTCTGCTGAACATACCTTCACTCCTGTGTTTGAACATTCTCCATCGCCTACTGTGCATGAATCCCCTAAATCTGTGAAATCTTCATCAAAGTGTCCATCACAATCATTGTCAAGCCCATCGCAAACTTCTGCTGAACTAGATAATGGCTCTACATTGCATTCTGTTCCTAGCATATCAACTGTGCATACCTTAACCCCTGTATTCTCACATTCTCCATCGCCAACTGTGCATGAATCCCCTAAATCTGTAAAGTCTTCATCAAAGTGTCCATCACAGTCATTATCTAATCCGTCACATATTTCTGATACTGCTCCGCTGTATGCGTCGCATGTGTCTCCTCCCCATACTCCTAAAGTACATGTCTCATAGCCTGTGTTCTGTGAACATTCTCCTACTCCGCATGTGGTGTCCCTTGTTAATCCTTCATCTATAGTTCCATCACAATCATTGTCTACATTGTCGCATACTTCTGCTGAACCTGTGCCAGCTATTGCTGAACATTCGCCCCAGTCGCTCCATCCTTCTATTCCATTACAGGTCTTTGTGTGAGTCCCTGTTGCTTCACATGCTCCAACTCCTACCGTGCATGAGTCTGATGGTTGTGTTAATTCTTCATCAACTTGTCCATTGCAA
>JBDRQT010000009.1:0-12049 GCA_043826135.1 archaeon
ATGTTGTTGTCGCAACTCAGAACGCAAAGTTTATATCCTTGAAAAGGAAACAAACTTCTTAACACAAAAGGAAGGGTTGTCATGCACGTGAAAACGTGTGTTTCAACCTTATAATTCTATCCTAAATTCGGAGAAGAAACACATTAATCAGCTTGGCTGATTTATTGGTACGATATTGAGATAGTTGCCTCTCAGTATTTTCATTCAGTTCTAATAAAAATAATTGGCCTAAACAAGATATATGGAGATCCCGGATAATCTCTTGCTTTATCTGTCAGTTCATCGTCAATCTTTGTTTGCATGGGGCATCTTTTTTTGATCTGGCAGTACATGAATTCATCGCTGACATAGAATAAAGTTCCTGGCACAGCAGAACCAATTAGAGATATACCTCCTGATGCAGGCAAATCTGCATTGTACAGATAGATTTTATTGTATTGCGCAGGATCTTGTCCATAGATATCAGCAGTTATAAATTTGACATTTGAAGCACCTGAAATTAATGTTTCCAGATGTGTCCTAAAAAATTTGTTCCTCTGCTTGATTAGTTCTAAATCACACAATTTACTATCGGAAATACCTAGTATTCTATCAATAAGTTTAATGCGTGGGTTCATCTCTGTATATCTTGAAAAATCACCCTTAATAATTTCAGCTTGGCCGGCTATTGCATATTCTACCTGTGCTGGATTTATGTCAGCAGCTGTTACTCTTGCGCCAAGAGCTGCCATAGCTAGCGCCTGGTCACCAGAACAGCATACAGACAGGACGGAATCATATTTTGTTATACCCAGACCATGCATTATTGCAGGCAAAGGCTCATTAGAATATTCGAATAATACACACATTGTAGTTGCAGATTTTGTTTGCTTATTCTTAAATCTATTTTTTGAACTTATTTGTGATTGAATTAAATAATCACGGATCGGGCAATCTCTTAAGACATCACTCTAATCACTAATCTTCCTGTTTAATGTTGTGGTGTTTGTCGGATTCGCAGATTTGATATTCAGATTATTGCCTTTTGCTCTCTGAAATCCATCAAAGTTTTTTTTAAAATATTAATTTCTAAAAGAAACAATCATTTCTTTGCATGCATATATATAATGGGTTGCAGGTAGAAGCAATAGATACGTTTTGGCTACAATTCGAAAGATTTTTTTTTCTCTCAACTCGCATATAGAACACAATAATTATATACTCCGTCAATTCTATCATTTTTATGGAACTAACGCCTGAAACTCTTGGAAATTCTTTTGTTGTTGTATTGATAACTTACGCTGTAGCTTTTGCAGTCCAGCTGTTCATGATGTATCTCAACTGGAAACAGAGCAAAGTGAACAACCAGATGGACACTCTCATAAGTGAAGTCAAAGAAATAAAAGAACTGCTGAAAAAGAAAGGAAAAAAATAATTATGCTTTTTCTCCCTTATTGACACCCAGCAGCAGCTGGAATACTGATTCAGTCTTCGGGACAAGCCTTTCCTTGTTCACATTCCTTTCTTTTTGAATTGTTTCCAATTCAGGCTTCTGCTTTGTCACATCCTGATATAGGCATATCTCTGTTGTCGGGCTTGATACAATGACAAAGTCTCCTGAGACACTGTCGCCGCTCTTGCAAGTATCCTCAAGCTCAAAAGAGAATTCCACTGCAGCAAGAGCAGGAATTTTTTTGGTCACAGGCTCAGTCAGGAATTCTTTTCCGTTCACATTGAATGCATACTTAATAGTCCACTCACCGAGAGTATTTTCCTGATTCCACAATTTGAACTTTGCATAACACTTAAAGCCGCTCAGCCCAAAAGCTCGTGCGTATGTTGTATTTTCGCTTATCTTTATTTCAGAAGGTACTGTTTTGCAGACTTCTTCATTTACCACATAGTCTTTCATGACAGTTACCTGCTCTTCATATTTTTCTATCTCGATGTAACTTTCTTTCGCTTGGTATGGGATCTTAATTACAAACAATAACAGTACAAGCAGAATAGCAGCTCCAATCATATATACAGGCACAGGCACCTTTTGCTTCAGATGCTCATGCAGCTTTTTTGGCTTATGTTCCTTAATTTCTTTTTCAGTCATGGTAATACCCTCCTACAATTGACAGGAGCAAAAGACTTTATAAAATCTTCTTTTTCGTTTGACTCTTCCTGTTTTGGTACAGAATGTTTTGATAAAATCTTATTATGATTATTTTTTAAAATAATTTCTAAAAGAAACAATCTATTCTGAAAATGGAATTCTACTAGACTTTAATTTCATTCAAGCTTTGTGATATAATATATTTGTAAACGCGATTAACAATTGTTAGTTTTTTCTGGCGCAGACGAGCCGAGGGTAGGCTCCTACGTAGTGGCTCGTAGGCTAAGTCGCAGTAGCGACTAAGCCGTCTGCTGCCACAAAGAAAAAACTTAGAAAGAACTTAGAAAGAACTTAGAAAGAACTTATCGCATATACTACATGAATGCACAATGACTCAGTCGTGCATAGTACCTTAAAATTATTTTAAAATCTCCTGCAATGAAGCACAACATATATAAATAAAACTATATTTTTAAAATTATATATTGCAGTTATCCAAGGTAAAAAAGGGATAGAAAATATATATCCATAAAATTCACAATATATATACTCAAATACTATAATCATAAACTTTTTAAAAGGGAAGTAATTCAGTATAAAACATGGGGAGACACGATATTTTCAATGTTCTCTTTAGGGAGAAGCCGGCAATGATGCTGGTTGAGATGAGGCGCAATTCTAAGAAAGAGATCTATGCTTCAAATCTCGCAAAAAATGTCGATTGCACATATTCTCATGTTGTTAAGATCCTCCAACAGATGCAGAAAGCCGGGCTTGTTGTTTTTGATAAACAAGGAAGACTCAAGCTTCTTAGCCTCACTAAGAAAGGAGAAGATGTTGCTGCATATATCGATAAAGTGCTCACACTTCTGAAAGAGTAATTCTATGTTACTACTTTAGAATGTTCTATTTACAAAACATTTAAATATAAGCCGCATATTTCTAAATGATTATTATTGCATAGGGGGTCAGAAATAGGGGTGAAAAGCCTTTATTCCTGTTCTCAAAAAAAGGGGTTCTTAAAAGGGGTGAGAGTAGCATTGCATGCTACTGGCCTATTTTGGTAGGCAGGGGGTGCATTAATAGGGGGTGTACTCAAGAATTTTCTTGAGAGTTCTCTATGCGCCTGTCACACTAACACTTACTCATGTCATGTTATCGCATGAGTTGCGAAAAAAAGGGGCAAAAAAGAGGCAAGATTAATTACGGAGGGAAAAAAAATGAACAAAGCATTGAGCGTTGTTATAGCATTTGTGCTTCTAGCAACAGCAGTTTTCGCTGAAACAGGCACAGAAACACAAACAGTAACAACTGGAGTTGGAATCGGCGTAGGCGTCGAGCCAGCAAACGCATGCCCTGAAATAGTACAGGAGCACGGCGAATGCAACGGAAAAGAAAGTGCAGATGGTAGCGTATGCTACTGGGTTGACACTACAACAGATTTGCCACAGATTTGCAACAATGACCAGACATGCGTTGACAGATGTGTCAGCGAAATGCTGAACAGAGGAATCGTAGGAAGGTCATATGCATTTGAAGGCGAGGAAGTCAATTTTGATCTAGAAGTACTAGACAAAGACGGAATCGTTGATGACTGCGTCAAAGTCTATGTAACACTAGACGATGGCGTTGACCCAATCGAAGCAGGTTGCCGAATGGTTAATGCAACAAGTTGGACAGATCCTCACACAGGAGTTGTCTACAACAATGCACTAGGACACTTCCAGTGCACATACACTGTTGAGCCAGCAGAAGGCGGCACACAGGGTACATACTGGATATCAGTCAAAGCAGTTGATGGATGCGGACAGGGTTGCGAAGACAGAGCAGCAGGTCTAATATCACTATACTTGAACCCAGAAGTTTCCTTGACAATAAGTTCACAGGACCAGTTCGGATTCATGTATGACATCGGCGGAAAAGCATTGACAGAAGGACCATTTGCAGGAGAGACAGTCTACTCACCTTACTTTACAGTTGAGAACACTGCTGACCCTTCAACAGGACTATACATCCTACTACAGTTATATGGAACTGACATGTGGGACTACGGATCAAGCGCAGCTATGTGCCCAACATCAAATGTCCTAGACATTAAGACAGTTGACTACAAAGCTTCACACTTGAACGTGCAGCAGCTATGGACAGAAATGCCAGAGAACTATGCTGGAAAGAACTTTGTCTTCAGGGGATCATCCTTTGGAGGAAACTTCCTAGGCGTAGGCGATGACGTTACCATGAGATTAAGGTTAAACATACCTTCACCTTGCAGAGGTAACTTCAACGACGGCGGCGAGATTGTCTTTGTAGGACACGTCCTATAAATCAAAAATTTTTTTTGATTTTTTTTTAAATTTTATAACTCTGATGTGATTAAAATGAAGCAACCACAAATAGTCATTATGCTCGCGATTTTCCTAATATTCACAATCAATTCTGCCAGTGCAATAACAGCATCCACGTGCAGCTACAAGCTGGATGTGAAATATCTCACAGTACCATCGCAAGTCACAAGATCCATTTGCGTAAACAACAAAAATACTATCCCTGTGAAGGTGTTGTTTGCAGCATCTCCGCTTGCGATCTCAAATATTCTTTATTTCCATGAAAATGATATAACGCTTCAGCCAGGAGAAAAAAGGTTTGTGAATTTCACATCAACCATAAGCCAGCAACTCAACTATGACGGAACAATTAAATCAACTTTCTATGTGAATCCAAATGATCCGGCATGCCAGGGAAACCCTACATGCAATTTTCCGATTGCTTATCAGATAAGCCAACTTTCCATCAGCAAAGGATCTGAATGCTCAAACGGCCAGGTCAGGAGCTGCACTCTTGATAATTGTGACGGAGACCAGGTATGTTCAGGAGGCAGTTGGGGAGCATGCGTAAAATTCGATGCGCAATGCGGCCTGTGCCAGGAAGACTGGACATGCACCGATTGGGGAGCCTGCATTGCAGGCCAACAGATAAGGTCATGTTCAGACCAGAATGCATGCGGAACCGAGTATGAAAAACCGGATGAAGCTGCATCGTGCACTGAATGCACGCAGAACTTAGACTGCCAGAATCTTGACTGCAATAATCTGAATGGATGCTACGCAGGAAAGCAGAATACTTGCGGAGTGCTTCCGGGAACATGCACAAACGGAGTGTGCGAGCATCTTGTATGCCCTAGCGGCGCATCATGTCCTCATACAGGAACAGATGCAGATAACGATGGATTTGATCTGCAGTGCCAGGACTGCAATGACAATAATAATAATATCTATCCGGGAAAAGCAGAGATATGCAATAATCTGGATGATAACTGCAACGGAGCAGTGGATGATCTTCTGGTGAGAGGATGCGATATGTATCATGAAGGTTTATGCGCAATCGGAACAGAGACCTGCAATGCAGGCAATTGGGCAGGCTGTCCTGCACCTTCAGTTGAGCTATGTGACCTTAAGGATAATGACTGTGACGGGTTTGTTGATAAAGATCTGACAAGGCAGTGCGGAACAACAGATACAGGCATATGTGAATACGGCCAGGAAGTCTGCCAGACAGGTCTGTGGAAAAACTGCAATGCTATCTTCCCTCAGCAGGAAATCCCATTAAACGGGATTGATGAGAACTGCGATGGCACTGATTCTCAGCTATGCACATTATATACTCCAAATGATCTGGTATATACAAGCAGAAAAATTCCGTTCAATATAATATGCGACAGGCAGGTCGCTGAGATAAAATATTCTATGGACAATAGCAGATTCATAAGATCATGCACAAACTGCAACAGCAATTACAGAAACCTGTATTTCTCTGAAGGGCACAATAATTTTTTTGTTCAGGTAGTGCATAACGGCCAAACCTATAATTTCGGAGCAAGCTTTTTTGTGGATTCAAGAGTACCATACATTTCAGGCACAAATCCGAGAAGCGGATATTCTAACGGTTGGTTCTCTATAGATTATACAGAAGAAAATGTGAAAAACATAACTTTGTTTGTAAGGGGGATCGGAGGCCAGTTCTTCAGTGTCTCAAAAGATGATTGCCCTTCAGGCAGCAGGCAGACATGCTCAATATTTTCAGATGTCTCTGCATTTGATGGAGATGAAATCGAGTATTATTTTACAGTTGAAGATATTGCCGGAGGCAACACTGATTCCAGGCTAACCAGGCTCAGGGTCGATATGACTTCTCCAATCATGACTATCCTGACACCTTTTGAAAATATCTACAGCACAAACAGCGTGTTGTTTGACATAAATATTACTGAACCAGTCATATTGTCATATCTTGACAAAAGTGACGCTAGTCCTAGAGATAGGCAACTGTGCAGCTCGTGCAATTTATACTCTAGGACAGTCACTTTTTCCGATGGATTCCATAATATAACAATCACTGCTGCAGACAGCGCAGGAAATACTGATACATACAATGTTACATTTTATGTTGACAAGACTGCACCAAGGATAAGATCTACATCGCCCACTAGTGGATATACAAACGGAGACTTTACAGTAATATATACTGAAGATACTCCTGTCATGGTAAAACTATTCTACAGGCAAGTCGGAGCACCGGTGTTTTTGGGACTTCCAAGAACTGATTGTCCTGCAGGCCGCGACCAGACTTGCGATTTCCATGCAGATATATCGTCATATGATGGAAATAGCATTGAATATTATTTCAGAATCGAAGACATTTCAGGAAATAGCGCAGAATCAAGGTTGTATTCATTAAGTGTAGATATCTCTGCTCCTGTTCTTACTGTCGCGCTGTTTGATCAAGTTTATTCAAATACAAGACTGCCATTTAATTTATCCTCTACTGAAACTGCTGATCTCGTATATATTGACCAATATGACAGCACGCCAAGGGAAAAAAGGCTGTGCTCATCATGCACTAAATATGAAAGGATTGTATCTTTGGTTAATGGTTTCCATAATATTACTTTCATCGCAAGGGACAGGGCAGGAAATACTGACACTAAGCACGCAGAATTCTTTGTTGATTCTGCGCCTCCAAAAATTTCCAGCATAACACCAAGAGGCGGATTTGCAACAGGTGCTTTTGAAGTTGAGTATACTGAGGAAAACTGCCAGGAGATGATTTTTAAGATTGTTGGGCCATTATCAACTATTACGAAATCAATGCCATGCGTTTCAGGTACCAGAGTCAGAGCAACATGCGGAACAGGTGGCGCAGTCGGCGCATCAGGATTTGTAGATATATCTCAATTCGAGAACCAGACAGTGAGCTATACATTCATCGTGATAGATATCGCGAACAACTCCCAGTCAAAGACAGTCAGCAATCTACTCGTTGATACAGTTCCGCCAACATTCAGCACTTTTTCAGCTGTCCAGGAAGGCAGATATCTCATATTTAATATCACTTTAGGCGAGACAGTCAAGTATCTTAAATACACTGATCCGAGTTTCGGCGGCCAGGAAAGATCTCTGTGCGGGAACTGCAACTCTTATGGCACAAGCTCACTCGCAAACAAATACTTTTCACCGGGCGCTCATAATGTCACTGTGATTGCAGAAGATGCAGCAGGAAACAGAAGATATTCAGAAAACATAATATTTACAACAGTGTAGAAGTAATTACTCTGCTTTTTCTGTACTTACATTAGAATAGTCATTAACTAAGACTATTGAATAATAGTTACAAATCGAAAGGTATATATATCCATTTCATTTTGGAATTACCATTCACAATTTCATTTGAGGTGGGGGTGGGGTTTGATGAGTAAGATCTGGATAATTACAATTATGATGTTTTCTATATTGACAGCTTTTGCCATTGCTCAGCAATGCGAGATTGATGGGGATTGTACAGGGCAATTCTGCACTGAGACGTCGCATAAGACTTATTCGGCAACATGTGTCGACAGCACATGTATCCAGGGAACTTCATATGATTGTGTCGTCGGAAGCTGCGGCGCATTATGTGCTGCTGATACTGACTGTTCATGCCCATACACTGATACCTGCGAAGGCCCTGATAAAATCGATTATCCTGATTTTGGAAGTTGTGGAACTGCAGGCAGTGAAGGCTGCTTGTGCCAGATAGATACAGGAACAGGAGGAGACTGCGAAGCTACAATAATTCCGAATGATCCTGGATGCCTGGAACAAAACTGCCAGGAGATAGAAATAGGTTCTGTCTGCATCGCAGATGGCCAGGCTGAAATTACATATGAATGGGATTATCCAGCATGTGGAAATGGAAGGACAGAGCAGGTAGAAGACCCTGAATGCGGATGCATATATACAACATGGGAAAATGAGATTTGTGTTCATGATGGTCTTAGGGCACAGACGAGGCTTGACTATTCACCATATGATTATTGTAATATTCAGTATCAGGAAATACCTGACCCCACATGCGATTGCATATCTTCAGAAAGTGATAGGTCATGCATATTTGAAGGAACAGCAGAAGTGACATACAATTGGAATTTCCAATACTGCGGAAGCAGTTTTACTGAAAATGTTGCAGATGATCTCTGTAATTGTGATTATACTCAGTGGACTGATTTGGTCTGTGTTGCCAATAATACTATGCAGCAGCAAAGACGCGAATATACCAATTATGATTATTGCACAGGGGAGCTATCTAGAACAGTCACTGATGAAATATGCGCATGCGTATATACTTTTGAAAACCAGGTCTGTGTAGCAGATGGCCTTGCTGAATTCGGCTGCACGTGGAACTTTCAGTATTGCGGAAATGCGTTCACATTGCAATTGCCGCAGTCAACATGCTCATGCGTGTATTCAGAATGGTCTGATCAATACTGCATATCAGAGGGTGAGATGTACCAGGAAAGATATGAGATCACAGATTTTCCTTTTTGCCAAGATTTCCAGAACCAAAATATAGTTGACGGAGTATGCGACTGCTCACTATCAGAAACAGGATTTTCATGCATATCTGACGGCTTCGCTGATGTTTCGTATGAATGGAATTATGAGTTTTGCAGCGATCCAGTAGTCCAGGCTGAAGCAAGAGATTCATGCGACTGCGTTTATGCAGGATGGCAGGATGACGTCTGCATCTCAGATGGCCTGAGAAGGCAATATAATTATGAGACATCAGATTTTGTATATTGTGAGAACCGGTTGGTGCAGAGCATTGATGATTCATCTTGCAGCTGCGTCGCATCAGAATCAGGTAGAGAATGTGTCGCTGATAATATCGCAGATGTAATTTACACATATAATTTTGATTATTGTTCTGATCCGTATGTTGTGAACGAACAGGATGCCTCATGTGCATGCCTTTATGGAGATTGGGAAGATTTAGTTTGCGCATCTGATGGTGTCATGCAGCAGCAGGCAGGAGAGACCAGCGAGTTTTCATATTGTCCAAATGTGATTTATCAGGAAGTTGACAATAATGAATGTGCCTGCATTGCATCAGAAGAATCTAGAGTCTGCGAGTCTGATGGTTTTGCTGATGTCACATATGAATGGAACTTTGCATACTGCCCTGAATCTTATGTATTGAATGAGCAGGATGATGCATGCCTTTGTGTATATTCAGATTGGATAACAACAGGCTGCGTGGGATTCAAGCAAAGAGGTTTTTCAAGGCAGGAATTATCAGGATATTATTACTGCGAAGACCCGCTATATCAGGTTTTGAAAGACGGAACCTGCAATACAGTCGGAGATAACGGAGTCATTCCTGGGTTTGGAGTTGAGCCGCAGAATTTCTGCCCGGAGATATTGCAGGAGCATGGGACATGCAGTGGCCAGGACGGCGGAAGCGTCTGCTATCATGTAGATACTACTGCTGACATACCTAAAATATGCAATGATGACCTGACTTGTGTTAGCAATCTTTCAAATGATCTCTTGATGCAAGGTATAATTGGAAGATCCTATGCATTTGAAGGAGAGACTGTCAATTTCACAACAAGCGTCTTTGACAAGGATGGAATAATAGATGACTGTGTCCATGTCTATGTTACTCTTGATAACGGCGAAGATCCTGTTGAAGCAGGATGCAGGCTGATAAAGGCTGAAAACTGGACAGATCTCCACACAGAAATAACATATAATAATGCACTTGGGCATTATGAATGCACTTACACTGTCGAGCCTGCTGAAGGCGGAACTTACGGAGAATACTGGCTCTCTGTAAAAGTCATAGATGGATGCGGACAGGGATGCTCAAACCAGGCGGCAGGAGTTGTATCATTATTTTTGAACCCTGTTGTTTCGCTGACAATTGAAAGCCAGGATGCGTTTGGGTTCATGTACGCGCAAGGTGGGGCAGTCCTGTCAAAAATAACAGCAGGATCAACAGTTTATTCACCTTATTTCAGGATAGAAAATACAGCTGATGCATCTTCAGGATTATATATGCTGCTCAGATTATATGGAACAGATATGTATGATTATTCGGATAGCGCGGCGCTCTGCCCTGATTCAAATGTGCTAACTGCAGATCATATGGAATACAAGGCAATGCATCTGAATGCTCTTCAGCCATGGACCACTATGCCAAGGGGAGAGAATGCAAAATCATATGTTTTTGATAATGTCCTGGCAAATTTCCTTGGTGTAGGAGATGATCTGACAATGAGACTCAGGCTCAATATCCCGACACCATGCACAGGGAGTTTCATGGACGGCGGAGAGATAGTGTTTGTAGGAGAAGTCATTTAATAATTTTTTGGCTCATCTCCCAATTTAGGATAACCTCCTTAGTGAATTTTGGTAGATTTTCAGGGTAAAATATTCTAAATCCCTAAAACCAAATGCTCTTCTTTTTAGGACATTGATTTTTGTGTTGAAACCTTCTGCAATGGCATTTGTCATGCCATATCTAAAGTAATTTAGAATGCCATACATATAGTTTTGAATTGTTTTAACAACAGCATGGAACTCTTCTAAATCATTGGAGAGGATATTTTCCAACCAGCATTTAATTCTATCGCCTATTTTATCAAATGTACTGTCTTTTTCGTCAAAGATAGAAAGAATCTGCTCCTTGAGCAGATATGCTTTGTATAACCTATCATTTTTTTCCATCAATTTTTTCAGAGTTTCATTTTCTTCGTTTTTGAGATTATGTTCACGATGTAAAATAATCCATCTTTTGTGTTTCATATCAATTTTTTCTTGAGGTGAAGCATCAGCAAACTCTTTTTTTCTGACACTATCTAATGCTTCATTTACTTTCTTGACTACATGAAACTTGTCAAAGACAAGTTTGATATTAGGGCAACATTCTTTTAATGCTTTAATGTAAGGATCCCACATATCTAGACTCGCATATTTGATCTTCATTAAAGCATCATAACCTAAGCTTAACAATGCACTTTTTACCTCCTCATATCCACGGCCTAACACAATTTTGACAGCAATACCACTATCATAATCTCGTATAATAGTGAAATACTTGTGTCCTTTCATGATTGCAATTTCATCAATCGCAATTCGCTTCATAAGTAGTTGAGCAATTTCAGGAAGTAACGTCTTGATATGTTCCCTGTCAATCTCCTTGACTGTTTTCCAGTCAAGCTTATACCGTCGTGCGACTTCTTTTAGGCACGCTTCTTCACAATCCTCTGCTACATGTGCTGCCAGTCTAACTGTAACCCTCTCATATTTTGTTATGAAATCAATTTTCTCAAGTCCTCTATAACCACATTTGCACTTGATTTTCTTCTGCCTAATGCGTAAATAGCATTTTTTCTCTGCCATGTCCATATCTCTAATCAATCGTTCGTATTCTTGCTCAATGTTGTGGCACCACTTGCCACATTTTGGGCATGTACCTGTTTTTCTACGGGATTGTAATCCAATTACAATGTTGTTGTCGCAACTCAGAACGCAAAGTTTATATCCTTGAAAAGGAAACAAACTTCTTAACACAAAAGGAAGGGTTGTCATGCACGTGAAAACGTGTGTTTCAACCTTATAATTCTATCCTAAATTCGGAGAAGAAACA
>JBDRQT010000010.1:0-3497 GCA_043826135.1 archaeon
CAATCAGCCCTACTAACATATAATACCAAAAACGTTAATACAGCCGCCTCACTAGCTACCCACTTATTGCGTTCTCCCAAGATTAAGCATAGAGTAGACAAGATTTTAGAATCCATTGGATACGGGGAGCAAGTCCGACTGGAAACGCTTGCGAATATAGGAAAAGGACAATATAGGAAAAAGACTATACAGACCCGCTATGATGCAGATGGGGAGACGGTCAAGGACATTATTATTACCGAATCCACCCCTGGCGCAGACAGTGCAATACGTGCAAACGATGTTATTAATAAGCTGACAGGGCGGTATGAGAGCGCTAAGCAAGCACAGCGCGTTTTAAGCAAGAGCTATCAGCAATTGATAGACAGAGTAACCAGTCAAGCCAGTCAAACAAAGATAAAGCGAGTAAGCGCCAAGGATACAGCAACGGATATATAGGATGTTCCCTATATAGTGACGCGAGGGGTGGGAGGGTGGACTGAGGCCCCCGCTCTATTAGTATTCTAGTCCGCCCCGGGACAAGGTAAAATTCAACAAAAGGGCTTATTCTGGTATTTTTATATCGGTTTCGAAAGGAACATCACAACCGAGATATATATGGTTTCCAAAGATATAAAACAAGTCCCACAGTTGAAATTTAAAATATCCCTCTTCGTCTTCATCTGGCAGCGGACAATCGTTCTCTTTTAATATTTTAATTCCGGGTTTTCTAAGTCTTACATAAACATATTCATTCATATTGAACAGCATGTCTTTCTCCTCTTAAAACGCGACAATTTTCAACAAAAGGGCCTTTTATCCCATCCTCCTCAGAACTCTTGAAACAGGGGGTGATTTCGCGGACTGGCGGCAATTTACAAGTATCCATAGAACCATAAATCAGAGTAAGATTGAACATATGCCACCGAGTATCCATGGAGGTCGTCAGAGGTTCCGGCGGTTGGGTCGTAGAATGTATCGTAGAGAACGAGGGCGTGGAATGATATTTTGTCGGGTAGTTGTTTATATGCGAGTACGAGAGAGCATTCCAGGTCGAGTTTTTCCTTACAGAGTTTAATCATGAGTAAGGCGAAATCTCCGCATTCGCCGGTTCTGAGGGTGAAGGTTTCTTCGGGGGACTGCCAATAATCGGTTTCGTCCGGTTTGTACCGGATGTTGTCGTGCACCCAGACGCAGACATCCCCAGGGGTTTGGAAAGACGTCTCTATTTGGAAGGACGTTTCTACGGGCAGGGAGCAGGAGAGAAGGATGAGGGGGAGAAGTAAGAATTTACGTTTCATATACTACCGCGGAGTTCAATTTTTCCGAGAAAAAATGGACAAACGCATTGTTATCCACAAGGAGGGAGACTTTCCCTGGTTCGGGCAGGTCAAACTCCTTATAGTGTTGTTTATGGTGTATGTCTGTAAAATAGTCTTTAAGGTCGTTGAACTCTTTCTTAGAGAGCGTGATCGCGTACGTTGTGGTCTCTTGAATTTTCATCTGGTCCTCCAAAAGAAAGGGCCGGGTGAAAAATATGAAAAAGTCCCGGCCCAACATTCAAGGAGATGTAAGATTGTATCATAGATTTTAGTAATGGTCAATTCCTTAATCTCCGTGTTGTTTCGTGTAATACATACTGTTCCCTGGTTATACCCAGCCATTCATCTAATTCTTTTTCTGCTTCTTTGATTTTTGCTATTTCTTCGGATGACAAATAAACTTCTGATTGTATTAAGCTATTTGTGTATTCTCCAGGGCTTATTTTTATTTTTTCCCATAAATCTGTTTTATAATGTAGAAAAAGGAATATCCCAAAATAACTACAAATGGTAAATATAAATAACATAGTTATTAGTTTTTCTATTCTTAATTTATTTTTATCATAAGTTTCATTAAAAGAATGATTATTATAAATGAAACCATACACAAGTGCGGTTATTAGTAAAAGTGTCATTATTATTATGCATAGTGTAATTCTTTTCATTTCATTTTCTCTTTTATTTAATACTCTTCTATTTTTATTTTATAAGTTAAAGACTGCTTCACGTTGTTTATTTTTTCAATTGCCTTCGCTTTAGTGTCAAAATATTGTGTCTGCCAGCCATGGCATCCATAACTTCCTTCAAAGTATTGACCATCACACCAAAATTCACCTCTTTTAGATAACATAGAATGCTGTATCTTATACTTGTCTCCACCTTTCCCATTGTCCTCACTTACAACCCTGAATTTTTTTTTATATTTATCCAACGCTTCTTTATATTCTTTTCTACGCATACCAGCTTCTCCTTAATGGTATTCACGGGTCAAACTTCTTTTTAAGTCGATTATATTCTGATTTTTCATTTAGTTCTTCTCGATTCTCGTATTCTCTTTTTGCTTCCGCCTCCGCTTCTGCATAAATTAAATCTAGATTTATTTCTTTATGTTTTGCAATTTCAACAAGTATGGCAGATCGCAATCTTGTTTCATCATCATTATAATCCTCCAGTATCAACTTTACCAAATTTACATGCGCCTCCCGCCAATTATTTTCATCAATTTCTATAACCTTTTCCCCGCAGGCTATAGTATAATCACATCCTTCGCCTTCTTGTTTGATATATGCAATATACTTATTCATTTTTTTCTCTCCATGTGGTATTGTATCACAGGTGGAGGGACTTGTCAAGTGTATTCGTATGTAATGAACCATAATGATAAAGTGAAGTATGAAGAAATTCTGAACGAAGTTAAAAAGCCTGACGAAGCCTCGAAACTGTGGGTGCGGTGGAAATGCATCACTGATCTGTTCTATCTCGCCGCAGAAGTGTTTGATATGCGGAGTGCAAAGGGAAGAGGGAGTAACCGGTTTCTCTTAGACCCGCAATTTCATAGACAAATGGCGAAGTTCATGGAGACTGACGAGGACACCCTGATCCTGGAACCAAGATATTCTCTCAAGTCTACGTTTTTAAAATACTCGATTGTACAGAGGATTTTGCGGAATCCTGACATACGGATCGGATTGTGGTCGAAAACAACCAACCTTGCGAGAAAAGAATTAAAAGCGATAAAGGTCATGTTCTGCGAACCTATTCTCCTGGAGATTTTTCCCGATATCGTAATTGACAGGAAGTTGTGGGAAAAAGACACCGCTGACGAATTTACCATGAAACGCCCGGAAGAACAGAGCTTTACCCAACAGGAGAATCAAATAGAAGTATGGGGCGTAGGGTCTACGGTCACCGGGCATCATTATGATGCGCATATTTACGACGACCCGATTGACGAAAAATCCATTACAACCACGGTTCAATTGGAAAAGGTTCAGGACTGGTGGGCGCACGTCCAGGCAATCAGGTCTCCTGAAGCGTTTGAAAAGGTGGTGGGAACAAGATATCACTACCATGACATTTACGGAACCATCATTCGGGAAGGATATTTCAAACCTGAAAATATCGTTATCAGAAAAGCCATCGAAGCAGGGAAAATAAGTTATAAATATTTCACTCAAGCCTACCTCGACCGGCAGA
>JBDRQT010000011.1:0-87884 GCA_043826135.1 archaeon
TTATTATTCAATAAATATAATAATTTAAATTCAGTAATTATAAAAACGAAATATTTAAATATAAGCTATATCATTAAGGTATTAAGATACGAAAGTGTATACTGATGCCGACAAACGGACAAATCAGATGCACGTCGTGAAATTAGGGCAGATGGGGAAAAAGGGGTTAAAGATTGGAAATTGAATCATTGTTCAGCGGAACTCGATGGGAGATTTTGCGTTCTCTCTCAAAGAAAAGTTTGTCTCCCATGGAGCTTGCTGCTTCAATGAAAACTACTTCTGCAAATATCAGCCAGCAATTAAGGTTGCTGGAACTTGGTGGGCTTGTCAAAAGTGAGAAAACATCAAACTCAGATAAGGGAAAACCAAGAGTAGTATATACCTTATCATCAGACAGTGCATACTTAATTTTGACAATGCCTGGCTTTGCAGAGAAAAAAATGCTAACTCTTTCAACTTATCACAAATTCATGATGAGGGCATGGTTTTTGGAAAATACCGAGCATCATCAGCTTGCCGGAGAGGCATATGAGATTCTTAGTGATGGCCTTGCAAGTATTGATCTAATTGCTGCCCAATCATCTGGCAGTATTCTTTCGTTATATCTGGTGATGAAGAAAGGATTCACACCCAAAAAAATTGAAATTCCAAAAGTGAGAGTAAACAGTGTAACAATTGAAGAGCTATGGAAAAAATCAGATCTTATTCTTCTTTACGGTACAAATGATAAATACAATGAGGTGGGGAGATGAATACAAATGTTAAGTTCATAGAAAACCTGGCTTTTGATCAGATCAAAGCCATGACAATCGCGACAATGAGGAGGGGTATGAAATGAAAACAATAGGTATTATGTTATTAGCACTAGCAATTGCGATGCTGACATTTGCAGCATTTGTAGTCGGTGACCCGACAGGAGGAGTACTAACACCAGGGAATTCAAGCAGAGGAGTAGACCCATCTGCAACAACACAAGCTGCCCAGGCAGGGAACGTAACCCAGCTGAACATAGACCAGACAAGGATAACTACTATCTGGCAAGGTTTCTATGGAAACGTGTCAGGACAGATAGTCTTGGAAAATTCAGCAGGCGATAACTTTTATGATTGGACCCAGGCAACAACCCTTGGGCAAGTCTATGGTACCAGGCTGGCAATCGCATCATGGGCAGATATAAATTGTACTAACAGTACGCAATGGGAAACTGAAGAAAATGCACTTAATATTCCAAGTACAGCTACAGATGGGATTAATGAGACATTCACCGGAACAACCCATCCGACATTTTCAGTAGGAGCTAAAACTATACCTGTAGATTATTGTAAATCAACCAGGCCATATAATTCAACAGGGCTACCGGGAGACTTCTACAATGTACTCCTGAACAGCAACAATACAAACACAGTATACACAGCAGTATTGGCTGATAACAGGAATGGATTTGATGACACGACAGTTGACTTTGAGATACTTGTGCCAACTGATAGAAGCACAGGAACCGCGACATATTACTTTTATGTGGAGCTACAGTAAAAACTAAGTTAAAAGAGGAGATAAAATGAAAACAAAAAGTGAGGGGAGAGTAATGGATTATCTTGCAATAATCCTGGCAGTGATATTAGTAGCCGGGGCAGGAATAGTCTTTGCAGTTGATCCAGAAGGAGCGACCCTCACAAATGTTTCTACATCGCAAAAAGCAGCATCCCAACCTAACATAGGCAACCATTCAAAAGGAGCCATCAACACCATAAGATTGTCTTCTGTCCAGCAGGATCAGAAATGGAAAGCTTATGTTGGAAATGTTTCATCTTCCTTTGTCTTGGATGATAGTGACGGGTATTCCATATACCAATGGACTGTAAGCAGTTTCACAGGCCAGGTATATATAACCAGGGACACACCAACTTGGGCTAATATTGCATGTGCAAATGAAACAAACAAATCTGCTGAAGACACCATGTTGACACAATCCTCGCTATCATCAGACAGTGTCAATAAAACCTTTGCCACTCAGACACACAAAGGATTTACAGTGGGTGGAAAATCAATCGTTGCCAGCACCTGCTTTGCAACTGCTACATGGGTGAACGATACATCCCAGACCCTGACAGTCAATTCGCCTTTCCAAGAAGTTTTGCTCTGGGACGGCGATGCAATGGTCTATACGACTTTCGTCGAGAATGACAGGCATGGTTACAGAGGAGACGAATCGACGACAAACACAACCTATGATTTCCAGGCAATTGTGCCTGAAAATGCAACAGCCGGAAGTCCGAACCTATTTTATTATTTTTACATTGAGCTCTTCTCGAGCTAAATATTTTTCTTATAATTATTGTTTCAATTTTTTCTGGTAAGTAAGAAGAATCCGCAATCCTTAGTGTAGGGATTGAATTTCTCTTAAAACGAATAACGTCAGATGAAAATCAACCATCTCCTGTTCTCTCCTTGCAATAAATTAGAAAAAAATGAGTTTCTAAAAGAGACAATCTATATGCACATGAGGATAAATCCCAACTTGACGGCAATCTTTTTCTGAAAGTGTGATCTGAACATAATAAATGTACAATATATCTGCTATTCAAAACTCTCTAGGGAATCTTCTAGAATATGCGATAAGTTCTTGCTAAGTTTTTTCTTTTTGGCAGCAGACGGCTTAGTCGCCACTGCGACTTAGCCTACGTGCCACTCCGTAGGAGCCTACCCTCGGCTCGTCTGCGCCAGAAAAAACTAACAATTATTAACCGCGTTTACTATTCATTGCATTATTAACGGTGCAATGATTATAGCTTAGCACAATTCAGTCAGGAAACAAATAGTTTCTTATAGGTAAACAATATTTCTATTTAAGCACGGATTTTTTTTTAACATGAACAATTTTGATATGAATGTTTTCAAGGAGGATATACTCAATACTATTAGAGATTCAATAGTTGTCCTGGATAAAGACCTCAACGTAATTTTTGCAAATGACTCATTTTACAAACAATTCAAGGCTTCTCCTGATAAGACCATAAATGCGAAAATCTATAAGCTCGGCAACGGACAGTGGGATATTCCTGAACTTCGAAAGCTTCTGGAAGAGATGCTGCCAAAAAAGACTTCTATTAAAGAGTACAAAGTTGAGCATGAATTTCCTCTGCTTGGCCAAAGAACTATGCTCCTGAATGCAAAAGAACTCAAAGACGGGACAAGGGCTGAAAAGTATATACTGATGGTCATTGAGGATGCTACAGAAAAGGCGAAGCTGCTGGAAGCATCTCTTCATGCAAACAGGCTGGCAATGATAGGGCAGCTAAGCGCAGGCATTGCGCACGGCCTTAGCAGTCCACTGACTGGTCTACATAATTACATCGATGTTTACCTGAAAGAAGAACCTGCTGACAGTGTGAGGCATGAAGAGTTTAAGCTAATGCTTGAGGCATGCGAGTACATGAACAGGATTGTAAAAGACCTTACTTATTTCTCAAGCGGCTCAAAGGGAGCATTCAGCAAAATAAAGATTGAAGAGGTGATCAGTTCTACCTTAATGTTTACTGAAAGACAATTTGCTTCATCTAATATCACAATAACACCGGATATCTCGTCAGATATTAAAGCTATACTTGGAAATAAATGCCAATTGCAGCATGTTCTGCTAAATGTCCTCTTAAATGCAAAGGAATCGATGCCAAAGGGAGGAAATATTTTGATAAAGGCAAGAAATTCAGAGAACAAGGGCCTTATTTTGGAAATAGAGGATAAGGGCATTGGAATTCCAAAAGAGAATCTTATCCATGTTTTTGAGCCATTTTATACGACTAAAAAAAAACAGGGAGGAGCAGGACTCGGACTATCAGCGTCTGCTGGCATAATAATGAATCATAACGGAACCATGTATATAGAGAGCGAAGTGGGAAAAGGTACACGCATCATAATCAAATTACCTTTTGCAGAGTAAAAAATGACAAAAAAAATTAAAGTATTGATTGTTGATGATGAACTCATTGTCATCAAGGGAATCAAGAAGGGGCTTGAGCATAGCGGGTTTGATGTGAAGACAATCATTGGGGGAGAGGGGGCAATAAACCTTGCACAAAAAGAATTTTTTGATGTTATCATCGTTGATCTGGTCATGCCCGGAATAAATGGTGTGGAGACGTGCAAAGGAGTTAAAAAAATCTCACCAAAGACAGAAGTGCTTTTGCTGTCAGGATTTCCGCAGGAGATAGAAAAGCTCCAGATGTCTTTTATCAATGCAGGTGGAAAAGATCTGTTTCTAAGAAAGCCGCTGCTTGCTGATGAAGTGAAAGATGCGATAATTGAGATACTAAAACCAGCAGCAGCATAATTCTTTTTTATTAGGAGATACTATTTAAAGAAGGGTTTGAAAAGCTATGAATAAAGTCTAATTTCCAAAGGAAACAATCTATTCTGCCTTTGAGAGCAAATCCCGATTAGGCGAGAAAGGTACACAATCTTATTAACAATAATAAAAAGCATTGACTGAGTTTTTCAAACCTCTTTAAAGCTCTTTTTGCGGAAGCTTTTCAAGAAGATTCACAGATATCTCACCAAAATGCTCCTGCTGTAAAAGGTCTATTTTCCTTTGGTTGTCCAGATGTAATAATGGAATAAAAGTGAATACTTTGTCTTCTTTTGTGTTGTTTGATAAAAGCAGATTGAATGTAAGTTTGGGCGCCTTTTGTCCGTTCTTTCCAAAAAACGTCACGATTTTCTGGTATACATCCTTGATTACCAAGCTGATATCTCTTGGCTTTTCTGGCGCTCTCATCTTTAAGTTATCCTTAATGCGTGGCGGCCTTCTTTTATAGACTTCAAGGGCTTTTTCAAGCGCATTGACCAGATCAAATACAGACACTTTCCTTTTCCTAGGCTGAGGTGTCCTTGGAAATATATGAGGCCTGTCCCCAATATTCAGAGCGCCTGCAATATTTTCAAAGTCACCTTGTTCTTCAAATAATTCATCTTGATTGTCATTTGCTGATGCAATGAGAGAATCAAGTGCATTAATATCTTCGTCAACAAACCTGTATGATTTTACCCGCAGAAGGATCGCTGCAGCTAGAAGGACTTTTCCGGATACTTTCAAATCCATCTCTTTGAATTTTTTCAGTTTTTCAAGAAATTTTTGTGATAGCAAAGAGACATCAACATCCCATGGATCCATCTTTTCAGAACTTACAAGGTCATAGACCATGCTCTGCCAGGATATCTCATCCTGCTCAAATAGGATAGAGAATATCTGATCATTAGAACTTGCCTGAGCTTCCATTTTTTCTGTATATACTATTGTATACTGGTATATAAATATATCGCCATTTTAGTGTTGCTGTCGACTATAGGCTTTGATATTGAGGTGATTTAAAAAGTTTGCTTTAATGAGCAAGTGTAAGCACAAAGCATCTTAGTCCCCAGAAAAACTAATCTCTGAATTGTCTCCGACATTAAGCCGTTCCATGATATCCTCCACTATCGCATTCTCGCCAATAAGTGAATCCTTGAGCTGAGCATTGCTAATTAATGCATTCTTGTTTACTATGCTGTTCCTGATGATGGAGGTCTTTATTTTTGCTCCGTCAGCAATAGACACAAATGGACCTATTATTGAATTATGAAGTTCTACATCTTTCCCGATAAATACAGGAGGCAATATGATTGTGTTTTCCTTGATTATCTTTGGTTGTCCATTCCCCTTTTTTTCAAGCAGGTATTTGTTAGTTGACAAAAGAGTTTCCGGTTTTCCGCAGTCGAACCATCCGTCCATCTCAAAGGTGGCAATATCTGCACCTTTTTCAAGCATGACTTCGAATGCATCAGTCAGATAGAACTCACCTTTTGTTTTTCTCTCAGTATCTATCATTTCTTTGAGGGAATCAAACAGCATTTTTGAGTTTTTTACAAAATAGATGCCGATCATTGCATCCATCGGATGCATAATATCCGGTTTTTCCATAACTTTGATCACTTTATCCCCTTTTTTTTCAACAACTCCAAATCTTCTTGGGTCACTCACTTTCTTTACAGCTAAGCAAGCATCTCTATTTGATTTCAGACCAGTAGACAGATCTCCCACAAATATGGTATCTCCATAGATGATAAGTATTTCTTCTCCTGGCTTTACAAATGGTTTTGCAAGCCAGATTGCGTGTCCCGGTCCCAGAGCATGATCCTGCTGAGCGAATGAAAATCTCAGCTGAGGATACTCTTTCAGTGCGTATTCCTTGATCTTGCTGCCCAAATATCCGAGCACCAAAACAACATCAACGATACCTAACTCAATCACTTGATCTAAAATATGGCCAAGTATTGGTTTTCCCGCGACATGAAGAAGCGCCTTGGGAACTGTAAAGGTGTGCGGCCTAAGCCTCGTCCCTACACCTGCAACTGGTATTATTGCTTTCATCAACTATCTCAAAAAAACAACTATATATAAGTCTTATGAATGGAATACTTTGTGCTACTTTTATCTTTCACTATCGCTCCAATTTTAGACAATACAGATATTATCAGGATTGCCTGCAAGGCAAATGCAGGATCTTCGTATAAGCTTCCTAGAAGACTGCACCATCAGGATATATCTCTACTCCTTTCTCACTTATCCTCATAGGGAATATTTTCGGCATGTTTTTTGTTCCGCGTATCTTTCTCACTTCCATTGATCTTTCCCTGATATCGCTTTTTCTTGTGTTGTAAACGCTTATGATGCTATCTACCTGAAAATCAACCAGATCTTCGCTGGCAATAGAATCAATATCAACTTTCCTCTCTGCGATGAGAAGGGCGGTGCAGTCAAGTGTCCTCAATGTTTTGAATAGCTCATTTAATGCCTGTTTTTTGATTAGACCCTCTTCAAACAAGAGAGAATATGCAGTTATTGAATCAATTACTATCCTTTTAGCCTGTATCTTTTTTACTATCTCAAATTTCAGGCCAAGAGATTTTTTCTTGACAAGATTCACGACATCTAAAGGAGAAATGTCAAGGATCTCAAGTTTATTATCTGCCTCCAATTTCTGCAAATCCCATTTGAAATTTACCATATTATCCATAAGTGTTTCTCGTTCTTCTTCAAATGTAATATATATCCCTTTTTCGCTATGATCACGGATTCCGGACACAAGATATTGCATGGCGAAAATTGACTTTCCTGTTCCCGGGCCTCCTTCAATAAGATTAATGCTTTTTTCCTTGTACCCGCCTTCAATGGTAGTATCCAGATTTTTTATTCCCGTTGATACACGATTCAGTTGTTTCATGGATTATCACCTCTATAGAACTTAGCGGCATCCTCAGGAGTCATGGTATTGATGATTGTTCCTGTCCCTAGTTCAAATCCTGCCCAGGTGGCAAGCCTCGGGCATACTTCGATATGAAAGTGCATATTTTCGATACCATACTGCAGATGGAAATTGTAATCTGCGTTGAGCTCCTTTAATTTCATTGTGACCTTTTTCATGATTTCAGCCAATTTGATGTATTCGTCCTCACTAAAATCAGACAGGCTAAGTATGTGTCTTTTTGGAAGGATCCATATCTCTAAGGGAAATCTGGAAGCATATGGAGCAAATGATACAAAGCTATCATTCTCAAAGCATCTTCTGTCTGATTTCTTTTCAATATTCAGAACTGAGCAATAAGGGCACTCAGGATATTTTTTGATTGCATGTTCCTTCTGAAGAATTATTTCCGGAACCATATTATACGAGATGATCTGGCAATGGCTGTGCCTGATTGAGGTGCCTGCATCTTTGCCTGAGTTCTTGAAGACCGAAACATATTTTATATTTTTGTCCTTCAGATTCTCATTTATCCTCTCGCTAAAAATCCTGAAGACCTGGGCAATATTTCCAGTGTCTAGATCTGCAAGAGTTTTTTCAATGTCTGGGGTCTCGACAACCACTTCATGGTTGCCATAAGAATCGGAGAATGTAAAGAAATTGTTGTCAGTCCTGATTAGTGAGCTGCCTTGCTTTTGCACAGCTGCAAATTTATTTGGAAATACCCGTATCTGCCAATCACCTTCTTTCGGCCATCTCATTATTTCAGGTGGTGTCAGTTTTTCGTTTCCTGGTGCGAAATAGTCTACCTTCTCATTATAGGAATCTTCTTCCTGCTGAAACTGATGCGGCCTCTTGGCTCTATCTGTTGCAATAATTACATATCTGTCCAAGATGTAGTCTTTTCTAAGTTCTCCCATCAGTATTCTTCCATCAATAATTTTTCAGCATCGTTGCCCTTTTTATTTTCTATTGTGCCTTCTTTTCCACAATAGGGGCATTTTGACATTTTCACATTCGCATTCCTGGTAAAATCATATCCACATTTATTGCATTTATATCTTGCTTTTTCCATTTTTGATCACCTATATTAAAAGGAATACTATTCCAGTAATTACGATAGGGATTAATATTTTTAATAAGCCTTTGCTATATTCTGATTTTCCAAACACCTTTGCCAGCGCCAGTTTTGTTATTGTATTCATTAGTGCGGCAACAATTATCGCTGAGCTGCCTACTCCCACTGCAATCGCTGGATTCCTTGCTATGAAAAGAGTGATAGCATCTACATCCGCTATCCCGGATATCAAGGCAGCGATAAGCAGTCCTTTTGAGCCAAAATAGTAATTTAGAATATTGAATAAAAACAGTACAAAAGCATAAAATATTCCAAATTTTATAGCTGGCCATAATCGAAGAGGGGAACTATACTCAATGTTTGCCTCACTATTATGGTGTTTTATATGCATGAGCGAAACAACAATATAACCCACGAGTGTCATCATGACCATGGGGAAGGCAAGCTTTTCAATCATTGAGATATTTAGGAGAGACACAACAATTAATACTCGCAAAAACATGGTTGAACATGCAATCCCCGCAGCGAGTACCAGCGGCGAAACATCACTGGATTGCTTTGAATTGTTGGCAAGGCTCGATACTGTGGCAGTGCTTGAAAAAATACCTCCTAGGATACCTGTTAAAAAGGCGCCGCTATTAGAGCCGAATATCTTTATCAGTATATATGCAGCATAGCTCAGGCTTGAAACAAATACGACCATGAGCCAGACTTCATACAGATTGATAGAATTAAATGGGCCAAAACTCGGGATTGGTTTTAGCAGCGGAAGGATAACAAATGCAATAAGTACAAACTTGATTGTGTCAAAATATTCATTTGATTTGACATTATAAGCCAAATTATGTAGTGGGACTTTTAGAGATAGTATCATTACAGTAACAATTGTAAGAAGCACAGGAACTTCCTGTGCTGACGTGAAAACCAGTATTCCTATGATGAATGCAAGAATGGTCGATATTTCAGTTGTCATGCCGATTACCTTATTGAAAAGCGATCCAAGGATATAGCCTGCTAGAACTATCAATACAACACAGACGATAATTATTGCCAGAAACCAATCATAGTATAGACTAGATAGATATGCAGAGACAGTGCCAAACAATGTTATGAGCATGAAAGTCCTGATACCTGCATAATCAACTCCATGATGATCTTTCTGGTTCTTTTCCCTTTCAAGCCCGATGAGAGCGCCAAGTGATATTGCCAGAAAAAATTTATACAGAATAATAAACACATTTGATACTGGAATAATCATATTGAATCCTCTGCCATTCAAGTATTTAAATGTTAGCTTGTCCAATAATATAATTTTAATATCTTGAAATTTGTTGAGCTGTAATTCCCTGCGAAGAATAAAGTGTCTACGCTGATATCCTGCGGAGGCAGGCTTGATACAGACGGACCTGTGCATATAATATAAGAATATATTCCTGGAAGATACCGGGAGGTCAGCCTTGTTGCGACATTGTCTTGCGAAGAATTAAAGCACACATTGTTTGCAGTTACAAATGTTCTAAATTCTTCATCATTTTCCATCTTCAGAAGATATGATGTTCTTCCCTTCTCAAAATTCGCGTACTGCCTGGGAATCACTGCAACCAGGAAAAAAACACTGATTATTATTACAAAAAGAATTTCAAGAGTTTTTATGAAAGCTTTTTTTACCATATTCTATAGTTCACGCTTACAGGCGAAAGAGTTCCATCTGCCCCTAATGCATAATAATCAACAGTATCTGCATAAACAGGTTTTCCGCCTGGATTAAATTTACCTATCTGATATTTTGGTTCGTATAAATAGGTGTAAGCAGAAGAGTTGTCATAAACAAGAATCGCAAAATTATTATCTAGTTCCCACAAAGATTTCAGGCTGTCATAATCAGTAATAATATTGTCAAAATCTAGGCCTTCGACTGTGCTTACTGCGCCGAATTCAGTATAATAATTGTATCTGCTTGCATTTTTGTAATCTCCTTCATGGAAAATCATGCTGTACTCATAGTTATCAGATACAGCTATATCTGCATTTAATTTCAGGGTCTGATTATAATAAGTGAAATTAAAGAGCACATTATCCTGGAAATACAGGCTTAGGCTATCTTTGCCGTATAATGTCACATGGTCAGCTGAGTATATTACATTCTTTGTTGAATTATCATAATCAAAATCACCAAAATATAGGTTGTCAGTATAATAGGAGTCGTAGTCATCCAAATTCATGTTGATAGATAGAGAATATTCAGGATTTTCCTGGAAAGTCAGATAGTTAAATATGGCTGTATTCCTATCAAATACAATTGAAGTGTAATTTATATTTCCGCTCCTTGCAGTATATGCACCTGCAAAACCAAGATTTGCATAAGAAGCATTTACAGGGATGAATGTGATTGTGTTTATGATATACGAAATCCTTTTAATCCTTTCTTTTGATTTATATGTTGCTCCAACTGGCAGAGAATTCTCAAAGCTGACGCTCATATTGTAAGTGCTAGCTGTTTCAGGTTCGATGTCCAGTCCTTCTCCCATATATGACTGCTCAAATGATCCGCCATTTAGGAGCCACTGAGTTTCAGTATCACTGCTTATATTTAACATAAATATCAGTTTTCCGTTCCAAATTGCAAGAGGTATATCATTTGCAAATTTCAGGTCTGTCCTGTTTGAAGAATAATCAATGATAATTGGAATATGTTCTCCTGTGATGTTTGAGAAGATAAAAACAGGAAATTTATACAGATGCCATTTGAAGGCGCCTGAAAAATCATCTTCCAGGAAAGTAATAATGGACTTTTGGTTAGTTGCAATACTTATGTTTGGCAATATAAACGCAAAAAACCAGCCGACATACAGAAGGAATATGGAAAGGCTCATAATCCAATCTATTTCAGAAGCACCCCTTTTTCCCATTAATTAAAATTATTAATTCAGTAGTTTAAATAATTTTCTTGGATATTTTGGCAATATTTTTATACTTGCAAATCAAGATTTATTGTATGAAACCACTTGAGGCAATTCAAAGCATAAAAAAAAGGATACTCGTAAAGAATATAATGTCGTCAAAAGTCGTCAATCTAGCTCCAGATGATAGTGTGCAAAAGGCAGTTGAGATGATGTCTCAGAAAAATATCAGTGCGGTTGTAGTGATACAGAAAGGGCTGGTTGGGATAATTACAGAGAGAGATCTTGTAACCAGGGTTCTTGCAAAAAAGAGAGATCCTGTCAAAACTAAAATTGGAGAGGTAATGACATCGTCTCCGATCATCATTGAAGGAAATGCTCCGATTTTGAAGGCAGCAGCTGACATGAAAAAACATCACGTCAGAAAATTGATTGTTATGAAGGATGACGAAGTTATTGGTATAGTCAGCCAGACTGATATTATCAATAATCTCAGTGAGATAGATAACACTTACCGCAGGCTGCTCGCAAATCCCTACCTTGCACTAGTTGTGATTGCAGTGGTTATAGCATTGTATTTTGTGGGGAAGTTTATTTTTGTCAGATGATAAAACATCGGAGAAGGCCTAAGGTAAATCCTTTACTAAACTTATTGGGATCAAAAAAGCTCAGGATAATCATTGCATTTGCTTTGCTGCTTTTTCTCGTATTTTTCTATAAGAAGGCATTCATTTATGTTCTGTTCCTTGGGGTCACAGCCCTCATAATCTATTACACGAAGCTTTACCACGTGCCGATCGATATATCTCCCCTGTTTTTTCTGGAGATTGTGATAACAAGATATTATGGGCTGCAGTATACTCTCATATTTATTCTATTTGGATATATAATTCCAAAAACATTTGCAGGTACCAACATGAAATTTGATTCCTATGTTTTTATTGCTATAAGTATGTTTGCAAACATCTTTGTGCTAGTGTTTTCAGGTATGCCGCTCATCATGGTTGGATTCATTACCAGCATAATCCAATATATAGTAGGAGTATTGTTCAGCATGACCATGAAGCCGGCAGCCCTCGCGATGCTTGACGGGGTTGCGAATGTTGCAAATAATCTTGTCTGGTTTTTAGTTTTCAGTGATATTATTACATTATTGATGAGGTAGATTTAAATATAGAATACGCTTTTACAAATTAATACATATACCTTTTTAATTACTTCGAAGTGAATAAATATGGTTAAACCTGCAGTACCTGGCACCTTATTATGGAAGCTCGGAAAAGTTCCAGATGGATTTCCGGCTAACTCAGTTGATCGCAGGATATTGGAAGGACTTACACCCCTGCAGGAAGCATATGTATTTTATGTTGCTTCTTCTGAGCCTCTATCTTTGACTGAGGGGAGCCAAGTTCCCCATGCTGTTCTTGCACTGGGTTGGGATGCAAGAGTGAAATGCATCAATACAGTTGTTTCATACTTATCAACAAATAGGCCGGAAGATTTTGAAACTCTAGTATATCAAAGAATAGAAAGGGATCAGTTGGAACTTGATAGACTTACAAATGAACCTAAATATCTGGAGCATAGAATTGCAAAAATGAGAGAAGGTCGAGAGATTGTTAATAGAATGTTAGGAGGAGAGAACCATGACATGAATAAATTTAGGTTTGATATGATATTGAAGGGTGAACTAGAACATATCATACACTCCCTGAAAGTTCTACTTGGAGATCCAGTTAATAATGCAATCTATGGAGAATTGCTTTTTAGTCCTGCATCTTTAGGTCGAGAGCTCTCGCAGCCGGATTTATCCAGACTTGTTTTCTTAGCGAGTTTTAATTGTCCGAATATTGGCGACAGGTTTGCATTTGCTGTCTCAAATCATTATAGGAGATCCCGTGCTATTGAAGCAATCGAGGTTAGGGATGCAAAAAAGGACTATAGCGGAGCATTAGTACCTTTAAGAGGACAGCAATTATAATCCAATCTGTTCAATCAATCTCTCGGCACTAAAATCTATCAAGTCCTCATACTTCTGGCCTGTTCCAAGATATAGGATTGGTTTTTTTGTGATATAAGAAACAGATATCGCTGCTCCACCTTTTTCATCAGTGTCAGCCTTCGTCAAAATAATTCCGTCAATGCCTACACTTTCATTGAAGAGCTTTACCTGTTCGACAACATCATTTCCCGCAAGACTTTCTCCGATGAAAATCTTGAGGTCAGGTTTTACTATCCTTATTAATTTCTGCAGTTCCTGCATCAGGTTTTTGTTGGAATGAAGCCTTCCAGCTGTATCTATCATGACTACATCTTTATTTTTTGCTTTCGCATGTTCAAGTGTATCGAACGCAACTGCAGCAGGGTCTGCGCCATAATCATGTTTTATGAGTTTTACGCCAAGCTTAGTTGTATGCTCTTCAAGCTGCTGAATTGCTGCGGCCCTGAAGGTATCACATGCACCAACAACACAGTCAAGATTATTCTCCTTGAACTTATGTATCAGTTTTGCAAGTGTTGTTGTCTTTCCGGTTCCGTTGATGCCAATAAAAACAATAACAAAAGGTTTTTTCTTTTTAATCTCTTTAATAAGGTCGAGTTTTTCAACATCAAATAGTCCTTCGATTGATCTCCTGAGGCTACGCATAACCTGTTTGTCCAGGTCTTTTTTGCTGAGTTTTTTATCAACCAGATCATCCCTAAGGTCGGATTTTATCTTTTCTATCACTTCTACTGCAACATTATTTTCAAGAAGTATTATCTCGAGATCCCAAAACAATTCATCGAATTTTTTATCACTCAGTGTGATCTTTGTGAATGATTCAGAAATCCTTCCAAGAAATCCTGTTTCTGCTGCTTTCTTGTCTTCAGTTATATCTTCAGCAACCTTTTCTTTTTCATGTTTAATCTCTTCTAAGTCTTTCTGGAGTGTTTCGATAGCATCTTCTTCTTTTTGAGACGTTTGGATGATTTTATCATCCTGTTTTGGGGACTTGGGTTCCTTAATATCAGAAGGTTTTGGAGTTTCTTTTGCAGGTTTTTCTTCCTTAATTTCGACCCTTTCTTCTTTCTTCTTGAAAAGGTTTGCAAAGAATCCTTTTTTTGGCTTTTTTTCTTCAGTTGCGGCAGGTTTTATTTGTTCGGCTTTGATTGCAGATTCTGATGTTGACATACCTGATATTTTCTGAGGAATATCAGGTTCTTCCTGTTTTTTTTCAGTCTGAACAGGAGCGATTGTTTCTTTTGGAAATTCTTTTTCTTTTTTTTGTTCTTGACTACTAACTTCAGGAATGACATCGGTCTTATCTTCTGATTCTACTGCTTGTGTTTTGGGTACTTCTTCGGATTTGATAATCTTAGGTTCCTGTTTCTTACCTACTGGTTTTGTATCTTTTTTGGCACCGGGAGACTTCCTTTTTTCGGCTGGTTTTATATTCTCCTTCACTAAATTATCATTTGGCTCTTCCACTGGGGCAGCTTCTTTCTCAGCCTTTTTTGTAAATGAGCCTATAGCTTCTTCCAGTTTCTTTTTTAAAAATCCGAACATAAAAATATGGAGAACGTAGTTGTATATAAATATAATCTAACACTTATTTTACTACTTAAAAGTAGAAATATTTAAATATACATTTCGATTTCTCTTTTGAAAATGAAAACACCTGTCAATTTAGAACTGCTTAGCCCATTTCTTACGTTGCATCCGGATTTGGTTCATTTGGCCTCAAGTTTTAGAGAGGAATATAAACATGCACAAATCGCCACATGTGCATTTATTGTAGGCACTCCTGATGAATTACTTAGAAAAGATGGAGATGTGGTGGCATCATATAAGGCTGCATTTAATGGAAGCAAAGGACTTGAGAGATCAAATAAAATTAGAGACGGTTTTGAAGCGTTGTTTATTGATTCTCAGGAATTTGGAGGAAAGTCTTCTTTTCTACATCTGTATCACACTTTTGGAGGGCAATCTGTGTTGAGAGCAGAACTTAACTGGTTTGGAAATGATCAGGAAAAAGATGCAGCGGTTATGTTGGATAATAGAAGACCTGATGCGCTCGCATTAAGAGGATATCCTCTTAAGTTTATGGAAGTCGGTGGCACTATTGAACAGGTTCAGGGAGTTCCGGAGGGATATATTCCCATTCATTATGGCCATGCAAGAATTCCAGTAAGAAATATTGAAGATGCGCTCTCAATTGTGTCATCAGCGTCTCAGGCATCCGGATTGAATCTAAGTTCACCTAGATTTGAAGATAACATATTATGCCAGACCGTGACTAAATCAAGTTGTCTTGGGGAGAGAAAAGCGACTGATGATTTGTATAGAGTCGTTAGATTCATAGAAAGTTCAAGACCTGTTTTAGATTTGACATTAGAAGGCAGGGGATTTTTTAGTGAAGTAGGAATGGTTTTAGCTGCTTCAATATATTCTCAGAAAAGATAATCTACTCAAACTCTTTCTGGATCTTCTCAATCCGTGCTATCATTATCTTCATCTGCCCTACCAGATCCGTCCTATAAGAAGTCAGTTCGTCTATCTGTCCCTGCAGTATCGCCAAAACTTGTTCAGGAGTCTTTTCAACTGCCACACCGACACCTACATTAATCATCAATTTCTTTGGATCAGCAAGCGTTGTTTTTACATAAATGCCTGATGATAATGGGACTCGCATCTCATTTCCCTTGCTCAGTTCAGTGAACTTCGCAACAGCAGTCTTGGAAGAATCAAGTTCTGCTACCTGTTCGTCCAATGTCTCAAGATGAGTGTTAAATTTTTTTATCTCTGCATCAAGTTCCCTTAGTTCATAATAAAGTTCTTTCCTTTTCTTCTCATTTAATTTGGGCATTTACCTTTTCCTCCCATGAAAATAACTCGCCTAAGGATCTGTGGTCGTGAATCCTTTCAATCACCCGGGCCATGAGCTCAGCAATCGACAGTATATGAATCTTTGGTATCATCTTCTCTTTTGGTATGGGATATGAATCTGTGAGGACAATCTCTTTTGCCCTGCATTTACTTAGCTTATCCACAGCATCCTCACTCAGGACGCCATGGGTTGCGCAGATATATACCTCTGACGCTCCTTTTGCGTGAAGAGCATTGGCACCCTCGCTTATTGTTCCGCCTGTGTCTATCATATCATCAAGAAGAATGCAAGTTCTGCCTTTGACTTCGCCTATCACATTCACTACCTCTGCTCTATTATGCATAGGCCGTCTCTTATCAATTATTGCCAGAGGGCAGTCCATAAGTTTTGCGAATTTCCTTGCTTTTTTGGCAAAACCGACATCAGATGCGACAGCAGTGACATTTTTCAGTCCTTTTGATTTAATATAATTTGCAAACAGAGGATATGCCTCAAAGTGATCAACATCAATATCAAAAAATCCTACTATCTGCGGGCTGTGCAGGTCAACTGTAATTATCCTGTTGGCGCCTGCGGTTGTAAGCAGATTAGCAACAAGCTTTGCAGTGATTGGTTCTCTTGCTGAGTTTCTTCTATCCTGTCTTGCATAACCGTAGTAAGGCATAACAACATTTATTTCCTTAATTGATGATCTTTTCATCGCGTCTATTATTATGAGCAGTTCCATTAGGCTTTCATTGACAGGAGCTGCAATAGGCTGGATAATAAAAACACAATCCCCTCTTACTTTTTCTACACTTTTCACATATGTTTCAGTATCAGAAAATTTCTTAATAATAAGTTCAGACAGTGGAAGGTTTAAATGCTTGCATATACTTTTTGCAAACTCAGGATGAACGCTCCCTGAAAATATTTTTATCGGCATTTTACTCCTCCAAAAATCCTAATGCAATATCAGCATTCTGTATCTCAGGTCCGCCTGACATCTCTCCGACCAGGAATCCATTTGAATTACATACAATCCCTGAACTGACATAGGGCGAACCGAAATTCAGTGTTCCGGTCATGATATTTAATTTGAGATTATCTTTTAAGAATTTCTTTTCAAACTCTTTTATATCCGGGCTGACAAGGCAGCCTTTCTTGTTTAGAACAGCGAGGCTTCCGACAGTGTCGAGCTCTGCAATCTTTCCGTGCTTCACGGGAATCTTCAGTTCTTTTTCAAGGAATTTGAGCTCATCTGCATCATATTCGTGGCTTGCGATGCATGCATTTCCGACAATAAGGTTGTTGCCCAGCGCAGTGAGGTCTGTATCAAATACTCTGTAGTTTATCTTCAGGCGCTTTAGTTCTCTTAGCTCATGCTCAAACATGATTTTCGGGACCAGCAGAACATCGTCATTCCCTGCGAAAAACACGCCGAGGAGGTCGGTCCCTGCTGCTGTCATCTCATGTACAGGAATATTTAGGACTTCCTCAAACTTCTTTTTCAGGTTTGAAGCTATCCCTTTAGGGACAAGGCAATATTTATCGTTCGCATAGCAGAATAGTCCAATGGATGAATGACCCTGGTAATTTATGATTTCTATGTGCATAGAAAGGTGGAAGAAGGGGGGGTTTATAAAGGTTGAGAATATATAAGAATATAATCTATTAAAATCTAATCACTTTGTTTTTATCATTTATTTTTATCATCCTATTGTAAGATGCAACTAATTCTTCTCTGCAAGTATCTATTTCAACTTATTAATTACTTAATAGTACTAACATAAGTAAACTTTAAATATTGTGACAATAAAGTCTCGAGCATAGTCCGATAGAAAAATAATTCAAATCAAAACAGAATTATAGCTTGCATAGCTTTTGCGTAAAAAGTTGTGCAATTGCTCAAATTGAGATTCTTTTCTAAGTTTCCAAGTTTGCATATGGCTCGCAATAATTGCAAAATTATTTGCACCGTTTAGTGTTCTGTGCCCACCACAAACCTTTCTTTGCAAAATCAGACTTTTAATGCTTCTTTCAGAGTCATTGTTATGCAAAGGAACTTCAGGAATAATAATTCCTACAAGCCATTGATGCATATATCTTTTTATTCGATTGCAAAGCAAAATAGAGTCTTTGTTTTTCCAATTTTCATTAACTAAATTTTTCAATTTTTGGTGATACATAATTGATGCCCAAATACGCTCGCTTTGAGAAGGGTTTGCTTGCATAGAATCCTGAATTGAGTTGTATATTTCACCTAATCTGCGATACAAAACATAGATGTCCTCTTTTGGCTTTTTGAGAGCTTCGAACTTTGCTTTTCTAAGCAAATGAGACCAGCATTTTTGACTCACAACCTGAAAAGCATGGTATGCAGAATAGCAATCACTCACCAAAACACCAACAAAATCTTCGGCTACACCAAATATTTTTTTCAAGACATCAGAACCACGCCCTTCGTCTATCATTACAAAAACAAAAGAGAGTGTTGTAACAACCCATGCCCACCAGTTTTCTCCATTAACTGGCCAGCCCGTTTCATCTGTTTTTTTTACTGGCTCATTTTTAATTTCTTCTTTTATATGATTATAACTTGGCGTTAGCACACTGGAAATATTTTTTAAGGCTTCATTTATAGTGACAGGGCTTAATCTATCCTTTAACACATCATGTGTAAAATCTGAAATTTTGCCAACACTTGCTCCAAACTCATTCTTAAGTATACCTATCATTGCTTGAAGTCTTGGTCCAATCTGTCCTTTAGTCGGAATTTCTGGATGCCTACCTTCAAATTTATTTTTGCACTCTTTGCAAAAATATTGATGCAGAATCGCTTTCCTTTTTTGCATCTGAACTTCTGGTATTTCAAATACTGTGAACTCTGTTTTTTCTTCTGGAGATTCAATTATGTTTGTACTTTTGCAGTCTGGACATTCTGTTGCTTTTGCCTCAAGTATATCATCATGCTTTATTGGTCGCTTTCGACCACCACCTTTACTGCCTTGTGGTTTTCCTCGAGGCGAACTACCTTTGGCTTTTCTTTCAGCGGAATAATTCCGCAAATAAACAGGAATTTGAGAACTTGGTGTGTTTGGATTTTTTAACTGGTTTAGCTCTTTTTCTATTTTCTCTTTCTCTTTTTCTAATTCTTTGTATTTTTTGTCTAATTCATAATATTTTTTCTTCCACTCTTCTTTATGTTCTTCTTCCTGTTTTATTGTATTATTTAATCTTTTTATTTTTTCGAAAACATCTACTTTCATTGTTAGTATACAAAATAGTATACTAATATTTGTGTTTTTCGGTTATAGACGAGACTTTATTGTCACTAAATATTACCTGTGTTTTTGGTGCTCTATGGACGTAAATCATTATTTTAAAAGATTGCAGCAGTCCAGGGCAATGAAGGATGCGCCTGTTGAGCCAGGCATAAATTTGGCACCAGGTTTACTTGTCACTAAAAAAGAAGGTGCAAATTCATCTCTGAATTCAGTTCGAATCAATTCTGAAACATTATTCAGGCAGGCAGCTTTGAATCCCCCCATGCTGACTGAACAGGATATAACAACTAAGATAGATGGTGTAAACAATGTTGTTTATACTTTGCCTAATGGGGGGATAGTTACTATCGGATTTTATGATAGAGCCAATGCAGGTATGCACTCTAATACGGTTTCATCTTCAACATTGTGGGACAGTTGGAATGACTTGTCTAATGGGAGAGATCCAGATTTTCAAAGAATACCAGTATTAGAAAGGCAGATAGGTTTGGATACTCTAGAAGGAGCAAATTTCCCCAAAATGTTCAACTATAGGTCAGCATTATTTAGGAACGATAGGGATACTACATTCGGAATGATTATCAAATGCGATGATAAAGCACTGGGACCACCAGTTGAAGTGAAGGATCTCATTTTAACCAGAGACTACGCACTTGAACACCCTGATGAAATGACCTATCTTACCGGAATGGTTATTGAAGCGGCAAGACAAAGAAGCATAGCCGAAAATGAGTTGGATTTCCTCGATGCTTTTGGGATCGGACAGATCATTAAGTATCATTTGGGTAAAGGATATGATATAAAGGTTAATTTAACTGCCACACCAGAACTTGCAGTTATAGGAAGATTAAATGGTATGCCATTATCGTTGATGGCAAATGAGACTGAAGCAAGCGAATTTGCAATTATTGGGCTAGGATCTCCAGGAAGAGACGGACAGCTTTATGCGCTCAGGACTGCAATATTCAAAGACATGAAAACAGGTGAAGGTAAATCAGGAGACTTGGCGTATGTGCCCATTCCGAGAGAAATCAGTGTTTATCAAGCCGAGGCTGCAAGCGAAGCGGAATTACCTTTTGGTACACTGGAATTGCAGGTGATGAGGTACCTGAAGATGGGCAATGTCACTGTTGAATTTGAAAAAAAGGAAGAACCAAAAGTTAACCTTGCTGAAGCTTTGTATCAATGGAGACAAGCTGATGATGGTATGTCTGGAAAAGTGTATCAAGGATTTGGACGAAGTGCACCTTCGCCTAATGTAAATTTTACTGCTGGGAAGGTTGAAGTAAGGAATGTAAAACCAGTAACTTTAGATCTAGGCCACAGCTATTTTGGTGGTATGCTGGTGCATGATATGTTCTGTTTGGTACATGAGGAATCAGGCAAAGGCCTTCAAATGCCTTATGTAACGACTCCCTAAGTTTTTCGCATCATAAGTTAGAGTTCTCCATTTACCTTTATCAAGAACTTGGAGATCATTTTCTAATGCATATTTATTATTATTATTATTCAGAATGCATGAATAGTATTTTATATTTAATTATGAATCTTGCAATTGCAGTTTGTAAGAGAGTATTTTGTATGTCGTTGGAACCCACTCGCTATTTAGTTTGATTGGAACAGGTATTGATTAAGGAATAATTAATCATTCTATTTTGTTACTACTCCAAAGTAATTTAAAAAGAAAAACTTTATTAATAATGCATTATCATCACCTAAAATATACATTCAATAGAATTTGCAGAAGATAAAAATGAGTCAAACATTTCCATACCAATTATCTGTATTTATATTTCCTCAGAACATTGATAAATTTCGAGAATGGATTGATATTGCAATCATTTCTCATAAAGAAAAAGGATATCTGGTTCCACCGCCTGATTTGTCAAGAATTAATCTTCTTTGGAATGCATCTCCGCAAAAAAATGATTCACCAAGATCACCTATTGAATTGGCAATAGCGCAATTTGGGGCAGATATTCAGGAAATGCATGAATTGTTTTACAGTGCGCTCCCGGGTATAGTATCCATTGCGATAACAAAAGAAAGAGCAACATACTCACAATTATTTGAAGTTAAAGGTCGAGTGAATAGCGTCACCAGTTCTGACATGAAAAGTTTAACAGAGATATTGCCTTTGCAAAGCAAACCCGGCGATCTTGTCTGTGGATTATATACTCCTCATTATGAGCCTGTGTGCAAATTGATGTATCAAAAATCCTTTCCAGCAGTTGCATATCAAAGCGGAGGTATTTTTACAGAGGAGCAGGTTAGAGTCATGAATCATTACCCATTATTCAAGCCAGCTGCATTATTTCTTGAGGTTCCACATAAGGAACTTGAGGATGAAGCGCAAGCTTTTATTGACAGAGCTAATAGTTTTGGAAGAACCGTTCTTTCAGAAAATAATTTTGTTTCAGGCTCTTATTCGCTTCCAAATATGCAAGGCATAAGGTTGAATACTTGAGATTAATTAATTGCTTATTTGAATTCTCCGGATAATCTCATCAGAAACTTCGCAATCTCTGTGTCATACGCATACGGCACTGCGCCTTTTAGCAAACCCTCAAGCCAGTCCCTGAATTTCTTGCTCACATACATCCTTTTCCCGTCGATTATCTGCTTTCCTTCATTATAAATATCTTCATCGAACTTGGCTTTTCTCCAAGCTGTCTCAAACTGCTTCAATAATCTTGTGTGATAATCATGCTGCTCTAAATATTTCAGCACGAATTTTTTAAGCTTATGTTCCATATCGTACTGGAACAGGGGAAGCTCTTTTTTGAGCGCGTCTATCTTTTCTTGAGATATCTCTTCATCATCAACCATCTGGATAAGTGTTTCCCTTGTTGTAGTGCCTGCGGATTCGAGGTTAGCTGACAGTTTCTTAAGTTCAATGATGTCCTCTTCTTTCTGTTTTTTCTTGCCTTCTTCCATGAGCTTCCACATCTCCTGATATGAAAACTCCGATTTCTCATCAGGACTTTCAATCTTTTTCAGGACTTTCTCATGCATCCTCTTTAGGAATTCCATCTTATCTTCTATCTTGAATACATCACTGTAGCCCTGCATAACTAAGTGGAAGGAAAAAGGAGATGGAAAATCTTTGTATGTCTCAGTCACTTTTATTTTTCCATTCTCTATTTGGTCAATGACTAATGCTGCATTATCAATATCCATCAAGTCTTCCAGGACCTCTCTCCTTGCTTCTCTAAGTATTGGAAATGATGAAGATATTCTTCTGACGGCTGATAATAAAAGCATGGAACTTACTTGTTGCTTTCCTACAGTCTTGCTCCTGCCCATATAATTCCTTAGTATCATTAGGGACCTAGATGCGCAGTGCCTGAATCTTCTTTTCAAAACTTCTGTCTTGTCAAGCGCCAGATCCATTATCTTTCTAAGGTCATGGCTCCTAATAATTTTGAGAGCTGAATATGCCTGCAAATTTCCGATATATGTAAGCATGAAGCCATTATCAGATATGCTTATCTCAACATCATGCTTCTGCTTTCTGGCGATAGCAAATGCAACTGCTCTAGATAAAACGTCATTTACGCGCCTACCATACAAAGTATGGAAAACAACGAATTTATTATAGTCTTCCTTGAAATGCTCAATCACAATTTTTTTGTCTGTGGGTATCTCTGAGAACATAAATTGCTCTCTGAAATACTCATATATTGAATTACCGCCGTATTTGTCGACATACAAATATTTGTTGATGAACCCAACTATCTCTTCTTTCTTTTTTCCAGCTTTGAATTGTTCTTCCATATATAATCTGAATTTCTGTATTTCTTTTGCCAAATCAAAGCTGAGGGGAAGGGTTTCGCTAACCCATGATGGAACTGTCGGAGACCGTCCGGCGCTTGTCTTGACATAGGCAGTCATACCTTTTGCATGCTGGAATTCATAGGTATCTCCTCCAAGGACAAATACATCTCCGCGTTTCATCTTCTCCAGAAATCCTTCATCTATCTTTCCGATGACTTCCTCACCGAGCTTTACAGTAACATAGGATTCATCAGGTATTGTCCCTATGTTTGTCATATAAATCATCCTGGCAAGCTTTCCTCTTTTGCCGATATTTCCTGTCTCCTTGTCTATCCATATCTTCGCGTATACATGCCTCTCTTCTAGAGATACATGCTCTCCTGCAAGATAGCTGATTATTGAATCAAAATCTTCTCGTGAAAGCGTTTCAAAGCTGTAGCTTCTGGTTACTGTCTCATAGACTTTTTCAATATTGTAGACCTCTTCAATCGCCATCCCGAATATCTGCTGGGCCAGGACATCAAGGCTGTTTTTCGGGATAGATATCTTATCAATCTTTTTCTCGATTGCAGCTTTTAGGAGGACAGCACATTCCACAAGATCGTCCCTGTCAAGGATTATTATCCTGCCTTTTGCTGTCTCATGAAGCTGGTGCCCGCTTCTTCCTATCCTTTGAAGCGCCCTGGCTACTGATTTTGGGCTTCCGAGAAGTATCACAAGGTCGATATAACCTATATCTATCCCAAGCTCAAGGGAAGTTGAACTGACAATAGCTTTTAGTTTTCCTTCTTTAAGCATAGTTTCAATCTTCAATCTGTGAGTTGTGGAAAGCGATCCGTGATGAGCTCCGATAAGTGACCTTGTGTCTTTTTCTCCAGGATGCTCAGTATAGTGCTTTGGGAACCTATCTTTAAGATAGTGAACGACTCTTTCAGTTGCTGACCTGGTATTGGTAAATATCAAAGTTGTTTTATGGCTCTGGATAAGGTCATCTATCATTTCATACATCTTCGTATGGAGGTTTTCGTGAGTTGTGTTTATTATATCAGGCACAGGGCTCAGCACCTTAAGGTCCATCTTTTTTATGAATTGGGCATCTACAATCTTGCAGTTTCTGTATCTTCCGTTTTCTTTTCCTACAAGAAATTTTGCTACTTCCTCAAGAGGAGAGACAGTTGCAGATAGTCCAATCCTCGTGAATTCAGTGAGGTTCTGGAGCCTTTCAATTGACAGGGAAAGGTGCGATCCTCTCTTGCTTGAAGCGATGGCATGTATCTCATCCACTATCACCCAGTCAAGCTTTGACAATAATTCCCTGAATTTACTTGATGTTATTACAATACCGAGTGATTCAGGAGTTGTTATCAATATATGAGGTGGTTTTCTGAGCATCTTTGATTTTTCAGAAGTCTTTGTATCACCTGTTCTTGTAGCGACACGGATATCAATCTTTTTACCCTGAATTTTTGCTGATTCCTTGATTGCATCCAAAGGTTCCATCAGGTTAACTTTGATGTCTCTGGAAAGTGCTTTTAGTGGGGATATATAAACGCAATAAACTCTATCTTCAAGTTTCCCTTCTTCAGCAAGGAACATGAGTTCATTTAAGATGGACGTAAAAGCTGTGAGTGTTTTTCCTGTGCCTGTTGGTGCAAATATAAGAGTATTGGATTTCTCATGGATTGGCATTATGCCAAACTGCTGCGGCTCAGAGAATTTTCCAAATTTTCCCTTGAACCATTTGGCGAGCAAAGGATGGAGAATATTATAGATTTCCTTATCTGTATTGGGCTTTTCGATGTATGTGAACATGCCCTCAATTGGAATTCGTCTAATTTTAAATAATTATGCTTATGATATATATTCTACTAAAATGCTTATGATATATATTCTACTAAAAAGATAAAGTATTGGAAAAGATAATTAGACTCTTGCCCCGCACATGGGGCAGAATTTATGGCTTTTCATAAGAGGTATTCCGCATTGATTGCAGAACCTTGATTCTGCTTGCTGGGGAGGTCTTTGCTGAATGTTTGCATGCTGTTGTGGAAACAATGACGGATTTTGAGGATATGCTTTTTGCGTAGCCTGATGTGCAGCAGAATGAGTGTTATGCTGCTGGTGAGGCGCCTGATGCTGATGGGTCCCCTGGCTGTAATTCACTTTTTGACCCTGTGCATGGGCTTTCCTAAGCACTTCTGCCCGCAAGGCAGGGTTCGCCCTGTAATCATCGATATCAATATCAAATTCCATCTGTCCTTTGCTTTGTACTCTTCGCCTGGCTTCCTCTATCATATCTTCTTTTGTTTTGGAATTGAATTTAATCTTGAAAAGCCCATATAAAGTCATTCCTATTCCGACAAAAAGCATCAGCTGGAAAAATGCAGCTGAAGGAATTTTTCTTATGAAACCTAATAGAAGTGATGTTACGAACACAAAAATTCCGACTATTGCCCATACAGGTCCAGGGATCTCAGCCATATGCTTTGACTATGCGAGGCACTATAAATATTTTTTGAAAAAATTAATTATATTTATTTCAGGCCAAAAACGCTTCTGATGAATCTGCCTATTCTTGCAAAGAACCCAATCTTTTCCTCTTTTTTTATTTCTATGGTCTGGTTGACTTGAATAACTTGTTCTGGCAAAGCAGGCTCTACTATAGTTGTTTCATTCACCACATTTATTGTTAGTTCATTTGAAAAGGCTCTGATCTCTTTATTCTGATAATTGTAACTGATCCATTTCTTTGGCAATATATACGTGCCAGTCGCAGTGAAATTGAGAAAATATTCATAAATGGATTTTTCGGTAATAGAATGACTCTCATTTTCAAGTACTATAGGTGTCTCGAAGGTGCCTTTGCTCGAAATTTTTAGTACCATAGGATAAATGTGTCCGACAATCATAACTCTACTCGTGTTTAGTTCTAGATAATATGCTGCTCCTTCAATTTTATCTTCCGAAGCATGTATAGATGCAGTATCGGAACTTTGGTTGAATGTTCTTCCATATGAATCTAAAAAGAATATAAGAGACTTGGACACAGATAGGTCAGCTGCACTTTTTGGTCTCAGTCTCTCACCCTCAAATGTTATGCTTTCCCCTGGTCCAAGAAATCCAAGGGTTTTTTCGAAAAGATCTAAAGTGTCAAAAGATTGGTCTGATGTTGTGACCAACCTAATGTCATGGACTGAAAAATCATTATCATTTGTAATAGTATAAACTATATCAAATATCTCACCCATATATAAATCGGTCTTTGACAGTTTTTTAACAAATGACATAGATGGTTTTCTTGGCACAACTTTTAGGGATTTTGTCTGCAAAATTTCTTTCTGTGTTCCATCTAACATATAAGTTGCTGAGAAATTCAATAAAAATGATTCTTCATAATCAACCATGTATGGGATTATTGTGAAAGTCAGCAGATCAGTTCTTTGACTTTTGTTCAAATCAGTATATGCTGAACTGGCGCCTTTGATTGTGAATTCAGGCCCTACTATCGAATCCACATATATATTCTTCAGATCAACGAGCGATGGATTTTCCAAGGAGAGAGATACATCTACTGGCTCCAGTTCAGTGACACTTTCAGAGCCTGTGTTGGCAGTAAGAATCAAGCGAGGAGAAATCTTGGAGACAGCTGCAACTTCAAGCACTTTAGAATAGAATTTTCCTTCTTCTGTTTCATAGCTTACATTGAATCTAATGGGATAACTTACTTCCGCTGTTGATTCGGGAAGTTTGATTATTGTGTCAAGCAGTATTGTTGTTCTATTTTCAGGGATCAAGCCTAGTGTGAAATTTTCAAATCCAGCAAGTGTCGTAGTTACTCCGCATTTTATGTTTTTGATTCCGGAGTACTGATTTTTGTTTTTGGCTGTGAGTGTAACCCTTATGCTATCGCCACCTGCAAATGTATTATCTTTATCCAGAGAGGATACCAGTTCAATATCCTGCACATCTACCTCATAACTTGTCTTAACTTCTTGCAACAGATGCACTTGTCCAAGGTAACTGTAATCCCCATTTGCACTTACTGTTCCAAGGCCTGTTTTTGTGCTTTTAATAAATAATTGAAATGTTTTGTTGTCACCACTATCTATGCTTCCTATCCAGCTCATAGTGTTTCCTGACTGCGATAATTGGCTGCTTTTTCGTTCGATTACTGCATTTTCAGGCACGTATAAATTAAAATCTTGGATTTTCAGACTTTTATCACCCTTATTTTTTATAAGTATAGTGAAATTGATTGTTTCACCGAGTGCATATTCTTTCTTTGGGGTTGAAATCACAAGTTCTAACACTGATGAAGAATATAATTTAATTGTGTCTGAACCAATATCTTTATTTGTGATTCCATCGAAGTAACGCACAGACGCCTTTGAAGACCTATCAAAATCACCCAGTGAAGTGATCTTATATGCGAATGTTTTGCTGTCTCCTTGTTTTAGATTCCCGGTCCAGGAGACATAGTTTTGTCCCACGAAGAGGTCACTTGATTCAACTATTGTATTTTCAGGAAAACTGTCAAAAAACGTCAAGTTATAGGCAGTCTCTTCACCTGAATTGATTATCGTCGACTCAAATTCAGCGCTTTTGCCAGGTTCAAGGATATTCTCATCTACTGTTCTTTTTATTTCAATCTCGGGTTTTAGTGAATAGATCTTAATGTATGCTTTGTAATCATCGATATCCTTGTCGAACAAGGAGAAATTGAAGCAGTACCTTCTATATAATTTATCCTGGCATGCGCCGGATTTTAGCGATATTGGCACAGCTGACGCGAGAAGCAGACTGTCGCCTCTAGAGGATATAACAGTTGTATAAATTATGTTATCAAATTTTAAGGAGTTTCCATTCTGGAGAAATCCTTCATATTCCAGCGTCCCTGTTGCCGAGCTAGCCAGGAGAAAAAAAATCAGGAGACTGAATTTTTTCATTTTAAGATACCCTATCTCATAAGCAGTTTCAGAGATTTGAAAACCAATGTCTCAGGATAGACAGTAAGAAAACCTTGCTTGTATGCTGTAAGTATATACATTGGATCTTCTGCCATCCTCTTAGTTATCAAATATACAAATGCAGCGTTTTTTGCATCAGGTTCATATCTGAATTCTTCTATTACAACATTTCTTCCCTTGAGAAAATTTGCAATTGTAGTATTCTTATCTTCCAGGCTTGCAATTTCTATCATGAAAACTTTGAATCTCTTGCCAAGCAGCTTATCATAATCACCTGATTTGTATAACTCAGAATAAACAAGTAAATCTTCTTTTGAAATTGATGTTGTCTCATTAATCTTGATCATCTCAAATCCGGTAAGAATTGTCTGATTATCTTTTAGAAGGAATATCTTCTGTTCATTTTTTATTCCGGTTGTGAACGCCACTAGATCCTGTGTGAAAAAAAACCCAAAAATGACAGACACAATCAGGAACAGGATGAGGAAGTACACGAGTGATTTTAGCAGGTTGCTGACGACTTTAAAAATAAGAATGAATATTAGTACTGCAATGCCTGCCATCAATAAAAGACTCAGTTCCATTTTTAACTCTATTTTAGACCTAGGTGAGGACTGTTTTTAAATTTTTTGCAAATGATTATAAAGCATCCGTCATTCCAGAGTCAAGTGATAACCAAGAATAAACTTGCAGAAATTAGAGATGCTTTTGTAAATTCAGCAAGGCCGCTCATATTTTTTGATGATGATCCGGATGGACTCTGTTCCTTCCTGCAATTCTATAAACTTAATCCGGAGGCAAAAGGTGTAATATACAAAGTGGCAGGCCCGCTTGATGCGCAATTCCTTAAGAAGGTTGATGAGCATAATCCTGATATGATCTTGATTTTGGATGTGGCAGTGGTTGATCAGTCCTTTTTAGATAAATGCCACAATGTTTACTGGCTTGATCATCATGCGCCACTTAAAAGAAGCAATGTGAAATATTATAATCCAATGATTGATAGCAAGGGGAAGGATAACCGGCCCGTGAGCTACTGGTCTCATCTGATAACAAAATCATCAATATGGCTTGCAATGACAGGTTGCGTGGGAGATTGGTTTTTGCCGGATGACCTGCGGCCAGAATTCAGCCAGACATATGAAGACTTATTACCGACAGAAATTAAAACTCCTGAGGAAGCATTATTTAATAGTGGTATTGGAAGCCTTGCGAATGCGCTCTCTTTTGTACTCAAAGGCACTACAAAAGATTCCATGACTAACACCAAGGTAATGACTCGAATAAAAGAGCCTTACGAGATTCTGCAGCAAAGTTCAGAGCAAGGAAGATTTATCTGGAAGAAATATCTCAAAGTTAAAAAGATTTATGATAATCTGAAGAGCGCTATCAAGGTTACAGATGATAAACTCATTGTTTTCACATACAGCGAGAACAGGACTTCTCTGACATCAGATCTCAGCAATGAAATATTATTTGAGAACCCAGACAAATTTGTAATAATCGCAAGGATTGGCGGAAGTGAGATGAAATGTTCACTTCGGTCATCTAAATATAAAGTGCTTGAGATACTAAACCAGGTTCTGAAGGAAGTGAACGGTTATGGCGGCGGGCATCTTCATGCATGCGGGGCAAATGTGAAGATTGAGGATTTTGACAGGTTTTTGGATCTGATCAGAATGAATCTAAACTAAGTTTTGAGACAATATATTCGAAGATATTGTGGGCTCTTTCAAGGTCATGGCATTTTACAATAACAGCACCTCTATCTCTATATATATCATAATCTACAGGCATTTTCATTGAAGGAGGACCTGTAGCGATAAATACTGTGGGCACATTTTTCAGTTGGCTTATTTTCGCAAAAGGTGATAAGAAACAGTTAAGTCTGGCGTATAGGCTAAATCCATTCATTGGAACTTGATACCTTGTCATGAACCTTATTCTTGTTTCAAGCTCATCTATCTTGAATATGCCAGAATTCACAATAATTTGTCTATTCCCATGGTCATATCCTGTAAGATTGAAATCAATCCATGGCAATTCTGTATCAAAATCAAATATGCCTGCGATATCAACAGCTATTGGATGAGAGTATTGCCCTGACCATAATATATGTGTAGGAAAATCATGCTGATGAGGGATTACTGCGTACACTAAATGCTGATTAGCTTTGGTCTCAGGAAATAATTGCATTAAATTAGTAGAAAAATAATTTTAATATTTAAAATCACATCTTCAGGCCTTTTATCCCGCCCATCCTTTTTACCATCTTTTCCATATTCTTCATATTTCCGCCTGAAAACATCTTCATCATTTTTTTTGCCTGCCTGTATTGTTTGATAAGGTCCCTAATTTCCTTCACACTCGTGCCTGCTCCTTTTGCAATCCTATCTATTCTTGTGCCTGAGATGAGTTCAGGGTCCTCAAGCTCTTCTTTTGTGCAAGAATCCATTATATATCTCCATATCTCCAGCTTCTCCTGCTGCACTTCCAGTGCTTCTTTTGGCAGCTTCAGCTGTCCCATCCCTGGTATGAGTTCAGCAATTTTAGACAGTGGTCCCATCTTTTTCATGGCTTGCATCTGGTCATAAAGATCTAAAAGACTAAAATCTCCCTTGAGCATCTTTTTGCTCATATCTTCAGCATCTTCTTCAGATAATGCATCCTTTGCTTTTTCAAGAAGCGCTTCAATGTCTCCCATACCAAGAAGCCTAGAGACAAACCCCTTTGGACTGAATTCTTCCAGATCATCAATCTTCTCTCCGATACCGATGAATTTAACAGGTGAACCTGTTACTGCGCACGCAGATAGTGCTCCTCCTCCTTTAGCTGTTCCTTCCATCTTTGAGATTATGACGCCTGTAACATCACACGTGTCGTGAAACATCGATGCCTGTTTTTCAGCAGCCTGTCCGATATCAGCGCTGATCACGAGAAGCCTTTCATCGGCATTTACAATCTTGCTTATCTTATTCAGCTCTTCCACCAGCTCATCAGAAAGTGCATCCCTACCTGCAGTATCAATGATTACAAGGTCAAATTCACCAAGCTGTTTTTCAAATTTCTTGTAAATCTGGACAGGATCTTTCAAGTTTTCATCCCCAAATACAGGAGTATTGATTTGCTTACCAAGCTGCTGAAGTTGCTTTAGCGCAGCAGGCCTCCACATATCAAGCTGGATTAAAGCAATCTTGCCTGCTCTTTTTGAAAAGAATTTTGCAAGCTTTGCGGCTGTTGTTGTCTTACCTGAACCGAAAAGCCCGACGAGCATTATCTTGAATGGTTTTTTATTAATCTCAATCTTATAGCCATCTCCTCCAAGGAACACTACGAGTTCATCATATAATATATGGATAAGATGCTCTTTTTTGGTCATGCCTGAAGGTGACTTTTCCTCGAGTGCTCTCTTCTTGATTTTGCTGCTGAGATCAAAAACAAGCTTGACATTTACATCGCTTTGAAGCAGGGCCCTTTGCATCTCTTTTATCAACTCATTTATCAGTTTCTCATCTACCATGACTGAATTTGCTATCTTTTCAAGAGCTGCTTTAAGCGAATTTCCGAGGTTCTCTAACACCATGAATCCTGAGAAGTCTGATATTTATATAAAGATTGTGAAAACAACGCACAACGCAATTTTTATATAATGCTGCAACATTGGAATAATTGAGGGGTAAATTGAAAACAATATCATTAATCTTGATGCTTATCTGTTTTGTATCATTTGCAGATGCTGCAAGTATTGGTGTAAGTCCCAGCATCATCAGGCTTTCGAGGATGCTGAAGGAAGGCTATGCTGAGACACAGGTAGTCGTGAGTACATCAATTGTGGAGCCTCTGCGCGCACATCTCACAAGAGAAGGGGAAATTGCTGACTGGATGTCCTTTGCTCCGAATCAGACTGAATTTATTTTTTCAAGAGACGAACCATTTGGCTTAAATCTCATTATCCAACCGCCCGCAGACACGCAAAATGGAAATTATACAGGCATACTCAAGATGACCACTGATGAACTGGCTACTGTAGAAAGAGGTGCAGGAAGTTCAGTCATAGCACAGGTTGCTCTCCTGATTTACGTTGAGGTGACGGGAGAAGAATTCATCCAGTGCAGAGCCGGGGCAATATCAACAATAAGTGCTGAGGTTGGTGACCCAATTGTTTTCAGGGCAACAGTCAATAATGATGGTAACACCAGGCTTAGGCCAAAGATAATATTGAGTATTCTTGACCAATACCAGACACAGACCCTTCTGACTTCTACTTTCCTCGGATCCCAGGTGCTTCCCACAAGAGGAAAAGAGATACTGAAAGAGATTGAGAATAATCTCCCTGTGGGTCAGTACTTTGCCGATATATATATTGAGGATTGTGATGTAACTAAACTCACTACTTTTGATATACTTGAAAAAGGGCAGTTTTCAGACACTGGTGAATTGATTGGGATAAAGACAAACAATGTTGTTGGGGTAAATGAACTACTCCCTATTGTCCCTATCTTTCGAAACACAGGTGCCAGGAGAGAACTTGCACAATTTAAAGGAGAAATCCGTGATCTGAAGACAGATAAGATTGTCCATGTTCTGGAATCAGACTCACTGGAAGTCGCTCCCGGTGATACAGTTGAATTCAGGATGTTCTACACGCCTGACAGATCAGGTGATTATCAGATATCCGGAAGGGTTGTCTACAACAACAAGATCACTTTTGAGGAAAGAAGCATGACAATCAAGGTTGCGGGCTCATCTGAAAATTATTCATGGCTTTTGTTCCTGATGCTGTATTTCATCATCGGTCTTGTCATCCTTATTTTGATTGGCAAAATCAGAAAAGCCAGAAAAAGAAGATTTTGAGTACCAATTACTTTTTCTTCAAAGTAAGTGTTGGTTTCTGCAGTTCCTGCAGCCACATGAGGCCAATACGCATCATGTCTTTGTTGAATTTATCAGAAATCTTGTAGACCTTTCCGTACAGATCATAATCTATCAGGCCCATGCTTTTCATCGGTGTCAGAATCCTGTCATAGAACTGTCTTTTATTATATGATATCTTTACTTTTTTCCCGATATAAGGCGGCTCATCAATCTCACCTACAAGTTCTCCGTCATGAAGCTGTGTGGCAAAAAGAGACATTTCGGTTTTTCCTATCTGGTTTCCATTCTCTTTCATATACTTAATTAGAAGTTTGGCAACTATCTTCTGCTGCTTAGTTGCAAAAATTACCTCATATACATCTTCAGGCAAATTAAACCTGTCATACAAAATAACCATTACCTAACCCCCGAATAATATACAAGGAAGTATACTGATATTTATATATTTTTCCCTGGGTGGCAAATGTTGACTTTGCCTATATATGTATGCTAATATTGCATAAGCCTTAAATACTTAATTATATCACCTCTGCTGATGAAAACACCTGCAACTCTCAGCGATGATGTAAAAGTAATCAGAGGCAGCTACCATAATTTTGATGATTGGGTTCAGGATGAGAAAGGATATTTCCTTATCCGACTCAATAAAAAAAATAAAACCGTTGAACTGGGGTACTGCAAAAAATTAAATATCATTGAGGTTGTCATCGAAGGCAAAACACCACAGGAAGTCTATTTTACTGCGATAGAACAGAAGCTTGTCTCACGTCTGGATCATGCAGCTTATCTAGGTAAAGAACTTGAGAAAGCATATGTTGCACTCAAACTCGGCATTGAATATGTGCAGGATGAAGAGCTAAATTTCGTATTGAAGTGACATTTTTTCTATTTCTTTGAGATGATATTGAGATTCATGGATGATCGGAGAGAGTTCTCTTGATATTCTTGAGATTTTTGCAGAGAGTCTTCTGTCCAGCGGGGCTTTTATCATGCTGCCGACTTTTACACAATCATCTGAAGGATATTTAATGTATCCATGTGTCCAAACTGACCCTATGGTTAGGACTCTAATGGTGGCATAAGGGGGATTACCTACAAAAGGTTGAACTATCCACTTCCCGTCGTATACAATATTTTTCATTCTATATGGATCTACTTCTTTGGAATGGGCTTCAACTGCAAGTTGGCTTGATTTCAAAAGTTCTGAAATATTTCTGTTATTCATTCCAGCCTGGCACGAGAATCCTCCAACACCCTGCAATCCCCTGTTAGGTTTGACAAATATTTTACCTGATCCAAGTCTTTCCATCGCATCTTGCAACAACTGAACTGACAAATTCCCATCATGCCAAAGGAAGGGAATAGCATATTTTCTGGCGTCTGAATTGTGCAGATATGTAAATGCAAGATGATTTGTGCCAATGAGGTATTCAAGTTCATAGGTATTAGCAACAGACTCTCCGGGCATGGTGCCAATCACTTTTTTCAAGGAGGTAGGGTTACTTGTAACAATGACGATATTTTCTGGAGCGCCAAGAGTCTGAATCACTTTTCTTGTTTTGGTGGCAATAACCTGGATCTGCCCTGAAGGACTCATGTTCAGTCTCTGATCATTCAGTGCAATTATATTGGGCATAGGATATTCTTCCAAATATCCGAAAATATCCAAAAAGAAATCAGCTTCATCATTACCATCTATATAGGAGCATCTTGCATCAGGTTCAGTTATGCATATAATAGAATCAGGAGATATTTGCCTGAGTGTTTTTAACTCTTTAGCTAAAGTATACCTCACTCTGGATTCAATTGTAGCACCTTTTTCTATTTCCGGGCAGTTTCCGCTCTGAACGCCATTAATTTCGAAAATAAGAGGGATGGGTGTATCTGAAAAATCAAATCCAAATATAGAGTGATGCATTACCAGCTGTTAAAACTTGTTATATTAAAAGATAATGAAAAAATCAAACAACAAACTTAAGCTCCCTTCTCTTAATATTTTCCTTTACTTTTTTGATGAATTCATCAGTTTTCACTGCAAATTTCACCTGGCCGTCAAGAGTCCTGATAGCAAGAGTGTTGTTTTCAGCTTCTTTCTCTCCTATTGTTATCATCAAGGGGATCTTGTCAAGCTGCGCTTCCCTCACTTTTTTAGGGATTGATTCAGCTCTGTTGTCAAGCTCTGCCCTGATGCCTTCTTTTGAAAAGGCATCGACTATCTTCTGACCGTGTTCACCGAATTTCTGGGATACAGTCATCACTCTTACCTGGATTGGAGATAGCCATAAAGGGAATTTCGCTGCAAAATGTTCTATGAGTATCGCAAGGAACCTTTCAATCGATCCAAGTATCGCTATATGCAGAACTGCCACTTTCTCATCATTGCCTTCTTTATTTGTAAACACAAGGTCAAAATTGTTTGGCTGATTGAAGTCAAGCTGGATTGTCATGAGCTGCCACTCTCTTCCAAGGCTGTCTTCTGCCATTAGATCTATTTTTGGCCCATAGAAAGCAGCTTCTCCTTCGCCGATTTCATATTTTATCTTTCTTTTTTCAACTGCATTCACAAGCTCTTTTTCAGAGCTTTCCCATGCTTTGTCATCTCCAAGATACTTGGATTTGTCTACTTTGTCTCTGACTGATATTCGCGCGTAGTATTTGTCCAGCCCAAATGTTTTGTAGATGTTTTGCATCAGATCTATTGCCCTGTCTATCTCAACATTTAAGAGTTCGTGAGGAACAAACCAGTGGCTGTCATCCTGAGTTATTGCCCTGACCCTAAACAGCCCGTTAATAACACCGCTTTTTTCGTATCTGTATACTGTTGCGTTTTCAGCCAATCTCAGAGGCAAATCTCTATAGCTCTTCGGTTCTGCCAGATATATTTGGAAATGATGCGGGCAGTTCATTGGCTTAAGTGTGTATTCGCCGTCATCCATCTTAATAGGCGGCATCATTGCATCGTATTTTTGCCAATGCTTACTTTTAATGTATAGGTCACTTTTTGCAAGATGAGGAGTCCATACAAATTTGTGGCCATATTTCTCTTTGATTTCGTAGAGAAAATTTTCCATCTCATGCCTCATGACCTGGCCTTTTGGCATCAGGAGAGGCAGTCCCGGCCCGACAATATCTGAGAAAGTGAATAAACCTAATTGCTTTCCGACTTTCTTATGATCTCTTTTTTTTGCTTCTTCAAGCCTTTCCAAATATAGATTTAGTTCTTTTTTGTCCGGGAAAGCAATTCCATAGATTCTGGTGAGCATCTTATTCTTTGAGTCGCCCCTCCAATAAGCGCCTGCAATCTGAGTTAACTTAAATGCTTTGATATAAGATGTGTTTGGTACATGCGGTCCTTTGCACAGATTCTCAAATTCACCCTGACAGTACATACTGACTTTCTGGCCTGGAACAGCATGAGTTAACTCTATTTTGTAGGGATCCTTTTCATAAAATTTTAATGCATCCTTTTTGCTCACTTCTTTGTGAGTTATTTTCAGTTTTTCCTCGACAATCTTCTGCATCTCCTTTTCGATTTTAATTAAATCTTCAGGATGCAAGTCTTTTATATCATAATCCTGGTAAAAGCCATCATCTACAGGCATTCCCACACCAAGACCAATATTTTGGTCAGGATATATTCTCAAAATTGCTTGAGTCATCAGGTGTGATGCGCTGTGCCAATAGACATCTTTGCCTTCTTTGTCTTTAAATGTCAGTATCTTAATCTTTGAATCTTTTTCAATATATGCTGTCAGATCTTTTACCTCTCCATTTATCTCAACAGCAAGAGCTGCCATGGCAAGCCTTTCTCCGATAGACTTTGCAATATCATAGCCGGAGATACCCTTATCAAATTCTTTTACTGAACCATCTGGAAATTCAATTTTGATTTTCATTATACCACCTTTTGTTTTTAGATATGTAAATAGATTAAAAATATTTGCCAATGAGAGTGCCTAGCACGTAGTCGTAGTTGTCGTAGTACTTAGAATCAGTCGCAATAATTTATCAAATTTGTTTTCAAAGCCAAACATGACTAGTAGTAAGGCAAGGGTTATATATAAAGATTTTCATGAATGAGGCGTCAGGTATTAATTGGTCAAGTTTTCCGTGGCACAATTTTTTGAAAGGGTATCTGCAAAGTCAAACAAACGCAATAAATATTAACCTGTAAGTTTCTTGATAATCAAAAAGGTGATTTAATGAAACTTAAGATTGGTGTTATGGGTTCTGCTGCAGGAGTCAAAGATAAGATTCTTAGAGAAAGGGCAAGGGAAGTCGGAAGGGAAATAGCCAGGCATAACTGTATCTTGATAAATGGTGCAACAACAGGAATGCCTAACGAAGCAGCAATTGGTTGCAAAGAAGAAGATGGATACGTTGTTGGAATATCACCGGCGCTAAACCTTGAGGATCATACGAAAAATTGGAAGTTGCCATCAGAGTGCTATGATATTATAATTTACACTGGCTTTGGATTTAATATGAGGAATATACTTAACATCAGGAATTCAGATGCTGTGATTTTCCTCAGAGGATCACTTGGGACGCTAAATGAGTTCACAATCGCATTCGAGGAAGCTAAGGTTATAGGTGTACTTGAAAACATGGGCGGCATATCTGGCTTCTTTGATGAGATTGTGCAGATAGCCAGGAAAGAGACAGGTGCTGTGATATTTTATGATTCAGACCCAAAGAAACTTGTCAGAAGGTTGACCCAAGCAGTTAATGCAAACGAGAAAAAGAAGAGGATTAAACCAAAAGGGTAGTTTTCTGTTATTATTCTTATTTTAAATTAAAGATATGGGTCCCGTCGGTTTCCCTAGTGAGCGAAGCGAACGGGTGTCAGAAATCTCAGATTTCTGAACATGTTCAAAGCCGGTCGGATGAGAAACAAGAATCAATTTAATTACCAAATGAAAATATGGGCCCGATCGGATTTGAACCGACGACCAACAGCTCGCCTAAGCAAGTTCCGTGTATGAAACGAAGCCATATAAGACTGCCGCTCCACCAGGCTAAGCTACGGGCCCAACGAGGACAACTCTCGGGCTAAGAAAAGAAGCCTGTTTTATATAATTTACTATGGAAAAAATAAACTATTCTAAAGGTTAATCGTGCTTTTGCTCTACCTCGTTTGTCTTGCTGTTCATCTTTTCCACAAAGAATGTAAGGCAGTCAACACCGCAAAATGAAGCTCTTTTCTTAAAATCAGGAGGTCCGAACATCAGTGTATATTTTTCTGACTCTTGCGTTAAAATATTTCCGCAGGTGGGACAGACTTTTTCAAAGGTTTTTACTTCGAATTTCTCAAGCCTATGCTTGATATGTTTTCCGATGTTGCCTTCATATAAGTCCTTTTCAACAGCTTTCAGCTCCCTATAATTCATCGATGCTATTATTCCGCTCAGTCTGTTCATTTTTCACCTTTTTTCATTTTTGATAACACATTGTCTCTGTCTTTCAGGATGAAAACCCTCTTTATCGTATTATTGAAGTATTCTTCTTTGTTTTCAAAACCCTTCCTGAAATCTTCAATTGAATGAGAATGGAGCTGGATTATGAAATTTTTCTGGAAAAAACTCACATTTCTTTCGCTGAGTTCATGCAGCTTTGCAGGATCAGGGTGAAGGGCAACTAGTTCTATAATGCCATCTTTCAACCCCAAGTAGCCAAGTGAACTGGATTCCTGCAAGACTTCATTGCTGCAAAGATATTTGATGAGTACTCTTGATATATCGTTATCTTTCAGAAGCCAGACACTGAAATAGGGAATCATATCATCTTCCAGTTCAATCAGTTTCTTCCCGCTGGTTTGGGAGGTTGATAGTATCATATAACAAATTGCTCTGTTTAGGCTGTAGAGTTTTCTAGGTTCTCCTTTGCTGATGTTGGATAGTTTTTCAATCCTTACAAAACCCATTGCTTCCAGAAGTTTTAGCTGCACGCTGATATTGGCAACAGATGTGCCTGTGCTTTTTGCAAGCTGCGATGGGCTTGATGCAGATTTTGCCAGCTCAGTTAGTATTTTCCACTTTGATTCTGTAAACATTGTTTCTAAGTCCACAAAATCCATTATATTTGTTAGTATTTAAATCTTTCTAAAATTTATAACTTTATTAGTTAATGAAGTTAAATAATTATTTAAATATTAAATTAGAATTATATGGGGCACTTGTTCTTGAGGTAAAGGAAATGTAATATATTGGAAAAGTATAAAAAGGAGGGATACTCTCAAATTAGTAACCAAAGGGTCATAAACTTATGCATAAGTGGAAAAGGTGATAATTTGTTAGAGTTAGTTAGATGTTTTGATATGAGGTTAATCTAATGAGAGTACTTATGTTTGGATGGGAATTTCCGCCAAACAATAAAGGAGGTCTTGGGACTGCATGCTATGGGCTTACCAAAAGCCTGGCAAAGCAGGGAGTAGATATAACTCTGGTTCTTCCTAAAAAATCAGAAAAGCATGACCATTTGAATGTGATTTCTACTGATGACCTTTATGTTGGCAATCAAAAAATTAAGATAAAATACATAGATTCAATGCTTACGGCGTACGAAACTGAGAAAGAATATGATGAATCCTTCAAGAAACTGGTTTTCGGAAATGGAACAAAAGGTGACCTCTACGGCAAAAACCTTTACGAGGAAGTCCAAAAATATGCTGAAAAAGCTAAAATCATTGCCCTATTTGAAGATTTTGATGTAATACATTGCCATGATTGGATGACATTCCAGGCCGGAATCAATGCAAGAAAAGTTAGCAAAAAACCACTGGTAGTGCATGTGCATGCCACTGATTTTGACAGGACAGGCGGCAATCCCAACCAAAGAGTGTATGATATCGAACGAAAGGGGTTGCATCAAGCAGATAAGGTCATTGCAGTAAGCAGCTATACTAAAGATATGCTAACTACACATTATGGCATCAAAGAATCAAAAGTTGCAGTAGTGCACAATGGGATAGAATTTGATGAGACACATGTGAGCAAAATAAAGAGCGATGATAAGGTTGTTCTGTTCCTTGGCAGGCTAACTATGCAGAAGGGGCCTGATTATTTTATTGAAGCTGCAAGGAAAGTTCTGGATATCATGCCTAATGTCAAGTTTGTTGTTTCCGGAGCCGGGGAGATGTTTCCAAGGATGGTGAACAGGGCTGCTGAACTTGGAATGTCAAAAAATGTACTCTTCACAGGTCACCTAACAGGTGAAGACATAAACAGGGCATACCAGATGGCAGATCTCTACGTCATGCCATCAGTTTCAGAACCTTTTGGAATAACACCACTTGAGGCCCTTAAGAATAATACGCCCGTTCTTATAAGCAAAACATCTGGAGTCGCTGAAGTACTATCAAATTCAATGAAAGTTGATTTTTGGGACACAGATGAAATGACTAATCAGATTGTGTCTGTGCTTAGTTATTCCCCCTTGAATGAAGCATTGGTTGAAAATGGGGTTATGGAAGCGAAAAAGCTCTCTTGGGATAAGGCTGCTGAAAAATGCATCCGGGTCTATCAGGACTCTGTTGGAGGGCTCGTATGAAAAGTATCTGTTTCTACTTTCAGGTCCATCAGCCCTTCAGGCTGAAAAGATACAGGATTTTTGATATTGGCAAGGATCATGAATATTTTGATGATGCACTAAACAGGAAGATAATGCAGAAAGTGGCTAAAAAATGCTATCTGCCTACAAATAACCTGATGCTGTCGCTCATAAAAAAACATAATGGCAATTTCAAAATTTCGTATTCAATTACAGGGACAGCGCTTGAACAATTTGAGGCTTATGCGCCTGAAGTCCTGGATAGTTTTGTTGAACTCTCTAGAACCGGATGCGTGGAGTTCTTATCTGAGACGTATTATCACAGCCTGAGTTTCCTTTTTTCAAAACAAGAATTCAAGGAGCAGGTTATGCTTCATCAGCAAAAAATAAAGGAATTGTTCGGGCAGGAGCCAAAAGTCTTCAGAAATACAGAATTAATATACAATAATGAACTTGCCCATCATGTTGAGAAACTTGGATATAAGGCAATACTGGCAGAAGGGGCTGACCATATCCTAGGGTGGAGATCTCCAAATTTTGTCTATAAATCAAAGACCACTGATAATTTAAAGCTGCTCCTGAAGAATTATAAGCTGAGTGATGATATAGCTTTTAGGTTTTCTAATAAAGGGTGGAATGAATGGCCACTGTCAGTAGAAAAATTCAGTTCCTGGCTTGATCCTGCCGAAGGTGTTACGCTTAATCTTTTTATGGACTATGAGACCTTTGGAGAGCACCAATGGGAGGATACAGGAATATTTAATTTCATGAAAGCTTTGCCCGGTGAACTTCTGAGGAAAGGTATAGGTTTTAGGACACCCACAGAAGTTTCAGAAGAGCCTGCAGTTGCGGAACTTGATATCCATAATCCTATATCTTGGGCAGATATTGAACGAGATTTATCAGCATGGCTCGGGAATAAAATGCAGAATTCTGCAGCAACAGAAATATTTGCGTTTGAGAAAGCTGTAAAAGAGACAGGAGACGCGAAACTTCTCGCAGACTGGCGACGGCTCCTTACATCAGACCATCTCTATTATATGTGCACAAAGTGGTTCTCTGATGGGGATGTCCACAAATATTTCAATCCTTATGACAGTCCGTATGATTCTTATGTCAGCTTCATGAACATAATGAATGACATTGCGGTAAGGATTCGCAGGAAAGCTGAACATCTGAAGAAAGAACCGCAAGTTATATTAATCCATGAGAAACCTAGTATGACTGTGGGGTGAATTTATGGTAAAAAAGAGGTCAAACGCTAAGGCACCATTAAAGAATAAACCAAAGAATGCGAGCCCTGAAAACTATTTTATACTTGTGACTGGAGTTCCAGTAAAGAATCTTAAGGAACTTGCAAATTCTTTTGAATCCATGAATGATTGGGTTTTTAACCATCATGTGAATGAATCCAGGAATGATTTTGCAGCATGGATGCATGATATACTCAGCGAAGAGGAGCTTGCTCAGGAGATTTCCCTTATCAAAGAGATGAAGGATATGGAACACAGAATATTAAAACATATGGTAAATAAGTATCTTTGAAATCATAAAAAAGAGGTGGGTGAAATGGGATACCTTGATAATGTCCCCGAGGACAAAGTATTCATACTGGGAGATAAAAGGCTAAGTAATCTGGCGGAGCTGTCTGATGCACTTAAGGCCATGACTGTGGAAGAATATAGCGATTATGTAAATTCTGACCATAATTATTTTGCCGATTGGGTCTATCATGTGATAAGCTACGGTGAACTTGCGGAGGATCTGAGAAAATCAGTATCTCTCGAAGAAGCAATTGATTTGGTCGAGAATTCTGTCCTTGGGCAACGTCCTGCTAAAAAAGCAAAAACTAAGACAACCAAGCCTAAGGCACCTAAATCAAAAGCTTCTTCAAAATCAGCACTAGTAGCTGTTCCTGAAAAGAAAGAGGCATTAGTCTCAGAGCCAGAAGAAAAACATGGAAGGGAGCATCCGGAACCTCATTTTGAGATGCTGGAAACTTTTGATGCACCAGTAAAAGTGAATATCAAACCTGGCGCAAAGCAAGAAGAAAAACAAGATTCGCAGGAAGACATTGAAATCATGCTGAGGAAGATCTCAAAGAATGAGAATGAGATAAGGGTTGTCCTCTGGAAGCATTTTGCATGGGACCTTGCAAAAGAGTTCATGTATGGTATGGCTGTCGGAATCATCATCGGATTCATCTTGTCAAGGATACTCCTCAGGTAAAAATGAAGACAAAAGCCGAATATTTTTTTGAAGTCTCCTGGGAAGTCTGCAATATGGTGGGAGGTATTTACACAGTAATTACTTCAAAAATCCAGCAGATGCTACAGGCATACAAATTCAATTATTTTGCAGTTGGCCCGTATTTTCCCGGTAAAGTCGGAGCAGATAAGTTTCATGAATCTGTCCCACCTGATTTTTTAAAGGATATTTTTGAAGAGCTTCATAAGGAAGGCATCTATTGCTATTACGGCAGCTGGCTAATTGATGGAGAACCAAATGCAATTCTCATTGATTACTCAAAGTACCAGTATAAATTGAATGATATCAAAAAAGAATATTGGGAAAAATTTAAGATTGACAGCCTGAATACACAATATCATGATTATGATGAGCCTATGCTTTGGAGTACGTGTGTTGGGATATTGCTGGAAAAAATCAAAGCAAAGTTAGCTGGCAAGAAAATAGCTGTGCAGTGCCATGAATGGCTTGCAGCAGGCGCTGTTCTTTATCTGAAATCCAGAAAAGTCAAAATTGGGACAATCTTCACAACGCATGCAACTATGCTTGGCAGGACAATGGCTGGCAACAATGTTGACCTGTATGAAGTGCTTGATAAGGTCAATCCAGAGGAACAGGCCTATAAATATGGGATACAGGCAAAATTCCTGACAGAACGGGCATGTGCCCAGAATGTTGATGTTTTCACTACAGTTTCAGAAGTTACAGGTGTTGAGGCCACTCATTTCCTTGGAAGAAAACCTGACGTGCTTCTCCCAAATGGTCTGGATACCCAGCAGTTCCCTACATTTGACGAAGCATCGATAAAACATAAACACCTGAAGGGAAAACTGAAAAAATTCCTCTTGTTCTATTTTTTCCCATATTATCAGTTTGATATGGATGAAGTGCTGCTTTTTTTCCTTGCAGGAAGATATGAATTCCAGAACAAAGGTATAGATGTTTATATCAAGTCTCTTGGAAAACTAAATCAGGAGATGAAAAGCGCAAAGTGCAATAAGACAGTTGTCGCATTTATCTGGGTGCCTACAGCAATCAAAGAGATAAAGCCTGAGATACTTGAAAGCAAGGCGTTCTATGAAGACATTCTTGAATCTGTACAGGATTCCATGGAGGATCTGAAAGATAGGCTCATATATGGGCTTGTGAGCAAGAAAGAGATCAATGAGGAATTCTTACTCGGAAAACCGCTTCTGAGAGAGCTTGAGAAGAAGGCCACTCGGCTTAAGAGGCAGGGAAACCCACCACTTTGCACGCATAACATATATAATGAAGATAATGATCTTATTATCAAGGCACTTAAGGCAAATGGCCTGAACAATGCCCAGGATGATTGTGTCAAGGCCGTGTTTTATCCGATTTATCTTAACGGAGCTGACCAGTTGACTGATTTGGCATACTATGAAGCAATAATGGCATGCCATCTTGGAGTCTTCCCTTCTTATTATGAGCCCTGGGGATACACTCCAATGGAAGCAGGAGCAATGGGAATTGCTAGCGTTACAACTGACCTGTCAGGCTTTGGCAAGTATATCCAAAAATATACTGAAGAAAGCAAGGATTATCCGGGTATATTCATAATCAAAAGAAACAACAAGACCACGGATCAGGTTGCTGATGATCTATTTAATATTTTCAGCAAGTTCACTGCAGGCAACAAACAGGCAAGGATCGAGAACAAGCTTCAGGCGAAGAAGATAGCAGATATCGCAGATTGGGCTAATCTCATTGAGTTCTATATCAAAGCACATAACCTTGCAATAGATAAGAATGGGTGAATCCACCCACTTACTTTTTTTTGACGATTTTTGATTTGTTATGATACCCCGCCTCTTGAGGCGATTGGGTTTCAAAATCTAATAACATCTTAAGGGTATCATAACATTAAAAATACCCCGTCCCCTTGGGGCGGTTGGGATTTTTATTTGGTTTTTCTTACTCTTGCTTTGACCTTATTTTTGAATTTGACGGATTCATGATAAAGTTCCCTGACAAGAAGGGATCCTTCCTTTGCAGCAAGCTTTCCGTCTTTGACAAATTCCCTCACTACAGACTTTATGTTTTTTTTGTGTGCAAGATTAAGCCCTTTTTTGGCAACCTTTGCTCCAAGCAAAAACATTTTTTTAAGTTTTTTTCTCATATTTTCACCTCGCCTATTACTGATATTAGAAGCATCCCAAGCAGGATGAATGCAAGTGTGAACCCGATGAATGAGTAAAGAGAGATTCCCCAGACAATTATCCCTTTAATATTTGTCATGAGTGCTGCACCAATCAGGAGTGCTGTGATTATTAGGGCAAGAGCTACCCTATTTGATGATTTATCCATCTCGACGATGAGAGTATTCATGTCACTATGCAAGGTATTTATGCTTTTTTCCCCTCTTTCGATTGCTTCCATCATACCTTCTCCGATTTCAGGAAATTTGAAGAGGAAGCCTCTCATCTTCAGAAAGCTTTTTTTTGCGTCTGTAATGAATGATAATGGTGAGTACTTCTTTTTAAGGATATCATGAATGAAAGGTTTTGCATTCTGGACAGGGCTAAAATCAGGATCCAACATCTCTACCACTGATTCAGTAGTCACAGCGCATTTTGAAAGCAGGATCAGGTTTTTTGGGAGCTTGAGGTTATTATCCTTAGTTATGGTGATGATTCCCTTCATTATAACTGAGAGCTTAATTTCTTTAAGCGGCATATCATAATATTGGGAGATGAAATCACTGAGATCGTGGTTAAGTCTGACCCTATCAACGCTGCCCTCTGCAACTCCCATCTTGATAATCAATCTGGTGATCTCTTCAGTATCCTTTTCCACTATCGCAGCGAGCAGATTTGTAAGTTTTTCCCGCATATCTTCATCAAGATACCCTGTTATTCCAAAGTCAATTAGTGCAATGTTACTGTCTCTTGTAATGATGATATTCCCTGGATGTGGATCTGCGTGGAAATATCCGCTCACAAATACTTCATTATAGATACATCTTATGAAGCGCTCAGCAATAATTCTACCTTGTTTTGGCTGGAAAGTGCTGAGTTTCTTTCCTTCGATAAATTCCATAACAAGAACTTTTTCAGTGGTCACGTCCCAATAGACCTTAGGTATTTTTACCTCTTTTGAAGTTCTGGAAAAAATATCTAAAGATTTTGCTTCTCTTGTATAATCCAATTCTCTGTAAGTGTAGTCTTCGAACTCTTTAACTATTTCAACAGGAGTTATGGGAAGTTTTTTGAAATGTTTTTCAAGAAGATGCGCGGCGAAATACATTATATCTATATCTTCCTCGACTATCATCTTAATATTCGGTCTCTGGACCTTGACAGCCACCTTTTTATTGTTATGAAGAATAGCTGAATAGACCTGGCCGATGGACGCAGCCGCAATAGGCTCTTTTGAGAAATCCTTAAACACTTCTGATATAGGTCTTCCAAGTTCAGACTCAATTATCTTTTTAGCTTCACTATATTTTACAGGAGGAACTGAATCCTGAAGCTTTGAGAGCTCTTCGCAGTATTCTTTTGGCAGTAGGTCCTGCCTCAAAGAAAGCATTTGACCGAGCTTAATGAACGCTCCTCCAAGCTTCTCGAAAGCGAGCCTGAGGCTCACACGAAGCTCTACCTGTGGATTTTCTTTGAATTTTCGTGAAAAAAGTTTTTCCTTCTCGTTTATCCTTTTTAAGTATCTGGCAAATCCGAGAGAAAAAAAGACTTCAAATATCTCTTTGGTTCTCTTCAGGTCCTGGATGCCTCTTTTAAGCTTCATACTCTACGTTTATAGACTTATACTATAAATAATTTACCATTGGAAAACTATAAAAACAAAGTAGTTTTCTCGAGGTGTAATCTTTAACTTGCCAGAATAGCTGTTCCAGCGAAGCGCGAGTAGCAACTTGGCATTTTAGGGAAACATTCGCTTATGCCGCTGTCGCCAAGCTTTTTAAAAAAGCTTGAGCAAAATAGGTGCGATATGCGGTCACATGCGTGACCTTAATCCCACGCGATCATCTCCTCATGCCGCGGTCGCATAGCCCGGCTATTGCGGTGGATTGCTAAGGACAATCGTCTTATAGAAACCACAGATAGCCTACAAACATTCACTGTCCGTAAGGATACGGGAGTTCAAATCTCCCCCGCGGCGTTTTTTTAAAAAAGAGTAGTATTGAACATAGTGAAATACTACGAGTAGTTTTCCATCAATGCTTTTGCTAAAAGGCTTGGTTTGAATCTCCCCCGCGGCGTTTTTTTTTAAAGTAAATTTATTCTCTACTTGGTTTTAAACAAATCTCTGGCAAACTAATTTTGAGCAAATTACTCCTTTCCAAAAAATAAGTCACTTGATAATAGTAAAAATACATAAATTTATAATATAGATTCAAAATCCCGTCTACATGGACTATTTTGACATATTAATCTCTTATTGCAATACCCTTGGATATGAGCCAATAAAACTCCAAAAGGATGATCCTCATTCTTATTCAAGGCTATTTGCACTTGCTCATAGGCAATCATCACGAAGTTCAATTGCTGCACAGGTCTACGATGAAATTGGTTTTTTCACGGATGCACATAATATGCAAGTTAATGAAATATCTTTTGATCAGGCTCATGCAATTATCGATGAGACTTTCAGATTTTATGTCGATTGTTATAATACTACTGAAGTTGCATATCTGAATTTATCTCAGCTAAAACATGAACTTTATCGAGGCTTACGAGAATATGATAATGTCCATCATCTTAGACGAAATGGTGATACACATTACAATGGTAAATATAGAAATTCTGTTTCATTAATAGCATTGAAATCCGGATTTGGCATGGGTATCCATGTTGCCCAAAATGTACTTCTAACGGCACATCATGTGATTGAGGAAGGGATTGAAGGAGGGCTTGCACATTATGTTGATGAAAGTTTTTTTCCTATTACTCGTGTTATAGATTATGATGCAAATTCAGATGTTGCATTATTGGAAATTGAAGAAAAGGATGGATCTATAGAGATTCCTACCCTTTATTTAGGAAATTATACAAATGCTTATTATATTAGGCTTCAGGGTAATGATGTTCTGAGGACAGAAGGCAGCAAATTTGCAACTGATGAAATAATTGCCCTTTCAAGAAGAGGGTTCAGCGGAAGTCCTGCGTTTCTTGATGACTTATTAATTGGACTTGTCATAATTGGAAAAAATAGGGTGGATCATGCTATGTTTGAAAGAACTGTATTTGTTGCAGCAAATCCAATACTTGAAATATGCAAGAAGAATGGCATATTATTACAAACCTGTTCAGCTAGTATATAAGTGCAGATTAGTATTCTTGTATTTTATTATCAAAGGATTTTTTGATCCTATATTCTTTCTAACTAAAATAAGCCCCTCCCACATAAGGAAGACCAAAATCATGTTTTCTCATTACCTTAAGGTCAGGTCTTCTCTCGAACTGGCGACTGAGTACATATGTATCAAGATTTACGTCTGGATGGTTGCGTCTATGATACCTTAATATATTGACCATAATCTGGGTGATCTCCCCTGCAACAGAAGCTGAATCAATTAACTTGGTCGGGCTTCTAACAGATATAAAAGGCAATTCTTCCGCATCCTTTGTAGTTCCAATAAGACAGACATTTTCAGGTATTTTAGTGAATCTTCCCCCATAACAGGAGTCAGTAATTATTATAGCGTTGCCATCGCGCACTGCTGCACATTCAACAAGGTCTGAGATGGTCACTTTTCCTCCACCTATCCAAATGTATTTAGAAGATCCATGTGCGGATCCTTGCACGATAACAGGACCAACTGATCTTTTTGCAGCATACTCTATTGCTGACAAAATAACTTCTTCTGTTGCTGCCTGGTTTGTAATGTGAGATGTTTTGTAACCAAGATAGGCGAGTTCTCTTGCAAGTAGAATGCCGTCTGTTTCTGCGCCGGTTAAATCCTTTCCATTATATCCAAAGGCTAGTGCATAATTCTTTGGTTTGATCCAAGTCATAAAAATATTTTCAGCAATCCTTAACTCTTGTCCTTGCTCAAGTACAGTCGGTCGTATCTGAGAATCAGATGTATCTACTGGCATAACCAGCACCTCTATATTCTCGTTTGGCCTATGGGTTATTAAGATATTATCTGTTGAGCGGGCGCTTCTTAAACCTGTTATGTCCTGCAATCTTACATTGGGTAGCTTGCATTGCCTTGGACTTATTGTGGTGACTTCCTTCTCCAGTACTAGATACCCAAGATGTCTTTGAGTGTCGTTTACCCGTATCTTTAGCAATGGAATCTCTGTAAACTCGTTCATATGCGTAGGAGAAACACTGTATTATTAAGATTTACTGGAGAAAATTAACAGACAGGAAAAGAAGTATTGTTACAACAAATAATGAGGAATATCCTCTTATGCTTGTGCTGGTATATCAAACATGTTTGCGTATTTCAAACGATTAGTGAGAATAGGTAATCTCCCACGGAAGCGACCTCCTGAGGCGACCGAGCACGTTCGCTTGTCGAACGAGCGGAGGAGTAGTTTTTTAAGAGCGGTTTTGAGCGAACAAAGTGAGCAATAGATTCAAGATATTTAGGGAGATTTGACGTCTTAGAATAATATATCTATTGTTAAGTAGTAAAAATAGAAAGATTTATATACCTAATACACCATTTTAGTGACATGAGCTTTATTGACTATACAAGATTATGTAATTATAATCCATTATCAATGATTTCAAAAGATATAACTAGAATTACTTTTGCATGCATTGATGATTTAATAGATAGGGATAATACACTTAATACAATTTTGGCAGGTTTGACAGCACCATTATATGTTACGATTGGAACCGCATTAATAGGTTTAGAACTCGGAATTGATTATGTGTTTAGAAGAAACACAGCTAAAAGAAAATTCAACAACCTTAAGAGATTAGCAAAAGAACATAATGATTCTCTAAGTCCTGCAAAAAACCATGATTTGTTCTGGAGTATTGAAGCAGAAGCGTCTCTTCATCCCTATGGTGAAGATGTATTAAGATTGGTTTCATTAAATACAACAATGGAAGATGACTTTACAGATTATAGAAAAAATGATAAGAATAATATCTATAATCTACCTTTCGAAAGTGTTATGAAAATGTTTTCTGTATTAGGTATTTCTGAACTTATTAAGAAAATTGAGGACGTAGATCCAAAAATAAAACAAAATTCTCCTATTTTTAGATATTTTTCAAAAAAATTAGATCCTATTCACGCGTATGTTTCATATAATGCTTTAATTCCAGTATAACAATAAACATCTAAGAAAAGATAATTTAGCCAAATCCCCTTCTTTTTTTTCGTTTAGCTCTTAAAAAACTATTGAACATAACGACTGTTATGCTCCTTTTGCGAGCGGAAGTGTCCGTGCTGGTAGGTAATCTCCCACGGACACGACCTCTGCAAAAGCCGAGTAAGCGCGCCGCGTCGCGCGACGGAGGAGTTGTTTTAAAGTCCCCGCTATACTTGAGTGACAATCTCTGAAACTGTACGTTCACCTGTATCCGTAATGTAGAATTTGCCAGATTTAGCATAATATATTTTTCTTTCTTTAATCAATTTTTTAAGAAGATTTGTTATAGTAGATGGTGCATAGTTCAATAAAGATTCTCCTATTTGTTTTCTAGTTAAGCCATCCTTTAAAGAATCAGACAAAATTAAAAGAAGTTCGGGTTCAGCTCCTAATTCTTTCACAATAGCCTTTTGCCCTTCAAAAGTTTGAATTAGTGCATAATTTTTTTTCATTAAATCAATAATAATTTTTTCAATATCTATTTTATCTGTCGAATAATATCTAATTATTTCAGCTAAAACCCAATTAGATGCGGTCATATTTAGATTAGCATCAATGTAATCAGGAATTTTTTCTTTTACATGAACAGAGTCCTCTTTGCTTCTCAGAGTATATATGATTGAGCGTGTAATTCTTGGTACCAATAACCTCATAGCTTCATTGATCTTAGTGTTTTTAATAATACTATCCTCAACTGCTCGCATATCTTTTACTTCTTTAATTAAGATTGATTTATCGACAAAGTGCAGAATTCGAAAAACATTTTCGGCAAATCTACCACTTTTCCCTATAACTTCCTTGAAATTTTCCTTTCGGAAATTATCTTTAACCTCCACATAAGAATTCAAAAAATCGGTAATTAAGGTATCAGGTAAATTTCCTTTTAAAATCTTTTCAATTTGATTTATCATCTTCTGCAATCATCCCTTTAATTTTATTCAATGAGTGGTTTGGAACATAGTATTTGCCTTTTTTCCCGATTAACAAGCCATCTCTTTGCATATCTCTTACATATTTTTTAACTGTTCCTTCGGCTACACCTGTTTTCAAATGTATTTCTTTCGGGCCATCAAATTCTTCTTCTTTGACCTTTTTTAAGAGAAATACTTTGTTTGCCAAGAGATATAGAAGTATGGCTGTTTTAGGATTATACTCTTTTTGAAAGATTATATCCCCATCATTGGTCATTTTAATACGTCCTGATAAAATATCTTTCAAGATATCTTCATTTAGCTTATCCTTTTCAACAAATAGGTCGTCAAAGGCTTCACTCATGCTTTTTCACCTTTTTCTATCCTTTTTAGAAAAGGCGGAATGGTATAAGGAGCTATCTTATAGACACCTCTTGACACAGGCAAAACTTCCTTTTTATCCTTTAAGTCCTTTAATCTTGCGTCTATCACTGCTCTCTTTTCCTTTAACATATCAGCCAATTCTTGTGATGGCACATCTTCCTTAATGGTTGGTTCTTTTCCTAGTTTTTGCTGTAATCTATTAGCTAGATGTCTTGCAGCCATGACCAAAGTAACCCTATCAGGTATAATAAGTTTTGTCTTGACTTTATCATCTATTACAACAAAACCATTTTTGTCAATTCTACAATATAATTGAATCTTTTGAATCAACTCTTTTATATTTTCATGTTCCATATCATCGTCTAGAATAAAGCTTTTTTCAAGGTTTTCCAGGTCTTCGCTCATTTTTATAACCTCCGTTGGTACCTTAACTAGTAATAAGTATATATTTATAAAATTATTTGTTGACATTTTATGCTTAATTTATCTCGTTTAGGGCAAATTCTACATTTATACTTTTTTCACCATTAAGTAGATATAAAAAAGGGGACTTTATAACAATTGAACATAACGACTGTTATGTGAACTCGGTTGATTTTGAACATTTCACAGCCTGAAGTATCTAACCTCAGCTGTCGGTACTCATCTTTTCCGTATTAATCGGATAGTGAGACAAACTAATCCTTCGTGCATTGATACTGCGCTTAACCCATCAAAAAGTGCGATTTGATCCAAAACTTACAATAACCTTTTATACTATCACAATGCTCCAGTTTATTGAGGTATAATAAATGAAATTTGCTGAGCTTAAATTAATTGATCCGCTTCTCCGTTCACTTGAACATGAAGGATACACGATCCCGACACCAATCCAGGAACAGTCTATTCCAATTCTTCTTAAGGGCAAAGATCTTATGGGAATTGCGCAGACCGGTACTGGTAAGACTGCGGCATTTCTTCTTCCTATTCTTCAACAATTGCACGTTAAGAAACTGGTTGCGCGAAAACTAGCTCCAGTTGCGCTGATACTGGCTCCAACCAGAGAGCTTGCTGCACAGATTGACCTCTCCTGTAAGATTTACGGAAGATTCCTCGGCTCCACACACACAGTTATTTTTGGAGGTGTAGGTCAAAATTCTCAGGTAAAGGCAATAAGGCAAGGAGCTGATATTTTGGTCGCGACTCCGGGAAGGCTTCTTGATCTTATGCAGCAAGGCCATATCAGGCTTGATTCTGTTGAGATATTTGTTCTGGATGAAGCTGATAGGATGCTTGATATGGGATTTATACACGACGTAAAAAAAATTATTTCGAATCTTCCCAGAAAAAGGCAGACACTTTGTTTCTCAGCAACAATGTCGATGGAAGTTGAAAAACTTGCGCGAACACTTCTTAATAATCCAGAGCATGTGGCAGTTACTCCGCAGGCAACAACTGTTGATAAAGTAGAACAACATGTTTTTTTTGTTGATCAAGAGAATAAGGATGAGGTGCTCGCAAGCCTGCTAAAAGATGATGAGCTTAAAAAAATCCTTATTTTTACTCGAACAAAACACCGTGCAAATAAAGTCACAAAGAAATTAAATGGCTTGGGCATCAATGCCGATGCAATCCATGGCAATAAGAGCCAGGTCCAGCGAACAAAAGCTCTTTCAGGATTCCAGAGGGGAAAAACAAGAGTGCTTGTTGCAACTGATATTGCGGCGCGAGGGATAGATGTGGAAAATATCACCCATGTTATTAATTATGATTTGCCTAATGAAGCAGAGAACTATGTTCATAGGATAGGGAGAACTGCGCGCGCCGGAGCAAGAGGGATAGCACTTAGCTTTTGCGCAGCTGATGAGCGCGGATACCTTCACGATATTGAAAAACTCATAAAACAAAGTGTAGAAGTTGTTGATCATCCTCATCATAGTAATTCTGCTCAAACAGCAACAGGACCAAATTCCAGAAGTGCCCATCAACAAGGCCAGAAAGGGCAAGGGAACAATAGGAGCCAGAGACCAAAAAGAGGAAGTTCAAGGAGTGGAGGTTCACAAGGTGGACAAAGGCAAAAACCTTCACGAGGACAAGGAACATCCAGGCGCTGGAGATAGGTTGTATTCTAAATAATTAATGCAATTCTCATCACGAGTACAATAGCGTCCCTTCCCTTAGATATATATTGTTCTGCACTCTGATAATTGTATGAAACAAAGAAATAGTATATGCGATAAGTTCTTGTTAAGTTTTTTCTTTTTGGCAGCAGACGGCTAAAGCCTACGAGCCACTCCGTAGGAGCCTACCCTCGGCTCGTCTGCGCCGGAAAAAACTAACAATTATTACTCGGCGTTTACTAAAAATTATCTTTAAACTCAGCTTAAATTGTTGTCACAATCTCCATGTTATGGAGGCAAAATGTATCTTTCAAGCCGGACCTGTCAAAGAGCCATCCTGGTGCGTGAAGAATGATATCATTCCAATGGCAATTATCACAGACAAACAAGCAGTAGTCCCAAGGCCTCCACCGAACCCGGCAAATATCTTGCTTGAATTGACAAAAATAATTCCAAATACAAATCCTCCAAAGGCAGTCAGCAAATAATTTGGCAGTCTGACCTTTGAACTCATTCCGACAAAGGAACCTCCGATGAAGGCGAGCGGAATTGTCCCGGAAAGAGGTATTTTGATAAAGAAAAATATTAGTGCCACAATAAAAGACAAGAGTGCTGATGCTTTTACCGGCCCTTGATTAAATTTTATACTGACAAGCTGAGTTGATACCGCAGCTAAAATACTTGCTATGATTAGTATGATAGAATCCATCATATAAGCAGCCCCCACAATATCAAGAAAGTCACTGTTAGCGCTACTCCTGAAAATGCAATTGTCCCAAGTTTTCCACCAACACCGATGTAAGAATCATGAGAAAGATAATACAGCAAGCCTGCAAAAAACCCTGCAACTCCTGCGATAAATATGTTTGGTAGCACCAGCGTTGAGCTCATACCCACAAAAGCACCTGCGTAGACAGCAGGAGCTGTATCCTTATCATGGACAGCCTTGGAAATATAATATCCAAGCAGACCGATTATGCTCGCAGCAAGTGCGACGCCCAAGTATCCGCTCAAAAAATATGTCGCAACAGAACCTATTGTGCACATGAATACAGCCATCTTATGTTCAATGAACCCATATCTTTTATGAGAAGGAAGTTCATGCAGGATTGAAAAACCCTTAATCAGGAACACGGTTGATGCGAGGACAACTAGCAGCATTATAAAATTGTTTTCATAGAACAGCGAAAAAAAGTAAAGCAGAAGGAACAGTCCAAGTACATAAAACGAAATTATGTCTTTAGCTTCTTTCATTTTCGATTATTCTCCTTTTCTGCGGCGTCTGGACGATGGGTTTGCATTCGCCTTTATCTCCTCTATCTCTTTGTCCAATTTGGTTTTTGAATTAATTGATTTTTTAATACCAAAGACTATTATAAGCAGAATTATAAATCCTCCTACTGTAACAGGCAGAACATATGTGGCCAATTTTTGATAGTCTATGATACTTTGCTGTGGTGCCTGGCTTGGGGTCACAATCTTTTCTGTCTGCGCATCACTCGGAGTGTCAATGTAAAGATTTTTCCCGAAGGGATATTCTTTGGTGATTATCTGTCCGTACTGCGTCCTGTAGCTCACAAAAAGTGTGGATGAATTGTCCTTAATTATAGGCAGATCCTTAAAAGATCTTCTACCAAGCTCCTGCTCTTCATGGATCTGATTTCCGAGGAGCACTCTTATATCCCTGAATGATTCATTATTTGAATTGCCAAGCCTGATAAAAGTTAGTTCACCTTTATCATATATTGAGACATTAAGCGAATTGCCGTAATAAGTGATCGGATATTTTTGAGAAATTGTCTTCACTGCATTCTTATCCCTGTAAGATATGCTTACATTGAATCCGTATGCCCCTTCAAGGACATTTCTCGATGTGAATGAAAGAAGAGTAATATTATCTTTTGGAAGTGTGATCTTTACACTCAATTTTCCTGGAAATACCGATAAATTTTGGATTTCATGACTGTCTGGAATGCTGACATCGAAGCTGTCGATCATAACATCACGCTTTGCATGCAGACTGAAATTGACACTAAGAAAGTCGCCTGTTCTGATAGGGCCATCTGTATGCTTTGTTTCAAAAATCAAAGGCATATCAGCTACGTCAATAGTGGCAGGAATTATTTTTTGAGACTCCTGTCCAACACTAATGAACTTCACTGATGCATTATTGGAGTAAATCCCCTCTATAATAGGTGTCACTTTGAATATGCAAGTCTGTTTGCTTTTCCTCAAATTGCCACGCCAAGAAACTATGTTTTCACTAAGCTCGCATCCGGATATTTTTTCCACTCTGAAAGATTTTGGGTAAATATCTTTAAGTGTTATATTTGATATTTCTTCATCACCTATTGTTGATATTGTAAGATTGACTGTATACGAGGCATCAGTATAAAAAGATGCATCAGACAATGTCTTTGTCATCACAAGATCCACATCTTCTTTAGTGATTACCAGAAATACAAATGTGTCTATGCTTCCTGCGTGGATGTTTGTAGGTACTGGAATTCCATTCTTTTCATATCTTTGCGCGGTCTCACATACCTTATATATCCATTGAGTGTTGCAAGATGAATTATACATGTAGACAACAGTAGTCTTGCCGTTCGGAAGATTGACTACAGTGAGGTTCTGGTCTATCATGTGGACTGCCCTGTAAGTCTCACCAGATACATTGAAGTATTCTCCGGAAGTTGCCCATCCTTCATATATTTTTGTTTCCGAAGCCATGATGAAAGGTAGAAATAGTATTACAAAGAAGACCATACCTCTTTTCATATTGTATTATGAGGCAGGGATGTATTTAAGGGTTTTGAAAAATATCAATTTGAAATTGATGCATCTGCATCTCATGAACGAAAATATAAATACCCATTCTATTTTCAAGGGTCTATGAACATAAAACAATTATTGTCTGTCCTGCTCGTGATTATTCTTATATTCAATATGATCCTTCTTGGAATCGGAAAAATCAATGATATTTTGTTCTGGATAATAATTGGATTATGCGGTCTGTCATCTTTCTTAATGAAGAAATGGAAGTAAAATTATTATGCTCAGATATCTGAATTTATATAGGCGATAATAAATGGAACATGAACATAACCCAAAACATAAAGGAATGATGCTGTTATTTGTAGGAGCTGTTGTGCTTGTAAACGAAATTTTCCTCCATTTTAGCTGGTGGCTTGTGTTAGGTGCTTTGCTTATCCTAAAAGGACTCAAGATGCTATTCTTCTGCAAGAAGAAGTAGATTTAAATACCTGGCTTTTTTTATATTTATCATGTCAGGAGGATATCCAGCTCAGCAAGGTGGAGAACATCATGGTCTTAAGCACGCAGGAGATCATGGCCATTATCCGGATGAAGAGCTCCTTAAGGAAGTGGGATCCAGGACTTATAAGCTTAAGCCGCATGAAGAAGCAAATATTAAAGAGATAGAATCAAGGCTCAGAAATTCGAAGGAGATGAGCCATCATGAGCTCCATGAATATCAGCATTTCCTCGAGCATATGACACATGAGTTAAAGGATATCTTGCAGGAAGAAGCAGGAGAGCATATCCATAATCTGCAACTGGAAAAAGATTTGAGAAAAGTGGCGCAGCTTTTGGGAGAAGTCTCAGCTGTTCTTGATAGGCATTAATTCAGACAATGCTTTTTTTATGCCTTCATAAGTGTTTGACCAGTCATATTTTTCTACCATTGTCTCTCTCGCGTTTCTGCCAAGTTTCTCTCTGATATCCGGGTTTTTTATAAGATAATCAAGTTTTTGATATAAAACAAATGTGTTCTTCTTCGGAAACAGAAGTCCATTCACTCCATCATTTATGTATTCTTTTACGAAACCAACTGGAGTTGCGACAACTGCGCATCCAGTCGCCATTGCTTCCATTGTAGTAAGTGAGGTTGTTTCGATCAGGCTGGGGAGCACATATATATCCATGGCTTGGTAATAAGGTGCTAGATTGTCTTTTAGCCCAGATATTATTATATTATTTCTTCCAGAAAACATTCGTTCGAGATCAGGATGCCCCCCACCGGCAATGAGGAGCAGAACATCCTTGTGCCGTTTAGCAAGTCTTCGAAACGCCCTGTAAAGTGTTTTTGGATCTTTTTCATAACTCACTCTTCCACCATAACCTATGACGAGCTTCATATGGTCAAGCCCAAGATTATCTTTTGCAACAGCTTTGCTCGCAGGAGGCTTGTACAATCTGGTGTCAACTCCCAGATGAACAACCATTTTTCTAGATTTTACACCTGTTAGTGTAAGGAGATCAGAATGTTCAAGTGAGGATACAAGAATTAAGGAGCACATATTATACAATTTTTTCCCTACGAGTTTCATCGCACTATTGATTGGGACTTTCATGATATCTCCTTTTTGGCTCTTGGCGAATACTTCCCATTCAAGCATGTGATTGTAAAGCATCGAAGGCTTTTTTTTGAATTTGGCAACAGTTATTGCAGCTGCTCCAATCGGCCCAAGGCACTGAGCAAAAACTGCATCCGTTGCCTCTATCTCTCTTGCGAGGATTTTCCATTTAATCTTGCATGGATAATAATTATCACCAAGCCTGAGCTTATGGATATCAAACCTTATGATTTTGACTCCATAATTAATTTTAAGTTCTCCCAGATTTGGAGCAATCACTGTGACTTCATAGTCTTCCTTCAGTCGCGGGATCATTTCATTGAGAAAGCTGGAAATACCGTCCCATCTCGGCAGAAAACCATCAGTTGCAATAAGCAGCTTTTTCATCTTATCTTATAAAAAACCTCAGCATATTTCATGTTATGGTTGATCCCATTGACAAACGCCTGGAAATAAACGTGCCACATGAGCGACATTCTTGCAGGTAACTGGCTCTTATGCAGCTTGAATGCATTCACTTTTGTCTTGAATGTATCTGTAATATCAACCAGCAATTTTGGTGAATCTCTTTTTCTTATATTTATAAAAAAGTTCCAGATGTTGAAAGAGTAAACACTTCCCTTAAAATTAATCTTATCAATAAGTTCAATGGTGAAATTATATACAGCTTTATGGTCAGGATGCGGGTCGTCAACTGAATGAGTGAATATTTTCGATGGTTTTATCCTGTCAATTATTGCTTTGATTTTGCCCAGGATGTCTTTTTCCATTATTTCCTGTTTAAAATTGCCTTCTTTAATACCAAGGTAATAAAGCTCACCTTCTCCAAGCAGTTTCGCTGAACGTTTTGACTCAATTACTCTTGTTTTCCTGGATATCTTCTCATGGAAATGAGGAAGGCTTGTCTCTCCAAACGAAAAGATTATGGTGACTACTTTTTTTCCATCTTTTGCATATTTTGCAATTGTTCCACCTGCACCTATCAGCTGATCATCATTATGTGCACAAAGGAACAAGACTGAATCTTGTTTTTCCATAGCTTAAGTCATAGATGCAGGATATTTAAAGGTTTGGGAAACCTCACATATTCAATACAGAAAAGCCGATCACTGCAGCTGATAGAAGCGCGATAACTGCATAAAAAATCGCAATGAAAACAAACTGAAGGAACCATGCGACAAACGCTTTCCACCACTTCAGCCTGAACACCTCGTGATATATCCATATGAGGATAAAAAAAGCAATAAGCCCTCCAAATAATTTAAACTGATATTTTACTGCAGATACTATGACGCCGGAGATAAGTACGACCATAATTGTTTTTAAGAGGTCAGTTTTGCCTCCCAGGAATTTGATTGAAAAGTGAAGAGGGAGAGCTGATATGATAAATACAAGAACTGTCACAATAAATGCTATTATCAGAGCTTCCATAAAAAACAGAAAGAAAAATGAATTTAAAAATATTCACTTCTTCAATATCACAGTCTGGGTCGGATAGGCAAATTCTATTTTTTCCTTCTCAAATGCATCCTTCAATTCGAAATTTATTTCTTGAAGTGTATCAGCGTGATCGATATAAGCACTGCTGTTGATGAAATAGACAGCCTCAAAATTTAAGGAGGAAATACCGAACTCCTTGAAATGTGTCCTGTCGAACGTCAGGTTCTTGTGTTTTTTGATTATCTTTGCGACAATATCATTTATCCTCTTGAGTTTCGTGGTAGGTGTTGAGTATTCTACTCCGAAGTTCAGCACCACTCTTCTCTTCTCTAATCTTTTGTAGTTATGTATCCTGGAGGTAGTCAGTTCTCTGTTTGACACGATAAGTTCGTGACCCTTGAGATGCTGAATCCTTGTTGTCTTTAGACCTATCTTGGTGACCGTTCCCTGATCATCCCCTATTGTGATGAAATCACCGACCTGGAATGGCTTGTCAAAATAGATGCTGAATGAGCTGAATATATCCTCCAGAATCCTTTGGAGCGCAAAGGCTATTGCGATACCTCCTACTCCAAGGCCTGCTATCAAGGATGCGATATTGATTCCGAAATTGGAAAGAATCATCAGGAGAGCGACAGCACCAATCATTACCTTGATGATATTGCCCATAACAACAATAAGAGTGTCATCGTCATCAGCTCTTTTATTGACCTGTTTTTTTACCAGGTAATCGATAACTTTGAAAACAGCTATCATCAAATACAACACACCGAAAAATATCAGCATATACCACATCACTTTGTCGATTACAGCCGATAGCACTAAGTGCCGTGTGGCAGTATAGAGCGCAACATAGAAATACAGGGGAGTGTGTATTTCTTCTATGAATTCAACAACGAGATCATCGATATCATTTGTGGTTTTCTGTGCAAGGTGCTTGAGCCTTTTGACAACAAAGAACTTGAATATTTTTAGACCGGCAAATAAAATTACAAAAAAGCAAAGCGCAATGATCCATTGAAGCCCGGTATTATTAAGTATTAGATAATCAGTAAATTCATGCACAATAAATTGTTGAATCTGAGCAAAATCCATTTTACAACCACCCACCTTTAGGAGATAGCATGCTTTTATATAACTTTCGAAGCAAACCTTTATAATCATGCCATGGTTCTATTTTTTTTAAAAAGGCGGATATCCGCTGTTTGAAGAATAGGTGAAAATAATGCCAAAACATAAAACACAGAGAGTTGGCGTGTTTGTAGATGTGCAGAATCTGTACTACAGCGCTAAACAATTTTATAACGCAAAGGTAAACTTTGCACATATTTTAAACAGAGCAGTCTCGGGAAGAGAACTTGTACGTGCAATAGCATATGTCATCAAAGCAGACATCAAGGATGAACACAATTTTTTTGATGCACTTGAAAAGATAGGATTCGACGTCAGGTCAAAGGATCTGCAGACCTTCTATACAGGCGCAAAAAAAGGAGACTGGGATGTCGGGATAGCGATGGATATCATGAGGATGGCATCAAAACTAGATGTAGTTGTCCTGGTATCTGGTGATGGTGATTTTAAGGATCTATTGGAGCATGTTAAAGCGCTTGGCTGCAGAGCAGAAGTGATATCCTTTGCGAAAACAACATCATCCAGGCTTGTTGATGTTGCTGATGAACTCTATGATTTAGGAAAAGATTTAGATAGAGTGCTTATTAAGGATTTCAGGCATCCCAAAGGGGAATTCAAGCCGGTTGATGCAAAAGCAGCTGATCAGGTGCTCGTTGAAGCAAATGCTGTTGTTCCGGCTAGTGATGCGAATGGCCAGAAAGAAGTGCAGAAACCATATCAGAAGCCATTTCAGAAACCGTTTCAGAAACCATTCCAGAAGCCATTCCAGAAACCGTTTCAGAAACCATTCCAGAAATCAGGTTTCAATAAGCCATTTAAGAGTTTTGAGAGGTCTGATAGTTTTAGTGAAGAGGCCAATCTTCTTCAGAAAATCAATATGGATCAGCCGCTTCTGGCTCAGCAGCCCGCACCAAAGCCGCCTGTGAATGTTATTCAGGCAGAAAAGCTGCCGGGTAAAAGTGCCACGCCGAAGGTTCTTGAGAAAAAGCCAGAGGTCAAAAAGAAGAAACCTGCCCCTGCTAAAAAAACAGTGAAGAAAGAGACAGCTAAGGAAGTTCAGGATCAAAAGTCTTTTGTCGAAAGGGTTTTCGGTAAACCAAAAAAGAAATTATAATTTTTTTATTTTATATTTTAATTCTCTTACTAGTGAATACGCGTGATTGTAAAGATTTTGGGTTGGCGTGATAATCTCTCCTTCAGACAATCCGATTAGGTTAAACTTTTCCATCAAGGCGTGCATCTTATTATGCTGATCATGGTTATCGCAATATTTGCAGAAGTCATCATAAAGCGGTTTTCCAAAAAGATCAATCGGAGTTTCTATATGCATTATTATTCCATCGTTCCTGAATCTCTTGTATGTTGGAGAATACCAAATCTTCTCTAAACTGTCTTTTCTTAGATCGCCGATGAACCTTGTCCCGCAGCAAAATGAAACAAGCCCTCTAAAATCTACGTAGACAAAATGCCATCCGACAAGACAGCCTGATTCGAGCATACCCTTCCACGACCAATCGCCTTTTTTCGGATTATAATGTTCAAGCTCATAATCTATGAATGAGTTAAAACCAATATTATTTTCCTTGCAGATCAGTCTTGCTTTTGTTAGTGATTCTTTGGTTGCATTCATCTCTTCTATAGTTAGTTTCAGTTCCTTTTCTGTATTCTTCGACAGATGTGTAAGCTGATACCATATGTAGTCAGCTCCAAGTTCTTTGGCATCATGGGCCATATCAATTATCTCTCTAAAATTATGCTTATTTATTGCATGCAGCAAAATAATTGTTGGAGCGCCTGGTTTTTTTGTGCTAGATATTTTCTTGATATTGCTCTTCACTATGTTCATGAATTTTGGGCTCGTTCCAGGTCTGATTTTTGAATAGGAGTCTTCTTTTGACCATGACATGCTTACAGTAAGATTGGTACATGTTCCGTTTGTAATGATGTCAGCGAGTCTGCCAAGGACCATGCCGTTTGTCGACATATTGTATGTGAGTCCATGTTTTTTTATCAGCCCAAGGGCTTCCCTGAAATTGGGATGTAATGTCGGTTCTCCTTCTCCGACTATTAATATTTTCTGAACATTCATCTTTTTCGCATCATGGAGCACTAAGTCCAGCAGTTCAATATCCATTGATTGCTTTCCTGACATATCCATCTTTTGTTCTATAGGAGAAAATTTTCTGCAGTAAATACAGTCGGTGTTACAGGTTCCGTTTAGGTTAAGCAAAAGATATTCCGGGCCGCTGAACACATCCTTGCACACCGGGCCTATTGCGATAAGGCCTTCACGTTCATCAAACCCGGTTTCTTTGTCAATTCTTTCAAGGAAGGTTACTAGATCCTTGTCTGTAACTTTGAAGGCAATATTCCATTTGGAAAAAGTTTTTTGTAGCATGTCAAGGTATTTGTAGAATCTTTTTTTGATGCCATGAAATGGAGGGATCGAAAATCCACTTGCCGGTTTTATTTTTCGATATTTTGCAATAAGGCTGAGTATCTTATCCAGTTTGAAGAAATTGGTTCTCCTAACGCCGATTATTATAGGAAGTCTGCTGCCTAATTTCTCAATCTGTTCATAGAAATCAGCTTCTTTAAGGTTAACGCCCCATCTATGGCTTTCAGGATCATCTCCGCAAAGAAATATGTGGTCATAGAACACAAAAGGACATTTTTTTCGTTTTCCGATTAGTTTTGGTGTTTGCTGCAGCCTAATCCTTTTATCATATGGCCTAATTAGCTTGTAGTTTGGAAGCTGGTCGTCTTTCTGATGGATGAGTTCAGGCGGAGAAATTAGTTTGCCTGGATTGACTTTTTTCGTCATCATTTATTCAATATATTATCATATTATAACTTTATCGTTTAATCATACTATTGCGTCCTATATGCATAACCAAAATTTTTTAAAGTGATTCGTTATGATTGATAAAATGATAAAAGCAATCATCTTTGATCTTGACAATACGCTTATTGATTTTCTGACTATGAAAAAAATGGCAGTATCAGGAGCCATTAATGCCATGCGGGATGCTGGCCTTGATGTTAGCCACACTCAGGCAGATAAGATAATGTTCGATCTCTATGAGAAGCACGGCATGGAATATCAGAGAGTTTTCCAGGATTTTTTGAGGCTGGTCACAGGTAAGGTTGACCCAAAGATACTCGCTAATGCGATTGTCGGATACAGGAAGGTTGAACAGGGATTCATGAAGCCTTATCCGAAAGTCAAATGGACACTGATAAAGCTGAAAGAAAAAGGAATAAAGCTTGCAATACTTACAGATGCACCTAGGATGAGAGCGTGGATGAGGCTTGCAGAGACAGAACTTTCTGATTTTTTTGATGTTGTAGTGACGTTTGATGATACTAAGGTCCTTAAGCCGCACAGGAAACCATTTCTGATGATGCTTCAAAAATTGAAGATGAAACCAAGCGAGGTCCTGATGGTAGGTGATTCGCTTGATAAGGATGTATTCGGAGGCAATCGGCTTGGTATAAAGACTTGCCATTCAAGATATGGATATTTAAGGATGGATAAGAAGAAAAATATCAATCCGAATTTTACATTGCACAGGATAGATGAACTTCTTGACATAGTTGAGCGCAGCTAAAGTTTTTAAAAAAGGGGTTTACGCTAGATTATGTGAGTTTTTTTTTATTGCGACAATGAATATGACAACCAAAATTGCAGCAGGAATTCCAAATAATGCAACGTAATTATTATTATCCTCTTCAACTATTATCTCAAAATCAGACTCTGCCAGCTGAAGATTATCTTTTTCAAATCGTACAGTAAGTTCATAATGTCCTGGCGAAGGAAAAAAGTATGAAATCGATGCTTGTTTATTTTTTGGATGCAGATTGCCAGCAAAAAGGATTTTGTCATCCTGAGCTATCCTTATCCACACACTCGTTGGCTCAATTGCTTCATCAGTAGTGAGGTTAATAATGTTAAATGCCAGTAAAGTATTCTCTTTTGTTGTAGGCACAATGGGAGAATATCCAAAATCTATTTTATATCCATTCACCACAATGTCTTGTCCGTTATCTAGGTGACCCGTTGCAGCTTCGCATATTATCAAAACAAAGAAAAACAAATATTGAAATTTCATGATTACTCTATCACATGCAGGATACCTGTCTGTCCGACATGGCCCTGACCGCAATAAACAGAGCAGTAAAACACAAAGTCTCCTACCTTATCTGGAGTGAACTCTACTATTTCAGTTGCTCCCTTTGCAACAGACACATCAATTCCAAGTTCCTTTACAGCAAAGCCATGGGTCTCGAACTTTGGATCAATTTCGGTTGAAGTTAATTTCAATCTGACTGGCATATCTTTCTTGACAGTTATCTGATTTGGTTCAAATGTTCCAATTATTATGTTCATTGATAAATCCTGGACAGGTGTACTTGGATCTTCATCAATGAGTTTTACTGACGGTTTAGCCACAGTATTATCTGTTGTTGTACATGCACTTAACAAAAGGGCTGCCACTGCGAACATTGCAATAATTAGTTTTGTATTCATTTTATACCTCCATTAAAGAAAACAAGTAGAAATTCTGATTTTTTAAATATGATGTTTAATTTGGCAATTTATCTTTAATTTTCAAGAATTCCTTTTTCACACTTTCACTATATCCTTTAATCCCTATGATTAGATCAAACTTTTTTCCGAATTCCAATGCAAGAGCATACCTTATCAGGTTGCAGACTCCATCTTTTTTTGACGCAGCATCAATATCTGATTTATATTTATCAAGCAAGACAGTCAATTGAGCAAACTTGAGATGCAATGTTTTTACTTCCTGAGAGAGCTTCACAAACCTTCTCTCCTGGCTCTTGTCCCATTCCTCCTCAAACCAAGAGAATTTCTCTTTTGAGAATTTGTAAAGATTAAGCGCAGTTATTTCCTCCTTGTTTTCAAGCTCTTTTTCTACAAGGACAGAAAAACCATTGTTGATGTCTTCAAACGAGGAATCTGCGACTTCAAACATTCCGGCAAGAGAGAACATTTTACGGACAAGCGCTTCATTTTTCTGTTCTTTTGCTGCTTTGTAGTTCAGATGATGCTCAATTTCAGCCCAGGCTTCCTGAAGCAGGGTTCTTATCTGGATTTCGCACACCAAGTTGCCTAAATCTTTATATTCGGTAAACCTAAGTCTTTCTTTCGGCATCTTGATTATCATATGGACAGAAAGATAGCCGAACTGATCGAATTTCTTTGTTGATTTCTTATCTGTGATTTCAATCACTTCAAATTCATTTCTGATTATTTCCATGATATCTTTTATCTGGCTCTTGAATAGACATATGACTCTGAACCCCGCGAGATCAGTGCATTGCTTGAATGCATCTTCGTAGGATTTCCTGTCTATTTTCTCCAGAAAACTTTCAAAATCTTTCACTCTTTTTTTGGTTGAATGTATCTTTATTCCTTTTTTTTCAAGGGAGGTCTGGATAACAAGCGCCACAATGTTCATGAGACGGTCATAGCTTGGCCTTCTTAAATCATATTCCTTCCTAAGTGTTATGCTATCTTCTCCCGGCATGTTATTTTAAGAAGCAAACTGACTATTAAAATCTACGTTTTCTACCAGTGTATGTCACTGATGGTGAAATATGGTTGAATCTTAACCAGTGGAAAACGCAGGGTCTGAAGCGAGTGACCCGAGCAATGCGAGCATGAATCAGCATAGCTGATTTATTAGAACGACAGTGAAAATATCACCATTCTTGGCGACCGAAGGAGCGGTGACTGGTGGTGGTCACGAGTGATTGACGGTTTTGAAGTTATAGCAATGTTTATATTTGGTGACCTTTTATGTTTCTACGATGGGAAAGATACTAAGGATTATTTTATCAAAATCAATAGGGTTTGCCATATTCCTCTTGATACTATTCATTATGAATTATCTACTGCCGTATGTAAGAGAACCTGTGTTTTCAGGGATTGTCAGATTCCTGAATTACAATATCATGGCACTCATAGTAATCACCATTTTTCTTTTGCTAGGAGATGTATTTTTTGAGATAATATTCCCCTTCAGCCTGCCAGCACCCATATTTAGTGCGTTTGGTGCCGTATTTTTGGTTAGGTTCTTTTTTAGCATATTTGGGGTCATTGATAATCTACTAAGTGTACATATCACTTCTTATTTTGATTTTCTTAAATATATTATTTATCCGATCGTATTTCTTGTAGTAATTATCGTTGGATATGTCAAGATCTTCGTGAGATTATTTGTTCCAAAGAAGCCAAAGAAAGAACTTAAATCAAATGCGCGCAAGCAAAAAACATGGGAAGATATAGGTCTTGAATTCCGTCAGACGATATCTGACTTTCTGGAGATGCTAAGAAGAGAATTTAAGGGCAACTAATATTTGATTGACAATTGATCAAACAATATCTTTAAATACTATCAAAACTTGATTTTTCTAAGGTGAGGACCAATGGAGCTTTATGATGAGAAATATAAAAACGGGACAAAAAAATTTATGGAAGCAGCAAAAGATGCTGCAGAGGCATATAAGAATTATCAGAAAGTTCTTCTTGAAAAAAGCCCTTTTGATAAAAAAACAACTGAACTGTTATTATTGTCTGCAAGCTGCGCCATCCAGTGCTCTTACTGTATAGATACCCATTCTAAAAGAGCAAGGTTATCTGGCGCAAATGATACCGAAATTGCTTATGCTATCCAGCTTGCAGCATCTGTCAAACACGGTGCAACAGTCAGCTATGGAGTAAATGCTCTGGGCGAATGAAACCAGAATGGCTTAGGGTACGGATGCCTACTTCAAGATATATGGAACTAAAACAGGTAGTGTTAACCAAAAAATTGTCAACTGTGTGCCAGGAAGCACATTGCCCTAATATATCTGAGTGCTGGTCAGGAGGTACTGCCACATTCATGATAATGGGCGACACATGCACCAGAGGCTGCAGGTTCTGTAATGTCAAAACAGGCATGCCCAGACCAATTAACCCAGATGAGCCGCAGCTCCTGGTAGATGCTATAAAGGAGATAGGAATGCTCAAATATGTTGTTATAACATCAGTAGATAGGGATGATCTTCCCGACCAGGGTGCCGGTCATTTTGCAGGCTGCATTGATGCTGTCAAAGAGATTGACGGAATAAAAGTTGAAGTTCTTATACCTGATTTTCAGGGGAAAAAAGAGCTGCTCAGAATTATCATGAATGCTGGTCCATATGTTCTTGCCCATAACATTGAAACTGTAGAAAGACTGCAGAAAAAAGTGAGAGATGCCAGAGCAAATTACTCTCAATCACTATCTGTACTAAGGAATGCAAAAGAAATCAATCCAACTATCCTTACAAAAACTTCAATAATGCTTGGTCTGGGTGAGACTGATGAAGAAATTATTCAGACTATGAATGACTTAAGGAATATTGATGTTGATATCATCACATTCGGCCAGTATCTCAGGCCAAGCATGAAGCATCTCCCTGTAACAGAATATGTGCATCCACAAAAATTTAAATACTTTGAAGAAAAAGCAATATCAAAGGGGTTCAGATACTGCGCATCCGGGCCCTTTGTCAGAAGTTCTTATCGAGCAGGAGAATTAGTGAGGTCATTGTCATGAAAAAAATTGTTGAGGAATTCAAGATTGAACATTTGCAGATATTATCCGAAGACGGGACATGTGATGAATCTGATATGCCTAAATTATCAGTTGATCAGATAAAGGAAATCTATGAGAAGATGATTCTTGTCAGGACATTTGACGATAAGGCCTTTTCAATGCAGAGACAGGGAAGGATAGGTAGCTATCTTCAGGTCAAAGGGCAGGAAGCGTCGCAAGTAGGAGCAGTATATGCGCTTCAGGACAAGGATTGGCTGGTTCCGATGTATAGGAATTCAGGTGCATTGCTTGCAAGAAAGCATCCTATGCATCAGTTATTTATGTATTGGGGTGGAGATGAGCGCGGGATGCAAAGTCCTGTTGAAGTGAATAACTTTCCAATGGCAATTCCTGTAGGCACACAGATTGCGCATGCCGCGGGGATTGGCTGGGCTGCGAGGCTTAAAGGTGAGAAGACAGTCGCGTTGACTTTTTTTGGGGATGGTGCCACATCGAAATCCGAATTCCACACAGGTCTGAATTTTGCAGGAGTCTTTAAGGCAAATACTGTGTTTGTATGCGAAAATAATGAGTATGCAATCTCCACTCCCAGATGCAATCAGACTAACGCCCAGACAATTGCACAGAAAGCGATAGCATATGGAATCAAGGGAATCCAAGTGGACGGCAATGATGTTTTTGCTGTTTACAAAGCAGTGAGCGAAGCAGTGCAGGATGCTAGGGATGGGAAAGGCCCAATTCTTATTGAATGTTTAACCTATAGGATTGGTGATCACAGCACTTCTGATGATGCTTTGAGGTACAGAACTAAGGAAGAGGTAGAGGGGTGGCAAAAAAAAGATCCAATTGTTAGACTTGAGAAATATATGAAATCAAAAAATATTCTTGATGAAGCATATCAAAAAAAAGTAGCATCGCAGTCAAAAGCAATGGTTGAAGAGGCTGTAGTTAAATTCGAGAATTATCCCCCAGCAAATAAGGAAGATATATTCACTTACATGTTTGCAGAGATGCCTGAGCAGCTGAAGCATCAGTATGATGAGTACAGAGGCGAATTAGAATGAAACTCAACACAATCGAAGCTGTAAATCAGGCTCTAGACCAGGCGCTCTCGGGTCATAAAAATGCTATTATCTTAGGCGAAGATGTAGGTGTCAATGGAGGAGTCTTCAGAGCGACAGATGGTCTTCAGAAAAAATATGGAAAGGATAGGGTTGTTGACACGCCGCTCACTGAAGAAGGAATACTGGGAAATGCAGTAGGACTTGCTGTAAATGGCATGAAACCTATCGTAGAGATACAGTTTTCTGGATTCTTGCCGCCTGCGATGGATCAGATTTTCTCACACGCAGCCAGAATCAGAAGCAGAAGCAGGGGAAGATTCACATGCCCGCTAGTTGTCAGAGCTCCTGCAGGCGGAGGCATTAGGGCACTTGAACTGCATTGTGAATATCCCGAAGCATTTTTTGCACATATGCCGGGAGTAAAAGTTGTATGTCCATCAACACCTTACGATACAAAAGGACTGTTTTTGCAGGCAATGAAAGAAGAAGACCCTGTAATATTTTTGGAACCAATGAGGCTTTATAGAGCGATTAAGGAAGAAGTACCTGAAGAACCTTATACAATCCCTTTAGGAAAAGCCAGAGTTGCTAGAGAGGGAAGTGAGATTACTATCATCGCATGGGGATCTGTTGTTAAGACTGTCATGGACTCTGTTTCCAAAATGGAAAAAGTTGATGCTGAAGTTATTGATTTGAGGACCATATATCCTTTTGACGAAGAGACAATCCTCAAATCAGTCAGAAAAACAGGAAGATGTATAGTTGTTCATGAAGCTCCAAGGACAAGTGGATTTGGCGCAGAGATTGTCGCAACCATCACTGAAAAAGCGCTTGATTCGCTTGAGGCGCCTATTATCAGGGTCACTGGATATGACACAGCGCTCCCATTTGCAAAGATGGAGAATGAATATATACCTAGTGAAGAGAGGATAATGAAGGCCATAAAAAAAGTTTTGAGCTATTAGGAGGATAAAATGTACAGTTTTAAGTTTCCGGATGTTGGTGAAGGTATAACCGCTCTGTTTTTCCAAAACAGAGGACAAAAGGCGTGCGACATTCGCTATCGCTCAGTCCCACATGAGGTTGAATAAAATGTACAGTTTTAAGTTTCCGGATGTTGGTGAAGGTATTACCGAAGGCACTATTGTAAAATGGCGTATCAAAGAAGGAGATGTAGTAAAGGCTGACGAAGTTATTGCAGATATTGAGACTGACAAGGCTATTGTTGAAATTCCCTGTCCCTTGAATGGTAAAGCTTTCAAGATATGCCACAAAGAAGGCGATGTCATTAAAGTTGGGGAAGTGCTTGTTGATATTGATGATGGCTCGGCGCCTGCTTCACAAGTTGATTCTACTAAAACTGATGCCTCGAATGCGGCTCCCCCGAAGCCAGAAGAACATTATACAGGAAGTGTGGTTGGATTTCTTGAAGAGGCTAAAGAAGATAATGTAAGTAAAGATGGACCTCACAGGGAAGCTCAAAAAATCACCAGTACCTCGCCAAAAATCAGGGCGCTTGCTAAAAAACTTAATTTGAATTTGGATGAAGTAAGAGGGACAGGCGAAGCAGGAAGGGTGACCGAAGATGACATACAAAAAACACTGGGTGAGAAAGGCGAGATAGAATTAATTCCATTAAAGGGTCTAAGAAAAACCATTGCTGATAATATGACTCTGTCTCAGCAAAATACAGTCACTGTGACTAATATGCAGGATGTTGAAGTGACAAGGCTTATCGATGTCAGGAACATCCAGAAGATAGCTGCTGAAAATAAAGGCGTAAAACTCACGTTCCTGCCATATATACTGAAGGCGACAGTTATAGCTCTCAAAAACAACCCTCTAATCAATTCATCGATTGACGGAGAAAATATAATTATAAAAAAACAGTATAATATTGGTGTAGCAGTAGACACAGATGATGGGCTTTTCGTGCCCGTCATCAAGAACGCTGAAAAGATGGGTGTTCTGGAGTTTGCTCAGGCTGTCAGCTTGCTTGCTGACAAGGCAAGAAAGAGGCAGCTCACATTGGAGGAACTTAAAGGCGGGACCTTTACAATCAGCAATCTCGGCTCTCTCGGCGTCAAGTATTTTACACCTGTCATAAATTATCCAGAAGCAGCTATTCTGGGTATTGGAACTATGTTTGATGAATTGGCTATAGTGGATGGCAGGACCGTCACCAAAAAGATAATGCCGGTATCGCTCAGCTATGATCATAGGATAATAGATGGCGCAAGCGCATCAAGATTCCTAAAGGATTTTGCTCTGGTCATTGAAGAAGCAGATTATAAAGTTTGATTATCCTTCACAAGTTCAACTACTGCCTCTATATGAGGAGTCTGAGGGAACATATCAAATATTGCAGCACTTTTTATTTTATAGCTTTTCAACCTTTTCAATTCTTTTCCAAGCTGCTCTGGATTGCATGAAATATATATAATTTTTTCAGGCATGAACTCTTTAAGCCACAGTATAGTCTTTATATCCATGCCTGACCTAGGTGGGTCTGTTATAACATAGAGCGGATCTGCCAGCTTCACTTTCCTTATGTTCCTTGCATCCAGGACTATTGCAGACGCATTCTTGATATTGTTTTCCTTAATGTTCATATTGGCAGCGTCAATAGAGGATTTGAAATTCTCAACCATTGTGACACTTTTGAATAAATCTGCATTTGTTATCCCAAATGTGCCGACACCGGAATATAGGTCAAGCAGGCCTGCGTCTATTGTATCTTGTTTTTTTAGGAGATTATTTACATGCACAAGCATTTTTTCTGCCATCTCTGTATTGTTCTGGAAAAAGCCTTGGACAGAGAAGTAAAATTTTTTCCTGAGATATGTCTCAGTTAGCATAGGTTCTCCTTTAACCATGAAAAAATTATCAGAGGTGCTGATCTCGCTTCCCGCAGGCTGATAAGCTACAGATACATGATCTGCCGATGTTATCTTTGCGTATTCTTTTATCTTATCAATTGCCTCAGCAAGACGTGATGATTCTTCGTTCAGCAAAATGGAGACTGAACTTCTCTCTCTTGGAGCCCTTATGACCGCAAACTTGAATGTTCCTGTCTTTTTTCTCAAGTCATAATAGTCGGAATTTCTGAAAAAGCTCCTTACCTCTTCAATATGATAATTTATCCTTTTATTCGCGATGACACATTTCTCCACATCGATGATTGAGTGCCACTTGCTTTTTTCCCTAAAACCGAGGCCGTTTGCATAGAATAATAAGTCCATTCTGTTGCGATAGCCATATTCAAGGCCATTGACAATCTTAATGTCCCCAAATTGTATATTATGCTGAATCACCCTTCTCTTGTTTTCCAGCTGCAAGGAATAATCAATATGCTGAGCGCTGCATCCGCCGCATTTTCCAAAGTATGTGCATAAGGGGGTTGCCATAAGAGAGAAGAAAACCAAATTCTTTTTAAAATTATACTGGTTTATCTCATATAATTCCATTCGTCAGTGGCATATTTGGTCTTGACGAGTTCTTTTGCCCTGTTCATCTCCTGCTCAGAGACTTCTCCGATTTCAAAATCTTTATCATAGGTGAAACCTTTTAGAAGGGCCTCATATGTCTCCTGCTTGCTGACTTTCTGAAAATCAAGAATTCTAGTGACGCGTTCTCGAACATTCTTTATTATCTTCCCCCGCATCTTCTCATCAGGAACTCTAAGCACAGTGAACATCTTGTCTACATTTACATCATAAAGGATGGTTCCATGCTGCAGCAAAACATTATTTCTCCTGGTCTGAGCATTCCCTGATATCTTTTTTTCGCCGACCACAATATCATTAATCGGTGCGAATTCAGCATGGATGTCCATTTCTTCCAGCCCCTTAATTACCCAGCCGCATATCTTTTTATAACTCTCGATTATGTTTTTTGGGAATTCATTTACAGGGCCGATTACTGAATATGTAATCTCACCGGAATTGGAATGATAAACAGCTCCACCACCCGTTCGCCTCCTGACAATGTTTACGCCTATACTCACGCATTTTTTCACGTTCACTACATCATTCAAACTCTGAAAATAGCCAATTGACACGGCGCTGGGGAACCATTTGTAGAATCTTATTGTGGGCTGACCGCCGGTTGCAACGTTTTCGCTTATGGATTCATCTAGTGCCATATTTAGGAACGCATCATGCATCTCAAGAGGAATGATTCGCCATCTCATTCTTTGGCCTCAATTGATTTTTTAAGTACTCTAACAATTGATTCGACGTCCAGTCCAATCAATTCATAATTCTTTTCAACCAGTAAACTATCTAACAACTTTTTAACCTTATTCTCATCAAAAGAAACATCTATTCCGCAAAGCATGGCCTCAATTTCCTCAATAGATTCTTCAGGGTGCGCAAAAAAATCACCTAGTATTTGTACATGATGAATTTTTGAGTCATATTCTGTTTTTATGACGAGAAGTTTTCCACCAGAGACTTTTTCAGTTGCCTCCCCTTTCATAAAAAGCAACAAATAGTTGAAGCTTTAAAATGTTTTTGTTATCTGTTTGAATATAAAATCTAATTTGTGTCTTATCTATTTGCAGAATTCATGCAAAACTTTTTATAGTGTTTTTCTATTATATTTGGGATGAAGAAGCAACTTAAGATCCTCCTCCTGATAAACTCTTTTTTTATCTTTGGTGCCAGCATGTTTGCTCCACTGTATGCAATTTACATCCAAAAGATTGAGGCGGCAGTATACCATATCGGAGGCATATGGAGCTTTTTCATCCTTAGTACTGGAATACTTATCCTTATAATAAGTAGATTTGAAAACCATAAAGAGTTTGCAGATTATTTTTTGATAATAGGGTTCCTTTTCCGGGCAGTCGGATGGTTCGGGTATTATTATGCAACTACGCTTTGGCATCTATATGCAGTGCAATTATTTATGGCGCTGGGTGAATCATTTGGAACGCCATCATATAATCTGCTCTATTCCAATTTTCTGACAAAAGGCGAATTTGCTTCGGACTGGGGCGTCAATTCAGCAATATCATCATTTATTATGGCACTCGCATCTCTCGCTGGTGGACTGATTGTATATGCTTATGGATTCAAGATATTGTTTGGAGTTATGATAGGACTATCCTTGATTAGTTCATTTCTTGCACTTAAATTCAGAAAATCATTCACCTGAATTTGAGAGTATTTAGAATTATAGGTATATCACTGGGTTCCTGTGCAATAAAATCAGGATGCTCTTTTGCCAGAAGCTTTTCAGAATTAAATCCGTATGCTACTGATATTATTTTTGCTCCTGCTTTTTTGGCAGCTGTGATGTCTCTTGTCTCATCACCGACGTAAATACACTCTGACTTATCAATTTTTAATTTTTTAATGAGAATATTTAGTGCACTGGACTTTCCGTATATCGGGACCTGTGCCTTGATATCTTCAAAATGATTAAGGTTGTACTTCTCCAAAAATTGCACTATATTGGACTCAGAAGCAGTAGATAATATATGAAGAGAATAACCCTTCTTTTTGAGGAGTATTAGCATATTTCTGGTACCATCAAAAGGTTTTGCCGCTTCAATGAATTCTTCAGCAGGTTGCTTTCTTAAGTTATAGATTAACATAGGCACCTTATACAAAGGTATCTTGAATTCTTTCATTATCTCCCGCATGGATCTGAATTTTAGGTTTTGCAGTTCTTTCTTTGATAGTACCCTAAATCCGAATTTTTGAGAGAGCCTATTTACAATCATGAGGTTGTAATCAATGGAAGCTGCAAGAGTCCCATCAAAATCAAATATAACATGTTTTATCATATAAACACGCTGAGCTGGCTAGTATTTAATCTTTTTCAAAATACTATGATGGCGCCGCCAATTAATGCCAATAATTCCATCATATCAGAAAATTCAGTAGATAAATCCTATTAAATAATAGCTTTAAAAGCAGTTGCCGGTTCATTTTGTGTATGCCACCTCAAAAAATATATGTAGCGCAGCTTGATAATGCATACAAGTTGGCAGGTGTTCCAATTCCAACCTTGCTATCACGTCTTTCTGCGATGGGAACAGTTGTTCCGGATGAATTAGCACGAGGAAAAGAAATCAATTCTTATTTTTATGCTGGGAGAGATTCTTTTAAGATCGCAGATAATAAAAATCTTGCATCTCAAAAGTTTTACAGAGTAGGCACTTATGATAAAAATGGATTTGATGGGCAGGGCATATTGGAGTTTGACGAAGCAACTCTAATACTCGAGAAGTTAGTATATAACCACAGCAAAAGGAATCCTCCTTATATTGCAGTCATTGAACCAAAATTTTCTTTAATTGCTAGCTACTACGAAGATTTGAAATTCGATGTGGAAATTCTCGAATCACGATCATGGCTACATGAAAAAACTCAAAACTGATCCAACCATAAAATATATTACCATATGTACCAGGTTGTATCCAATCATCTGAGGGCCAAGCCCAAAAAAAAGCGCTAAGGCTGTTCTGAACAGATTAAATATAGGAATGCCTAGTAATAGAGCCGAAACTGGAAGTAGTGCAAGCACTAGAATGCTTGCTAAAATAGAGATGAAATTAATGAAAGTGAAGTGGCTAAATCTACCCGAAACCACATCAACTATAGGGAGCGTTAGAAATACAAAATTAAGGGCAGCCTGAAAATCAAACAAATGCATCAGCAAAATGGCGCAAAAGGGGACAGGGTCGACATCAAGTATGAAAAACTGTCCGAATCTGATCATAAATATCAGGCAAAATACAAACAGGAAGATTTCTACCAAAAATCTTTTTACAGAAAATAGTAACAGCACCAGACTAACGCAAAAAAGTATCAATGCAGTAGTTTTTATATTCTTGAATAACTTTGATTTCTTCTTCACAGAACAAGGAATGCTAAGCAACTATTTAAATTCTAATTTTGCTTGTGTCTGTTTTCATCTAACCCTAGGATGCCCTCGTGACAACAGGTTTTGGTGCAGGTTTTGGAGGAGGAGGCGGAGCAGGCTGGACCTGCTGTACAATAACAGCCTGTTTTTTTCCAGTAATATCTGAAAGTTCTGAATTTAAATTGGTAACATTCGTTTTCTCTGCCTCAATTGTTGCATTGAGATTCATGGACTGAGCTAAAAGGTTTTTTTCCATGAGTATAAGTTCTTCTTTCTTTGCGCTGAGCACTGTAATGTCCTTAATCATCAGTTCAGTATTTTTCTGGAGCAATGTCCCTGCGATAAACAGGAGGACTATTTGAATGCTGATCAAAATAGCAACAATTGATTTAGTCGTCATATTCATCTTCCTCATACTCACCTTGATATTCTTCATAATAGATGGGCGATGTAGGCAATTCTTCTTTTACTTCATCATCAGTCGGACTTGCGAACTCAAGCACTGATATCTGATTTTTTTCTGTCTCAATCTTTCTTACTATCTCTTTGCTTATATTGAGATATGATTCTGCTGTAATTTTCTGGTTTGCGATGATTTTTTGCATATAGCTTATCTGTGCACCTAGGTCTCCGATGTCATTTCCAAGCTTGACTGTCTCCTCCTTCACCTTGACTGAGATATCATAATTTTCTCTGAGCGCTGCGGAGAACTGCACAAGACTTCCTACCAATAGAATACCAAGGAAGAGAACCATGATAAGATGATCTCTGAGAGTCTTTGATAGCAGCAGAGCCAGCAACAATGCAACTACCAGGAAGAGAGAGTAGCTGATGACAAACAGCTGGAACGGAACAAGTCCAAAAAGAAGGAAATTTATGAATACAAATAAATAAGCTATCATACCTGCGGCAACAATCGTCTTGATTTTCATCTGAAGTTAAAATCCTCGAGCCGTATATTTTTTTTTATTACTCCGGAATTGAGAAGACCTGTGGTTATCGAGTTCTTAAATCCCTCTGGGCCGCACACAAGAAAAACCTTGCTACTCAGAGGAGAGCTTGCTTTTTTAATATCTTCAATATTTAAAAAACCCTGAGTATCACTCTCTTTTGTGATGATCTTGAAGTTAGGCAGTTTTTTTTGGATTTCCTTAAACCTCTCTATGCCGACAAGTTCACTGGTCTTCTTTACACTATAATATAAAGTAACATTTGTTTCGGGTTTTGCATGTATATCTTCAGCCATCCCCATGAAAGGAGTTATGCCGATTCCTCCGGCAAGCCACACTTGGTCATTTCCTTCAACAAAATTGAATTTACCATAGGGGCCCTCTATCAGGACCTTGTCACCTTTTTTTAGGATTCCAAGCCTGGCAGTGTAATCCCCGAGATTTTTTGCGACAATCGTCAGTTTATGGTTGTTCGAACCAGATGCTATTGAAAACGGATGCGGTTCCCTGCTAATCTTATAGAAAGTTACAAATATGAATTGACCTGACTTATAGCTTATTGATTTACCAGTTGGCACCATAATAACTTCGCACACACTTCCTGTCAGTTTTACTGAATCAACTTTGTACAATGTTCTTTTGGACAAAGGTCTGATTATCAGACTGTATATGAAAGCCGTGAGTCCAATAATAGATATTGACATCGCGTATACAGGATATCCTATAAATATTTCGTCCATCGCTATAGTATCTTTTACAAGCCATATGTGAAATGCAGCTATGAGGAAGAAAAAACCGAAAAATTCATGTGAAAATTTCCATAACTGATATTTTATCTTGACAAAAAAAGTTAGACTCAAAAGGATAATCATTCCTGATAATGCTATAATTCCCAGATTGACAGAAAGATGGATTCCCGGAAGGAGATAGGTAGCAGCAAGCTTAATGCTCGTGGGCACAAACTTTAGAACAAGAAAAATAGGATGCAACATTATCGAAATCAGTGCAAGGCCACCTGTTATTGCGTGCACTGCGTATACTTTGTCAAGCCCGTCAAATATCTCCTCAATAAATCTAAGTCTTGTCGATAAGACAAAACTCAAAGCAAATAGGTTCATGCCGATAAGGCCAGCAACCTGGCCTATCCTATGAGTAACAGATGTGAAATCGGTGCCTCTGGCATAATAAGAAGGGAATAGGAAAAGCAGAGCAACCGGAAATACACTGAACACGAAGATACTAATCCAACCAAATAGTTGTTTTGCTTTCACAGTTTTTCAAATCCGTTGAAATATATTTTCTCCATGTTTTTGTCAATACATAGGGCCATTGCATCATGCAACTCTAAGAGCTTTTTAATCTTATCCTTTGATTCAGTAGTCATCACGGCAGTAGCTAGGGCATCTGCAACCATAAGGCTTTTATGCACGACTGTGGCAGATATGAAATCATTCTTGCCTATAATATGGGAATTCTCATATGATCCTCTATATTGATTATAATCTCCAGAGGTGGCAACAGCCATGTTTTTTATTTTTATCTCTCCGATAAATCCCTTTTCTCTTGGATGCTGGATCATCACTTTCTGTGTTTTTCCGAATACAATAAGATCACCGCGTGCATCCACTAATCCGGATTTTGCCCCGTCTTTTTTGAGATAATTGACTAACTCTTCAGCAATAAATCCTTTGGCAATGCCGCCCAAATCAATGAAAACATCCGGGTTATCGATTTGTACCAGGTTACCCTCAATGATTATATCTTTATATGAGCAGTTGATGGCAGCAGTTTTGCCCTTTTTCCTGGCATCAGTCACTTTTCCGAGAGTCACATCAAACCCTTCAGCTTGCTTTGAAATATCGATTGCAAAGTTTAGAACTTTTAGCAGCATGCTTGAGACTCTTGCCCTTCTATGCAAATTTAACTTGGAGAGCTCACTTTTCGGGTCATAATAATTGAATATTTTTTGAAGTTGTAGTCCTACTTTGTAAGCCCTGTAGCAGAGATCAACTGCAAGTTCATCAGGCATGCTGTCTAATACTATTGTAACCTCTTTCCCAAACATTGGATATGCTGTCATCAACTGCAGGAACAATGGTCCCTTTATTAATTATATGAAGGATAGATTTACTTTTTACGAAGAATATGCAGTATAAATATCATATATGAATTTTTAGTGATTGATTAAATAAAACTATTCTTTCCTGAGTGCATGGCAGACGTACCCAGGGTGATTACCTACATAATCTTGGTGATAATCCTCTGCTCTATAGAACTTTGTTGCCGGACTTATCTCAGTTGCCGCGGGTTTTTCAAACACTCCTTTTGCATCAAACTTGGTTTTGCTTTCCTCAGCCGCTTTCTTCTGTTCTTCATCAAAATTGAAGATGACAGAACGATACTGTGTTCCGATATCAGGCCCCTGCCTGTTCACTTCTGTAGGATTATGAAGCCTCCAGAAGATTTCCAGCAGCTCAGAATAGCTTATTATTTCAGGATCAAATATTACAAGTACGGTTTCAGCATAGCCTGTTTTTCCAGTGCTTACCTCTTCATATGTCGGATTTTTAGTTGTGCCACCAGCATAACCTGATACAGCAGATACTACTCCTTTGGTTTCTTGCAGAAGGTATTCGACGCCCCAGAAACAGCCTCCGGCAAACATTGCTTTTTTGAATGGGAAAAGGTCAGCATATTTTTCGTAACCTTTGCTCTCCAGTTCATCATAAGGAATGAATTTTAGTGCAGCTGAATTTATGCAGAATCTTGGTTGGTCATCCGGGCCGTCGTCGAAAACATGTCCGAGATGAGACTCCTTTGAACGCACTTCTATCCTTGTCATTCCTTGAGATATATCCTTAACCTGCTGGATGAGAGCTTCATCTATAGGCCTAGTAAAACTTGGCCAGCCTGTACCTGAATCGAATTTATCAAGGCTTGAGAATAATGGTTCACCAGTATTCACGTCTACATAGATGCCGGGCCTGTGTTCATCCCAGTACTCATTATTAAATGCTGGTTCAGTCCCGTTTTCCTTTGTAACATAATTAACCATATCTTTTTTCATTGAATCACCTGTGCAGGAGAAAACATACAGGACTAATACTAATGCAATACCTAATCTTCTCATAAATATTTTAATAAAGATTTTCGTTTATAAAAATGATATTTAATGTAATAATGCATTTGCAGGTAAAGATGTTTAGATAACTAATTAAATCGATTCATCTAACCTTTGGTCATGCCAAGCATAATGGTCAAAAAATCAAAGATCCAGGGTGAAGGCGTATTTGCGGGCAAAAACTTCAGGAAAGGAGCAATTGTCTTGACATGGGATACTTCCATGATACTAACGAAGGCAGAAGCAAAAAGGATACCTACGAGATACAAAAAATACCTAGTTTTTTCAAAGGGCAAATTTATAGTGGCTCAAAACCCTGAAAAGTATTTGAATCATTCATGCAACCCAAATACAATTGAGAAAGATTTCTGCGATGTTGCAGCAAGGGGCATAAAAAAAGGAGAAGAACTTACTACTGACTATTCCTTGGATGCACCGCCCCATATCAAGATGAAGTGCAATTGCGGCCAGAAAAACTGCAAAAAAATAATTTAATCCTATTTGTTTTTTCCTTTGGCTCTTTTTTCCCTGATGCTAAGAGTCGGCCGGTTCTTGCTGAATCTGAGGAATGAATTGATTTTCATCTCATCTTCTTGTTTCTGCTTTTGTTGTTCAGGAGTTAGTTCAGGTGAAGTCAAATTAAGTGCTGACGGTTTATCCTTTCTGAACTTAGCATATTTCTCCTTCTTTGCGCTAAGCTTCTTTTTTTCGCCTTTTTTCTTTTTTTTTGACATTTTATTGCAAAATATTGGACTTCTTTATATCTCTATCTTATTTTTAGGAAGTCGCTTACAGAATTTGGATTTAATGGCTTACTAGAACTATCTGTATACGTTCAAACCTAATTATAAGAAATTTCGGTTAATTATGTTCTATATGAAATATTACTCAAAAAAATTAAATAAAAAATCTACTTCTTCTTGGCAGATTTTCGTTTCTTTTTTACCGTTGCTTCAACATCAATTGCTGGTGCAACGACCACTTCTTCAGTCTTGGGCACTGGCTGTTTTTTCATGCCTTGCAGAATTCCTAAAACAGTCTCAAGTTTCTGATTGACACGCTCAAGCTCTTCTTTGCAGTTGCACTGATTAGAACTTCCGCTTCTTGTGGGTGAATCTCTCCCGCCCTTATTGCTTCTGAAACAGTCATTGCAATAGACAGGTTTACCTGCAGTTGGCTTGAAAGGCACTTCACAATCCTTACCACAGCCATCACACACTACCTGATGCATTTCACTATTCTGGCTAAATCTGCCTGAACTTGGCCTGCTGAACCTGTCAGGACGATCTCTTCTCTCAAAGTTATCTCGTCTCTCAAATCTAGCACCGCCTTCAGACCCTCTTGGACCTTTTCTGTCAAACCTATCCCTTTTGAAATCTCCCATTTTTTCACCTTTATCCTTAGTATATGTAAACTACACTCAAGTATTTCGCCATCGTATATAAACCTATGGCAGTAATCATATTTTTGTTACTCAAGCTCTCTTTTCAAAATCTTGTGGGCCTTATTAATCTCCTTGAATTTTTCAGGGTTGCCGCCTTCAATATCAGGGTGATGCTCCTTGGCAAGTTCTTTGTATCTCTTGTTTACTACGGTAATGTCCATAGTATCTTCATGCAAGCCCAGTGTTTCACGTGCAATTTTTCTGTCAGCCTTGATTTCCGTCTCTTCAGCGAAAAAACTCATGAATTCATCGACTGGCAACTCTTCATTAAGAAGTGCATTGATTTTACTTTCAATCACTTTGGAGATAATATATAAATTATCAATGTACCTATCGGCTGCCTGGGTGCTGAAAAACATATGGTGGCCGTCAACAAACCACGATGCAGATGCACTGTTTTTTTTTATTGCAACAGGTTCAAGCGGGATTTCAATATCATCTTCAGCGATGCCAAGATCTTTTAGGATCATAATAAGCTTATTCTTGCACTGGAGTGCTCTCCTATCAAAAGAGTCCCTTGCATAACTCACTTCATAATCAATGCCTCTTATTTGTACTTTAGTCATTGTAGAACCTCTTTGGAATCTCTAGGTTGCTTATAAATTTTGACCATGTCCGAAGATTATGTTTTCTTTGATTAACCAATTGTGGCTGGAGATGAATGAATAATATTCTCGAACTGCAGTTTAGGTCAAAATTGCACGGCATATATCTTCAATTCCTGCAAACATTTAATAACCTAAACATACTGCTTCAATGCAAGTTTAAATATTTGAGAGGTTATGAAAAATGGCAGCAACACCAAAAAAAACACAAGTTATCAAGCTGGATTATGCGATCGATAAAGAGATTTATGACAATTTCATCAGAACATGTGTCAAGACTAGATATTCACCGAAAGTGGTTATTGAAAAGCTGATTAAAAAATATACAGATGGTCAGGTTACAATTTAATTACTATCTTTTTGCTTTTCGCATAGGTTTATAACTAATCTGGAATTATTATCACCATGGCAGATTTTCTAAGTCTGGGTCTTAAAAAAGAGATTGTGGATGTCCTAGCCAGGATGCAATTTCGCAAAACAACAATTGTTCAGGATAAGGTGATTCCTCTGGCACTGCAGGGAAAAAATCTGGTCTTTACAGCAATGACCGGAAGCGGAAAGACACTCGCATTCACCGTCGGATTTTTGGGGAAGATAAATAGGAAACTAGGCACACAAATGATTGTCTTGGTGCCGACAAGAGAACTGTCTGTGCAGGTCTCAAAGGAATTGAAGAGGTTATGCGAACCTCTTGGGATAAACACAGGGCTTTTTTATGGAGGGAAGGAGATGTCGCTTGATAAAGAGACCCTGCGCAGGAATAATCATATAATTATCGGGACTCCTGGTAGGCTGATTGTATATATAAATGAGAAAAAAGTGAAGATAGGTGATGTCAAACTCATTGTATATGATGAGAGCGACCAGATGTTTGACAACGGCTTTTACAGTGATTGTGCCTACATTAAATCCAGGGTAAGCAAGAATGCACAGATAATCCTTGCGTCTGCAACTATTTCTGAAAAAGTGCAGGAATTCATTCAGAATGAGATAGGAAATTATGAGCTTTTGAAGATTGGGCTCCAGATACCTGAGAGTATCCTTCAGGAAAAGATAGACTGTGCGATACCGGCAAAACCTGCCCTCCTTCTAAAGATACTAAACCAAAAAAGATTTGCCAGGGTCCTCATATTTTGCAACAGGAAAACAAGAGTAGATGAGATTTCAGAATATCTAAATAACCACGCTATTAGTGCTAGGCCTATCAATGCTGACCTTGATCAGATAGACAGAGAGGAAAACCTTTCACTATTCAAGCAGGGGAAAATTGCAGTTCTGGTCGCAACAGATGTTGCAGCACGTGGACTGCATATACCCAGTGTTGACGCTGTAATAAATTATGATGTTCCTACAAAAGCTGAATTCTATGTGCATAGGATAGGGAGGACCGGAAGGACTGGCAGGCCTGGATATGCCCTCACGTTCATATGCCCCGAAGATGATGACAGGTTCCATAACATCGAGTTTGATTATGAGCTGAAAGTTGGGTGTATGAAGGGTGGATAAGAGTAATTATATTCCCGTTTGAGTTTAATATCCTACTTCTCTGCCGCGAATGGGTGTTTTATTTTTTTGGCCATTGGAAAATTGATTTTCTTGGTTTTTGTTTTTCTTGATTTCTTCTGTGGTCTGCTAATACCTCTTGAGTGATTTGTTGTAATAGTTTACTCTCTCTAAATTGAACTAATCCTGTTTCCCATTCTTTTTCTGAAACCATTTCGATATTACCATAAATCTGTTCATATGCAGATTGCAGTGCTTTTCCGATTGTTGTGGTAACATTAGTATGTGCCTTGGACTTTGCGCTGTCATACCACTCTGCCAAAAATCCAATATCATCTTTTTTTCTTTCGAACATGTATTTTTCAACTATCGCGTAAGTAGCATGTCTTTCAATAAAATATGGCATCTGGACAAATACTTCTCTCCAATACCCATCCAGTAGTCTATCCCCAATCAAGTCATCTAGTATCATCTTAAAATCGGTTCCCGGTTCACAAATCTTGGAAAGGTTAAGTTTTTCAGCTATCCCCTTTGCAACAAATGTTTCAGACGATGGTTTTGCAGCCATTATGAAACTTGGTTCTCCTGAAAGGCTATGGTGTGTCTGTGCAATTAAGGGGCTGAATCTGACAAGTGCATCCATTATTTGAGTAATCACTTCTTTAGGCATTTCAACTCTTTCGTGCACTTGAAAAAGTCCATCCGCCAAGGTATGTTGGCCGTGTCCAACAAGGTGATCTCTCTGATGCTTCCAAAATTCCAGTCCCATAATGTCTTGCATAGTAAGAGATCTGCCTGTTTGAGAATATTGAGAGAAAAGTGCAATCTCTGAAAGAAGGGCATTTGCGACCTTTTTAAAAGTGAATATGTCGTATATTAATTCTTCTCCGCCTCTTGATTTCCCAGTATACAGGTCCCAGAACGCTCTTCCTGTCATCCTCGCAAGTGCATCATCCATAAACCTGACAGGACTTTCCCCTGATATCGTATCTACCCATGCAGCTAGTTTTCCGCAATAATAGGGGTTTAATAATCTTGAATTCCATGGAACCCTCGTAACGTCCCTCACAAAATCAGCTATAAGTGATCCTGTTCTAATTGGCAATCCTCTTGGATCTGTATCACCCCTCATAACACCAATCCTTGTAGCCTCTTGAGCGTACAATATAATTGCTTCATACGGTGTCAATGGTTCCAATAAATATGTTGTATATTTGGGATGATCAACCGTAACATATGGCCTTCCTGCCAATGAAATCGCTCTGAAATTTTGCCCATTAGGAGATCTAGATAAAGCAATGCTCTGCGCCGCACTGATCCATTCAACGATCCTCTCTCTTTCTTTAATATTTACAACTTCATCTAGGCTATCGACGACCACACCAGTTTTTTCATTTCCCATGACTTCCCATAATTGAGACTCACTTAATTCTGCCCCACTGAATGTTGGGCGATGATAATCAAAAAACGTTTCAGGATTTTCGGTATGAAGGATTTTTCCAACCATGTCAAGCGTCATATAAAGAATCAAAGATAATCCTTGCCTTTCATACGTATTCCTTGCAGCCTCGACTGTTGCATACATTCCCGCAATAGTCTTTCCAGCGCCGGGGTCACCAACAACAAAAACATTCTTGTCTGCCCGCTTTTCTTCCAGCATTGCAATTGGCAAGCTGATACTGCTCTTGTCATTTAAGTGTGCTGCCTGAGGTGTAACACCTCTTGGTTGAACATAACTGGTCTTTCTTTGTGAGAAAAAAGTCTCTGCTTGCACTAACTGTTCCTTTTTCAGAGGTTTTACAATGCTATCGTAAGACATAATCCAAAAAATCAACTCATAATATATAAATTTAACTATCTTCACTACTAAATAATAGTATATGATTTATATAACTGACGGCTAATTTTGTTTTTTCTTTAAATTCAAATCCACTCATTAGTACCAGGGAGATACACAGAGAACAAATTCCACTGAGAAATATCCTTTTTTAAAGTGATGCGGGGAAGAGCAAATAGAGTAAAAAGTCACAATACAGAATCTAATTTATCAAACATGCTGTTCCAGCCTTTTGTCATGTCAGCTGTCATTTTTTTGTCATAAGGATTGTCACCACTAAATACCATTATGGTTTTTTCCCCCTGTTTCCTCAAAATTATTTCTACCAATAATTTTTCTATATTATCTCCGGGCATTCCATAAAACGAGGGAGGCACAGGGTTTCCCTCTTTGTCTGAGAATGTATCATAATAGGACAGCTTAGTTGGCTTTTTGAGCTCCCTGTATTCTCCGCGGCCCCAGAATTCACCCTCTCTCCCTTCGAAGCAGAATTTGAAATTCCCACCTTCTCTAAGATCCACAGTTATGTGTGATGAAGTCATACCTATTGGTGACCACCATTTGCTGAGCATCTGCTGTGTTGTGAAAGCCTGCCATACTTTATCTATAGGAGCATCGATAATCCTTTTTATCTTCAGTTTTTTCATTATCTGTCACCTTCAACCAGTCCAGATTAAGGTGATTATAAATCTTATCTTTAATAGAATTCAGTGCATGAAGTTCATAATAGGTGCATGTGCAGAGGATTGATGATTTCTAACATATGCCGATTATTCGAAATTATATTTGGAAGTGTTTATATATAACTGCTTAACCCCTTCAAACATGAGTAAAACGGATGATTCAATTCCAGATACGAGCACTGTGCTTGATCTGTCTCATTATGAATCAGATTTCAGGGCAACAGTTTGGATTATCTTATTAGTTCTCCGTTCCCAATCAGCTTAGTCCAGCATCCGAAGCAATTTGCGACTATTGATGAAAAAGCCCAATACCTCGATTGGTCGCGGGATAGGATAATCAAGGCAATATATTGTGTTCATAGAGATACCAGTGCCTTATATTTATTTGTTGTTCCAGAGCTTGGAAGGATAGATTTCAAGAAACTGAGAGATAATTATAGTGAAAATTTAGGATTTAACCCTAAAAAGAAATTGGCATTTGCTGAGGCAGATCAATTGCCTCCATTTATGGAAGATGGTACATGCAATCCTTTCATCCCATTGGATTTAAATCGGGTTGCAGCAATTATGTTTGATTATCAGTATGTTGTTAAAAGTTATTATCAAGGAGGTATGGATGATTTTGCAATAGCGCTGAATTCTCGTTTGAACTCACATACGTTATCTTTGCATATGAATTATGGAGATGCCCATGATTTACTGAAAAAGCACTTTCCAAATATTGTTCGAACAATGTCATTAGACTATGAATAGTTTTGTTCAAGAAGAGTGTGCTGGGGATGAGAACTGACCTAAATCAAATTGTTTGCACAAATTTTAATAGTTTTTCTTTTGGAGTAAGGTATCCAATACCTTGATGTAACCTGTCTTCATTATAAAAGACGACAAAATCATCCAAGCACCTGAATCTTTCATCATATTCTTGTTTGTAGGTACCAAACCAACGTTCAATCTTGCCATTAGTTTGTGGATGATGTATTCTGCCAAGGATATGCTTGATTTCCATGCTTTCACAGAACTCTGTGAAGGGGCCTTTTTCAGCACGAGCAGGAGTAAATTGAGTTCCATTATCAGTCAGGATGGCTTTTGGCTTACCATGCTTGGCAATGGCAACCTGAAAAGCAAGGATAGTGTTTTCAGTAGTTGCATGTGCAAAAATTTCAGCATGGATTAAGTACCTGGTACAATCATCAATAAAAGCGATCATGTTTAGGCCTGTCACAGGATCAACAGTCCAGTCGGTATGCCATAGGTCATGGGGATTCGGGTACTCATATTTTACAAACTTGATTTGTGATGGTCTTTTCCTCTTGTTCAACTTAAATCCCTTATTGTTGTATATCTCTTGAATTCTTCTTTCTGAGACTGAAAACCCTTTGGTTTTCAGGCGAAGCCACATCTTGTGGCTTCCGCATTTGAAATGAAAAAACTCTTCTGCTACAAGAGCAGAGAACCTTTCATTTAAAGGTTCTTTTTTTCTGCCGCGTTTCCTTGGCTCAAGGGCATCAAAGCCACCTCCCTTGAACTTTTCCAGCAGATAATAAATCGTTCGGCGTGGAACTCTTCTGTTCTTTGCTATGTCACTGATTGTGACTATTCCATTTTGAATCTGCCTCATTATATATCGACGTAATTTCGGTGTCCATTTCACATATCCCATCTTTCCCTCCAATGGACACCTTACTCAAATGTGTAACTGTGCAATAATTATGGTTCAGCACA
>JBDRQT010000012.1:0-4214 GCA_043826135.1 archaeon
CTCACGACAATCAGCAGAACATTTTACGTGTAGAACCAGCATGGAAGCTGTAATACATTGATATTGCTGCATATATTCACTGACTAATATTTAGGCAGAGTGCTCAGATCCTTAAATTATCAAGGGTTGGCATAAGGTATAAGCCATTTTGCTGACAGTTTTTCAACAGGAATTGTCGGCTACTGTTTTTCTTCCTGTACTCGTTATTTGTGATATACTGAGAAAATTGTATACTTCAAATGATAATCGAAACATATATTTTGATCCCGGTTGACAATGATTTTTCCCTCTAAGAAAGACCTCTGGCTTGTATTAATCGTAATAGGCTCAGGTATTATACTTTTGGTAGTGGCAGCCAATCATGTAATAACACGTGGAATTAATAATCCAGAAACATGGATCACATCGGGCATAGCAATCCTATATGGTGGTATTATTTGGATCTTTGCTTATCCTGTTTATTACAAGATTACGCCACCAAATTTAGTAATTTATAGTGGGTTATTGCTTCGGTACCGAATTCCACTATCATCAATTCAGAGGATTCAACCAACAAGGAACCCTCTAAGCTCTCCCGCTTGGTCCCTTGATAGGCTGAGAATTGAATATTTAAAGAGTAGTAGAATACAAGTTATTATGATTTCCCCCAAAGATAAGGAGATGTTTCTTCATCGCATAGTCAATATGGAACCTTATCTCGAACTGAAAGAAAATATGGTTATAAGGGAAAAGCCATAACACCTTCTTCCTGTTATCAACGCAAACAGGAATTGATATAATTGTGTATATTACGATTGGTATTCCATGAATAAAGAAAACTCTGGGAGCAAGAAACGAAAGGGCCATTTTGAGAGGGAAGCAATAATCAATTTGGTCGGTTGGATTCTATTAGTTCTCTTAGGACTTTTAGCTGCATATATTGGCCCTTCCCTATTTAGAAAATGATTTATTAACTCCTTCCTGTACCACACACCTTCGAGACCTGCTATAATGGTGCAGGGTACAATTGACAATCAATGGAATCCTTGATACATAAAACAGAGTATAGAAGCAATGCCAGATAAAACATTACAAGTGCTATGCGAACTTATGATTGACTGGGAAAGTCAAGCACGTGACTTATACCTAAAATTTGCTAATCTTTTTAGCAATGACCCGAAAATCTCAGAGTTCTGGCTACAATTATCAAAAGATGAATCTCGGCATATAGATATACTTAAAGACATATTGAATAAAATTCCAAGAGAAAAGCTTTTGATGGACGTAAGCAATGAAAAGTGGAACTCTCTAACCCGAGTTGAGGGATTAATAAAAGAAGTCTCCTCGAAAAAAATCCAGACATTGAATGATGCATATGAAATGGCTCATCAATTGGAAACATCAGAAATGAACATCCTGCTTAAAATGTTAGTGAATGAGTATCTGCCAGATGAAGAGGGGTATAAGTTTATTTTTTCTGATGTTACTGAACACATTGAGAAGCTTATGAGATTCGGGAAAGAATACCAATTATCGCAGAGGAAACATATCAACAGCCGCAACATAAAATGAACACTTAATGAATATAGTAGATCGTACAATAGAGTTTAATCGAATCGAGATATAAGACCTATGGTAATAAGGAGAAGGAGCAAAGTAACATTTCTTCCTGAAATAGATATTTTGAAAACTTGTCGTCTGATGCAACAATCAAATAGGAGTTATTGAAACTAACTTGTCCAAAACACCTCACTTGAAGGACAAAATGCCTGACATATATATCGCCCTCATTTTTCAAATCTAAATAAATCAAGAAGTTATTCATGGCATCTATTTTGCTTTTCTTTTTGTAAAAAAATGAAGAGGAATGTTTATGGGCACAAGAACAAGAGGATTAATTTAGAAAATATAGAGAAAACTTAAAACACTAAAAAATTGCTCTTCAACATGTTAAAGGAAGAATATTGTCAGGGGGATAAAATGGAAGAAACAAGAGAAACTTCAAAAAAGATTTTAGACATCATCAATGACTTGCAAACTTTAGAGAATAAAAAAATTGAAGGTGCAGGCGGACTGTTCACTGGATCGAAAAAACCATTGTACAAAAATGAACAAAAGAAGATTGATCCCGTACGTCAATGGATAATCGAAAGCATAACAAGTAAACCATGGTATTAATCACAAAAAGAGAATCTTTAGTCCCTATTTATTGGAAAGCGTTTTCGAATAAGAACATAAAATTTTGCTGGACATATCATGAATGCTGTCCATTTCGATGAAAACAGCTTCTTCCTGACACAAACACCTTTTGAGGTTCCGACAAACGGCAAGCATTCACCTGAAAATCAACACCTTGAGCATCTCATTGATCGCGTTTATTTCCGAAAATAACTGTCAAGGGCCAGTACCAGTTGTGATTATCTGACTGCCTAATATAAACACCTCGTAAGGTCCCGATAGACGGCAACCTTACAAATAGATGTAATTGATAATTTTAAAACTGATGGGTTGTTTATATCTGTTTCTCTAATACCGCTTCATAAACTTGCTTAACCTTGGTGTAAATCCTCTGCCAGTTCATTGATTCGATAAATGGTATTACTTCTTTATCCCAATCCGGTTCGCTGGTGGTACAGTTGATGAGTTGTTTGTTGATTGCTGTTATCAGATTATGCATAAAAAGGGGGAGATCTGCAGGGTCAGGGACATCAGGTCCAATAAGATTTGGCAGCGGTACAAGTTCGACAATGCCTGCCTTAACAAATTCCTCAGGAAGCCAGCATTGTATACCAGGTAGTTCAGTCACAACTACCCTGCAGCTACAAGCGATAGCCTCAAGCACAACCAGAGGAAGACCTTCATAAAATGATGGTAGCACGAAGAGATCTGCATCCTTGAATATCCCGGCGAGTTCTTCCTGCGGTTTAGGACCGAGAAATTCTATCATATCCTGGAACTGAAGTGCTTTTTCATATATCCTTTTTGCTTCTTCTCCGCTGCTGGAACCGGCTATACGCAACCGTATCTTTTTCCCTGATGGATGTTCCAGCCTGTCTGCGGTTTCAATAAGCCAGGGTAATCCCTTTGCAAAGCTTAACTTGCCTGCATATACAATGGTCAGCGTATCTTTCTTATCGCGTCTACATATGCCTGTTTCAGGAGAGCAGAATATATCATCCCTGTACCCTGCGCCTACGAGGGATATCATGGACTTATCGATACCATAAGAAACATGGATCTTGTCTATGTGGTTCTGATGCAGTGCCATTACCCTGTTAATTTGTGAACAGGCTGGGACAACAAAATCTCTCAGGACAGGAACGAGGTCAAGCTGACGGAGTTCCGTTCCATGACACGTAGTAACAACAGGTATATCGGGGTACAGGATTCTTGTAAGTGCAGTTGCAAGCCAGAGGTGATGAGTGTGGATGATATCAGGATTAAAACTATTCACCTCTCTATTGATGATATTTGCAAATGCATAGAGATAAGCATCGAGCATATGCTCTGAAAACTCGGAAAAGCGGGTGCTATGATATGGCATTACATCACTCATCCCTGGAACAGGAAAGGGTAGATCGGGATCACAGAATTTCACAGGTTTTATGTCGGATGATTCAAGAGGGGTTAAAACCGGATCGTCAGCATCAGAGGGTATGCCGATAATAATCCTCTGTTTAAGATTGTCCTTTACGCCCTGCTTAACCAATTCCTGCAGATAAACACCGCTTCCGGTTTTGCCGGGCTGCTGTGAAAGCAGATGAAGTATTTTTATGCCGGGAGACGCTTTTGCTCTGGTTTTAGTATCAGCAGATTTGCTGAAGTTCAACAGCCGCCATGAAAGCGATCCCTTAACCGGCCAGAAATCATTTATCCGAAGAAGAGTATCCATAGTTAAGTACAATGCATTTTAACAAAAAATATCTTAGGTATATATGCATGGCATTAAAAAATATTGGAGAAGTTCTTTACCAAGAGGCAAAAATCTTTTAAAACAAATCTATAATTACTCATTTATATATAGCCATTAACTATTTTACTTATATTTATTGTCTATTCTATTTTAGGAATAGGGTGATAGATAAAGGGAAAAAATAAAAAGGAGGTTTTTATCATGAGTTTTTGGTCAAACATTGTTAGTAGTGAAACTTTCTTATCACTGAGTCGTTTCCGGACTGGACGGAGAATGCTAATTATTCTTCCGTTAGTTGTCTTGTTGGCTATGGTATCTACGG
>JBDRQT010000013.1:0-3074 GCA_043826135.1 archaeon
CATGGGATTTCATTCTGTCACATATGGAGGACTTTTCGAGAGTTGGACAACTTTCTCATGTTCCTTTACAGGTGACACTACTCACGAAAAAATTACGAAGCTATTGATAATCAGGTTTCAGGGATAATTCGCATCAGGCTATGAGCCCGGGATACCACACAATATTTATAGTACATATAGATATATAATCTTCATGAAATTCCTTGTCATAGGCTGTGGTTCAATCGGCCGAAGGCACATGAAAGTGCTTGAGAATTATGCAGATATGGGCTAAAAATAATGAACGGTATAAATATTAATTTTGGGTGATAATGAACATGCTTAAAGTAAGGATTATCCCGTCTTTGTTGCTGAAAGAAGGCCGTTGCGTGAAAGGCGTAAGGTTCACCAGCTTTCGGGACACTGGCAACCCGGTAACAGCTGCAAGGATTTATGATGCACAAGGTGCAGACGAGCTTCTCTTTATAGATATACTTGCATCTAAGGAAAACCGGAAAACCCTATTTGATATCATATCGCGCACCGCAGAAGAATGTTTCATGCCGCTTTGCGTCGGCGGCGGAATAAAAGATACTGATGACATAAGAAAACTTCTTCTTGCGGGTGCTGATAAAGTCTCGATAAACACTGCGGCAATAGAGAATCCGAAATTCATCAATGATGCTGCGGAAATATTCGGTAATCAGTGCATAGTGGTCGCCATAGATGTCAAACGAAATGATAGCAATGAAGACAAATACGGGGTTTTCAGCCATTGCGGAACCAAACAAACCGGACTTGATCCAGTCGAGTGGGCGAAGCAGGCTGTAGAGCAAGGAGCCGGTGAAATCCTTCTGACTTCAATAGACCAGGAAGGTACCAGGACAGGTTATGATCTTGATTTGATCAAATCAGTTGCAGATGCGGTCGAAGTTCCGGTCATCGCATCGGGTGGTGTCGGGTCTTTGCAGGATTTTGCCGATGGTATCCAGAAGGGTCACGCCTCAGCAGTTTCAGCAGGCAGCATATTCCATTTCACTGACCAGAGTATAATCAAGGCGCGAACCTATCTTGCCGAAGCAGGCATAAATGTGCGGTCTCGTGAACTTAGGTAACCGCTATAAATATGTATTCCTGATTTCTATGTGATAAGTTAGCGAGTGGGCTTATGGGCATATCTATATCTACAAAAGAAGTTGTAAAAGGCACTATCTGGAGCCTTGCAGGAAGCATCACTATCAAACTTGTATCCTTCTTTTATCTTGTCTTCCTTACAGGCGTTGCATTAAAGGAAGACATAGGTACATTTTATCTTGCTTTAAGTCTTCTTACATTTGCAACACTTTTTGTCGATATCATATCCTCTTCATTTACCCGCTTTATTCCATTTTTTAGGGTACGCGGCGAAGGAAAAAAGATACTAAGATTACTTGAGGTTGGTTATTGTGCGACAGTAGTGATAGCTCTCATAATCTCTCTTTTCGTATATTTCATGTCCAAGAGCATTGCTGATTTCTATTCTAATTCAGATCTTACTATAGTACTCCAGATTCTTTCAATCTATCTGTTCCTTTCTACAGTTTTCAATCTTTCAAGTATAGTCCTCCGAAGCATGAAACGTATAAAAGACCAGGCAATCCTCCTCAACGTTCAGAATTTCTCCAAACTCGTTCTTCTTGTATTTTTTTCTTTTGGTGTTGGGGTAAATCTATTCACAATTGTCTTATCGTTTTTGCTGTCTTATGTAATCTCAGTTTTTGTTTCAATTTTATATGTGCGTTCAGTGCTAAATCAACTATCACACGAGTCATCCGGGGCCGATATCAGTTATCTTGATTTGCTTGCTGAAGTCGTTCCATTTGGTCTTATGCTCACTGCGACATCATCCCTCTGGACTATCATAAGTTCTACAGATCGGTCTATGTTAGGATTCTATGCAACTTCATCAGATGTTGCCATCTACACTGTTGCTACAAGCCTTTCCATTCTGATTTTGATATTTCCTTCTGCCATCGGTTCTATCTTCTTCCCACTTGTCTCTCAACTTTATGGACAAAAGAAGATCGATGAGATAGGCAAGATATGTGAGATATCAATGAGATGGTTGCTTTTTGCCACGATACCATTTGCAACAGTATTTATCGTATTCTCTTCTGATCTGCTCAGTCTCTTTTATGGGGAAGACTATCGTGCTGGCGCCATTGCAATGGCGTTGTTTACCTTTGGTCTACTCATTCGTACCTTATCTGACATTCCTGGATCTGTGTTAGCTAGCATGAGATTAGTACATATTGAACTTTTGATTGCTTTTTTTGTGCTGGTAATAAATTTTGTTCTAAACCTCCTTCTCATTCCACAATGGGGCATAGACGGGGCGGCGTTTGCTTCTTTGATCTCATTTACCATTGCCACTCTTCTCACATTTCATTATTCAAGAAAATTTTTTGACTTTAAGCTTTCTGTAAGCATGCTTAAACTTCTTGTAGCAGGAATGATCTCATTTTTACTGATATCTGTTCTTCATCCATACATACTATCAGTTACCCTGCATATCTCTAATCTTGCTAGCGGAGATTTAGCATTTTATATCGGGAAATTATTAAAACTTGCAATTTTGGCTATTTTCTTCTCATTGTGCTTGCTTGTTTTTAGTATATTTGCAATACTCCTGAAGTCATTCAAATCAGAAGACCTTGATATTCTTGAGGCTGCACTAAAACGGGCCCGGGTAATCCCGGAACCTACAATTGCTTTTATTATCGCTACATTATCATTCGGCCTTCATAAAGAGGAGAAATAGGCTGAAATTTAAATCCTTCTTTATAGAGAGTGTTTATGGACATTTCAGCTGTTCTTAAGGAGCATTCTAATATCGTTTCTTCCATGCCTGTGCTGGTTCCTGACATTGAAAAGGTCGTTTCCATGATCTGCGATTCGCTTGGAAAAAGAAGCACGCTTCTCATATGCGGAAACGGCGGAAGCGCGGCAGATGCCCAGCATTTTGCTGCCGAGTTGGTTGGAAGATACAAAAAAGAACGTAAAGCATTACCTGCAATTGCCCTCACTACAGACACTTCCGTTATTACTGCAATTTC
>JBDRQT010000014.1:0-11747 GCA_043826135.1 archaeon
TCTAGTACCGAAAATTATGACAAGAAAAAATATGATTTTGAGATATCTCTTGCTTCGGGTAACTTGTCCGAAGATCTATCTGAAGATATGAAAAAAACAATCAAAGATTATCTAAATCCAGCTAGGCCTGATTTGTCAAAATTTAAGGAAGTACACGCCATATTTCTTGGTTACCAATATGATCTTATTAAATCTTGTGAAGCAAGTGCTTGCGGAGAAGAGCGTTATACTAAAATTATCGAAGGATATAAAAAAGAAATCTCAAATTATTTAAATAAAATTGAGGCGGGCTTTGAAAAACATCCGAAGTTACAAAATACTCATTTTCTCTTCTTTATCATTCCTTTTAGAGACCTAAACGGCTTTAAAGAAGGTTTTAAACAGGGGATAATAGGTGTCTGAATCAAATATTTATGCTGAACTGGCTATCGATATAGTCGATTCTGAAAGGTTTAGGCAACTTTATGAAGAAGTTTTAAAGCTACAATATTTGCAGACAAGGGATAATGTTAATCTGACTTTTGATGATATCAAATTTTTACTTCAATCTGCTGCAATATTTGCCTTTTCAACTGAAGAGTCTAAGCAAATTGCCTATAAAATAGCAACCATATTATCAGAACGATACTCCGAAGAATACGATAAATTAAATCAAATCGTTCAATATATATTAATTAATTCAGGTCAACTCCCAGTAATTAAAAAAAATATTTATGATGGAAACAACGATTATTTTTCAATTTACTCTGATTATGGTGTTCCGCTTGATCCATTCGTCTTCAAGAATATATTTCTGAAAAAAGCGCTTAATCAGTTACCTCTTGAATTTGAAGGGCAACCAGTATTTCTAACTGATTTTCAAAGCAAGCTCTTCGGAGATCTAGTGGATGGAAAATCTATTAGCATATCCGCGCCAACCTCAGCCGGTAAATCATTTTTACTAAAAGCATATCTAGCAAAGCAATTCAAGGAAAGAGAAAAGTTTACTGTAGTATATATCGTTCCGACTCGCGCACTTATCTCTCAAGTCCAGAGAGATTTCAAAATCGGTCTTAAGGGTTTTTCTGTTTATGAAGTAAATGTGTCCTCTTCTCCTGAATATAACAACGATCGTGCTCAAAAAAAACTGTTTATTCTGACCCAAGAAAGGTTTCATAATTTATTATTTGACGTAGACTTTCAGAATCCCTTGGACATGCTTATAATAGACGAAGCACAAAAGGTATCTGATGCTGGACGCGGTATATTGTTAGAAGAAGTAATTGAAGAAGCAATAAAGCGAAATATTAGAATGAATTGTCCATTACAAAAAATATTTTTGTCACCTTTTTCAAAAAACCCTCAAAAATTTGCTGAAATGTTCAATCTTAATGATACCTATGCTGAAAAAACAAAGTTATCTCCAGTAGCACAAAATCTCCTTGAACTGGATCTTGATGATAATTCTTATTCTCTAAAACTTGTTACAACAGAGTTTAGTCATAAAATAAGCATTGCACAAGAAGCACTCAATCCAAATGAATATCACTCATTTAGAGAGATTAGAGGCTGGGAAGTGCTTTGGGCCGCAAAAAAGTTTGGTTCTGATATAAACATTATCTATTGCAATAGCGCTGACAAATCCGTTGAACTGGCTATGGCGTTGAGTGATGTTTTAAATGATGTTAATGATGAAGAAATTAATGAGGCGATTAGTTTTATCGAGCAGAACATTCATACTAAGTATTTCATGATAAATTGTTTGAAGAAAGGTGTTGCATATCATCATGGTGGTTTACCTAGTCAGATTCGAAATTTAATAGAAGAATTATTCAGAAGAAAAAAATTGAGGTACATATTTTGTACCAGTACTTTACTCGAAGGAGTTAACCTTCCAGCCCAGAATATTTTTATCTTCAAACCAAAGCAAGGCAGGGTTGGGATGAGTCGATTAAACTTTTGGAATCTTGCAGGGCGTGCTGGAAGACTTCTTCGCGACTACTATGGAAATATTTTCTGTATAAATATCTCAGAATGGAGCGGTTATAAACCAAATCCAAACGATGTGGAGCAGGATATAGAAAGTATTTTGGAGAGTACATTTATTACAAAAAATAAAGAAGTTCTTGATTACCTTAAGGGCATATATAAAAAATTGAAACAGAATGATCTTGCTATTGAACAAGCAGTAGCAAAGTTTATTATTCGTGAAATGAAAGAAGGTGAAACGAAGTTTATTGAAGATTTATTAAAACGTAATCCTGCATTTGAAGCGGACAAATTAAAGGCGATTCAAGAAGAAATTCAAACGTTAGCCAAATCTATTGAGCTACCAGCTGAAATTGTTCAAAAAAATTCATCAATAAACCCATTAACTCAACAGAAATTATTAGAATACTTTAGAACGAATTCTCCACCAGTAACTATTCACCCAACAGACAGTGGGTTCTACGATAGTTTAGTTAGAATATTTAAATTAATAAACCAACATTTTAGACATAAAGAAGATAATCAACATAAGTACCATGCATTTTTGGCATCTAAGTGGATACATAACACATCAGTGCCAGAATTAATTGAATCAAAAATAAAACGTCTGAGTGAAAATTCAATGCCTACCGACAAAATGATTAATACTGAAATTGATGTATTGTTTGAAGATATTAATCAAGAACTACGTTTTGAATACCAAAAATTTTTGAAGTGTTATATTGACATCCTATTGTATTATTACAAAGAATCCAATTACGACTCCACTAAAATCTGCGAGTATCTTCCCATCTATTTGGAATATGGGACTTACCAAAAAAATATCATTGCATTACAATCTATAGGTCTTTCGCGATCAACTGCTTTAATGATTGGTAAATTTGTAACGGGGTCTTTTTCAGATGAAGTGGATTGTGCTGTTTGGCTAAAACAAAATAAAACGTTGTTAGGAACGATGCTCCCGCGTTTAGTTCAGAATGAAGTAAACGGTGTTTTGTAATAATGTCTAGGCATTTTTCTACCGTTTCGTCAATCACCTAATCCCCCTCAGGCCAGCCTTTAAATAGGCCCTTTGCTCTAATCTCAACTGCGCTTACGAGCCAAACTTTGGCGTTTGTAGATATACCGAGCCAACAAAAAAGTTGGCTCGTATATGCAAGAACGTTGAGACGTTCTTGAACATATCGGTAAATTCGTGCTGTTATCAACGTTTTTATGAAGGTGAAGAACTGAGTCCAGGCAGGTGGATTCGTCCCCTGCAATTTTATTTACGAAATTGCCAGTTCATGGCACGCCAAAAGCCTTTTATCTTTTCATTGATTGGTAATTCCATGGGCGTCTTGATAAAGAGAAATAATATTGAGCTGTTTCTTGTTTTTTTGTTTGTATTTGTATTGGGAATTTGTGTTGCAGTTTTGTATATGGGAGAAGGAACGGCGAAACAATCAAGTGAAACAATTCTTCCCTCACCTGTCTGTAAAACCAATGATTCAATTGTGCAGGCAGGAAACAATGATGGAATGAAAATTGTTTTCAAGGATGATTCTTTTTCATTCGAATTCCTAAGGGCCATTACTGGCACTGACATCGGCGAAGGCATCATGACTGCACGCAGAATCAAGGATGGGGATTTTGAAAGCTGGTATTCCGAGTGGTATGCAACAGCTTCCAGGGTGCAGGCAATTGCAGACGATGTATTATCAAAAGGGCATGATGTAAGTGCACGGGAAGCATATCTTAGGGCAAGCAATTATTATAGGAGTGCGGAATTTTACCTGCACGGAAATCCCAGCGACCCAAGAATAAGGGAAACTGCCAACAAAAGCAGATATTGCTTCAGGAAAGCAATAGAACTTCTGCCAAGCTACATTGAGCCAGTTGAAATCCCTTACGAGAACACAACATTGCCTGCTTATTTCTATAGTGTTGATGGCTCAGCAATACCTAGACCTACAATAATAATCCAAACAGGTTATGATGGGACTCAGGAAGAGCTTTATTACGAAGCAATTGCAGCAAACGAGCGCGGATACAATGCACTCACTTTCGAAGGTCCGGGACAGGGCAGTGTAATTAGGGAACAAGGCCTGCCGTTCAGGGCAGACTGGGAGAATGTAATAATTCCGGTTGTTGATTATCTGATTTCCCGCCCGGATGTGAAAACAGACAGGATAGCTCTTTACGGAATTAGTTTAGGAGGTTACTTCACGCCAAGGGCTGCTGCATTTGAGCACAGGATCGCAGCATTGATAGCGAATGGAGGGGTGTTTGACCCGCTCGAGCCAACGCTGACAAACATGAAGATTAGTTCCAGGGACGAGATGGCAACCCTTATTGCTGAAAATCCGGAAAGCCTTAACTCAAGGGTCAGGAAAGCGATGAATACAAGCACTTCCATGCGTTGGTTCTTTGACCAGGGAATGTACACCTTCAAAGCAGCTACTCCGAGCGAATTCCTATTGAAATATTCTCTACTCACCATGAGTGGATTTGCAGACAAGATAACCTGCCCTACTTTGGTTATAGATTCGGAAAGTGATCATATGCTTGCTGGCCAACCGGAGAAGCTTTATGAAAACTTGAAATCCGAGAAGACATTCATCCTTTTCAAAGCAGATGAAGGTGCAGGCGAGCACTGTCAGGAGGGTGCAGTTTCACTTTCCAACCAGCGAATATTTGATTGGCTTGATGAAACATTTGCAAGAATGGATGGCTGATGCATGTCGTATTGAGTTTGATGTTCATCCGAGGTATGCCTTAGGATTCGCATTCTCAGCCTTTCTGTAAATTCAGGGGTGAAGCGTTCAACACGTATGAATGCATTGCATGGATCCACGATCCTCTTTCTTTCAATTGAATAAGCCTCAAGCGCAGTTGCAAATGCTTTTTCTGCTGTTTCAAACAACAATGCAATTCCTTCGTTTTCCTGCAATACTGCTTCCGAAGTTACAAGGTGTCCAATGACTGTTTTTGGAAGTCCAGAAAACGCTTTAAGGTGTGGCTCTAAAAGCCAGCCATAATATCCCCTCAGCCAATAATCCTGGCCATCAAACCGTATTGTGCTTGTTTTGCTTGGAATCCAAAGTGAGGTCTTATCAAATAATGCTGCGCGTTTGAACATGAATGGGCCGTTAGGATGCATTATTCTGATTTTGTTGTAGTCTTCGTGGAATCCTTTTTTGGCCACTCTCTCAAAGATGGGTTGGAAGAATACGTTTAATGATATGTCCGAATCATGGATCTGGAATTTGAATCTGAAACTCGAGAGTTCACACTCTAAAAAATCAAGGACTGAATTGGATTGTCTCCCTAAAATCGCCCTTAATACGCTTGCAACAGGGATAGGCGCATTTTCCACGTTACAAAAATGTTCGAGTGGTCTCAAAGAATCTCTCGAATCATATAATGCAATCAAGTCAAAATCTTCGCCTTGTTGGGGATTATATACTTGTGAACCATGAACAAGAATATTCAAGCCTGAGCCTTTAAAATTGTCTCTCAGAACATTCAAAATCCGCTCCCTGTTTTCAACTCCCTTGATATTGTCATCAGGAGTAAGACGTCTGAATGCATTCTTTCTTTGATCCTGCTGCCTTAGATGTTCTGGACAAACCTTCCAGCTAGGTTGGACTATAGTAATTGACATGTAGTAGATAATGGAAAAACAGTATTTAAATCCATAATGTGCGTTTACACTACCAGGCTTCAACAGTTATTTTAAATCTTGCCGATGTTATAAATCTCAAGAAATTACATGTAATGGTGTTAGCTTGGTTTCTATAGATAAGGTATTCATTGTCGTTCTTTTGCTTCTAGTGTCCGGAGCACTTTGGTATGCAAATTTGTTATATCCGAACGGATATCTTCAGGCAACTTTTTACACCTTTGCTGCATTGGCCATCACTTACACCTTCTTCAAGATCCTGATTGATGATGCCGTCACAGGAAGAATCAGGGATAATCTCAGAAAATTTGAGCTTCGCAAAATACTATCTACGCTCCACATAATAGTTATCCTTGCCATATTTATAATTATCTGGATTCCGAACCCAGAAGCTATTCTCGTTGCATATGGCCTTATTGCAGCTGCGATTGCGATTTCTCTTCAGGATGTCTTTAAAAACTTGGCTGGAGGCATGATACTTCTTATCACGCGAATTTATGTCGTCGGAGATCGTGTCCAGATAAATTCCTATTATGGGGACGTAATTGACATAGGTGTTTTCAATACTACTCTGTTAGAAACTCGAGAATGGGTTGACGGCGATCAGGTAACTGGCAGGCTGACAATCCTCCCCAACAGCAACATAATCTCTGGAACTATAAAAAACTATACCAAAGATCATGACTTTATCTGGGATGAAATCTGGGTTCCAGTGACCTATGACAGCGACTGGAAAAAGGCGTCCGCGCTGTTTTCAGATATTGCCAGGAAAGAAACGCGGGAAACTGCAAAAAAGGCTTCGCAAGAGTTGGCTCGGATGGGAGAGAGATATTTCTTCCGGCAGAAGGATGTAGATCCTCAGATTTTTGTCAAACTGACGGACAATTGGATCTCAATGAACATACGCTACGTTACTGAAGTTCGCTCCAGGCGTTTGGTTTTCAATCGCATAAGCAGTCGTCTTCTTGAGGAATTGCAGAAAAACAAGAACATTCGGCTTGCATCTCAGACAATTGACATAGTTGGGTTTCCGGATGAAGAAAAGAGAAGCAAAACGTTGCCACAGGCTAAACGCTGAGGATTAACTAGGGCAGGCTTAAAAGCAGAGTATTTGAAAATTCATTTTTCCTTTCCAAGCATTTTCATTACGTGCTGTTTCATCCAGTGGTAGAATCGCACGAATATCTTGTTCATGATGACATATTCCAGGAAAAGCAGTATGACACCAACCACTACCGGAATGAATATCAATTCGCGCGTGGTCTGCCTATTTGCATTTTCCTGTACTTTTTTGTTGTCACTCAAAAACAGAGAGATTGAAACAGTGTCCATGGAAAGATCTTCTCTTTTGTAGACGTTATGGGCAAAAACAGTATTTGAGGGAAAAGGTTCATGGATTATGGCAATCTCTGGATCGTAGCTGTCTACGCAAGGCGAATTGCAGACATAGTCTTCGCCAAGTACCATCATGGCAGAAAAATCAACAGGCTCTCCAGCTGAGAAGGTGTAGCGTGCATTTGGATTGTTATTGCCGGTTATTGTGAATATTGCCTCTGCCTCGGTTGAGTAGTATGTGCAAACATTTTCCTCATCTATCTCGTTGCATTCACTTCCCTGAGGGCCAAGCACTTCGTAGAAGCCTCCGAAACTTGCAACTATCCTTCCGTTGCCAGTGGAGTTGACGAATATCTTCTGCACCTGGTTTCCTTCGGAGTAGTTGGCAAAATAGAACAGGCTGGTTATATCCGGGCCTTCTGATACAAGTTGCATAGCATAATAATCTCGGGGAAGCTTGGTGTCCAGTTCTCCAGGATAGAATGTGACTACGATTGCCAATATTGCAATGCAAAATAGGAGGATTGCAAATGATGGAGGGGAAGATTCGATTTTTCTCTCAGGAATTCGTTTATTATGTGTTGGCATATAACTCCTTCACAATCAAATATTTAATTAGTTATCTTTTTGGAATGATTCGTAGGGCCTCGCACTTCTCCCTATTTTTCATCTGCATTTTTATATTTTGCCTTTAGAATACCTGTGATGGCGACACGCAACAAACCAAACAAGCGACCTGTGAAATCCGCAAAACCTTCACAAACCAAACCGCCAAAAGTAATTATAAGTGACGGTAAGAAGCTTAGGTCTGCTATCTACAATCTGGCAATCTTGCTGTTATCTCTTTTCCTAATTGAATATCTGTTTCATGTAGATTCTATAATCATATATCTGGGATTTGTGTTCCTTATTGCCCTTGTGGTCTGGAAGGCGCTGAGGACACTGCATGAACTGAAAGAATGCAAGGTTGTGGTCGGCCTTTTGACAAAAACTGCATTTGTCATATCAGTTGTTCTTACCATACTCTACATCTTCTCAGGCCCGATATTCGACATCTTTTTCCAAGACCTAGACTGTGAAAAAGAAATAGATTGCACCTGGGATGACTGCCCCATAAGTTATGATATAGAAGATTTGTGCTACTTTTCCAAGCAATTCCTTGTTGCCAACATCCGATTCAACATTCTCCAGGTATTGTGCCTTGTCCTTGCGCTTGAATTCGCAGCCAGGATCTTGAAGTGATTATGTTAGTTGTTTTCGTTGATGGGCACTATGGCAATATGCCGGTTATCCTCTATTACGGCGCCTAAATCCTCAGTAGCAGTATCGCAGCTAAAGGCGGGGTGCTGCATTACCATTGAATACATGTTTGATTCATCTGGCTGCGGAGTGGGCTGTACGTCCGCATCTTTTTGGATAACATACCTATACGCATCAAGGTTTCCGAAGAAGAATTCCTTGTATCCTTTTGTTTCGTCTTCAGTTAATTCATCACTCCTGTCTGCAAGTTCAGCAACAGTTGTGTCAACAGGTATCCATCCATAATTTGGCAGATAGAATTGCGCCCAGAAATGCGTTCCGATTTGCGGAGGGAACATTTGGTAGCCGCCTATGGTTCTTGCAGGTATTCCTACTGCCCTGCACAATGCTGTGAAATACATGCTCTGCGATCCGCAATCGCCAACCTGGTATTCATCGACATACTGCGCTTCTGGGATTCCTTTCTGTTCAAGCATCAGATGAGGCATGTAACTATATGGGACATTAGTTATCACGTACCAATATATCTTCTCGGCTATAAGGTATGGATTTGTTTCGTTGCCCTTTATTTTCAAAGCCAGCTCTTTTATCTCAGGAGTTATAACTGTGTTTCCATAGGATGTAGTGTATTTTTTGTATTCTTCGCTTTCAGTGTCATATCGCCCTACTTTTTCAGGGTCTACTCTGAACCTTTGTTCATAGGAAGTGAATTCTGCGTTGACAGTGAAGTTCAAATCAGTTTTCAATGCGTTCAGTGGAATTTCGAAATAAACAAAACCAATGTCTCCGGTTGTCACTGGCAGGCCTTTCATATATTCCTGAGGCCCTATTGAAATAATTTTTATGTCTTTTTGTGATTCGGTTTCAGTTGGCAAAGGAATCCATATTTTCAGAGTGCCTGTGGCAGGTAAATCTGCCCTTGGAAGGTTGAGCTCTTCGTTTAGTTCATACCTTATCGGATTCATATAACTTCCATTGAATTCTGTTTTATTGAGTATGATTGGCATCATGTTCCCGAAGAACTCATCAAGTTCGCCCCCTTTTGTTTTCTGGCGCATGAGATCCAGATTTCTGTAATATATGTTATCTATGAATGCTGTAAAATAATATCTTCGGCTTTCGTTTATGATATAGTTGCGCTTATCATCCAGCACTTGTTGGATTAGTTCCTCTGGAAGTTTGGGAGTAGAATTCAGTGCCATTTCCATGGCAGTTTTTTCGTCATATTCGAATTCATATGTTGTTCTCATTGCCCTTAGCATTTCATAATATGCTTCCCTCTCCATTCCCGGGTTTCCTTGCTTGGTATATGCTTCGCGGGCTTGCGCATAAAGTTTGGAAGCAGAAGTATAATTGTCATTGTCGTACTGCAGTTTTGCAGATGCAAATAGTTGGTCTGCTGTTTGTGCAACGTGGCTGGTAGCATTGTTGCTAGCGTATGTTGTGTTAAGCTGAGATGGTGGTGTAGAAGGCTGGCTTATGCAGCCGAAAATCAGAACAAATCCAAAAAGCAGCAGGATATGTGCGCGGTTCATGCACATATCTTGCACTTGTGCTTAAAAAAGAAGGCCCCTATTCACTTTTTTCATTCTTCCTGTTGTTTTCAAGCATTCCCACGGTTACGTGATAGCTGATGCTATAGTTTATGGCCTCGCGCAGGATTTTGTTTAATTGGTCCTCATCTACTTTGTCTTTGTATCTGTCATATAATTCAGAGTATTCCTCGTAACCTATTGCCTTTCTTTTCAATCCTGTCAAACCAACCCTGGGCTTTGTTGCAAATCTGTCAAATTCTTTTGCTGCCAAATGTGCAACTGGATTTTTTGCTGGTTTTAATGTTCTTACTATTAATGGAAACAGTCCACGATCCTGAAGCATTTTTCAACTAATCCTTTACGATTATGACATAAGCACGCCATCCAATATACTTTTTAGGTGCATCTAATTTTGCTGAATTTCCAAAAGATGTAATTCTCTTTTCATAGATAACCTCGACCTTTTCATTCAAACTTAAATTTCCTTTTCTTACAGCTATTTTTCTCATAATCTTAGGATATCCATGGATATCCTTATAAACCTTTCGTTACATAGTAATAGTATGCCTGAAGAGAATGAAGTGGAAAAACTCAGAACTGAAAATGGAATACTCAGGCAAAAAATTTCAGCACTTGAAAAAGAAATTGCAGAATTAAAGGGCCACTTAGACGAAGAAATCAAAGAGATCAAAAAACAGATCAGAACACCAGACTGGCTACGTCAGCATAATGACCGAAGACAAAGAGGCACAGGGATTGAGGGTAAAAGAAAGGGAAACTCAAGAAAAACACCAGATAGGGTTGACAAAACAAAGAACGTTGAGATATGCCGTTGCCCTGAATGCAACGGCCGTCTTTCTGATACTGTTGAAATAAGAGACAGATATATTGAAGAAATTGAACGGCTCAAATCATTAGTAACAAAATACAGAATACACAGAAAATACTGTAAAAAATGCAAAAAGATAGTTGAGCCAAAAATAACAGATGCCTTTCCAAATTTCAGGTTTGGTATTTTCCTTTGTTTGTATATTGTAGCTCTTAATATTGGGCTTTCACTTCCAATACGTAGAATACGAGAATTGTTGAGATTTACTTTTGCTATAAACATCTCTACTGGTGAAATCAAGAACATAATTGATAAAGTTGCAGAAGAATTTGGCCCAGAATATGAAATCATGAAAAAAGAGCTCAAAAATATGAAAAGCATCTATGCAGATGAAACCAGTTGGTACATAAATGGCAAATTAACCTGGCTTTGGGTTTTTCTCTCTGAAAAGGTAGCGATTTACCATATTCAAAACTCCAGAGGCAAAAAAGTACCTGCTAAAATGCTAAAGGGATTTAAGGGCATTCTTATCTCTGACTTTTACAGTGCGTATACACAGGGAAAGATAAGTCAGAAGTGTCTCGTGCATTTACTGCGCGATATATTCAACTGGAAGAAAGTCAGATACTTCAAAAGCCAGGAGCTTCAGAAGTTTGCCCTTAGGTTGAAAGGCATAATACTGAATGCCATTGACATAGAGGTAAAATCCAGGGAAAATAGAATAAAATATGAAAAGAAAATACAAAGACTGACATCCAAAAGCTTGAAAGATGGAGAGGTAAAAAGAATGTGCAGACGTCTGAACAAACACCTTAATAGTTTGTTTACTTTCCTTGAGTATGATGTAGAGTTTAGCAATAACCCTGCTGAAAGAAGATTAAGGCCTTGTGTTGTTGCAAGAAAGATAAGCTATGGCAGTAGGAGCAAAAAAGGAGCGTTGCATTTTGCAACGCTAAAGTCCATCAATGAAACCTGCAAATTGAACGATAAGGACTTCTTGGATTACGGAAAAGAGTATCTTATCGAGAGAATCACTTCAGAAAGCTAGACAGTTTCATTTTAATACTTTTCTTTTGGTTGGCTGTTTTTAGTCGCGTTAGACAGAAGGCTAAGCAAAATAACAACTCTTTAAATCCTTTTATCTCAATCTTATTAT
>JBDRQT010000015.1:0-2497 GCA_043826135.1 archaeon
TTCCGCACCTCCCTGCTCCATCTCTATGAAATCCATAACCCTCTTCCAGACAAACGCTAATAATCCGATAACTTTAAAACAGCTCTCTGTCGCAATGAAATTATATAAAAAGTCTTTTTGGTTGTCCTCGGTGGTCCAGACAATCGCCATGTTCTCAACGTTCTGGTTTCGATAGTCGCGCAGGAACATTTCAATCGTTTCTTCCATCGAGTCTTTTCGTAGGTAGATTTTTTCTCCCAAAATAACCCTCCTTAAATTGTTAGCTTGTCCAAATATAATCCATCCATTGTTCAAACGGATGCCTACCACATTCACCTTGGTCATCATCGTTCCATTTGCCAAAAATACTAGACGTGTTTTCTTCGTTGTATTCCCATTCACCATGTTCACATTTTACAACAAAAGTTTCCAGATAATGCCCCTCGAACCCCAAGGTTAATTTTATGGTGACTTCCTGCTTTTCGCATTCTTTACAAATAACGTCTGCGTTGAAATAACTGTCGAGCGACCAGTTGCACATTTTAACCTCCTTTAAAATTTTGCCTTATATATATATATAACAGTTAAACTAGACACTTGATTAAAAATCCCCAGTTTTTTCAAGATACCAAGTAGTCAAGACATCAAGATATATATAGGGAAGAATCAAGATACCAAAATATTTAAACTGTATTTTTTTCTTTTAATATCACTCATTTACCTTTTTTCTGCCTGAATTTTCACGTTTTCCACCCCATCCACCAAGTGTAAACAGGTCCGAAACCTTCTCTCTGTTCGTTATTTTTGCATATGCTCTCCACAAAACCTCTCTTTTACTTTCTGGAGCAGTTTCTATAAGCTCGGTACACATATCTCTGAAGCTGTTAATCGATATTTGTCCAGATGATACTCCTTCAAAATATTCCTGCATAACCCTCACATGATTGTCATACTTTTGGAAATCTCCTATCGTTGCCTGCATTTGAACAAGGACAGTATAATTTGATTTCCCCCATGAACCAAAGCAGTTCTTTTCCTTGTTCGTAACAATCATTCTGTATGTTAAAATTGCGGCAATATAAATCCACATCCTGAAAACATCAGCCAGGGTCTTAAACTCAGTTCGGTTGTTATCTAAAATCTCTTCTGCCATTGAAAGGAAGCGTGCCGGTATTGTTATGGTCCTACTTACCGCTTCATCCTTTTTAAACCATTTCGTTATGATAGGAATAATCAATCCGGCTTTCCTGCATGCACTTAAACATTCATCCGCCCATTCGCCTTTTTTGCCTTCAATATTCATGATGTCGCTTTCCGATTTCTTTAACTTTGCCATGGTGGTTCTCCTTTGAGGTTGGAAAATAAAAAACGGCCTTGAATATAGAGACTGCTGATGGTTTATATGAAACAACCCGCCGGCCCAAGTCCGGCTTCTCTGATTCAAGGCCGTTATCGTGAATTCTATCTTTATGTTGTTTCATGCGTCACCATCAGCAGTGAGGATCCTATCATTGTATAAATTTTTGTCAAGCTTTTTATCATCATAGACATCATATTTCCCTCTGGATTTTATAGTACTTCACGGATCTGTTCTTCCTGCTAATTTTCCCACGTGAACACGTTGCGGCGACTTTAATATCGTAACGTTTCATTGCATTAGATATAGCACATTGGCTCACACCATATATTTTGGATATATCTATCTGGCGAAGTCCACTTTTATACATATCCTTCAAAGTCTCAGCAAAATCATCATCATAAATTAATTTTAAACTGTGTAGTCTGGTGTGTTCTCCACGGGTTATAATCTCAAGATTCTCAATCCTGTCATCGGTCTGGTCTCCGTTTATGTGATGAACTATTTCATTCCGCGAAAGATTTCTTCCAACATGCTTTTCCATTAACCTTCTTGAATAATAGTTTCCTCCTCTGAATCTTCGGTTTACACATGGCGAGATATCAGGAACCTCCTTTACCTTTGCTTTACCTGCTGCAGAAACAATCTTCCTATGCTCTTCAGTTTTAGTATGGTGGTTGTAGATAAATTTTTTAATTCTTCCATCCCTCCTGATTCTGCATGGGAAAACATCACATTTTTTTATTTCAACAGTTCCGCCACATCCGCATGCACATTTTCTGGTGGCTATCGTATCGTTTAGGCCAACCGTTTTATAATTTGTTTTTTCCATTACACCTCCCTTTGTATCCTGAAGTATTTTGTCGCTCTGTCCAAAACGTATCGCTCCATCTGCCTCCTGTCTCTGGTGCAATAAAGATGTATCCCGTACCTTACATTAACACTCACCAGAAACTGCCTGATCATCTCTGGGGTAATCCTGGAACTGTAGCTGTATGGTATCTCCAAATCTTAGTAGGAGGACTCTACAATTAACGCAGCAAAGTCTAATGATCTGAGCTGTTTGAGCTTCTTAACGGTCCGGTCCCGCTCCTTACCAACGTATGAGTATAAGTCTGACATCTGTTTTCGCTCGAAACAGATCTTGTCCTCGAAGCCGCG
>JBDRQT010000016.1:0-2015 GCA_043826135.1 archaeon
TTCTAAGCGCACTTATCAATATCTTTTCCCAGCATTGATTTTCATATGTATAAAGAAATTCAGATATACGGAGCCCTTTTTTTGCCATTCTTTTTATCGCAAAATAAAGCAGCCTGTCGCTTGCCCTTCTGTTCTCAATCATGTCATCTATTTCATCACGGTCGATTATGGCAGAGATGTCAATTCCATTGAACTTTTTTTCTTTTTTGGTCAGGTTGCCTCTGGTTCCATATTCTGCGATCAGGCTTCTGAAAATATCTGCTATTGTGATGTATTCGTACCATAACATCACGTTCGCGTTACCTTCACCACTTATCAGTTTCTTTGCCGTTTTTCCATATATGGAGCTTTTCAATATGCGTGGCAAAAGCCGCAGTTGCTTTTTTTGTCTGGCAAGGAATTCCACCATACCTCCAAAATAGGTTTCTTTGAACCTGCCCTCATTATCAAAAGATCTCTCGTTTGCAAAAGTATGTACTATCATGATAGTGCCTTTCGTATTTCTATTTCTTTTTCTATGGAAATAATTTGTGAGTATGATATGATGTGCTGAAACAAGCACGAATTTTGTTTTGTTTTTTGCTATCTTGAAGAAGTTGGCCAAGCCTGACAGTGTTTTTGAATATCCGTTTTTATTCACACTAATATTATTGCCATAATTGCTTACTATACTTCTGAAAACATCGTTGTCCTCGATTATGATTAAGATCCTTTTGCCGTCTTTTGCGTATTGTCGTATATACTGTCCAGTGGTTATGAGATAACAGATATGCAGAAATGACTTTGAAACAAAAGGATTTTTCTCCGATACTCTCGAGGTCCACCATTCAAGATCCTTGTTTTTTGCTATTCCCGAGATGAATCTGACATACTCTGCATGATTGTCAATTGCAGTTTGTTGCAGTGTCTGCGCTATGCTTATTCTGAGCCAGCTATTCGGGAGTTTTTTTCCAATCAGCGAAGCGTTTATGGCATTTTCTCCCAGGTATATCCAGTTCACCTGTTCTTCAGTCGGTGTATTCACTGTTTTACGGTGCCAAATATCCGTTGCCAGTATTATCTCGGTCTTTTTTTTCACAATGCTCATTATGCGACGCAGTTTTTAATCATTTCTTAGGAATTATTGAATGATCTTTATGATTCGCGCAATACTTTTTGATATCGATGATACTATCTACGAGTTTTTGCCAGTGCACAAGAAAGCCCTTGAACATGTCTATGGGAAATACTGCAAACATGATCACATTACATTGGCTCAGTTTGAAGCAGAATTCCAGAAAAGCTGGGATGAGGTCAAGGTCGCATTACATGGGACTGCCGCAAGCGGAAATCGCGCAATCATTTTTCAGAATCTCGTAGAGCGTAGGTTCAAAAAATTTGATTCAGACCTGATTACTGAGTTGTACACTGAATACTGGATCTCTTTTCTGGAAAACATAGTGCTGTTTGACGGCGTTTTGGATCTTTTTGCATTTCTCAGGAAAAATAACATAAAAATCGGATTTATTACAGATCTCACCACTTCGGTCCAGATGAAAAAGATATCTGAGCTTGGTATATCGACATATGTTGATGCTTTTGTAAGTTCTGAGGAATGCGGGGAAAACAAGCCATCTCCTAAAATCTTCAGATGCTTACTTAGGAAATTGGGGGTTTCATCTGATGAAGTTCTTATGGTTGGTGATACTGCAATCAAAGACATTGTTGGTGCAAAAAAACTTGGCATAAAAACAATCCAGCTTCTTGGCGGTGCTTTTGCAAAGAAAATGTCCGGTGAAGCGGAATCAGATCATTATGCGAATGAATTTTCAGAAATCAAAGAACTGATTGCAGGGATGCTCAATTCAGGTTAGCAGAATTGAAATGAAACATTGTACTTAAGTTCGCCAGTTATCCCGATCCAACAAAAAAGTTCCAGAGAATTTTATTCTCTGTCTCTTCAAAAGCTTCGCTTTATGAAGACGGATCGATCTATTCTCAACCACTGAGATAAACTCAAAAAACAAAAATCTGAA
>JBDRQT010000017.1:0-6453 GCA_043826135.1 archaeon
TTCTAAGCGCACTTATCAATATCTTTTCCCAGCATTGATTTTCATATGTATAAAGAAATTCAGATATACGGAGCCCTTTTTTTGCCATTCTTTTTATCGCAAAATAAAGCAGCCTGTCGCTTGCCCTTCTGTTCTCAATCAGATCCATTGTTCTATCCCTTTTGATAATATCCGAAATATCAAGACCTTGGAATTTTGTTGTTTCTGTTTTTATAATTGAAAATACTGATGCAAGTTCCCTGGAAAAGCTTGCAAACACATCCAAGATAGAAACATAATCATACCAAAGCAAGACTCCATTGTTTTTTGCAAGTTTGGAAGCCGTTTCTTTGTATATCCGACTGTCAAGAATGCGTGGTAAGAATACAACTGTTCTGTCATTCTTTTCAAGCCATTCTGGCATTTTCCCGAAGTAGGAATCCCTGAAGTTACCATTTCCGTCAAATGATCTCTTATTTGCAAATGTATGGACTATTGTCAGATTCTTCTTTGGTTCTTTTTTCCCGTCTCTATCTAAATATCTTGTAAAGATCACGTGATGGATATTCACAGCCAGGAATCTGAGTTTGCTAGTTATAATTTTCAGTCCACATCCGAAAAACGCGGCAACTTTGTTCACGATACTGATATTCGATACAACGCTGTCGTTGTAATTTTTCATTACAGAGTCAAAAACATCTTTGTCTTCGATGAAAATAATCTGACATTTATTGCCTTCTATAAGTTCTCCTGCAACTTTCAAATAGCAGATGTGCAGGAACGCCCTTGACACAAATGGATTTTTTTCCGAGACTCTTGATGCCCACCATTCAATTCCCTTCTTATTACATAAACTGGATATGTACTCTGTGTATGCACCTGAAGTTTTCTTTGCATGCTTTTGCAGTGCATCAGCTATGGAAATTCGTTTCCAGTTTGGTGTTTCATTCTCGATTTTTATCGTTTGCACTGCATTTTCTCCTAAATATGTCCAAAGCAATTTTTCGTTCATTTTTTTATGGATCAAACTGGCTATTGATCTGGACGTTGCAAAAACTACTTTAATTTTGTCGGAGTTCACGAATATCATGCTCCTTGAGTGTTTTTAAGTTTGTCACTTCGGTTTATACTTTTGATAAAGCGCGTCTGTTTTCATCTTTTTTCTTACCAGTTCAAGATCTCCTTTAGTGTCAACACTTATGGCATCGCTGTCTACCAGTGCAGCCTGTATCTTATATCCGTTTTCAAGAATCCGCAGATACTCGTTGTATTCGATCTGTTCAAGTGGCGTCCTTTTCATCCTATTATACTGCAAAAGGAACGGCTTTCTGAAAGATACCACATGGTATGCCTTAAGCATCTCTTTCACTTCGGTTCTTGCATCAGATGGTATGTCTGCCCTTGACAGGTACATTATCTCGTTTTTCATGTTTAAGACCGCTTTAATGTCCGATGGGGATTTTTTTACAGAAAAGCGCCTTACCAATATCGATACGCTTGCATCAGAATCAAGCAATGCCCTGACTCCGGCTTCAATGTGCTCCGGATCTACCAATGCCTCGTCGCCCTGGACATTTACTATTATATCGGCATCTATTTTTTCCGCAGCTTCTGCTATCCTGTCAGTGCCTGTCTGGTGCGAACTGGATGTCATCAGGACTTTGCCGCCATTTTTTTCTATCAGTTCCCTTATCATTTCGCTGTCTGTTACGACATATACCTCATCCAGTATGCCTGCCATCTGGCTTCTTTTCATTGTATGCAGTATCATCGGCATCCCACATATGTCTGCGATTGCTTTCTGCGGCAGCCTGCTCGATTCAAGCCTTACAGGTATCATTCCTATTATCTTCATTTTCCCACCTCTATACAGGTTAAATCATCAACAAGGATCTCGCTCTTTTTTATGAACTCGTCATTATACAGTCCGGTTCTTACTCCAAGGAATTTAGTTCCTGCATTTTTTGCCATATCCAGATCGACCATCGAATCGCCGACCACTATCACCCTGCAATTTTCGGTTCCTGTTTTATCAGTGATATAATCGACAAGGTCGCGGGAGGGTTTTGATTTTTTTACAAGATCTGCACCTGCAATTATCTCGAAATACTCCGCAATTCCTAGGACAGAAAGCACCAGTTCTGCCCTTTTGGTAATGTCTGTGGTTGCTATGGCCATTTTTATTCCATTCTTTCTTAGTTTTATTAGAATTTGGGGTACTGCTGGTAGTGGTTTTACAATCTCATCTATTCTCTTTTTTGAAAGCTCATCGACATAATCAAAAGCATCAGCAACGTCTTGTTTATCCACTTTACTGTATTTCAAAAGCGTTTTGTAAGCAGTTTCTATGATGAATGTTCTTGGCCGTAATCCTACTGGTCCCTCGGGTTTCATTTTATTCAAACCAAGGTCAATTCCCATAGAATTCATAAGGTCATTTCGTACATCTATATCTCCGTTCGCATATTTTTCTGAAAGATATTCAGATCTCATTCGTATCATTGCACACCAATAATGATGGATATCCACCAGTGTGCCGTCTTTGTCAAATATAAAAAGATCAACATCATCCAAAGGCTTGCCATTGATGGATATGTTACTCATTTACTTCACCAATATTTTCTTCGACAAGTTTCTTTGCAATCAAATATCCTTTTTTGATAAGTTCTTCATTCTCATAAAAATTCGGTTCTTTTATGATGTCTTTCACAAGCTTTCTTCCAAAAGTTCCTATGGAAACTCCCTGGAATCTCACACCATTTTGTCTTGCAAGTTTTCCTGTGAGTGAATTTGTGCCACCTGATAGGAGCAGGTCAACCTCGTTTTTGGTTAGGTATTCCATTGTTCTTGTCTGTCTATTCAGTTTCTTGTTAAATCTCTTGTTTATTATATCTGCTATCGCCACTGCCTGCAATGTGGTGTTATAATCATCATTGCCCCCACTCATTGGATATCCGTCAGCTTGTATAATCAGTCTATTACCGGAAATCTCCTTTGCTTTCCTTACCCTTTCTTCGAGTGCAAAATCAGAAAGGTGCAATCTATCTAGGCACATGGAAACATGATTCTTACTGTTAACTTCATTCACTGTTTTCCATTCATCCATTATCGATTTATCATCAGCAACAGCTGCATGCAATTCAATATGCTCAGCTCCTGCATTCATACACTCTGGCAGGATTTTTTCAAGTTCTTTTACATTATGATGAAAACTAATCGCGTCTTTTACTGGGCATATTGCTCCACAGTTTCCACAGCCTATGCATTTTGGTCTGTTTACTTTCACCAATGCGTTTTCTTCTGCTATCGCACTGGTTGGACATACTCCAATGCACTGTTTGCATTTTACGCATATTTCGGGATTAATTTGCGCTTTTCTGGCATGATGATCTCCTGACATTCCCACGCTTACTGTAATGAACGGCCTTGTCTTTAATTTGACACCGAATTTCCCGGAGTTTTCAAATGCAAAATCAATTCCTTCCATGCATGCTTTGACTACATTTACATTTGCGGAGACATCCATTCCCTTGGCTCCTCCAAGGGTGTATAATATAGTAAGTCTTTTCACTTGCTCCGCGTCCTCGTTTCCCGCTCCGCAAACAAGTTTGAAATATTTGCTTCTGTCAAGCAAAGACTGCATTTCATCGAATCTATTGACCATGACTATCACATTATTCTAGTGGTTTACTGTTCGTTTCTGAATTCTTCTACTATTTCCGAATATGCCTCTTTTATCATTCCACTATCCACTGAATATGTCACATAATCGATATCCAGTTTCATAAGTTGTTTAAGCATTTTCTTGTTTGATGCAATTGACCCGACTTTTTTACCATTCTTTTTAACCACATCAATCACGTGCTTTAGTTTTTCCATTACTTTTGGATTTTCAACATCTCCTGGAATGCCTAATGATTTGCTCAGGTCAAACAATCCCACAAAAATAATGTCGATATGTTTCACCTTTGAAATTTCCTCTATGTTTTCGACTCCTTCCACACCCTCGACATTTGCAATAAGTAGGACATTCTCATTCGCTTTTTTTGTCAACTCTCTACCATTGTTAAAATCATAAAGCCCGGCTTTGGTGTATGGTGAAAACCCTCGTATTCCTATTGGGGGATACTTTGCAAGCCTAACAAATTCCGTTGCATCTTCTGAATTCGAAATATTTGGCATTTGCAGTCCATGTATCCCAATATCCAAGGCTCTTAGGACCAGCGCCTCGTTAAGTTCTCCAACCCTCATTATAGGGCTTACATTATGGGATTCGCAAGCCATGACCATGCATTGCGCTGTTTCATAGGATATCGGTCCATGTTCGGCATCTATTATTATGAAATCCAGTCCAGTAGTCGCCATTATATCAACGACCGTTGGTGAATCAACCACACACCACGTTCCCAGTGTTTTTTCGTTGTTTTCGAGTTTCTTTTTGAGTCTGTTCTCATTCATCATAATATCCCACCAACATAATATTCAAAATAACTTGTTTTTGTTATTATTTTGAACGGTTCCATACTATTTTGTTTTTGGTATTCTGTTATTTCATCCAAGTATCTTTCGCACAAGCTGTTTAACGAGTGTGATTCCAGAATAGTTGGTACATCTTGGGTTTCTGAATAAAAAGTACTCTTTTTTCCGTACATGTCCTTGTAGCCATCAAGACCTGCAACGTATATTTTTTTAGCTCCCATTACTATTGCAGTTCCAATAAGCAACACTGATATTGTGCCACAATTCGATTGGATTATCCCATCTTTTATATCAAATTTTTCAGGGCTGTTCATGTATGGCAGTCTTTCATATTCCTTTCCAATGACTGATTTTACTATTGAATTTGAAATGTAACTACCAACAAGGAGTTTTGATTTTGCATCAACAAATTTTCCATATCTTATGAATCTATTGACATTGTTGAATGCATGGTAATCTGGAGTTGCCAATCCGCTCAGATAGTTGGCTCCAAGCATTATAAGTTCGTTGTCTTTTGCGAATTTTTTTATCTCATCAATATTATCCTTCAATGATGGGCCGTTTCCAAGTATCAGGAAATCTTTTCCTGCATGTCTCCCTATATAGTCAGGCGGTTTTGGAGTTTCTCTTTCAATTTTTATGTCTGAATATTTAACATCTCTGCGCATTACATGTGCCTTTACAGAACCATTTTTCTGTACAACATTTTCCAGCAGCTGTTTGTCAAAACTCACCGGCTTTTCTTTGCTCAGTTCCATCAGGTTGGCCCAAACAGTTGGCATATCCATCTTGTAATCATCCAAAAGTGCGTTGGCATATTTCGGATGGCATTTTAAAAGTCCTGAAATCATATAATGCAGATTATATCCCCAGTTCAATTCTTTCCTAAGTTTGATAAAATCATTCTCGATCAATTCAAGCAGCGGCACTATGTTTACTGGTACTTCTTCAATATGATAAAGATGAGAAAGTATAACTTCCAGAGGTAGGTTGCCGGCCCCTCTTCCCATACCATAAACCGTAGCGTCAATGCTCGATGCTCCAGCATCTATGGCAGACATGCTGTTTGCAAATGCCATCTCAAGATTGTTATGTGCATGATAGCCGATCTTTTTTCCGGTTCCTTTTATGAAAAGTTGTACAAGTTCATATACCTCTGATGGCATGAGCGATCCAAAGCTATCAGATACTACAACGTTTGGCACTCTACAATCATACATCGTGTTTATGAGTTTTTTTAGCCCGTCTTCCGTATAGCATACGATACCCATCATATTCAGGTATACTTCGTATCCCATGTCCAGAAGCTCGTGCCCGAGTTCTACCGCCTCTTCTTCATGTCCAGGATAAAAAGCAAGCCTTACTATGTCAACTACGCTTTCTTCTTTTGGAAGAAAGTCGTCCTTTCTGATCTTTCCTACATCCCCCATCACGGCTATCTTGCTTTGTATGTCCGCAGGTACTATGGCACGTATGTCATCTTCTTTTGAGAATCTCCAGGTGCCGGTACCTGGAAAAGTACCGGGAGTTGACCTGTATCCCACCTCTATGCAGTGTATATTGGTCTCTGCAAGTGCTGCTACTACTTTTGCTGCAAATTCTTTGTCAAATTGCCAGTTGTTAAGGTGGCCACCATCCCGAAGGGTGCAGTCAAATATCTTGACATTTCTTATGGATTTTTTTAATCGTGTATCCTGATCAGAATTCATTACATTACCTGCGTTAACATACTTGCATACATTACCAAATACCTACTAAATATCGCTGTATTATCAGTATTAACTACCATGACGGTTATGACCGTTTGCCCGCTTATTGTTTATGGGCTGTTTTTCTCTGTAAATTTATTGCATCGTCATATTTTTAATGTGCTTGGCATATAGGTTAACCGTTAGGAGGCAGATTATTTTGCAAAAACCAAAGGTAGTAATTCTCTGCGGTGGCAAGGGAACAAGATTGCGTGAGGAAACAGGTACAAAGCCAAAGCCAATGGTA
>JBDRQT010000018.1:0-47787 GCA_043826135.1 archaeon
AAAATATAAAACAGAAGAATGGCGAGGAGAACCAGGTGCGAGATTTTTTTCATTTTGAATTCCTCACTCGAACTGCTTGCGTAGCAATGCAGTTCTTGGTTTTTTGCCCCCAAAGCTTTGAAAAGCTTTGATTCCAGTTATACTAAGTGTAGTCTTTTTCATTTTTTTCCACCTATAATTATTATGTAATCAAGCGGAGTTCCTGTCCTTGTCAGGAACCCTTTCACTATGATATTCTCGCCATGATATTTTGAAACATCACCTAGCTTAAGATTATTATCTTTAACATCGGAGCCTACCAAAGCAGGAAGATATTTTTCATTTCCCTTATTGAGTATCCAATAATCTTCCATACTGCCTTCAGAAAGTATTAAATTGATTGAATCTTGAGGATCATAATTATAGAAGTATGTGACAGATTCCATGTCCCGGTAGACTATTATTTTGTCTTCTGCATTAAGATTGATGAAATCATGTGAATCTAACAGATAAGTGCTGTCCAGGATTGATCCTGTTTTTGCCAGCACACCTTCAATCTCCATTTCATGTCCGAAAACTTTTATTTTAGTGCCAGGCGCAAGATCCATCCTTGAAGCTTCTGAACTACCGACAACAATAGTACCTACATCGGGAAGAGGATTCCCTTTTGACTTTAGCATTGCAATCTCATTATTGTTTGCATGCGCAAATAATTTCAGTTCTCCATCACTTACAGCTGTCTTGAATTCTATATCTGCAGGCAGAGACAGCATTGTCTCATTCTCTGAAAATGCAAAATACATTATGGAAACAGCTACAATGAAAAAAATCGTAACAGAGACAGAAAATCTATTCATAAAATTCCTCCTCCGCAGCCGCATCCTCCTCCGCTGCCGGAGCCGCAGCTGCCGCCGGCAGGTGCTGCTTCAACATAATCAGCTTTGCTGCCATCAGATTCAACTACAGTGAACTGGCCTCTTCCCATGTTCATTGAGCACGCGATGTTGAATGTCCCTGCCTTGTCAGGTGTAAATGTTATCACATTGTCGCCGTTTTTCACAAGCTTTCTCACACCAAAGGCTGGTATTGTGACATCTGTCATGCAGCCTGTAACTTTACTCAGGTCGACAGTCATCCTGACAGGCACACCTTTCTTCAGTGTCGATGGTTCCAATATATATGTGAATCCGCGCATTGAGAGCTTGACGTCCTGGACACCATCAGCAGATGGAGAGGGCGCAGCAGAGGGAGCTGCATTCTGATAATTATTGCTCACAGTCCTGGTATTTGACTGCGGCAACGCAGTGTTTCCGCTTATGATGTTTCTTGCAGCAACAATTGTTACCACAAATATCATGCAAGCGGCAAGTATTACGAATAGTTGTTTTATTTCCATGTTAATCACCCGAACAGTATATATTTTGGTCCGTAGACCATGATTGCGATAAGTATAGCTGCAACCACCAGTGTAATCGATGCCAGTGTCGTAAAGTCAACAGGCACCTTCTGTGTTTTCTTGTCTTCTACTATCTCTTCATAGACCATATATGAAAAGCCCCATAGTATCAGTATATTTACTATCATGTAAAACGGCATGAATACAAGCAGATGGTCATTAAACATCATGATGCTGATCATCGGGCCCATGGTTCCGCCCATAAGGCCTGCCATCATTCCCTGCATCCATCCCATGACTCCGCAACTGCATCCTGCCCATGCACCTATTGTTACTCCAATAAGCATTCCTACCATAGATCCTACAAAAAATCCGTTTGTCGCTCCGAATACTGCGCCAAGCATCATCCCTGCCTGCATACCGATAGTCATTCCGACCATCATTCCTGTCATGCAAGTGACCTTTCCTTTATAGGCAAAGTAATGCCAAAGCGCAACTACTATAGTTGCTATGCTGACATCAAGGTAAAAAAGCCACCATCCATACCTAGGCAAAAAATCAGCAGTTCGGAAAAAACCAAAATATGCGACAGCTTCAAATGCAGCCAGTATCAGGAACAGGTATAAAGTATATAAGATGCCTGAATACTCAATCTTGTATTTATTCTTGTTCTCTTTGAAATCATGCACTCTCTCTTTGAATGTCTTCCGCTCAAATGGCTGGAGGGAAGCCCTGAAACCGGCATTCTTGATTGTCTCTACCAGTTTCTCTGGCCTCACTAGGGTTGGGTTGTAAATAATATCTACTGTCTCTTCGTTGACTTTGAATGAGTCTATTCCATGCATCTTATGGAACCTTTTTCCGATGAGCTTTGAGCAACTTTCGCACTCAATGTCCGGCACATAAATCATTGCTTCAGACTTGTGGGCCACACCTTTACGGATAGTCTCTTCTTTTTTGATCATTTCCTCTTTCTCCTCTGGAACAGTTTCATTTGGAACATCTTTGATATCACCAAGTTCAATATAATCGTCGTTTTCTTCATTGTTTTCTTCATTATTCTCTTCGTTCATATTTGATACCCCTCTTTTTTTATTGCATCCTTGACCTGCTGCAGGCTTACCTTCTTTTCATCGAAAGATACTTCGACAGTGCCCTTGTTCCAGGATACGGTCGATGCATCCACTCCGAGATCCGTGAGGCTCTCATTAATCAGCATCTCGCAGCTGCTGCAGTGCATTCCCTTAACATTTAGTTTTGTTTTCATGATTTTTTCACCTTTTTGCTTAGAACTGGGAAATGGCTAGTATATATATTCCATTTGATGCAAGAACAGTTAAGAGAACGTTTGAAATGGCTGAAATCATGTCCCAGAACGTTTAATAGTTATTTTATGATGTATTTTCCCTCAAAGTGTTTCGCGATAATATGCATTGTTTCAGGTTTCCCTATGACATCTGCATGATCAGCGAGGACAACAGCTATCGCATGGGGGAAGAAAGTCCCCGGTACCGGGTGCGGATTCAATACATAGAAAAATGTGGCAAAACCGCAATAAAATAAGTAACCCAATAAAAAAGAAAAAATTATTTCTTATTCTTACCTTTTTCCTTCACTGACTTATAGACAATGAATATTAAGGCACAAATAAGTGCAAAGACGGCCACTAATCCAAATAGATTATTTCCATTATTAGCAGATGCACCTGTCTCTTGAATGTTTTGTCTAGCTTCTTCTTTTGCTGTATCTTCCTTTCCTAAAATCTTGTTGATAACATCAGAAACAGCGTCAGCCACTATGCTAACTGCAGATTCTTTGGCAACCGAAACTTCTGCGACTGCAAAATAACTGAATCCCGGAGATATGCTTTCAAAATAGGTAAAGTTTGCATCGCTTGAAAGCTTTTTTGTCTGAAGCTGGTTCCATGTGTCAGTATACCTATACAATGCCATGTTTTCTGATTTTATTCCATTTGCTTTCAGCCAAGCATTAGTTATCTTGAATTTGATGACAATGCCATCTATCTCCTTGTCAGTAATCTTAGTCTGATCAACCTTTAGATAGCTATAGACTTTCCCCTGTAAACTTACGGGTAGATTTGGTGTCTCATTTAGTGCACTAAAAGTCAGCCTTGTAACGCCTGAGATATTTTTATTGAATACAACATCCAGTGATGTGAAGGCTATGTTTCCATTGCTAATTGTTATTAGCTTATTTCCCATCTGCAGTCCATAAAACGTGACTGCGAATTCTCTGCTTTGGCTGCCCCCTGCAACTACAACTCCGCTGCTCCCGCTGCTACTGCTTGAACTGCTGTTAGAGTTATCCTCACTTGCTGCATATGTTACTGCTAAAATATCAGTCTTAACTGCTGAATTTGATCCTGTAACAGAGACTGAAAAAGAATTTGTTGCCGACGGATCATCTGCTGTGACTGTCCATGTTGATTCTGTGCTTGAACTTAAATCCCCAAGTGAATACGACGCGCTGCCTGAGGAGATTGTCCAGCCAGAAGGCTTTGTCAAAGTAACTGTCGCATCTTCAAGTGTCCCTGAAGTGATTGTTATATCCAGAGTCAGATCAACAGATCCTCCATCTTCAACAGATGCAGCTGAAGAGGTAATGTCAATGCTCCATGTCGGCGATTCTGAAACTGTTATCGCTGTTGATGCTGTGACATCAGCTGCGCTTGTTGATCCAGAACTTGCTGATATTGTAAAAGGGCTGTTTTTTATCCCAGTCGTATCTGCCCTGACAGTAAATACTGCTGATCCTCCGCTTTGGCTGACTGTTTTCTGACAATCTGAAGTTGAAGGACAGGATAAACCTATACTTGTGGTCGGTGTAAGCGTCGCTGTAATATCGCTTGATAGTCCGCTTGCCTGGATAGGCACAGTCACTGTAAATATCGAATCCTTGAGGACAGCTGTGTCATACACAGGTGTCTGGATCGTTACAGACTGTGCTGCTACATAAGCAGATAATATTATCAAGCTTGCCAAAACCAAAAAAAGTTTGTCTAGTCTCATTTTTCATCACCGCATCCTTCTGGGTCACAGTCGCAGTCGCAATCACATCCATCTGAGCACGCATCATCAAGGTCGCATTCGCAGTCTCCGCCTTCCATCATCATGTCAGGATCCATAACAAAGAGCCTTGTCTCCTGGATTTCAGAAGTGTTCGTTACATTGGATGTCACTTTCACCTTTATAGTATAATCTCCCCAGGACTGGTTCCATAAATTCAGGGGAACGTATGCATTACCATTGACATCAATTCCAGCTGACCCTATCAAAGACACATCGCTTTGCTCTTCTCCCATCTTTGTAAAGGCCATCTTCTTCACTGATAGGATTGATGCATTGCCTGTTATTGCTTTTCCGCTGAAATCCTTTGCGCCTATCCAGATAGTCGTGTTCTCTCCGACCCATAGATCCCAGACAGGTTTGAAGATTCTCGCTACCAGATTGTTAGTATCTATCTCATTGAGAAGGAACGGCCAGCCGTATTGCTCTCCTGCCTTCATCTCGTAAGTGCCTTGTTCCCACTTTGAGAAATCTATGGTATCATTTGTAACTGAACTTGTCATCTTTGCCTGGCTGACCTGCTGCACACCATCACACTCGCTGTCATAGAACAGCATATAGTATGTTGTGTTTGTGAGATTTCGCTTTTGCGCAGGGCCTCCTTCTTCAGGCTCAAATCTCATATTGAGGCTCTCTTCTGAGAAGCTCGTTATATAATATTCATAGGTATTATCGCAAATCCACTGCGGGAACTTGATGACATAATCATCGATAGTCGCGTCTGTTGCGACAATGTCCCTATCCCAATTAGTCGCTTTTGCAATTGCAAAGTCATCCAATTCTGCAATCGACTCGCCAAATGCATAATTATCCACCACATTTCCATCTATGTCTGCGACAGTGACATAATTAGGATTGTCATCCCATGCTTCATGAGTCACCAGATCAGATGTATATAGATAGAATATATACTCTGAATAATTGAACACTCTGACAATTCTTCCTCCACCAGGCATATTATACATCACCTGGCCAAGATCATGTACTGGAAGCAAGGTGATATTAAACTCCTCTTCACCCATTGTCACATTCGCCCTGACTTTCACGCCTCTTTTTGTTGTCGTATAGTTTATCAGGCCGACATCATCAGGAAGCTCAAACCTTTCTGCATTGTCCATATCTTCTGGAGTAAGCCAAAAATCATTTGGCGTAGGATCAATGATCACAGTCTTATTGGATGAGTTGTAGTAGAAATTAAAGAACTCCCAATCTCCTCTTTTGAGCTGGATGTCTCCAGGCAGCCAGAAGTCCCATAAGCGAACAGTCATGTTGGTATACATGTTATCGCTCGGCAGTACAAGTATATTTCCTTCTGACTCGCTGATCTTTACAAGACCTGGGATAATCCCCCTGTTACCGACTTCTCCCCTGACTTCGAAGTTCCTGATATTAACCCTTGGATTGTCATAGAGTGCGCCCATTGTCACGACATTTCCATTATATGTGACTTCTATCTTCAGGAAATATTCTCCGTTTGGAATGCCTGTTGTATTAACCACAAGCAAAGCAATGCCTGTCGAAGACGTGTTTACTGCTTCAACACTATCAACGAGACTATACTCTTTCTCGCCTTTCATTCCGAACTGTACAAGATTTGTTATGTTCACCTGCGCATTCTCTATCTTGTTTGACCTGTTGCTTGGAGAAGTTATTATCACAGGTATTCTCATGACGGTTCCAGGCTTCACTGTCCCAAGATTGTTTTCTATCCAGTCTGGAGCGACATTTCCAGTATATGTTACTCGGAACTTGTCAGCGCCAGAGCTTCCGCCATCTGATGATGAGCTTCCGCCTCTGTACTTGACATTTGTTATATATGTTGGATCGCCTCCAAAGGCTACTGGTCCTGTGCTGATTATTCCATTCACCAGGAAGTTTGTTGTGTTGCTGACAATCAAGGTATCGTATTGTCCTGCTGTGTTAGGATCAGCAATTATCGCAGGATATTCATCCTGCCAGTCCATAATTCCGTCATTATCAAGGTCAAGCTCGAGCCACTCTTGGTCATGCAGGCTTGGGCCTTGGTAGAACACTCCTGATTTCGACCAGGTATTATTGACTCTAATAAGATACCTGTTATGCAGAGCGCCTTCGCCTGTATCCTCAGCTCCTTGATATCCAATAATTGCGTCTATTGCCTCTAGTGTCACTTTATAAGATGTAACATCTATATTCTTTAACACCCATGTTGTACCATAGGTATCATTGAACATTTGGCCTGTTGTATAATATGTAGATTCATTGAACTTGCATTTGTCCCCAGGCGCATCAGGGCATGCGTATTTGACATAAAGCCTTGGCATGCTTTCGTTTGTCACATCCAGCATAAAGAACGTAGCATTGTAGTTCATGTTTCCATAATCAATGCAGTCTTCTCCACCGTCGCAATTCTGTCCAGTGTTTCTATCCTTCCTATCATTCCAGAAACTCATACGCAGATCTCCTATCCTAGTTCCACCATTCTGGACATTGCTTGCCTTGCAAGACGAAACATTTGCAGGCTCGATTATCGCATCAGAAGATGACCCACAATCAGATGAAAGGTTGAATGTTGTTGAATTTGTTATCCTATAAGTCGTGAGGACATCAGAGAACTGGTTTCTCGGCATCCTTATACCAAGCACTTCTATCTTCATGTAATACTGTTCTTCAACCTGGTTGCCTGATTCATCTTTAGCATTGAGCACAAGGTTATATGTGCCTTGCGAGAATCCTGAAAGATTGAACCATAGATAGCATGTGTTGCCGCTGCATGAATAATTCATTCCGTTTCCTGTTTCAAGAGTAGATCTTTTCTTGTAAGCCATTCCCCACATACCTTCTCTTTCGACATTCTGGACCCATGCCTGGGACAAGGTCTTTGGAGTTCCTGTTGGTTCATTTCCTTGCCATCCGCTTATCTTTTCATATCCTTTCAATGTAAGGTTGACCATGTCAGTTGTCGCATAAGTCATCTGGTTCCAGTCATGCTGCACATATAATGCAAATGTCTTTGCAGTGAACCATGCCTGGCCTATCTCTGTCTTCTCTGACCCATCAAGTGTAGATGTCGCTTCAAGGATAGCCATGTAATTGCCTGACTTTGAGATATAATCTGCATTATCTATCGTAAGGTTGCCATAACCATTCACAAAGTCTGCGGTGAGGCCCTGCAATCCTTCATCATCTTCAGAAACAACTGTTGGCGGTGTCCATGACGACCAGGTTCCAAGATACATGATCTTTTTTACGATTGCTGTTCCGTTCAAGGGTGTTCCGCTGAAGTCAAACGCATTCAGAGTAAAAGTGATGTTATCATCTTCTTTCGATATCTCGAACTGATTGACATAGGGATAGAAATAGAAGTTTCTTACATCAAACCATCCGTATCCATAATCGCTCATGGTAGTTTCAGAGCCGTCATCATTAAGCTCTGTGCTAGAGACTTTTGCCCTTAAATTATAGAACCCTGAATCCCATCCATCAGAAGGTGCGCTGAATTCCAATATGCAAGTACCATTAACATCTGTATCACAGCTTGCGCTCTGGCCGCTGTTCACATCAGATAGCGAAATGCTCTCTCCAGTCTGCTCATACCTTAAGCTGTCAAGAGAGACTGTCTGGCCTTCTATTCCGCTCCTTCCTCCAGCGTCTCTCACATTTGCTGTTAAAGAAATTGTTGAGTCAGATCCAAAAGAACCTTTTGTATCGCTAGAAGATGAGGGATAAATCCATATCGAATAGAGTTTTTCTTTGAACCATCCATGCGCATCTGCTTCAGTTGCAACGCTCTGTCCATTTCTTGTGACATTGAGCTTCACCCTGAACTTGACGTCATGGAATCCTGCAACAGAATCATTCGCAGTAAATATCAGCATCGCAGTATCCTGTGAATTTGAGAATTGGACATTCACCATCCTTTCTGTAACTAATCCGCCATCAGACCTGACTTCTATAATGCTTGCGCCTGTTATCATATTTTTTGGAATTGCCTGGCCTGTCACAAGGTCATATGCTTTTATACCTAAATATACAGTTCCACCAATTGATGTTGCTGGAACAAATTGTTTTCCTTCTTCATTTGTCGGCCATCCATCGATAAACACGTCCTGCACTAAAACAGGTGCAGACAGCTTGTATGTTTCGCCTTCAAGAGAGACTTCCATCTTGAAAATATAATTGTTAGTCTTCTGCGGCGCAGTAAATGATAGCACGCAGGATTCCTGGCCTAGCTCCTTATATATCTGCTGCATCTCTTCTTCTTCCAAAGGAGACTCTAGACTGCTTAAGAAAGTCTGGAGCCTAAATATATTGAAGCTCATATTCGCCATATAATTCTTGTCCTTGTTATCAAAGATGCCTTTCACAGAGATGTTCCCAGTACTGCAATTAAAGATGTTTGTCAAGTTAAGGAACTGGCCTTCGCTGTCTTTTCCTGTGAGAAGTATCACTCCCTGCTGACCTGGCGCAAACCCGTCCATCCTACCTTTGTCTCCGGCTGCTATCGGGATTATTGCAAGATCATAATTAACAACACCAAATTTTGTCGTCATGGTATTTGACTCTGTCGAAACATTTCCTGTGAAAAGGACAGTATACTCACCCGTTGTCTCTGGAACTGTGAAATCTCCTGTAAGCGATCCATAACTGTCAGCAGAAAGTATCACTCTTTCTGACCCACCAGGATATGTCACAAGCGCGTCTCCTGATGCGCCTGATATCATTGAATTATCGCTCATGTTGGTTACTGCAAGCTTAAGGACAACGCTTGCATCAGGCGATGTCTTGAAAACTGGAAACCCATCTTCATCTTCAACAATACCCTTTATCTTGAAAGTCTCGATCTTGACAGAAGAATAAGAGTCCTCGACACCCAAATAATAATTTCCTGTTTCACCATCAACTGTTATTGTCATATTGGAATACCCGCCGCTGGTGGAGTTTAGCGCGCCTTCATCTTCTGTCTCGTCAGTCTTTCCATTTATGAATTCAAATGTCAGATTAAGATCATTTACTGGGCTTCCTGAACTGTTTAATCCTAAAACTAGAACTTCTTGAGTTGTCGCTTCTTCATAATATGTATCAGATCTTATCGCAAGGACAAACATCGTTCCCTCTGGATCAATATATACCACTGTATAAGTAAGGTTCCCTATTTTCATCGCGCTTTCTTCAGATAAATACTTGAACTTGGAATCTGCAACATTCACTGCTGCATCTGTGTCTGCAAACAAGGAATCAAAATCTCCAGCAGTATTATTGATTACAATAAAATAATATCCTGCTGCATCAGTTGCATTGCATTCTTTTGCAGCTCTTGGGACATCTGTTGTGACACCTGTAAGATCGTCAGAGCATTCAACCACTATGAAATCATCGACAAATTCAATGAGGATGTCTTCGTAAAGGTCGACACCGTAATAGAAGATGACTGACCTGTCTCCGACAAAGACTGTCAGGTTATGATCGCCTGTAGTATCAGGCGCAATCAAGCTGGTAGTAAATTCTCCCACTTCATTTGTCGAAGTGTTTGAATACGTATTATTGTCTGTACGGTAAAAAACAGTTACATTTGATGAAAGGATGGTATCTGTATACACAGTTCCTGTTAATGTAATATTCGTACCGACAGAATAATGGTTTGAATCAATCTTTGCATTTATGACATAATCAGCAGATACACTTGCTGCGAACAATAAACATATTAAAATACCTAGATAAACAGTCCTCATTCCCCATCCCTCTTTTTAGTTTAATTAAGATTCCCCTTTTAGTAATCATCCATATACAAGTATATATAATTTTCGTTACTGTCTTAGAGCAAAAATAGAGGGAAATTTGTTTTGTGAAGCCATTTATTATGAAATGATTGAATAATTTTGATCAGAACTTTTTTTTCTTTTTGGCAGCAGACGCTCATTATTCGCAAAGCTCATAATGCACTATTCTATAGATTTTCGCGCTCCATTTTGTAGGGCTACAGAATCTGCTCCATCTGCACCAGTAGGAAATTTTTTCTTCAGTAGATGGTGACACGGTTTTTTCCTAGAGTTAGTCAATAGCCAAAAAAGAGAATTCCTGCAAAAATTATTTTTAATTTGTTAATATACCCACCCTTATAAGGTGATTGGGTTTTTGATTCCCTCAAAACTTCTTTCTCAAATAAAGCTCATTTGTCTTTCCGGAGTCCTTTTTGGCTATTATCTCCCTCTTTTCAAGGGAAGAAAGTAGTAGGGAAAGAGTAGTTTTTGACATGCCTGTCCTATACCTTAATGTAGACTGTTTTATGCCTTCCTGCTCCCTTATCGCTAGCAGAATCTTTTGCTCATCTTCACTGAATCCTGAGATGAACGCACTGAACTCGTCTTTTGACTTTTCCTGCTGTTTTGCGCCTTCAAGCGCTTTTGACACAAGTATCTGGCTTTCAGCAAGCTGTTGCTGAGTCTTGTCAAAAAATACAAGATAAATCCCTAGCGCAAAAATGAATGCTGAGAGTATCCATCCTGCAATATAAGGGGTCAGATCACGGTCAGCATGAAGGCAGGTTCCGTCCTCAAGAAAGCATGAGTCATTCTGCAGCATCAGTTGTTTTATGTAGTAATCTTCCTTGACTTTCGCGACTTGGACGAATACTCCAATAAGAAGACCTATTATGATTAATATAATGCCTATCTGTTTCTGGTTCACAAGCCATGGTATAAAAAGTTGGTATAAATAGTTTTGGTTTCAGGGGAGATTGCCTAGCAAAATTTTTTAAACAATGCTAGACTTTAATTCCATATGCACGATTCAGTCATAGCCCAATCTATCCTCAGAGACCTGAAAAAATATGGGGATGTAAAAAAGGCAGAGCTTGAGATAGGAGAGCTTTTCGGGATAGAGTCTGATCATCTTCTCGAGCACCTGAAAGAAGTCTCCAGTATAATTTTCTCAGCTGTGAGGACACCTTCTGATGTCAGCTGCAGCTGCGGATACAATGGCAGGGCAAAGATAATCGAGAGGCTTCATGATATGGTGCTGTTCGAATGCCCAAGGTGCGGGGAAGCTCCGGAAGTTTTGTCAGGAGATAAAATTGTCATAAAGAAGGTGGAGACCTGATGTGCCTTGCGGTCCCTGGAAAAATAATCAATATCGAAGGAAAGACAGCCACAATAGATTATGTCTCTGAGAAACGGGAGGCTGATTGTTCATTACTAAAATGTAAAGTCGGAGAATATGTGCTTGTCAGCAATAAAATTATTATTGACAAGATTCCGGAGAAAGAAGCAAAAGAAAGTCTGGAAATGTATAATAAGGCGGTTAATTCAAAATCACAAGTTTCATATGAAAGTGCGAATAAGTGATATGTCGAGGATATATATTTGTTGATAAAAATTGAAATTATATATCTGTTTTTGCAGAATCTGCAAAACAAGGTTGGGTTTTATTCATGAGAGAAAAAATTAAGAAACTGATGTTCACAGTCATTCTCGTGCTACTGATGTTAATTCCTTTTTTTCTTTTTATCAATTTTTTGACACATAATTATGGTATTTTAGTCTATAAAAGATATGATAACTGGCAGCAAGGATATAGTCCAAAAAATTTATTTGTATATCGTTTGCTAAAGGATATAAGGTTTTTTCAGGATAAAAGTTCGCCTCCTGAAGTCTCTCATCAACTTAACCTTATTTATCCTCGCGATGTCCTTGCTTATGATTTTAGGATGCCGCACCCTTATGCAGGATTTAAAACTCAACCAGGTATTAATGTTGTTTTTCCATCATTGGTCGGAGATCAGGATATAAAAGTGAACTCACTTGGATTCAGGTCAGATGAATTGGGATCAAAGGAGAACGGAACAATCAGGATTGGGATTCTAGGTGGTTCTTCTGCTTTTCTAGGATCCTCAAACGACATGGCAATTGTTGGAATTCTAGCCAAAAAAATTGAAGCAAAAGGATACAAGGTTGAATACATCAATGGTGCGATAGTTGCAGCTATTTCGAACCAGGAACTTAGTGTCCTTGTCCATGATTTTATCGATCTAGATGTAGATATAGTCATTGCGTTTGATGGATTCAATGATATATTGCATCAACTGCAAAACAGCGGTTTTGTGGGATGGCCTTCTTTCAGATGGTATGATCTGTACTATCCTTATGTAAAACCAACTCAATATAGGGAGACAACAAAAAAGAGCCTGCAAAATTATATCGGCAATATAAAAAAAATGGCTTTGATATCAGAAGCATATAAAATCGGATTTATTGCAGTCCTGCAACCCATGCAGAATTTCAGCGCAGGAACGTGCAGCATAGGAATGCCAGTTGATGAATATACCTATTTCTATTGCGACGCGATTTCTGAGTTTGATAAGATGCAGAAACAAAAATATGCCGGAGCAAATTATGTTTCTTTTGCTGATTTGCTTCAAGATAGACAGGATCTGTTTGTTGATAAAGAGCATTTCAATGACACTGGAAATGAGATTGCGGCTATGCACCTCCTTAAGATTATCGAGAAGCATAGCCTGCTTCAGGATGCAATGAATAAAAGGGCTATAGGCTGACTTAATCGAGTTCAGGTCAATGATAAATTTCAATTTTTTGTGAACCTATCAGCAAATAAATTTTTTTCAGTGTACACAAGCAGATTTCCAAGAGCTTTTGCATCCAGCGTATCCACAACATAGTTCCAATGCAAAGATACAATATTCCCTTCTTTGACATTGCCGAATTCCGGAATGTACTCAAATTTTCCATCCTGCGGCTCGTCAAGATATAGGTTCCCTTTGAGTTCTTTATATGGCCTGTGCCTTGCGATGACATAATCATCATGCACTGATATCACTTCAGCAGGCCTTATCAGGCAGTTGTTGATATTTTCAAGGTTTGTAGGAACTGAGCCAGTTATTTTTCCTACTCCGACATACACTACATTGAATGAATGGTGAGGAAACATATTTGGGATATCTACACATAGCTTTTCTGCAAATGATCTCGGAAGACCTCTCTCTGCGAGGCTCATTATAATCTTCCTATTATCTTCGGCTGTAAACTTATCCAGGAGTTCATTCCCGAGCCAATATGCTTCTGCTACCCTATAATCAAATTCATCCAGGTTATTTTTTTCTGCGATCGCTTTGAGATAAGGATAGAGCCCTTCGAATCTTTTTATATGGGACTTAATTTCTTCTGCAAGTTCTTTTGTCGGCTCTTTGATATATTGCAGAAATTTCTTGTATGCATCCTCAGGCCCGCAGTATCTCAGTTTGTTCGTGATGAATGAATATCTGCAAAGGAAAGATATGTTGTCCATTATGTTTGGATTTGTTTTTTTGAATATAAAATTATTGTTTGGATAATGTAATGTTCTTTATCTCTTTTAAGAAAATAGTTTAAACTATTTGATAATTCCTTTCATCTCTAATGAATATTGAGTTCTTCGGGCAACTTCACGAAGTGAAAGTTGTCCTTAATATTTTACCTCAAGGCTTTTGTAAAAGCCTTGATTGGGAACCCTTCCGAAGAATTGGCCTGACGATTATACACAAAGCCAAGAAGGAATCAGGCTCCGCCTTTTGATTTGAGAAGAAGTGGGCGGATTAATAAATTAAATTTAAAATAATTAATTAGGCACTGGATGAATAACGATGACCGGAAGCGAAAACATAAGTTCCCAGCCCAAGCAAAAGAATCCCAAAGATCTGCAATGCTTCAATCGGAGTTCCGGATGCATAGTTTAGTAGCGTTGTTATCGGGCTTCCCAGCATCAATATGACTGTTGCTAAAGTTACTGGTACATCTTTGAGGCCTGAATACCATGTAAGCACATATGCGAGCAACAATCCTGCTGTAATCAGAGACCATATGATCTGCTGTGAGGTAAGTGCCATAATTCCTGTAAGATTATCTGTTGCCGCCAAAAACACAAGGATGAATATGCTTCCGAAGAACATCCTTGAGAATCCAACTATCTTCGGCTCCACTTCTTTTAGGATATTTTTTGATACCACATTCTCTATGGCCCAGAGAAGCGCAGCACCAAGAACCAATGCATCTCCGATATTAAACGGCTGCCAGGATAATTTCAAAAGCAGGAAATTACCGAGTAATAATAATACAGATGCGCCTGCGATCTTCCATGATATCTTTTCTTTAAGGAAGAAGTATGCAAGGAAAGCAACATAGATGAACATTGTCTTATGGATGAAGGAGGCTTTTGCAGCGGTTGTCAGCTGAAGGCCCCTGAAGAACATCAGGAAAGGTATAGATCCTCCAACAACGCCGATAACCAACAGTTTTCCCCATTCCTTTGCCTTTATCTCTGAAAAGTTTCTCAGGTTTCCGGCAAAATATATTATCCCAAACATAACAATAGCGACTATGCTGTTCTTCATGAATGTGAACAGGTAAGCATCTGACATGCTGACTCCGAATTTATTTATGAATATCGAGAAGCCTGATATGAAGGCAGTAAGAATCACAAGCATTAACCCCTTTTTCATGATTTTCCCTCCAGATTTTCTATGATACTTAAAACATCTTCTTCTATATTAGGATATCGATTTTTGGGCAGGCAGATTATTTTTACCTTTTTCAGCTCTCCAAGCTCTTTATTCAATTTCAGGAAAAAACCGAAATCAATATCATGGGCTGTAGAACTCCGAATGTTTTCGAACACATCGATGTCATCAATCAGCCTCGCTTTTGTGATGCCGTCGCAGACATCCATGAAGATAGAATCTTTGATGAACATGATATCATCCATGGTGTCCATCTTCTCGAATTTAATATCGTGGCATCTTTTCTGCAGATGTTCTGCAAGCTCAATAGCTAATTTATCTTCCTTTACTAGTTCATTCCCAAGGTATCTTATGGTCAGCATCAGTGTGCTGAAGTTGGATGGTTTTTTAAAGATTACTCAGTTTTATGCCAATATTTTTTGCAAAAGCGAAATATTTATATAGTAAAGCTAACTTTACGTAAAGTTAACTTGACATTAATTAAAAACAGGCTCCGCGAGATGCGGCAAAAAAAGGGCATTAGCCAGGAGAAGCTAGCTGAGATGGGCTGTGTCACTAGACAGACCATAATCTCGATTGAGACTGGCAGATATGTGCCAAGCCTTGAGCTTGCCCTGAGGCTTTCGAAAATATTCAAGTGCAAAATCGAGGACCTGTTCGACATATGAGGTGATAATAATGATAGGAAAACCAGAATGGTTCACATACAGGGTATTTGGATGGGGCCTTCGGCCAAGGACCTGGCAGGGGTGGGCATATATCGCAGTGTTTGTCGGTCTCATCATGGCAACAACACAAATATTTGCTGAAACAATGAAAGCATGGCTGTTCGCCGGGCTCATGGCAATCCTGATAATTGACACTGTGCATATGATGATGCAGCTCCCGAAAACGCACGATGAGCGCGAGAATTACCATCAGCTCCTTATTGAGAGAAATGCCAGTGTTGCAGCAGTTATGGCGATTGCAGGCATCATACTTTATCAGTCTTACAGGAACCAGGGCCTTGCAGATTTAGGGATGGTCCCTTTCGACATGTCACTCTTCGTGGTGCTTGGCGCAATGGTCGTGGTGAAGGCAGCATCCTATGCATATATAAAGCTCAGGATGTAGCATTTCAAATTTGTTCTTTTTAATTAGCGATCTTCATATAATCCTGCCAGTCACCTTTCCCTCTTGCTGCGATGGGTGGGCTGTATGCCCGTGGAGCGGCTAAAAAACTTATAAATAATAAAAATTTCTGGCTCGTGATGGATACTTTAGATGTTCTTGCTGAAGATACTACTTTCACAAGATTTTTGAAGGGGACAGGGACAGTACTGCTTGATGCAGCAAAAACAGTTCCTTTTGTAAAAGGGTTTATTGACAGAGAGAATTATACTAGAGGAGACTTTGCGCAAGATGTTCTTGAATCACTTATAATCGCAGCACTAATCAAGATTGAATCACCAAGGCTTATTTTTGATCAGGTGCTTCTGGGCGTTGCACTCACCTCGCGGTTCTATAAGGAAGTGACGCATGATTTTAAGGAAGGATTCCAGAAAACAGGGGAATACCTGGATTCAAAGTTTGAAAATAGCAGATTATATCAGGTAATGAGGAGTTATTTCATGGCAGCTGATACAATTGTAAGAGATGGATATTCATTATCTTGTTTATTGTCAGGATGGTGTGTCGCTGACATAGGGATAATTGGTGGATTTGGGCAGGAAGATCCAGCCACAATGTTCAATTACTCTTCAATCCAGCATTTCCTGGCATTGTTTGGAGGCGGAAACATGCTGATGCGGATCCATGAAGAACATCATTTCCAAAAAACAGGTATCAGGATGCATAGGAGCGGCATAAGGCCATGGCTTTACCTGGGAATAATGGTCGCAGCCCTTTTTAGATGGGAAAAGTATGAGATTGACAAATTAGGTTATCAGATATCTCCTGATTACTATGGTGACATCGGAGTCGGTGCAGCCGGTTTCATGGCATCAATGGAAAAATCTCCCGAGGATTTATTATATATGGGGAAGTTCTATGCAAGGTGGATTGGAAGCAGCATGAAAGCCTCTTTCTAGATGCAATCACAGAGCAAATGTAAAAAATTATGTTTCTCAGCACTGCAAAACAAATTGATATTAATCTGATGACATCTATCTTACCAATACTTTAAATATAAATCCGTTTGCCACGTTTCATGTTCGACAGAAAGCCACAAGAACTGATGCTGGAACTAAGGGCAGCAGAAATCATTGATGATGAAGGGGTCCAGGACATCACTGATTTTATTGAGGAGTATCCTCTTGCAAGGATGCACTGGACTGCAGGCGGGCTTTTTGCTGTCGGTGTTCCTGTTGCAATGTTTGAAGAGACTGTAACATTTGGACTGGGCCTGTTCTGCATTCCACTTCCAGGCATCGCGATTGCTCTGGCATATGCAGCTGACTGCGAAGCCCATAAGACTTATAACTTGGCCAGACGTCTGTTCAGACTTGAAGTCAAGGAAGAAGCATATGATCTCTACAAATTCAGATGGTCGATATTCGGTGCTGCTGTGCCGACAGGTTCGCTTGGATATCTGGGTCTTCATTATGCATATATGTATAAATCTCTGGACGGCAGGCCGGATGCCCAGAATTTCGTAAAATATATCGGGCTTGTAAATTATGTTGAATTCGAGCAGAATATGAAAGAGCTTGCGGACAAGATCCCTGAGTTTCACCCCGAAGATCACGCGTGGTTCCAGAAGCTGCTTGACCTGGGCCTCAGAAAGTTCTACAGCAGCCTGAAATTCAGGAATGGAGAGAGGAAGAAATCATGGGATGAGAAGAAAAAGACACTTGAAAAAAAGGTCTTCGGTATCGAGACAGATATTGAATTGGATGGGTTTGACAGATTGGTGTATGGCAGGGAGATTTTCAACAGCACCATCTATTAGCTTGAGTTCTTAGAGTCGAAAAATCATAACTTTTAAATATATGTCCTAACTATCAGGACAATTGGACTAAAAAATGGGACAAGATAAGATATTAGAGATTTTTCTGATGAATCCAGGCAAGTCATTCCAACTTAGGGGAATATCCAGGATGACAAAAATACCGAAGACTTCTGTTAGCTACCGCGTTGCTAAGCTGATAAAGCTTAAGCTTGTGAGGAAGGAGAAAAAAGAGGTCTTTCCCTCTTTCAAAGCAAATTCTGCAGAGGAATCATTCAAATTCTATAAGCGTCAGCATGCTTTGGAGAATATCCATGAAAGCGGACTTGTGAGATTTCTTGAAGATAAGCTTGCTCCGGGATGCATAATACTTTTTGGCTCATTTGCAAAAGCAGAATATGATGAGAAAAGCGATATAGATATCTTTGTCCAGGCAGCAAGGCAGGATATTAACCTCGGTTTGTATGAGAAGAGATTGGGACATAATATAAACCTGTTATTTGAACCATATCTTGAGAAAATGTCTCCGCAGCTCATGAATAATATCGTGAATGGAATTAAATTGGCGGGTTTCCTTAAAGTAAAATGAAAGAAATAATGGATTTTAGGGATTGCGAGGATCATCTGAAAAAGGTTGATAAGGATGATGAGAAGATAAGCTCTATAATGAAGATGTGCAAGGCTAGGCTTAAGACCATACCTATGATAAAACTTGATGAAGAGACTGCCTCAGTCATAGCTGTTGATTATTATGAGGTCATAAAGGAGCTGCTTGTGGCGTTTCTGCTGAAAAATGGTCTAAAATCCGACAATCATGAATGTTTGATTTCTTTTTTCAAGGAGACATGCCCTCAATATGATTATGAGGCGCGCGTGATGCATGAGCTGAAATATTATAGGAACAGGGCATCCTATGATGGAGAATTCATCAAGATGGATTATGTTGAAAGGAACAAAGCAGAGTTTGATCATATAATTTCGCTTATATTTGAGCTTGTTAATGCGTAATGCTTAATAACTCTCAGTCCTTCTCTTCCATCATGAAATTCTCACAGATGGCAATCATGAGCAAGATAGCTTTCCCTGACAGCATAATAGACAAGATAAGAGAATATACTAACAAATTATTATTGTATCCGAAAAAAGAGGAACTTACAGATGTTGATTGCATACTTGTCACATGGAAGGATAAGGTAGATGCAAATTTCTTATCATATTGCCTTAAATTAAAATTCATATGCCTGTGTTCCACAAATTCTGATAATATAGACAAGGATGCAATGCAAAAAAAAGGCATTAAGATGTCAAATGTGACTGATTATGGAGACACAGGAGTAGCAGAATAGATAATAGCAGAACTCCTGATGCTTGCAAGAGGCCTTGGAAACTATAAATGGAAGCATGATGAGCTGGCAGGCAGGACAATAGGGATATTAGGACTGGGGACAGTAGGCAAATTGCTGGCAGAGATATGTCTTTCAATGCATATGACTGTTTTGCATCACAGCAAATCAAGAAAGCCTGAATGGGAGAAGAAAGGTGTCAAGTTTGTAGACAAAAAAACACTTCTGACAGAGAGCGACATAATATGCCTGCAGACACCGAAGAATGTTAAGATACTGGAAAAAGAGGATTTTGCATTGATGAAAGAGAAGATACTTGTGAATAACACATTAGGGAAGGCATTCGATGAACAAGATTTTTTGGCATGGATAAAAGATGAAGGGAATTATGCGATAATGGACGGCGCAGTTGAGTTTGGTTTTAAGAATGTTGAGAGGGTTGTTTTCAGGGATTTTGTGTCCGGGCTGACAAAAGAGGCGGGGGAGAGGCTGGGGAAGAAGGTGAAGGGGAATTTGGAAGGGTTTTTGGGTGGGGAATGGCGTTTAAGGGAAAGCATTTAAATATATGTCCTACTTATCGGGACAATTGGACTAAAAAATGGGACAAGACAAGATTTTAGAGATATTCCTTAAGAATCCTGGGAAGACATTCCAGATAAGAGGCATCTCCAGGATCACAAAGATACCAAAGACTTCTGTTAGCTACCATGTCGGGAAGCTTATCAAGCTGAAGCTGGTGAAGAAAGAACAAAAGGAAGTATTTCCAGCGTATAGAGCGAACTCATCAGATGAATCTTATAAGTTCTATAAGCGCCAGCATGCGATAGAGAAGATATTTAAGAGCGGGTTTGTTGACTATCTTCAGGGTAAGCTTGCGCCTGGCTGCATCATTCTTTTCGGGTCATTCGCAAAGGCAGAGTATGATGAGAAAAGCGATATAGACATATTTGTGCAGGCAAGAAGACAAGAGCTTGATCTGTCCTCATATGAGAAAAAACTTGGCCATACCATAAATTTGCTCTTTGAACCAAACCCTGAAAAGATGTCAGCCCAGCTATTCAATAATATTGTCAATGGTGTTAAATTAGCAGGTTTCCTTAAAGTAAGATGAAAGATATCATGGATTGGAAGGATTGCGAAGGACATATCAAGAAGGTAGAGCCGGACCATGGGAAGATAGCTTCTCTTATCAAGATGAGCAAGGCAAGGCTAAAGACCATATCTATGATAACGCTTGATGATGAGACAGCATCGATCATTACTGTAGATTATTATGAAGTCATAAAGGAACTTCTTATAGCCCTATTGCTTAAGGAGAGATTGAAATCAGATAATCATGAATGCCTGATATCCTTTTTCAAGAAGACCTATCCAAAGCAGGATTATGAAGCAGGAATCATGCATGAGCTAAAATACTTCAGGAATAGGGTATCCTATGATGGAGAATTCATCAAGATAGATTATGTAGACAGGAACAAAGCAGAATTTGACCATATAATTGAGCTTTTATTTGAGCTTTTGGAAAGATGAAATTTTTAGTTCTGATATAGGGGTTGATGAAGAATTCTTATCACATATGACTGCAGACACCAAAGACCTAAAGATTCTGGATAAGGATGATTTTGCGTGCATGAAAGGAAAGATACTAGTCAACAATACACTCGGCAAAGCCTTCGAGAAAGATGATTTTTTGACCTGGATAAAAGATAAAGGGAACTATGTGATAATGGACAGTGCGTGTGAGTTTGATTTTAGGAATGTAGAGAGAGTAATATTTAGAGATTTTGTTTCAGGTCTGACAAAGGAAGCAGGGGAGAGATTGGGGAGGAAGGTTTTGGAGAATTTGGAGAATTTTTAATTATCAGGTAAAAGAATTTGTTTTTATAGTTAAAATCCCTTAGGTTTATTAAGCCAACTTTTATCTTATATTATATGATTGATGTAAAATTGCCTATTTTCATAAAATGGGCTGGTGGAAAAGAGAAGCTACTTTCTCAATTTAAGCCATTTTTACCAAAGAAGCTGGAAACTTACTATGAACCCTTCTTGGGAGGTGGGGCTGTATTTTTCTTTGTTTCTCAAATTGTGAAACCAAAAAAGATAGTACTATCTGACGTTAATCATCTCCTTATAGAATTATATAAGAATGTTAAAGAAGATCCGGATCAGCTTATTCAATTGCTTCAAGTACATAAAGAGAATCACTTAGTTGGAAAATCTGAATATTACTACAAAATGCGTGATAAATTTAATCAACTTCAAAATACTATAAAAAAATCAGCACTTTTCCTTTTCTTAAATAAAACTTGTTTTAATGGGTTGTATAGAGAAAATTCCAAAGGAGAATTTAACGTTCCCATCGGGAGTTATAAAAATCCGTCAATATATAATCCAGATGACATAAAAAGAGCCAGCAGGTTACTGAAAAATGTAGAGTTAATCGAGCAGGATTTTGAAAAAATATTACCATTAGTCAAACGTGGAGATTTTGTATATATGGATCCTCCTTATCATCCAGTTTCCGAAACTTCCAGTTTCACATCGTATTCAAAAGATGATTTTGGAGTAGAAGATCAAAAAAGGCTTGCGGAATTCTGTAGAAAATTAAATAAAAAAGGAGTGCAATTCATGCTTAGCAATAGTGATACTGAGTTAATAAAAAAGCTATATTCCGAATTCAAGATACATATAGTTACAGTGAGAAGGTTGATAAGTGCGGATAAATCAAAAAGAAATATGATAAATGAAGTTGTAGTTACAAATTACTGACTTTTTTAGAAACTTCTTTTACTAATTTAATTCCGTCAACTTCTTCCATCATAACTTTAATTGGAACAAGCCTACCCACAGTCGTATGTTTGTATTTCCCATCGACATTTGTTGTTGTCTTACTTTCTCTAAATTCATTCATATTTTCAGTAAACCAAGGGACTGCTTTTTTTAGTGGTATTATATACATAGAATCCCATGTAGTAAAATAATAAAATAAATACTTTGCTTTACTCTTAACAAAACATCCAAGTGTTCCTAATGCTTCATTACTAATTGTTTCAAGCCAAAAATTTCCAGTAGTATATTTATCAGTTTTTACTTCAACAGAAATCATGATTTTGTCTTTTCCTTTTGAATAAACCCAAACTAAATCAATATCATTCTTTTGATAAGAAGGATCATCTTCAACATTTTTTACGTTAATTGTTTTCTTCAAAGAATTCAAATATTTGCAAACAAGGTCAATTCCTTTTTTAGAAAATTCATTCTTTTCATCAAATGTAGAGGATTTAACCATTGCTTTTTAGAATTTTAATAGATTTTTCTTCACTTAAAAGAGTGCCATCTTTATCAAAAAAATTAAATCCAGTATCAACAGCTTTGTATCTAAATTCAAAATACTGCATTAATTGAAGCCACAAGACTTGTTTCATTCTACCCCATCCATTCCAATACCTAATGTCCTGTTCAACAGCAAACCATTTTGATAATTTTAAGAGAAGGTCAACTGAAAATCCAATTTTTTTATCTTCAAATGTTATTAAAATTTCTTTGGGTTCAATCATTTTATTTACGTTAACAATTGCTTCAATTACTTTGTTACAAAATTCTTCATTTTTGGAGTACTTAAATTTCAAATCTTCAAAAAGATCAATATGAGTTGGAGCATGAGTACCTTTTCGAAAAGTCATTTTGTCAACATCAATTCTGAAATCAAATCCTAACTTGAGATTTGCTGGTCTTATCAACAAAATATTTCCTTCTAATGTTTTTTCAACTAAATATTCATATCTTTGATAAGTTTCATCATCAGCTGGACCATGTTTTTCCTTTAAGAATTCTCCAACAACAATTTTTCTGAGTTCTTCTCTTGATAAACCTTTTTGATTAATGTTAAGATTAAGTTTAGTAAGTGACATTTTATAGAGTTATATTATGTTTATATAAAAAAATTACTAAAATCTTTGATCACTGATCAAAATATGTGATCAACTAACCGTTATTTTTATTAACTCGAGAATTATATTTCGAAATATGATAAGTCCTCAATACACAGACAATATTATCCAACTATTTAATGGTGATTGTTTGAATGTAATGGATAAATTGCCTGAAAAATCAGTCAAAACCATCTTCGCAGATCCTCCATACTTCCTCTCAAATGGAGGTATCTCATGCAAAGCAGGAAAAATGGTTTCTGTAAATAAGGGAGCCTGGGATAAATCTAAAGGGCATGATGAAGATTTCAATTTTACTATGCAGTGGCTTGATGCTTGCAGAAGAGTATTACATGATGATGGCACCATTTGGATAACTGGTACTCATCACAATATCTACAAAGTGGGATTTGCTCTTGAATCCTTAGGATATGATATTTTAAACGAAATTGTTTGGTTCAAACCGAATGGACCTCCAAATTTAGCATGTAGGTATTTTGCGCACAGTCATGAGACGGTATTATGGGCAAGAAAATCAAAAACATCACGACATGCGTTCAACTATCAAGTTATGAAAAATTGGGATGTGAGCAAGGATAAAATAAATAACCTCGGTAAACAAATGAGAAGTGTTTGGGCGATACCACTAACTCCTCCAGAAGAAAAAGCAAATGGAAAACATCCGACTCAAAAGCCACTTGAGTTACTTAAAAGAATAATAGCATCTTCAACAAATCAAGGAGATTTAGTTTTAGACCCATTTAATGGTTCTGGTACAACAGGTGTTGCTGCCAAAATGCTTGGAAGAAGATATATTGGAATAGAAAAAGAGCAAGAATTTATTGATGTCACCATAAATAGATTGAACAACCTCAAAAACTAGATGTGTCCAACATATTAATTATTAAAAATTAAAATCTAAACCCCAAACCTAACCCCAGTCAGTCTCTCAGAAACTTCCCACAATCTCTTCGCGTCATTCTTATTGTGGGAGGCTGCGTTAGATTCAACTAATATTGGATATCCGCGCATCTCTTTAAAGCCGCCTGGGCCATAGTATTCTCCGGATTTTACATCAGGATCGACACTTGCCCTTATCTCAGGCAAAGCTCCGATCGCAGTGTCCTGGGCAAAAAGAGGATATACAATAGGCTTTAATATCCTAATTATCAGATTCTTTTCAAGATGCCTTCCAAGATTTGACTTTGATCCTCCTGGATGAGCAGCAACAGGGATTATATCTATACCTTTTAGATCAAACCTTCTTTTAAGCTCATATGTAAATAAGAGGTTAGCAAGCTTTGACCTTCCATATGCTTTCTGGGGACTATATCCTTTCTCGAACATCAGATCATCAAAATCCATGTTTCCGAACCTATGCGCCATGCTGCTGACATTTACTATCCTTGAATTCTTCTTCAGTTTATGTAAAAGCAGCCCTGTCAAGGCAAAGTGGCCCAGATGATTCACGCCAAGCTGCGATTCAAACCCGTCTTTTGTCTTTTCATACGGGCACATCATTATCCCTGCGTTGTTCAGTAGGACATCTATCTTTCCTTTGAATCCATCAGCAAACTCATGTACAGATTTTAGGTCTGCTAGATCTAGTATACTTACATTTATCTTTGCATCAGGATATATCTTTAGTATATTCTTTTTTGCAGATTCCCCTTTCTCTATATCTCTGCAGGCAAGGATAACATCTGCGCCTTTGCCGGAGAATGCCTTGACAGCTTCAAACCCAAGCCCGGAATTTCCTCCAGTAACGATGATTGTCTTTTCAGTAAGATCAGGTATATTATCTGTAGTCCAGTTTTTCATATATAAGTAATATAGAAGAGCGTATATTAAATTTTGGTTTAAGCGATTGTTTCTTTTAGAAATCCCCCAAATAAAAATATCTAACTTACTTCCTTCAAAGTCTACCTGTAAAAGCCAGCATCCTCTCGACTTCCTTCCTAAGATAATCAACCTTATACTTCTCATAACGGCCATTCGGAAGCAGATGTACTAGTAGCAGTCCAGCTACCTTCATCTCCTTCTCAAGCATGTATCTGTAGAGTGATAGCTGCAATGAATATTTTGAGAAATTGCAGTCCTCAAGATGATCTATCGGCTTTAATGCCTTTTTCCCCATATATGCATGGACATCGATGCTCTTATTTGTCTTCCAGTCTACGAGCCATATTCCTTTGTCAGTCTTTGACACTGCGTCTATCTGGCCTGCAAGGCCATAGGCAGGGCTTCCGATTATCTTTTCTGCCTCTATGAACTCATGGTCTTCTGTCTCAAAGAACCTGTCTACTGCATTAAAATATATCTCTTCAGCCTTTGTCCTTGGCTCAGGCGGATCTGTTTTTCTTATCAGGGATTCAGCATAGCTGTGCACATTTGTCCCGAAATCGCAGGAATCATTCTTCTTCTTCTCCCACATGTCAAGGACTGCCTGGACAGACATCCCGTCTCTTAGCGCAATATGTCTGCTCCATCTCTCTGTATCGAATTTTTCGAAGAACTCAGCTATGAAATCAGTAGAAGGCTGGAGTTCCTTGCCGGTTTCATTGTAGACATATCTGTGGCCTTCTTTGATGAAAGTTATCATTATCTGTTTGATATTGTGATGATTTTAATGTCTTTGGGTAGACTGCAGGAAGTAATTGTTTCTTTTAGAAATACTAAAGCATGTGAATTTCTGTCCTGTTTTTATAACTCACGGTTGTCCTATGCTGCGTTTTCATTACCTATCATTGTGCACAGATCCACATACTTTCCTGCGTACAATGCAGGCAAATGGAGAAGTGGAGGATTTTTTTCTTCATCGAGAAATACAATAGGTTCTACTGCTTTTTTTGCAAGTTTTGCTGCAATGCCGTATTCCAGACAACTGATGCTATGGTGGATAAAATATTTTCCTCCTTCCCTGATGAGGACTGCCGGCAATGGAATATTCCCATACATGGGATGGCTGCCAGCATATACTGCTGCCTCACCTAGAGGTATCCTTTGCAATCGTTGTTCTGTATCCATCAAAAATAAAAGCACAGTATTAGACACAATTCCTGATTCTTCCATCAGACTTTCAAATATCGGATGAGGAATGCCCCTAAGATCAACTGCATACGCAATATGTATCATCCGGCACCGTACAGATGCGTTATTTATAAATGTTACAGCATTAACTGTCTATGAGACGATAATAATATAAATAACCTATTATATACCAATTATAGTGAATATATAATGAAACCAACAACCATACAATTGGATAAAAAAATAGTCGAATCCTTGAAGCTAATCAGAGAACATCCCAGACAGACGTATAACGAATTAATAGAGAAAATGATCGTGACATATGAAAGCGTAAAGAAAAATAACCAGTACGATGAATTTTTGCATAAAGTGCAGCAGAAAAAGATGAAGGAGCTCTGGGACAATAAGGAAGATGAGTCCTGGGAGTCTGCATGATGGTCGCATCAGGTGATGTTATACTTGTAAATGTGCAATTCACAGACACTTATGAAGTAAAGAAAAGGCCCGCTCTTGTGCTTTTTGAAGAGTTTAATAATATTGTAGTAGCAGGAATTACCAGTAACAGCAAGATGAGCGGAGTTCTTTTAACTCAGAAGGATGGTGCTATGAAAGACTCTGTCATCAAATTGAATTATTTATTCACTGTATCTGGCAATATGGTTGAAAAGATTCTGTTTACACTATCTGATTCTAAAAAAAGAAAAGTCTATGATGCGCTGGCTGAAAAATTGTCTCCTTTATCCTAATCAATCATCCCTCTCTCCCTGAAACTATAATATCCATCCCCAATAATCACGTGGTCCAATAATTCTATATCCATCAGCTTCCCAGCATCCCTTATCCTTTCTGTCACTAATTTATCCTCTTCAGAAGGATTATAGTCTCCTGACGGATGGTTATGCACAAGGATGATGGCCTTTGCAGCTTTCCTCACTGCCAGACTGAAGATTTCCCTGGGATGGACTATCGATGCATCTAGTATCCCTATCGATATCACTTCAGGCCGGTCTATCACTTGATTTTTTGAGTTTAGATACAGTGCATAAAGATATTCCTTTTTCTTATCGATTAACTCATCTCTCATAAGATTATGAACATCGCTTGCCTTCCTGATATTATTGCCATTCTTCCTGAGCCTATGCCTTTTTGAAAGTTCGAATGCGCAGGCTATCTGCATAGCTTTTGCAGGGCCGATGCCTTTTATCTCCTGCAGTTCAATTATTGACAGCTCAGATAATTTTTCCATGCCGTATTTTGCAATCAGCCTGTTGGACATCTCGACGACATTCTCCTGTTTTGTACCTTTCTCAAGGATTATTGCCAGGACTTCTGCATCAGACAGTGATTCAATGCCCTGAGTGAGAAGCCTGTTCCTCGGCTGGTTTTCTGGAGAGATGTCTTTTATTTTCATATTATTCCAGTAATTTTGAGGATTTAAAAATTTTGCAGTAGGTTTTAGGACAGAGCTTAATTAACTTTTTAAATAAGTTGTCACTAACCAATTAAAATGATATCAAAACAGCAATTACTCGTACATGGTATTATTACTGACCTTTTGCATTATACTCATGTTTTAGAAAAGGTGAGGTTTACAAATAGTGTTTTCGATAAACTACGCCAAAGTCCAAATGAATTAACTGGTTCTTATTATATCTCTATTGATGATTCGCCAGATGGGCGCTCAACTAGAATTAACTTATTTGACAATGATGCATCTGAGCAGGATCATTTAGATATTTATGCAAATACGATCTCAGCATTGGAATTATTAACTCACTCACCTGAGTCTCTTGTTTGTGGAGAGATAGCCTACAGTATAGATGCTCCGTGTGGATGGAATGGTTACACTAGGGGTATTATTGTAGATGTTGTTTTACCATATGAGGATAAATTAAGGCAAGTGGAATTTTGTATATATAGTAAAAATTCTGCTGAGGAACTTGCATTTAAGGAAGACTTTCGTTCTGTAGATGAAAGGTTACGACAAGTTGTATCTAAATTTCATGATGCTCTTGAAAATGACACTCCTGAAAAGATATGTGAGTACTTGTCAGAAACATTCAGTACTCGCGTTGCCTATGTCAATATAACTGATTTTGCTACAAAGGATTTATCAGTTGATAGATTGAGATCTTTGAAGGTTGGACTGGATTTACAGAAACTTGTTACGCCCATTCCCCTCAAGGAAAACAACAGTTATGGGGGGTTGCCTGCAAGTAAAGATTTTACCACCACGTCTGAAAAGTGGTTTCGAGAAAGAGGATATCAGGTTTTTACTGGAGAAACCAGGGTATATAAGAGTGACGTTTTCCCTGAGCCTGATGCTCCAGTATTTCGGTCATTATTCGTTAAATAGGAGACTCCTATCTTTTCATAATTGTGATACTGTGTAAAGATAATTCTTTAAAATTTTCAATAACATTCTTTATAATCCAGTTAATAATTATTTGTTATTGGGTAGGTGATATAGACAGGAACTTAGTTCTTAACTTTGTCAGGGTCACTCAAGCTCATATTAAAATATTCATCTTTTTATATAAGTAAATTATGGTAATCATTATGATAGCAAGGCTGACAACCATGCTTGAATCTGCATCCGCTATAGTCTCACGAATGGGTTGTTATGATGGAAGAAATGTATTCAGAAAGATGGTTGCAGCACAGTTCCCTGAACTTGAATTGATGGCGGCCGACCTTCTGCCTAATGATACCTCAACATTCATTTATGCAGATCAAAGAGAATGGACGTTACATAGAGTGCTTATTGCCAGGAATGGCAACGGGAAACTGGTGCTGGATCCGTATCTTCCAAGAGAACTCCTCAGGCCTTATGATCCATTAGATTATCAATTGATTGCCTGTATGAATAGAGGAGAAGCGTACCTGGATAATTTCAGCCCATTTTGTGATTAGCCACGAAAAAATTGCGTTTCATTAATTATTGATATTCATCTTTTTATATTACTAAATCCTACCCTCTGGCATGAGCAGGATATTGCCATGGCACGTTGACAGAAGATTAGTTGAGGATATTGCATCTGATTATTCCGCAATAGAAACAGCTCTCTTTCTGCTTGAAGATAATTATTCCCTGCCTATGGTCCAGGTCAATTATGATATTCTCCATGGTTTCTACAAAAGGATGTCACCATCAATAAGAAGGCAAATAAGCAATTTTGGAGGAATCCAGGAAAATCATCCTGACCTCGGGACAGTTCTGTATGTCATAATGGCAGACGCATCATTTAAAGGCCTTGTGAAACCTGAATCTTCAGTCACACTTGATTTGGATCTTGAAAATATTGCTCTCACTCCGAGAGGAGGTGCCAATGCAGGCATAGATGTCTATGATGTGAAAGACATCAGAAGTTACGGAAGAATGCTTGGCACAAATAGGCAGTTTGGTAAGATAAGGGAGAACCTTATGGAACTTTTCTATCTTGAGCAGCCTGCCTGACTATAAGGGAGTTCCCTTTTTTCTTTTATCCTTTATATACCCCTAGCATCTAATTTATATCATTGATTAACATTCTACTACTGTGAGGATGCGAAAATAACAGAAACTGCCGATATAGAGACAAAAATTGATCTTTTTGTAAAAATGAAAAAACCCGATTCTAACGAGGAAGTGAAACTGACTAAAAACGAGCAGAAGGTGCTAAAGCAGATTATCATGAAAGAAAAGATGTCAGACACTAACATCGCAGGCAGCATGAAAATTTCCCAGCAGGCAGTAAACCAGATAAGGACAAGGCTGGAAGAACTGGGAGTCATCAAGGGATATACACCAATAATAGATTTTGAAAAGATAGGGATAAAAATAATCCTGCTGATAGGTATTCAGCTCAAGCAGGCGGTCTGGGAAGAAAAAAAGGAATGGGAAGTTGAGAAGAGCCTCAAGAAGATACCTTTTGTTTTCCAGGCATACAGGGTAGTCGGGCATAATATCTCGCATGCATTGATGATGGGATTTGCAGGTGACTACCAGAGGGACAAATTCATAAAAAAACTTGAGACAGTATATAAGAATCAGTTGGATATAAGGTGGAATTATTCGATTTCTGCAAAAGACATAATATTTCAGGATCAGATCGGATTATTGTACCAGATCATCGATAAGAAGGATTTTGAGTTTGAAGAATTATTCTTGTGAAATCATTTACAAGTTATGGAACTAGGTTTCTTGTAAACTACTAGAAGCCATTTATGAACTCAACCCATCATATAATGCAAATGGTAAATGATGAAAATCCAATTAAAGCCTGCAAGCACTGCAAAAAGAGGCTTGGTGACAGGTTTGAGACAAAGGATTTTTCAATAATGTGCCCGCATTGCAAGAGACCGCAATCATAATTACATTATCGGGGGAAAAATGATGTATGCAGACAGCAAAGGAAACTTTTTTTCAGACATGGAATTAGAAGCTTTGACATCTTCCGAAATTCAAATATTGGGGATTCATGAAGTTGAAATGTTGCAGAAAAAATATCTGTTCGATTTCACTGATGACATGACTGTATAGAATAATCAAAATATTGGAGGGATAAAAAATGTTATACCAGGATTATAGTGGAAAAAAATATACTTTTGTTGAGATAGTTAATCTGACAGACCAAAAGTTTCATGAGCTCGGGATCAAAGCTGCCAGGACAGAAAACGCTACGGTCTGCTGAGCATTACTTAGTATCTTACAATATTTTTTTGTGAATATATACTAAATTACTAGAGTTCGCTTATATAGATGTAACTCATATTATGATTATAATTGACAAGCCATGTGAGGTGGTTTTGATGGATAAAGATTATGAATATCATAAAATATTTTTTGGCAGAGTAAATATCTGCCCCTATAATTAGGGAGGAATCAAAATGAACAAAAAAGGATTATCTGGTATGTTGGGATGGGCAGTAGTTTTTTTGATAGTCGCTGTGGTTTCAGGAGTATTCGGGTTCGGGCTAATTTCAGGAGTATCATTTACGATAGCTAAATGGTTTGCGATGTTTTTTGTGGCTTTATTCATAATTTCGATAGTAGCCCATACCATAAAAGCTGCTTAGATATTTTTTTACTTTTTAGAGAATACAAATTAAGAGTACAAATTTAGATAATAAAAAATAAAAAACAAGGAAGGAGAAAAAAATGAGAACTGGTCTAATTGTTTTTGGAGTGATATTTTTAGTGATAGGTGGACTCCTGTATTTTGTGCCGATGCAGGAGATCAAAGCAGACACAACAACAACAGGAAGCGGAAATACTGACACGCGCACATCTTCAGCTAGAATCACTGTCCCAATAGGATGGGCATATGCATCTATTATCACTGGTCTTGTCCTGCTAATTTTTGGTTTGATAATTCCTGATCCAATTGCAAGAAGGAACTTAAAAAAAGATTCAAATGAGTCCTATGATAAGGTTGTTGAGTCAAAAGAGAATATTGAGATCGGCGATGGAAACAAACGCAAGATTGTCAGAGAGCGAACTGAAAAGCATACTACGAGAAAAGATGCAGATTAAGATTAAAACTAAACATGAGGAAAAAAATGGCAAAAAAAAGTAGAGGCGGGAGAATGACCGCAGCAAAGAGTAGAGCAGCAAAGACACCCGGCGGCAAAGGCAAGGTAAAAGACAGGCCTGCTGGAAAAAAGATAATGAAGACATAATTGCCTCAACAAAGAGATTTATTTTTTCGCAGCTGAGCTTGTTTTTTTTATTTTCTTAAGGAAATATATCGATCAAATACATTAAAAATCGAATAGTCAAAGAACCAAGGAGTTATAAAATGAAACAAAAAAATATATCATCAATTAAATTTATCTTAGGAATATCATGTTTTTTATTTCTGTTTACAGCTTGCACAGTATCTACCACAACGAATACAACAGTGTCTGAAGGTAGAGTTGTCATGACAGTCACAGATGCCCTTGTCAAGATGGGCACAATTACAAGCGTTAAAATGACAGTTGACTCTGTTGAGTTTCACAGTGATGCAAAAGGATGGATAGAAGTCGCAACACCGCATCGCACTTATGATCTTGTTGCGCTTAATGTTAATGGTTACAATGCGCTCCTTGCGGATCTATCCCTTTCTCCGCAGCGCTTTGATCAGATCCGTCTCAAAGTCTCAGATGTCAGGGTGACTGATGAGAACGGTACGCACGACGCAAAGATGCCTTCAGGCACACTTCGTCTCAACGGAGAGATTGTTGTCCTATCTGGCAAGACTGCGACTGCATCCTTTGATTTTATCACAGACGAGTCGCTTCATAGGGCTGGTAACGGCAAATATGTATTTGCGCCCGTAATCCAGCTTGAGTCACGCACTGATGCAAATGCTGATACAACAATTAGCGATAATGTGCGTATAACAGGCGGACAAGTTCAGACCAGTTCACGAGTCGGTATGGATACCCTAGGCAACCTTGTTGTCGGAGGAACGCTTCCGCCATTCTTGAATATCGATAGCAATGGGAAGATAAGCGGAACAGAGGATAAATTGAAAATCAACTAGTGAAATAAGTAGAAGAGAAATAAGTAGAAGAATCTTAAATGGAAATAAAGAACGGAGGAATTCAAAATGGCATTATTAGGAGTAATATTAGGATTTTTTATTAGCCTTATCATATCAGCGATAATTATATATGTTGCTGCAAAAATGTTCGGGGAAAAGGAAGGATTTGGTACAGCCATATCAGCTGCGCTTATCGGTGCAGTAATATTCGCGCTGACATATTATTTGATAGGGATAGGCTGGATTGCAGCTCTAATCAGCGGCCTCGCATGGATGTTCGCTCTAAGAAGCTTGTATAAGATCGGATGGCTAAAATCTTTTGTGATTGCAGTCGTCATATGGTTACTGGCAAATATAGTGAGCTTGGTGCTGCCGACAATTGCGGGGCCGCTGTAAATCGATAAAGGTGAAAAAAATGGAAAGTGAACTATTAGTCGAAGAATCAAAAGAAGACAAGCTTACAGAAATAAAGGACTGCATAAACAAGGAAGACAGCCTCTACTGCGTAGCAAGAAAAAATACAAAGCAATTTGAGAAGGACAGCCGGATTGAAGGAAAAGGCACAATACCCATAATGACCTATGGAGATCATGTCATATACCTGAAAGCAGAAAGCTCTGCGCTGCCGCATATCCCTCTATCAAAATTCAATTATACTTCCGGGACATTTGAGAAAAAATGGGGACCGGACCACAAGACCATTGTGCTTACTCCAAACCATTCAAGCATCAGGAAAGTGGAGATAGAGATACAAGGGATAGACATCCGCAAGATGAGATTATTGTCTGATAAGACAGGGGATGTTGTTGAAGATACTGCAAGGATTAAGATAACTAGGCACTACAGGTTTGTAGAAGGAGATTCTGAAAATAAGGTAGATACTAATTCAGCATCACCTGGGCAAACGAAAGCAGGTAAAATCTGATTGTTAAGGTGACTCAGAGTGAAGGGATGTTATGATTTTGGAGATGGAAAGGGAAATCTCAGTTGGAGATCAGTAGTACTATTCAGGGAGTAATAAAATGGCAGACATGGGTATTATAGATATGATAAAAGAAGGATTAGGCCATATCTTCCAAATCCTATCAGCAAGCATTTTTTCGCCCATATTAGAAGGAACAGAAATAGTCATGAAAAATATTGAAGACAGAATCATGCGAATAGAAAGAAGGATCCTGAGGAAGCTCCGTTCTTTTTTAGTAATTGGGTTTGGCGCAGCATTACTAACTATCGCATTTCTTTTTTTCTTGGTAGAGTTCTTAGGCTGGAGCAAGGCAGCAGCTTTCTTTTCAGCAGGAATAATTGTTTTTGTGATAGGTCTCTTGTTAAAATTAGGTGAATCTAATAAATGAAATATGAAAGGTGAAATAATATGGCAAATGAAAGAAATTCTACCAACCGCTCTGGCTTAAGGCAGAGGACGCACGATAGCGTTGACAAGGTAATGGACAAAGCAGAAAGCATGAGAGAGAGCGCAGGAGAGGGGATGGCGCAAATCAAAGAAAAGACAGATATGATGAGAGGGAATGTTGATGGGTACATCAGAAAAAACCCGGAGACGTCTGTCTTGATTGCTGCAGGCGTAGGCGCAATTGTCGGCGGCATGCTTACTGCAGCTTTGATAAACAGAAGGCGATAGAGTTGGATTGCAACTCATAAAATACATACTGAGGGTAAAAAAATGAAAAAAGTATTAATTTTGTTGACTATGCTAATATTGGCATTGTCAAGTGTTATTGCTTGGTCATACACACCAAGTACAGTAGTAGCAACACCACAGCTAGTTTCGGTCAGCGTAGGATTGGTCGCAAAAGACCCGGCAACATGGAATCCAGTCTCAGGAGGGAGCGGAACAATTTATGGAGAGAATATTCCAGGTACACCAGGATATTATGCAATATTGATATTCAAGCTTGAGAAGAGCACAAACTACACTTTGATATATTATGGCGACAATACCCATAATGATGTATGGCCCTATGCAACATGCCTGAAGTCATTTACGTCAAGCAGCTATGGATATATCATAGATAAAGTGAAATTGGATTTGGCAAAATACAAGGTTGACCCCGCCGCCAACAAGATATGGCTTATAAGGTCAAGTGACGTTGACTGCACAGCAGGCCAGATGATAAGCTGGAATCCAACAAACTATCTGTTTGAGAGGAAAACAATTTAATTTATTTTTAATTTTTTTTGATATAGGGATATACCAAGCAACAAATAACTATTATCGCTGTAAGAAGATAAGTTGACATTTTTAGTTAAACATTAAAATATGAAAATTTTATAATGACAATCCAAAACCAGTATCAAAAAATAGTTCCGTTTATTATCTTCATACTAGCATTGGTTCTATTATTTAAACTAATCCAGCCAATGATAACGGTTCTGCTTAGCAGCATTCTTCTCGCATATATTTCTTATCCGCTATGTAAGAAAATAAATAAAAAAATACCAAATAAGACTTTTTCAATAGTTTTATCGTTATTCATTATCTTCATCATTGTTTTGCTTCCATTCACTTTCTTGGCATTAGAAACAACTCAGCAGGGTTATTCTTTTTACAATTCCTTATCAAGCAATACCAGGAAAGGAGCGTTGTTCGGCTTTGCATGCGCCAGCGAAGAATCAAAAGTATGCTCGCTTCTAAACCAGGCTGAAAGATTTAGCTTAGAACAATTGTCAAAATATGGCATCGACAAACAACTCCAGAAAGTGCTGCCAATCCTTGAGGAAAAAATAACAGGCCTAATCCTGAGCATACCTATCATGATTGCACAAACAATCATAACCTTAATTATATCCTATTTTGTTTTAAGCGATTGGGAAATCCTATTAAAGAAAGTCATTTACATAATTCCAATTAGGACAAAAACAACAAACAGGCTTACCAAGGAATTCGCAAATATAACTCATACGGTGATATATGCACAATTATTTGTTGCATTTGTCCAAGGGCTTGTTGGAGCCATAGGATTTTATGTGCTTGGTGTTCCATTTCCTATGTTCTTAGGTGTTGTGATGGCCTTCTGCGCCCTGATTCCGACAATTGGAACGAGCATCATATGGATACCCGCATCGCTTTACTTGATGTTAAACGGATATTTTTACCCAAATAGCTGGGTTTTCAGCAAAGGGATAATACTATTATTATACGGAATGCTCATAATCGGCACAATTGATAATATCCTGCTTGCGAAATTAGTGAATGCAAAAGCAAAGGTAAACCAAATTATTGTGATAGTTGGAGTCATAGGTGGCGCAAGCATGTTTGGAGTACTCGGAATATTTATCGGGCCAATCTTATTGCCTCTGATATTAACCTATTTTGAAACATTTAAAGAGAGATTTGTGTGATAAATATATTAATGAGATGCGTTAGCCTAACTGATACATACTATCTGACTATGCCATACTATATGACTATGCCAAAGCCTATTCGGATAACCTGATTATCTTATTAGTCTTCTATGGTGCTGTTCTACTCAGTACAAAACTGAATGTGTCCTATGGCTAAAATAGTCCTTATCCCTCATATCCTGACCTGAGCCATTGCAGCAGCCTGCAGCTTGTCATTCATCACAATCGGCTGAAGACCTTTAATGCTACGCTCAGCGTGCAGCAAATCAAGAAATCTGGAGATGAGCTGGTAAGCATAGTCCTTATCATCACTAAAAAATATTGATTATATGGCAAATCAGTTTAGGAAGTGATCCATCTTATTTGCAGAGAGAATCTGCGTATCGTACAATGTTTATCGGTGATAATGATTTAGTTTACTACCGCTATCTTATATAGCCATAACACCTATATTATGTTAGGGGAGATATTTTTATTAAAATACTATGAGGTGATAGAGATGACATATCAGACCGACAAAAGCTATGCGCTTAGCCGCAAAATCAATACTTATAATATGTGGAACAAGTAATGAGTATCAGCTATCTTTTGGATAGTATCAGCTACAATAGCTGATTTTCATATCGCCCTCGATTAACCCAATATGGAGCATACTGGTTTCCCGCAGGTCACCTGCACAGGAAGCAGTACTTCACGTTGGGATTCTTATTACAAATTAATAAGTTAAAGAATATATTACACAGCAGGAAAAAATGACAGAATCACAGTTTGAGACAGGAAGGAGAATCAATTATGAGAGAGATTATTTCAGGCAATGCCCTTCTTGGACTGATGATCAGCATGGATATTTCCCGAGCATAAAAAACTTTGACTACTCAAATTCAACAGAGACAACTGAAACTGATGAGGAATTAATATTCAGGGTACCTTTGTCAGAGATATCGATAGAGAACCTGAAAATAGTTTCAGAGCCCACTTACATAATAGTGCAGTCAAATAAGAAAACAATATTTATCAATCTTCATCAAAGGATAACATCAGAGAAGCTAACAACTGATATTAAGGGTAATATGCTGGTAATCCGCGCAAAGAAATTGCAGGAAAATATCGCAGTAAAAGAGGTGAGTTAGATGGAAAGGATAATCTTCAGGAATTTCAAGAAAAACCATATCAGAAATCCGATATTCTGGAATTTTTTGTCCTGGTCTGAATAAAAGTCGATCTAGATAGAATTAATAGCGTTCGAATAGTAGCGTGAGCCGGAAGTGAAATGTCAAGAAAATATTATGGCAAGATAGATAATTGCGTTTGATATGAAGTTTTTCAACTCTTGTTCTATTTGGGTTTCCCAGCCCACACAACATTAACCTCACTATATATTTGAATAAGACTAGCTACTTACTTTGTTTATCAAAGCATTATGTAATGTAACTCAGTTTTCACTGTTTTGAAAAAGTCCTGCTTTCATTTGAATTTTTTGCAAGCAGCATCTTATAAGAGAACCCATTGCCATATAATGTTTCCAGATCATCTTCCAATCTTAGATAAGATTCATACATGTACATCGCAAATCTGCTTCCTCTCTTTTCATAGACTTCCCAGAAATATCCTGTAAGGTCAGCTATCTCTGAATAGATCCTTTGCTTGACATCATCCGGCTTGACTCTTAGTCCTGCATATTTCTTTAGAGCTTTGATATACAGATGCGCTACATTCTCCTCTATCGTAAGGTGCATAAAACTATGAAGGATAAACTAAAATAAAAGCTTAACTTCTTTTGATGTTAAATATTCGCAAAATGGTCATCTTTTTTATCTAAGTTATTTAACACTGGACTTTAATCTCACTGGACTTTTGCACATAAGCTTTATAAACGATTTTCTTAATCAAATTCATATGCAAAACGACCTGGTCATCAAGGGTGCAAGGGAACATAATCTCAAGAACATTGATATTACTCTTCCAAGGAACAAGATGATTGTCTTTTCTGGGCTTTCAGGCTCTGGAAAATCAACACTTGCTTTTGATACGATCTATGCAGAAGGCCAGAGACGATATGTTGAATCCCTGTCAAGCTATGCAAGGCAATTCCTAGGTCTTATGCAGAAGCCTGATGTGGATTCTATTGAAGGCCTGAGCCCTGCTATCTCCATTGAACAGAAGACAACATCAAAGAATCCTAGGTCTACTGTAGGCACAGTCACAGAGATCTATGATCATCTTAGATTATTGTTTGCAAGGATTGGAGTCCCGTTCTGTCCTGAGCATAATATTCCAATTGCTTCGCAGTCACCGCAAAAGATTGCAGAGACAATCAAGAATGATTTTACTGGTGATATAATTATACTTGCGCCCATCATCAGGCAGAAAAAAGGAACATATGAAAAAGTCCTTGAGGACCTGAGCAAGGATGGTTATACTAAGGCGCGGGTCAATGGAACAATAGTTGAAACAACAGAAAAGATTTCTCTTGAACGATACAAGAAGCATGACATTGAAGCAGTAGTGGATAGACTAAAGACAGATGATTTATCTAGACTGAATGAAGCAGTCGAGGCAGCTGTGAAAAAAGGGGAAGGTCTCGTCATCGCTTTGCAAAACAAGAATGAGAAATTATATTCATCAAAGATGGCATGCCCAAAATGCGGGCTTACTTTTGAAGAGCTCCAGCCGAGGATGTTCTCATTCAACAGCCCTTTTGGCGCGTGCGAGGAATGCGGCGGCCTCGGCATCAAGATGGAATTTGATGAGGACCTTGTCATACCTGATAAGACAAAATGCCTTGCTGAGGGAGCTATTGCAGCGTTCGGAAACACGATGGACGGATGGCGTCTTACACAGATCGCGCATGTGGCAAAAAAATACAAATTCTCGATGATGACACCAGTGAAGGATCTCCCAAAAAAATCAGTTGATGTGGTGATGCACGGAACAGAAGAGAATTTCAGTTATAATTTCAAGTCAAGGGAGGGCACATCATCATTTAACTATGAAGGAAATTATGAAGGAGTAATACCAACTCTTACAAGGCTCCATAAACAGACGACTTCTGATTATGTCAGGGAGAAGCTTGAGACTTTCATGAAGGTCAAAGAGTGTCCAAGTTGCAGAGGAAAGAAACTAAAGGGCAAAGTCCTTGCTGTAAAAATTGCTGGCAAGTCAATAATTGATGTAACTGATTTTTCCATAAAAGAATGCCTGAAATTTTTCACAGGTATAACTTTGTCAGAAAAGGAAGCAATCATTGCAAAGCAACTCTTTAAGGAGATAATCGCAAGGCTTACTTTCCTTGAAAAAGTCGGATTAGATTATCTGACTCTGTCAAGGGCTGCTGGAACACTGTCCGGAGGAGAGGGCCAAAGGATAAGGCTTGCAACACAGATAGGCTCAAATCTGGTTGGTGTATTATATGTCTTGGATGAGCCTTCCATAGGGCTGCATCAGAAGGACAACCAAAAACTTCTTGATTCTCTTATAAGACTGCGAGATTTGGGAAACACACTTGTCATAGTTGAACATGATGAAGACACAATAAGGGCGGCAGATTATGTTGTGGATATCGGGCCAGGAGCAGGAATCCACGGCGGAGAGGTTGTTTTTGCAGGCAAGCCTGAAGATATCATGAAAGATAAGAATTCACTTACAGGAAAATATATGTCAGGCAAACTGAAAATCGAATTGCCTGCAAAAAGAAGAAAGCCAAAAGGATTTGTAGAAATCAAAGGAGCAGCAGAACATAACCTGAAAAACATCAATGTCAAGATTCCTGCTGGCTGCCTTACATTAATTACTGGTGTTTCAGGATCAGGAAAATCAACACTTCTTTATGATATAATATATTACGGCATGATGAATAAACTAAATGGCTCTAAGATGAATGTAGGGAAACATAAGGACATAAATTTTAATGGATTCATCGACAAGGTAATAGTGATTGATCAAAGCCCTATCGGAAGGACTCCGAGAAGCAATCCAGCTACATATACTAAGATATTTGACCTTATCAGGATAATTTATTCAATGACCCAGGATGCAAAAGTCAGGGGATATAAGCCTGGCAGATTCTCTTTCAATGTGGAAGGCGGAAGATGCGAAGCATGCAAGGGCGACGGCCTGATAAAAATTGAGATGAATTTCCTTCCGGATGTTTATGTGGAATGTGAGGAATGCAAAGGCAAAAGATACAATCAGGAAACTCTCGAAATCAAGTATAAAGGAAAATCAATCGCAGATGTCTTATCTATGAGCGTCGAAGAGGCAGCAACCTTGTTTGAAAACATTCCTGGTATCAGAAGAAAACTGAAGACACTCCTGGATGTCGGCTTAGGTTATATAAGTCTTGGACAGTCCTCGACAACTCTATCAGGCGGAGAGTCTCAAAGGATAAAGCTTACAAGAGAACTCTCAAAAGTATCCACGGGTAAGACACTTTATCTGCTGGATGAACCCACAACAGGGCTGCATTTCCATGACGTAGGAAAGCTTCTTCATGTCCTGGATAGATTAGTTGAAAAAGGCAATACTGTTGTTGTCATCGAACATAATCTTGATGTGATAAAATCCGCTGATTATATAATTGATCTGGGGCCTGATGGAGGAGATGCAGGCGGCGAGATTGTTGGAGAAGGAACACCTGAAGAACTTGTCAAGATAAAATCAAGCTATACAGGGCAGTATCTGAAAAGGTTGTTGAAATGATATTAACTGTATATGAATCTGATAATTGAAGGTATTTTATTACGTTTTGGGTATAATACCCCGCAGCTCTGCTGCGACTACTATTCAAAACGTGATATCTGAAAATGTCGGTGCGAAGAAATGAAAATCAAAGATTTTCAGTTTCTTGAAAATGCGTAGCATTTTCAATACAAAAAATTCGCCAATATCGAGAGCTATGCTCGAGTATTACGAACGCTAGTGAGTATACCCCATCAGCTCTGCCGTGGGGATGGTGAATTTTTAGACATTTTCAGTTTATTCAAACGGATAAGTCACATTGTTCTTACACATATAATTCAGGAAACCGCCCGGTATCCAGCCTATCTGCCAGTTATGGGTATAAACATAATCCATCTGAGCTTCATAATATTCAAGCCTGGATTTTGGAACAGAAGGTTCTTTTCCGAATGCGATGTTTGCGCTATGGATGAGTTCAAACGCACTTTGCGTCGCTATTTCAAGTGTCGGGGCTAATGCAGCAACTTCAATCATTTCCATTAAATCAGAAGCTGCATGCAAACCATGCATATGGAGGTTGATTTTTGATAGCAATGAGATATTTGAATAGATGGCTTCGAAATTCGGTTCACAGCAATACGCTAATCCCAATCCTCTATAGTCATAAGTTCTTATCTGGCAGGATAATCCTTTGAATAAGTTATTATTTACATATTCCGGCACGAGCTCAAGCAGGAAATTTTTTGCATTGCGGCCATCATGTCCCAACTGCTCAACTGTCCTGACTGCGAAAGATTCTTTCATGCGTGGAGTAAGAAAAGCAGCATAAGCAAACCATATCTCTCCAGAATTCCCATTTGGATTCAGAGCAAATTGTTCAGCGAGCGCATCTACTGTGAATGAACCCCTTACTAATCCCTCCGGCTCACCGTAATATTCCATGAGCGTTGGATAATCAGGCATGACAATCTTTTTATGCGGCATCTTTTATCAGTTATGAAGGATATATTAAAAGATTACAGAAAAGTATCTGCATCAACAGATCCCAGATTTTTTTTGAATCAGTTCCCTGTCAAATTTAAATATAAGCTGCTTCTTTTGATATTTGGGTGATGAATGATGAAAGATCTTGATAATGCAATATTCCCGGTTCCTGCTGAATATGGTTCTGTGCATCTAGGTGTAAAGGATGGTCAGATTAAACGGAATCTGATATCCGGGGGAAGTCCTGGTAGGGTATTGAGTTGGGCCCAGCATCTTGATGGTGTTGGAAAATTTCCGGACAAGGTGCTTAATCATGAAGATGGAATCCTTGCTATTCTAAACTATGTAAATGAGTTGAGCAAGGCAGGAGTCATTGAGCTTGTGCTTGCCAACAGGCTCCAGGTTGTACTTAATGGGACTTTTAGCAAAGAAGAGATGACCTTGGGGAACACATACATGGGAGCATCGACAACCGGGATTAACATGTTTGAATTTGCACGGTATGGCAGTGTCCGTGACTTGCTATGGCTAAGGGGTGGCACAAGTGGGATTATGCTACCGGACATAAGTATCGAAGACACGATAATATCTAGGGATGTGGAATATACAAATGATGGTGTCTCTGACGATATCTATTTCCCAGATATGTTTCCGAGTCAAAAATTCATGGGTATTCCAAGCCCTGATGTATCACAAATGCTAGAGGTTGTCTCAAAGGAATACTGTTCTGGATCCAGGAGAGTCCATGCGGCAAGAACAAAGACAGTAAGGGAACTATTCAGAACAAACGAAAAATACAGAGAGATCCTGGCTGATCCAGCCCAAATAGCCGTATACCAACTACAAACAGGAGAGTATCCGCTTCCAGCAGCGATATCTATGGAGTTTTCAATATATCTGGCAGTGATGGCGTACCTTAACGAGAAAAAGGGATACAAAATAAAAGCAGGTCAAAGCCTAATTGGAAGCGATCCTGTATGCCCATATCCTATAGGAAATCTTGCCGATGCCAGGAAAGAATATGGGATGCATGCTTATGAACTTGAGCTCAACCAAGGCTTGATACTAATGGAAACAGCGAGGAGGCTTAGGCAGTCATAATTCATTTTGTCAATCAACAATCTTTTAATATCTGTTTCATTTGTATGCTTTTATGGCAGATGAGTTACTTGTCTCCAGCGCCTTTTCAAGCATCACAGGCTCTGTCGGTATGCTGACGGGAATCAATGTTTTGGAATATCAGGCATGCCTTCAATTGCTTATGGATAAACCAAGAATAAGTATCGTGGATTATCGAACTGTCAGGATGGCAGAAATTGAAAGCTCATTATATTTCAGGCTCACTTCTTTTGCTAGAGAGGTTGCTTATTATCAGCTGCATCAATAAACTTCGAGTCAATCAGCGATTCCTTTTCTATGATTCTAAATATTCTTTTTATCTCTTTTTCCTTCTGCTTTGTTAAATAATATCCAGAAGAAACAATCGAGCATCTTGGCCTTTCATCATGCTCAATGACCTTTATTCTTCCGTCCAAAAGTCTCATCGCCCAGAATGGGAATATTTTGCAGATATTAGGCCTTACTTTATAGATGCAACACTTTCCATTTTTCAGGAAGATGCAATCTCCGTTTCTCTGTGTCTTCAGTACTGCAAGCCTTTTGTTTTTTAATTGGGAATACCTGAGCGCACCTTCAAGGCAGGGATCCTCATCTTTCATATGCTTTATCAGACTTTCAGGAAGTTTTGAGTAATCAATGAACTCATAGAGCTCTTTTTTTGTATATTTTTTGATCCTATCAGCATCCTTTGCGCCTACAAATGCGAATCCTTTGCCGCCTTTGAACTTGCAGCAGTGAACATTATCAGGGCATACTCTGCAATGATTCTTGAAGTACATGAGATAAGGGCTTATGGACTAGTTGATATATGTTTTGATTGTCTAACAACCGAAATATTAAGTAATCCCATTCATCTCTTCTACTCATGATATCGGGAGAACCCTGTTGATTCTTAGCTCTTTGGAATATATCAAAGGCACTTTCTCACAGGTTCCGCATGTCAAACGTAAGTGTGCAGGAGCGGAGTAAAAAATATATTCGGAAAAAATGATCCTTACAGCAAAGCAATAATTATTCAAAGAGGTTTTCTTATCTTTGCATAATAGATTATTTTTGAACAGTTAAGTGCAGGATCGACAAGATATGTTCCGCCGATGATTTTAGATTCAATAAGGTGTATTCCATCGATATTGGATTGTTCCACAATTCCACCTATATCCAGCAAATGAGCTACCACACCTTCATTGAATTCAGGTATCATTGTGCAGGTGCTGTATACCATAGCACTTCCTGGTCTAAGGAGGTTATATGCATTGATTGCGATTCTTTCACTTACTGGTTGCAGTTGACTTTTCAATTCTGTGATCCTATGCCATGTGTCACTTATGCCATGTTGTCTGAATCTTCTTCTCATAAGGGAAAGGTTGCCGTCGCTCGGACAAGGAACATCGGCGATTGCAAAATCATAGTCCCCTTGCCATGAGGTTGCATCTGCATTAAATGCTCTGAATATTGCTTCATATCTCTCTCTGTTCTTCTGTAATACTTCAAACATATGACCTGAAATATCAATTGCATCAATACTTGCATCAGGCACCAAATCATGAAGTAGAATTGTTTTCCCACCAGCACCTGCACAAAGATCAACAATTTCAGAACATGGATCAGGAGATAAAGCGACAACAGGAGCGGCAGATGCAATATCTGCGATATGTATGAATCCTGCTTTTAGTAAACTGTCAAAATTTGCAAGTACAGGTAGATATCTTCCCTCATTCCTATAATATTTAAGGTAGCCTGCCACGTTAATTTCAGTTAGCTGAGTGCCCAACAATTCTTCTAGCTCTTCTTTTGAGATGCCTGCCCTGGGATTTGGTCTTAGGAATGCAGCAGAGGGACTATTGTACAGTTCTGATGATATTCCATACGATTCCATCAATTCCAGCAATTCTCTGGGCAGTAATTTGGCATAATCAAGTGTCATTTCAGTCTCGGATAGGGTAGTTATATTTATTATATTCGGCAATACAATTGACCGAAGCCTTTTTAGACTATTCCAGTTTATTTAATTCCTATGGATATTACACTCATTCCACATTCTCCAGGCTGTTACCTTTTCAAAGACATTAACAATAGAATAATCTATATCGGCAAAGCCAAGAACCTCAAAAAAAGAGTTGCATCATATTTCCAGAAAAAAGGCCACGACACAAAGACACAGGTCCTTGTCTCGCAGATTTATGATGCGGATTTCATAGTTACCACAAACGAAAAAGAGGCTCTTCTTCTTGAAAACAACCTGATAAAGAAGCACTTTCCAAAATACAATATAATCCTCAAGGACTCAAAGAAATATGCATACATCCTTCTCACAAAAGAGGAGTATCCACGGCTTCTTGTTGCAAGAAACATGGAAGAGAAAGGAGATTACTTCGGGCCATTCACATCAGCTGAAAAGCGCGATATTGTCCTTAAATTTGCAAATGATGTGTTCAGGATCAGGACGTGCAGGAAGCTTCCAAAGAGAGCATGCCTCAGATATCATATGAAACTGTGCGATGCGCCATGCATAAACAAGATTACCGAAATTGACTACCAAAAGCTTGTCGATGATGCTAAGACTTTGCTCTCAGGCAGAGACAAAGAGCTTCAAAGACAGCTTAAAGCGAGGATGGATGAATATTCAATAAATCAGGATTACGAAATCGCAAAAAATATCCGAGACCAGATATTCTCTCTCCAAAGCCTGAGTGAGAGGCAGAATGTCGAGACGCAAAAAACATATGACCAGGACATCATCAACTTCGTCAGGAATAAGGAAGACGTGCATCTTGCAGTCTTCAATGTGAATAAAGGAGTGCTCTTTGGCAAATCAGAATATGATTTTGAATACTATGATGGTTTCCTGGAAGAGTTCATATCACAATATTATTCTGAGGAGAAGATCCCAAAGGAGATAATCATTCCTGAGAAAGTTAGTCCTGCTATGCAGGAATATCTATCAGAACTGAATGGTTCAAAGGTCAGGGTCAGAGTACCTTTCAAGGGAGAGAAACTGCAGCTTCTTATGCTTGTCAAGAAGAATCTTGAGAAATCCTATATGGAAGATGAGCTTGCGCTGCTTGATCTCCAGCAAAAACTAAATCTCCCAGTGCTTCCGAAAATCATTGAGTGTTTTGACATATCTCATCTGTCCGGTACAGATAGCGTGGGTTCGATGGTCAGGTTTACAGATGGAAAGCCTGACAAATCCAATTATAGAAGATTCAGGATAAAGACTGTGCAAGGCATAGATGACTTTGCCATGATTGCCGAAGTTGTCAGGAGAAGGTATCTTAGGCTAATCCAGGAAAATAAAGAAATGCCTGATCTTATTATTGTAGACGGCGGAAAAGGCCAGCTTTCTTCTGCGATGCATGAATTATCTAAGCTCAGCATTAAAATTCCTACAATTTCGCTTGCCAAAAGGAATGAAGAGGTGTATTTTCCTGGTCTGGATGGACCAAAATCTTATGACCGAAAGTCCAGAGTGCTTCTCATGCTCCAGAGAATCAGGGATGAGGCCCATAGGTTCGCGATAACTTATCAGAAGCTGCTCAGAAGGAAAAGGATCCTTGAGGAGAAATAGTATTGATGGGTATAGTTAAAGACGATGGATTATTGTTTCTGTAAGGATTTAACCTGTCAAAAGAGCTTCATAAAGGGAAGAATTTAAAAAGAAAGCGACTTTTCCAGGTCTATCAGAGGCTTTTACTGTTTGTCGACGATATCACAAATTTGTTAGGCTCATTCTGACTGGAGGAAAAAATGAAAGGAAAAGTAAAATTCTTCAATGACATGAAGGGATTTGGATTTATTGCAGGAGAGGACGGAAAAGAAGTCTTTGTCCACAAGTCAGCACTTGAAGACGGTGTCACTCTTAATGAGAACGACGATGTCACATTCGATGTTGAAGCTGGCGATAGAGGCCCAAAAGCTGTCAATGTCAAAAAAGAGTAATTATTTTTTTTATTCTTAATTTTTCTATATCTAGCATTCATTGAATTTCTTGCGATGAAGTAATTGTTATAACAATCAATTTACACTTATTTTTTTAATCAAATCATGCTTTGACTACATCTCAATCGAAATATTTAAATATCAGATATGTTATCTATTTCTAACATAAAGTTAATTATATATAACAAAATGCATAAATGACTGGATGAGGTTTTAGAAATGAAAGAAAAAAATGTTTCAGGGAAAAATGACAAGATCCGTTTAATGGCGATAATAATGGTTAGCTTGTTTGTGGTCTTGACGGGTATACTTTATCTGTCAAAGGCGCTCGGCAAGGGAGATATTGCAGGAGCAATCTTAGGAGGTATCATTGCAGTAATCATACTTATCTTTGCTTTTTTTGTCTATAAAAGAGGGAGCGATGATCTGAAGAATGGTCTTCCTATCCACGATGAAAGGAGCAGGAGAGTCATGGAAAAGGCCAGTTCAAAAGCATTTTATGTATCTCTCTATATGCTCCTTGGTGTTGGATTATTGTCTGAAAATATTATTGTCTTCAGGGATGTCAGCCAGGCAACAGGCATATCAGTCGGATGCATGGCAATTTTGTTCGCAGTCTTTTGGGCATATTATAATTCAAAGGAGATCTAAGTGAAGACCAGGATAAAGGAATTCAGGGCAAGGTATGACCTTACCCAGGCTGATCTGGCCAGGAAAGTCGGTGTCAGGAGAGAGACCATTGTATTTCTGGAGCAGGGAAAATATAATCCCTCACTTCAACTTGCTCATGATGTTGCAGAGGCCTTGAAAACAACGATTGAGGAATTGTTTATTTTTGACTAATTGTTGTCTATCCATTAGGTCGAGGAATTTGCATATGACATCGGAATTTAACGAAGTCACATTTCCCACGAGAGTCGGTAACCCTGAGGCTCGTGATGGAAATGGGATTTGGGAGAGCAGGGGAAAACGCTTGGCGTTTTAGGCGATAGCCGACCTTGCGAACCGTTAAATTCCTGTT
>JBDRQT010000019.1:0-34708 GCA_043826135.1 archaeon
AAATTAGAAATATTTATAAAGTATATATATATCATTTTATGCATATTAAGACCGGAAGAACTACAGTGACAAGCAAAGTCGAACTAGATATAATCGGTGTTTTCAATAGAGATATTTCTCAGAGGCTGTCAATCAATGAGATCTCGAAGATCCTTGGGCGTGCATATCCTCATATAAATTCTACTTGCAATAATCTAATTGACAACAGTGTTCTGACAAAGAAAATCATCGGCAGAAGTTATCTTTGTTCACTTAACCTGGAAAATGACAAATCAATCGCGCTTCTTACGCTAAAAGAGATATATAAGCAGGATAAAAATGGATTAGTAAAGCATGTCGAACTAGTCAAACTTATTTCGCATGAGTTTAAGATAGTGACTGCATTCAAGGACAAAAAAAATATTATTCTTGTCCTGGATCACTTTCATGATAAAGACGCGATAATAAATGCTTTTCCAAAAATCAAAAAATACAATCCTGTCTTCATAGATGAATCTAAGTTTTTGGTTGGAGCGAAAAATTTGGTTTTAGAAAATATAACGGTGCTTTATTCATATGAGTCATTCTATAGGATGTTGGAGGTAGTGACCCATGGGTAAATCACTTTCTTTTTTCATGATACTCCTGATCTTTCTTCCGGCTATTAGCAGCATCATCAATCTTGAAAAGGACGTTTACGAGTTGGGTGAGATAGTGACAGTTGAACTCAACACTACTGATTTCTCCTCACTTAGAGTTGATCTGGTTTCAGCCTTTAGAAATTACACCTATTTTGAGCCTGCAGCAAGATTCAGATATATTGCGCCATATCCAGGCATCTATACTATACTGCTTTTTAACAACACAGAAAAGATCGAAGAAAAGTCATTTACTGTTGAAGACCCAAATAAAGTAAATATATGGGTTGACAAGGCAAATTATACTGTCGGAGAACAAGTAAGAATCAAAATAAATGCCACTTCGTATAATGATCTGCTCCTGGAAATAAATTCTGAAGGGATATCTTATAATTTCCTGGGGCCGGTCAGAGAGACAGTATTGTTCAATCCAAAAACATATGGCTTATATGAAATAATGGTCACATCGCACAACACAGTTATGGCCAACCTCTCGATTCTTGTCTTTCCAAAAGAAAAAAAAGTAGTGGAACCTGCAGTCAATGAAACTACCAATGCCAGAAGATATTTCACTGTCAGCAACAGGCTTAATCAAGTATCTTTTACAAATATTACAATAACAGATACCCGGTCTGATAAGATCTATGAGATCAACAGCCAGTCAAATCCTCTTTTACCAGACAGTACTTATGATGTCGAGATGGCACCAAAAATTGAGGGAATGAAAAAGATTGTCTTCCATGAAGTTAATCTTTCCAGGACTTTTGATCTGAAGATAGAAAATGTGGACAAGAAAAACGCTCCAAAGGATTCTGTCAGGACTTTTGCTATAGACCCTAGCTCCATTGATTTTTCATATGGGGATGTTCAGATGACAGCTGCAGGAGAGCAGCTTGTGAAATGCAAAGAGTGGGATTTCAGGAACCAGGAATGCACAGGAGAATGGGTGTTTGTCCAATACATAAAGCAAGGAGAAGAATATACCATAAGGATAGATAACATGGATCCGGCTTTTGCAGAAGTAGGTGTTGCGACTGTCAATTCAATCAAGCCTATGTATCACACAAATGAATTAGCAGAGTTCATCATTGTTGCACTTGACAACCAGGGAATACTTGCTGAGAATCCAGATATAACATTGGTAGTCTCTGATCCGCTGTCAAATAAGACTATAATGAAAAGGATAGATGGAGAAATCACCGGAATATCAAGAGGAGTGTACTATGCAAGCTATGATATTAAGGATTTGGAAGGAAATTATTCATTGTTTGTGACCATTACTGCGCCAGGGATAAACAATACACTGTATTCCCATTTTGAGGTTTCTGATAACTATGAATTTGACATCTTGAGGGACATGCCTGCATCGATTGACCCTGCAAAAGGCGGCTATGAAACAAAGATAACTTTGAAAGCCAATTATTTTACAGGCAATTTCGATTTCACAGAGAAACTTCCTCTTAATTTCACAATAATTAATGCAGGAGGAAGCACAGTCACCAGTGATTCCAATAATTATTATCTGAAATGGAGCAATCTTGCAAATAATTCTGTTGTTTCCTACAAGGCAAACTCACCACCTGAGACTCCGCAGCTTTATGAGATTGGCATGTCTTATATAGACTATAGTGGACAGACATTCAAGGAGGCAAGGCCGTGGTATCTTGCAATTGATCCTCCTTATTCAGGAGATTTTTATCTCTTCTGGGTCGGAAGCACAAATGAGCCTGCAGGGTGGACCTGCGTCTCATGCAACTCGAGCGGAGCATATTACCAAAAATTGATTAGAGCTTCTGATGTCTACGGAGGAACTGGTGGTGCAACTACGCATATCCATACAATAAGTTATGTGTCTGAGACAGGTGCAACCACCACTGGCCAATCTGCATCTTCGACTTCTGCAGCTACGGCAGCCCACACCCACGGAGCCTTAGCAAATACTGATGTGGAGAGAGTTTCAAACCTTCCAAGCTTCAGACAAGTTAAAGTCATAAAATATGCAGGTGGGATACCAAGTACAATACCGCAAGGTGCTATCGCTATATTCAACACATCCAGCCTTCCTTCAGGCTGGACAAGATACACAAGCCAGGATAATTATTTCGTGTATGCAAATACTTCTGCTAACTATACAGCAGGCAGCAACACGCATAGCCATCAGACATCTGCCGGTCTTGATATATCCATAGGATTTGGCGGAACAAAAGCCGGTACACCGACTGATACAGTGGCAGCAAATAGGCATACTCATTCAGCAGGAACCGCTGACTCTTCTGTTGTGGACAACCGTCCTCCGTATCTAGGTGTCATACTTGCAATGGCTACAACCGATACAACAGTGCCATATGGCCAGGGATTCATTGCAATCCTTGGTTCAACTGCACCATCCGGCTGGGTTCCTATGTCCTCAGCAGGATCAGCAATGTATAACAGGTATATTGTTGGTGCATCCAGCTTTGGAAGCTCAACAGGAGGCACAACAGATCATACACATTCAGATTTGGATATTACTACAGGCCAAGCAGGGACAAGCCTATCTACAAAAGGAGGCAATAATGCGTATACACCAAATACACATACGCATGTAGTGACTGTGTCTTTTGATACCATAACTCACCTTCCGCCGTATATCAATGTCACTTTCGCATATGCAAATGAGATTATAGGGGAAGTACCTGACACAGCTCCCAATATCACTTTAATTACTCCTGCGAATTATTCAAACTCTACTACCTCATCAGTAGATTTCTCATGCCTTGCAAAGGATTCGCATGACATAGTAAATATCAGTTTCTATACAAATATAACAGGAACTTTCCAGAGGAATAGTACTGTGTATGTATATGGTTCAGCAAACACTTCATATACAGCGACATTCCATATGGACTTATCAAACGGCACAAGGGTCATCTGGAACTGCCTGGTATTTGACAATGCGACCTCTCCTCAGTCTGCATGGGCATCAGCAAATTGGACAGTAACAGTTCTTGAAAACCCTCTACCCAAGGTCAACCTTATCTCACCTGCAACCGGAAGTACCCAGATAAACACTACTTTGGATTTCAATTGCTCTGCAACAGATGACGAAGATATTCAGAGCCTTAGTCTCTATACAAACAGGACCGGTGCATTCTCTTTTGAGGAGGTCCAGGTGTATTCCGGGACTTCTGACACTTCTGTTTCACAAATATTTACAAAAGGGGGTTTTGAGGACGGCAAAGGATATGCATGGAACTGCAAAGCAATAGACAATGAGTCAAATGAGATTTATGCTACCCAGAATTATTCATTTAGCATCTATCTTGGTATTCCAAATATCACATTAACATCACCTGCTGATAATTATGTTGATGCAGATGGCACAATGACATTATCATGCATAGGATACGATAACGCGGATATCAGTTCAATAACTTTATATCATGACATCTCAGGAAGCTTTACATCGAATTTCACAGCGAATATTAATGGGCTCTCTGACACATCGGCTGCCGTTGTATTTAACCTGACAGGTGTTCCATACGGTACAAGATTCCATTGGAATTGCCTGGTGACTGACAACAGGAGCCAGACTGCTTTTGCGGCTCATAATCGATCAGTCGCAGTCGCAAAAAAAGAAGATTTTTATGGAAACCTTCCACAAGGCACATGGGAGCTTTATGACCAGGCAGACGGATATCCAGATGGAACATATGCAGTGGACGAACTCGATAATTCAAGATATATTTCAGTAGATAATTTCACAGGAGTCCCGACAGTTGGAACTCTATTAACTACCTATTTGAGCCTGAGATGGTACACATCCAATAGCGGAGATGATCCACTTGATATGGGATATTCTTTGGCAGATTATGATTCAGGAAACCTGAACCTAGACGGCACATCATACGATGGAAGCACCCAGACAACAAATTTTCCAATCGGCTCTCCGCAAAACCAATCCTACCAGATAACAGGGTCATTGTCTGCCTCAGATCTTGCGAATATCAGGCTCAGGGTCATGGGAGACTGGACCCCCTCCAAAGACAATATTGTTGCATATATTGACTCACTTTTCTTATCAATACTATTTGATTATTATCCTGGGTATTATGGAATCTCCAAGTCTCCAACGACCGTATATCAAAATACATCTGTGACATTTTTCACCAATTTCACTGACGATTATTTTCTCAGCTGCTATATATTCAGCATAAACCAGACTGGAACTTGGATAAATTCCTCGTGCATTAGTTTTGGATCAGGCGTCTTCGATGCCCAAGCAAACTACACATGGTTCATAAATGCCACTCCAAGCTCAAATGTTCAATGGCGGTTCTATGCAAATGACAGCAGGGGCCAATTCAACCAAACACCGATGCAGACTTTCAAGATAACAGATGCAGATGATATAATCAAACCCACAATCTCAAATGAAAAGGTTTTGCCATTGGTCAATTCCTCCGGTAGCATCTTTAACATAAGCGCAACTATCACAGACAACAATCAGGTGGACAGGGCTTATGTACTGCTTAGCAGGCCGGATGGCCAGGCTGTAAATTATTCTATGTCAAGCTCAGGCGATTACTGGTATTATTATTACACAGGCCAGATAGGAGGCAACTACTCATTTTCAATCATTGCATTTGACAATGTAAATAATACTAATCTCTCTCAAACAAGGCCGAAGTTCAATGTCACCTCAGTTATTTTCACAGACCATAGGTACTACCAGAGAGGTGACTCAGTAATAATTGACGGTAACGGATATAGCGCATCTACAAACGCTGATCTGAACATAATCAGGAGCAACAAAAGTTCAGTATCAGGGTATCCTACACCAATTATGACCAATGTAAATGGAAGCTTTGCAACCTCATGGACCATACCTGCACTCCTTTCGCAAAAGCTTGGCAATTACACGATTGAAGCTAATGACACAGCAACTTATCTTAAGAATTCAACAGAGATACTTGTGGTTGTCAAGTCAGATATTTCAACAAAATATGACAATAATTACCCTTCAGGAAGCGTTGTTACACAAGAACTCAATCATTCAGACTCCGTAACTACAACAGTAGTATCTGCCTCAAGTGCTGCATATGTTGATTTGAGATTCCAGAATCAGATCCAGGAGGGATACACACTAAATGATCTCGTATTGTATGTTAGGCATCAGGACTATGATGCAACCAGCGATCCTATAGTTATCCAATATTATAATGGTGCAACCTATATTACTGCAACCTGCGGAAGTATTCCGTTCAGTGCCAGCAATACAATAGGAAGATGTAATCTTACAGCAAATCTTGGCTCTATCCCAAATCATAATGATATACAATTGAGGCTGACTGACAATAATGCAGGGCCTGCCGGATCAGATTTCACAAAACTTGATTTTGTTTATCTTGATATAGATTTCAGCATCACAAACACTTTAGCTGTGGAAATCCTTGAGCCGACGAGCGATATGACAACAATGGACTATACAGATGCGATTAATAATAATGCTTATGAAGGTTCAAGCGGGAGCGACCCTAATCCGCCTGCGTCTTTGCTGGGCGGATCTGAAGCAGATGCTACAGATTATAGCCATATTGAAGCGAGCGATGATGATCCAAGATGGCAATCCATAATGACAACCAAGAATGATCATATCTACCAGAGTTTCTATTTTTATAGCACAATCTCTGAATCAGATATTGTAGATATCTCAGTCACTTGGGAAGGTTATCTAAAAACTGATGCTGCTGCCGAAAACTTTAGGATATATGCATGGAACTATCTGACGAGCGCATATACTGATATCGGCGGTGGAACAATAACCGGAACCACCTATGACCAGACCAAGACACAGTCAATTCCCGGGACAATCGCAGATTACGTTGACTCAGATGGAGAGATAAATGTTGTTGTCTGGGCCTCCTCAAAGCTATCTGGATCAAGCGTAAGACAGGACATATTTACAGATTATATCAAGCTTGATATTTCTACAATCAAGACAATCTTCTCTTACCAGGATATAAATATTAGCGCAGTCGATGCAGACGGTGTCCAGAGCTGCACAGTTAATTTCATAAATTCTTCCCTTTACAAATACCCGAATATCAACACCACAAAACTGACAGATTACAGTTTTTACAATAGGACATATACACCTGATTACAGTGATGGTTTGTATAACATAACTGCGAACTGCACAGACGGAAGCGAAAGGAAACTCGATTCAGTGAGGATCAGGATATACAATCAAGGGCCGAATGTGACTCTTGTTGCACCATTGAATGGAATCATGTCAACTGTGAATGACTTAAATTTCACCTGGAATGCGACGCAACAGTCTGGGACGCCCATATGCAACTTGAAAATCGATGGGATAGTGAATATTTCCGGAGTTAATTCGCCAAGCGGCACCTATATCACCAGACAAGTAGATAATATAGCAGACGGAGTGCATCAATGGAATGTAACCTGCCAGAATACAGCTGGTATTCCCGGATATTCAATCACACGGAACTTTACAATTGATACAGCTGCACCGACTGTAACTCATAACTCACCATCCAACAATACGGTCAGCAGCACAAATAACTTTACTTTCAAGTATACTCCAACTGATTTCGGGCTGCTGAACTGCTCACTAATAATCGACGGAAGATTCAATCAGACAAATCTCTCGCTTTCAGCAAACAACCAGCATAATTTCACTTTAAATAATATGGCAGCAGGTCAGCATAACTGGAGCGCTTACTGCACAGATTCATTCAATTATACTGGAAACGGAGGCATATCTTATTTCAAGATAGATCTTAAGGATCCTACTGTGGTCTTGAATTTTCCATTGCCTAATGACATATTCCTGGGAGGACTGGTGCAATTTAATTATACTGCATATGACGACTATGATTCCAGCCTAACCTGCGGCATAATGGTAAACGGGGTAGTTGAGATTCCAGGCATCCCTTCTGCAAATGCGACTCCTATTGTGCAGAGCAAAGAGATAGGTTCCGGAACCAAGTATTGGAATGTTACCTGCATGGATGATTCAGGAAGGCAGAACACTTCAGAGACAAGGAAATTTACAGTGAATGGAAATCCCACAGTACAACTTAACTTGCCGGCAAACAGGACCTCTTTGAACCAGAACGATGTATCACTCATTTATACGCCTGATGATACAGACGGAATCAGAAACTGTTCATTATATGTAAACCAGATTTATAATTCAACAAATATCTCGATAGTGGCTGAGCTACAAAATAATTTCACACTATACAACATAGCAGAAAACTACTACAACTGGTCAGTCGCATGCTTTGATAATTCAACAGGATATGCTACTTCAGGAGCTTACAAATTTACAATAGACAGGACAGAGCCAAATATCACACTCCTTGGACCTGCGCCGGGATCTTTTTTTGAGACAGGAGATATATACTTCAATTTTACGGTCATAGATAATCTGGATTCCAGCCTCACATGCACATTGTACATTGACGGGCCTCCTAGGAGTGCTCCTAATACAGATTTTGCAGCTCTTAATGGTTCATATCAATCTCGATTGGAGACAGGAATCTCAGGAGGAAGCCATATATGGGATGTGTCATGCTACGATGATTCCGGACTAGTCGGTTATACAGATTCATGGGGCTTTGATGTAGGAGGTCTGCCGATAGTTGCATTATTCTCACCGGTAGATGGGGGTTACAGCAAAGGAAATGTATCATTCCGATATTATGTATATGACAGCGACCTGATTGGTAACTGTTCGCTCTACATTAATGATCAGTTCAGCCAGGAGAACCTTTCAATAGATAATGATGCATATAACTCATTCAATCTGACAGATATGTCAGAGCAATATCTTAACTGGACTGTGTATTGTACAGATAGCCTGTTTTTGACAGGCACTGATGACCACTATTATTTGCATATAGACAACACTCCTCCTTCTGTGACTCTAAACCATCCGAATTCAGAGACCTCAACATCAAGTACTATACTTTTCAATTTCTCCATTGTTGAGAACAGCCAGTCTTCTATAGTATGTAATATTACAGTCAACAACACAGTAGTTGACCTGAATTTTGCAGGGACAAATGGTACCAATACAAGAAGCGTTGGAGGATTTACTGCAGGACAGCATTTCTGGAATGCAACTTGTGCTGATGAAGCAGGGTGGGTCACTACAAGTGCTTCGACCTATAGTTTTACAATAGTACAGGCACCAACACTTACATTGGATTCACCCATAAGCGGATCTGTTGATACAGATGGCAACGCAAGCTTCAGGTTTCAGGTAAATAATGCAGATATCCAGAACTGCACAGTAAGGCTCAATGGTCAGCTTAACGAGACAATATACTCATCTGAGATTATAGCCTACGGGATATCGGAGATAAATGTCTCAAACATAGATCAGGGGATACATAACTGGACAGTCCAATGCATTAATGATGCAGGTTTTGGAGCCAATGCGACTCCTGAATGGAACCTGCATGTTGACTGGCAGGCTCCAAACATCACATTATCTCAACCTGAAAATGGGACAAATGTCAGCCTATCATTGATGACTTTCAATTTCACTGCATTTGACAATGTGGATGATTATCTTTCATGTAACCTTACGATAAACAATCAGCTCAACCAGACAAACATGTCAGCACAAAACGGAGTCCCGTTCACAAAGACAGTGAATGGCTTTAAGCCAGGCACATATTATTGGAATGTAACATGCACAGATGGAGCTTTGATGAATGTATCTCCGACATATGAATTTACAATAAGCAGCCAACCGACAGTGGAGCTTATATCGCCTGATCCCGGGCATCTTGACGGAGACGGGAATATCAATTTCACATATATCCCTTCAACCTTAAATGAGACAGGATTTATCTATTGCAGATTATATATTGATGGCCTCGAGAACCAGACCAATTCAAGCCTAACATCATCTGACAATGGAATCCAGATGAGATTCTATGCAGAAAGCATATCGCAGGGTTTCCATAATTGGTCTGTTTATTGTATGGACCAAGGCAGCCAGTCCGGCCAGTCAGAAACAAGGAATTTCACTGTGGATTTGATAGATCCAACTATCTTTTTGAATTATCCTATTGATATTACCTTGAACAGCAGCTTTGAATTCAACTTTTCCGCTGTTGATAACCTTGCACAGACACTTACATGCAGCATCAATAATAATGGCACTTTACATACAGGAATAATAGCACAGAACGGAAGCTGGACATCGCACTCGGTATCAGGCCTCACTGATGGCATGTATTGGTGGAACGTCACATGTGCAGATACAGGAGGGAGGACAAACACAAGCCTGACTTATATATATGCAGTAAATGAGACGCCGAAAGTGTCGCTCATAAGCCCGGCGGATTTTCTGAGGACAAGGCAGACGAACTTTAATTTCAGCTACACTCCGACAGACAATTCAAACCTCCTAACAAATTGCGAGCTCATAATAAATGGCGCAGTAAATAAGACTAACACAACAATCTATCCGGGGCAGCCAAATAACTTTTCAGTCGCAAATTTCGGAAACGGAGAATATATCTGGACCATAAATTGCACTGATCCTGCGGGACGGATAGGAACATCTCCTGCTCCTTATACCTTGAGGGTGGATCTCATCGGTCCGCAGATCAACCTGATATTTCCGACAGAAGGAGGAACATATAATTTTGAAAATGTGAATTTTACATGGAATGCAACAGATAACTGGGCAACCAATCTTTACTGTAATATATCTATCGATGATAGGGTGAATGTCAGCACAATACCCGTAATATCCGGAACAATATCAAATCAGACAGTCATAAATCTTGCTCAGGGCAAGCACAACTACAGTATCCAATGCGTCGATAACCTCAACAATTCAGCATTTAGTGATCTGATGAATTTCACCATCAATGCACCTGACCTAACCTTGAACACAAGCCACATCACTTTCAACAATTCAAACCCTGATGAGAATGAGACACTTATGATAAGTGCGACAATATATAACATTGGAGGAGCGACAGCAACCAATATACCTGTTGAGTTCTGGAATGGGCTGCCTGGAACAGGATACAGGATAGAGCCGATAAGATACATCGCGACGCTTTTGCCGTCGCAGACAGCAACAGTTAATGTATCTTGGAACATAACAATAGGTATGCATGATATCAATGTGCTGATAAATTACACAGCAGCAGAACTCAATTATTCAAACAACAATGCGACAAGGAATATCTCTGTACTGAAATCTGTCTTGAATTCCCCAGCAACGAATCAATATACAAATATTGCAGTTACACCCCTTAATATCACATTATCTGATTTCACAGGATTCCTGATAAATTATACTGTCTTTGTTGATGGGACGCCTTCTCTTTACGGTAATGCAACCGACGGAGTCTCAAAGATAGTGAATATAACTTTATCTGAAGGGTCAAAAATAATCATTGTCCAAGCGACAGACTATCTGGGAAGAAAAAAGAACGCAACTTCCATAATAAGGATAGTTGACCTGACAAAGCCTACACTTGGTTTCATAAACCCAACACCGGAAAATAATTCAGTCACTGCATTCACTAATAGAACCATAAATATTAGCCACATTGAGACGTATCCGGATACAATGATTCTATATGTCAATGGGCAGGTGAATCAAACTTGGCATTATATAGGGGCAAGCACCAATACGACCTTATTCAATTTGACAGACGGAATATATTATTACTATGCCTGGGCAAATGACTCAGCCAGTAACAGCAACGTAACATCTACTTATAACTTCAGGATAGATCTTCTTGATCCTAATGTCACACTGAATACACCTTATGAAGGATCTGAACTTACAAGTTCAGCAGTTGTTTTCAGCTATAATGTCACAGATTCCAGTTACCTTGCTAATTGTACGCTTTTCATCAATGAGCAAGCTAATTACACATCTTATAATGTGCTTACAAACAAAGAAAATACTTTTGTGAAAAACCTTGCTGATGGTTATTATAATTGGAGTGTGAATTGTACTGACCAAGTCGGAAGGATGAGTATCTCGTCAACAAGGAACTTTTCTGTTTCACATGTCAATCCGAATTGGATGAGCATTTGGTATGAGACCTGGAACACGCATCTTACTGGAACAGCAAACATTAATTTGTCCAACCAGAAGGATACATCCGAAGAGAATACCAGTCAGTTCATCCCTGCAAAATCATTATTTAATATGGTTACTGCATATTCGCCTTACCTTTCAGGAAATGGGGTCTTGATACCGCAAGGTGCAGTAGCAAAATTTGCAGGTGTGTATCTTGCATCAACAGCAAGAGGCTATGTGACCTGGAAAGTCTACAGCTCAAATTCATCAGGAGATTTCCTGATAGCGCAAAACGGAAATGATAATACAGGAGGAACAAACATATTTACACCTGTAAACAGGTCTTGGCCGCTTTCAGGAAGCTCTTTGATATACAACCCTTGGCTGCTTGGACCGACAGATAGGTTGAAGTTGGTCGTTAACATATATAACGACGATCCTCTTGGCCAGAACTTTGAGCATTCATGGGATGACAAGGCTAATTCATATGTAAATTTCACGAACTTCAATGTACTTGGAGACATCACTGTGAATATATCAAACCCTTCTTCAGATATTGGCATCTCCCCGAGCCAGTCAGCAAATATTACTTGCTCTATCGATTGCACGTTTGGCGTATGTATCAATGCAGCGGTCTATCTCCAATATAATGATTCTGTCTCAGATTGGATCAATATGTCCTCTACTGGAAACCTTATACTCGGAACAGGTGAGACAAATCCACACACTCTCGGAAACATAAGCGGCGTAGTCAACTCAACGTTTGTTGTAAATGGAACTGCAGCATCGATCAATAATGTCAGATGCTACGTTAAATCTGATTATGTACCAAGCAAAATATCAAACATTAGAGGGGTTACAGTTGTGGATCTTATTCCTCCAACTGTAACGTTGAGCACGCCAAAGAACGATAGCTGGAATAATACAGCATCAATATTCTTCCAGTATACGCCGACAGATAATATTGCGCTGGATACCTGTACCCTTTACATAAATGGCGCAGCGAATTCAACAAACCGGAGCTTGACAAACGGAGTGCTGAATAATTTCACTCTAGCAAGTTTTTCGCAAGCACATTACAACTATAGCATTGTCTGCAATGATACATCCGGCAATTTGGGAAATTCCAGCACATATCTCTTCACAATAGATACGACCAAAGCAACGATCAATCTCATCTCACCCCAATCATATGATAATATGAACAGCTCGACTGTTCAATTGAACTATTCAGCAATTGATAACTTAGATGATTTGCTCTCCTGCGATCTTACTGTTGATTCAGCTGTGCGTGCATATAGTATCCCTTCACAAAATAACAGTGTGGTGGCAACTCTCGTCAGCGGGCTCTATGAAGGGCAGCATTCCTGGAATGTGACATGCGTCGACAATGCAACGAACAGAAACTATTCAGATACAAGGGCATTTAATATATTTACAGCCCCTAACATCACATTAATTACGCCACTCAATAATAATTGGACAAATATCCCTACTGTCACATTCTATTATAATGTGTCAGATGAGACAGGAATAGAGAATTGCTCTCTAATCCTGAACAATCAAATAAATATAACGAATCATACAGCTGAGATAATCAACAATGCAACAAATAGTTTTGCAGTAAATAATTTAAATGGAACTTATTCATGGGCAGTCCAATGCTTTGATAATACAACCTTGAATAAATATACAATAAGCAGCGCTCGGATTCTTAATGTGGATATTGATAATCCCATACCTGTAATAATTACAAACAACCACACATGGTATAACTATGTGAATCCTATTGTTTCATTTAGCATCATCGACAACTTGGCAAACCCGATATCATATACTTTCCATGTAAATGGTCTTGCAAACAAATCAAGCACTGCGAGCAATGCAACTGCCTCGCAGACAGCACTAAACATTGCTCAGGATGGAGCATACTATATTATTCTGCAAGCCCAGGACAATGCATACAACTTTGCGAACTCCTCTACCAAAGTGATATATGTGGACACAAAGAAGCCAACAGTAGGGCTTATATTCCCTGAGGATGGAGCAACTACAGGAGGAAAAGACGTCACCTTTAATTATACAGTATATGATAATATGGCATCTCAATTAACCTGCAATATTACAATCGATACGTCGGTTCATAACCCAACAACACTTGGCAATGACTCCAACAATGTTTCAGTGGTTTATGATCTTCTAACAGGTATACATTTCTGGAATGTGACGTGCATGGACTTGGCTGGAAATGTGAACACTTCATTGACAAGAAATTTCACGGTACCTCAGCCAGACTTTACACTGAATTCATCGGACATCAGATTCAACACAACTTGGCCTGAAGAATCAAAGAACATAACAATCAATGCAACTATCTATAACATAGGCAACTCTAATTCATATAATGTGACTGTCCAATTCTTTGAAAGGAACTACTCTCTAAATAACCAGATAGGAGATAATATCACAGTTGATTTATTGGCTCAATCCTCTGTGGTTGTGAATGTCAGTTGGAAAGTATCAGGAATAGGGGATATCCCTATCTATGTTGTGATTGATCCGCCTCTCTCATCGAATGGAACTTTTGCAGAGCAAAATGAATCTAACAATTATGCATTCAAAGTCATATCTGTATCAAGCTATCATGTATTTTACGGAAATTATAGTGGAAACTTAAGTATACAAGATTCAGAAAACAAGACAGTGTATTCATGGCAGCCGTTAAATATTACAGGTGCCAATATCTATGCAGTAGATTATGATGCAAACATCAACTGGATGAACTTGACTGCCCTTGGCAGAAGCAAGGCCGGAGCACCCCAATTCGATGATTTTGGCCAGCTTGATGCAGCGCTGCTCATGGAGAATAACTCAGATAGCATCAATAGGACTTGGACAGAAAACAATGCAGTAAAACTTACAGATACATTTACAGTCTTCACAAATTTCCTGAATAATGTGCCTATCATGAATTCGACAAACACATCAAATTTCATAACAGGGATACTATGGGATAACCTTGATCCGAGTGCAGGAGGAAGGTTTGATGGGTCGCAGGATGTTGTATTCGTGACGAAGGTAAACGAACAGAAAGCTGGTTCAAGGGGCATTTATGACTTTGAACTCAAGGTTCCTGTAAATCTCAAGCTACATAAAGGGTCAAATTACAACACAATAGTCTTATATACTGAAATAAAAGGATGAAAATGAACAAGACTGTAAAAAGAATTTTATTTTTGAGTCTGATAGTTCTTTTTGCAGGTTTAGTCGAGGGTAGGGGATACTGCCCCGGATCAAATTACTTCTGTGCATGCGATCCGGATTGCCAAGGACCTTATGAATCTACCAAGGATTTCAATACAATAGATAATTGTTTGGATGGAAACGATGTCTCAATCTATGAGTATGTCGAAAAGATGTATATCAGGGCATTCAACAGCACTCCTTTTAAGGGAGGAGATAGAGTGGAATTGTATGCACAATATCTCTGTTATGCAGGCGATCCTATTGCGATAGCTTATTCAAACTTTTCCAATGGTGCTGCAACAATTTGGCGCAATATCTACAACAATGTATGCGGGGACTATGGCTTGAAGGAGTACTATTTTAACTTTACTTTGGATGATAATGACGGCATGCATGCATTCAGGTGGATAATATCTTATCCAGGTGCAACAGGATTGACATGTGGTCAATATATTGTGGATGGCGCCTATACTAGTTCTGATACAGATGATATTGATTTCTACGTGCTGCCAAAACCCGATACTGTTCCTCCAAGCGTGACATATATTTCTCCTACAAGCGGCCAGAGCTTTGAGAAGTCTCAATCGCTTAAGGTTCCAATAACACTGACAATCACAGATCAGAACCAAATAGCAAATATTTCCGGGCTACTTGTATGGCCCGGCAGCAGCGTAAGATTTAACCTGACTCATATTTCCGGCAGCATCTTCGCGTACAACTTCACCAACCTGACATCAATTGCAAGATATAATATTACAATAACAGCAAATGATACACTTAACAATACTGGCAAAACCTATACTTATTTCTACATAATAAATAATGCAACTCTTGGAATAAATGCGCCTGTATTTGGATCAACGATAAGCTCTCTGAATTCGACTCTTGACATAAGCATCTACGACAGCAGCAAGCCTTACTCTTCAGTATATTATATATTAAACAGCGGCAGCCAGGTAAACCTGACAAGCTCGCAAAAGATAAATGCAACATACTACCTGGCAGAAGAATATTTTTCAAATGAGCTTGAGAACCTATCACAGTCTTTTGTGCCTGTCAGAGATTTGAACCTTGATTATGTGTCTTTGCGCCTAAAACGCAACCTGTCAGGCCAGGCAAATGTCACTTTGCAGATAAGATCTGATAATTCAAACAGCCCATCATCACAGATTATGGCTTATGGGAATGCGATGTCTGGCCAGTCTCAGCTTCAGCCTGGCTGGCTTAATTTCACGCTCAATGCAACCCTTGCAGTCTTGAACAATACAAGGTATTGGCTATATATTGAGCAGAATTCAACCTTTATATACTGGCAGGCAAGCAATGAGACAGGCTATTCAAATGGAACCTTCAAAAGAAACCCGGAATATGATCTTGTTTTTGAGGCATATGACCGGTCAAGGTACATTGAACCTATCCAGGTGCTTGAAGATACCAACACAATAGATGCATGCGAGATTAATTCTGTTGCAGATTTGGAATGCTCCTATGTAGTTTTCAAAGCAGATACAATACCTCCTGCACATAGTGAGCCAACACTAACAAAACCCTTTGAGCTTGGTGACCTCTACCAATTTATCAGAATCAATCTCATAGATTACTCTTCGGCAATATCAAAAGTCACCATAGAAAAAAATTTTACAAACACGTCAGCAGAGTTCTACAGCGGAAACACTTATCAGTACAGATGGACAATAACTTCAGTGGGCACTTATTTCTACAGGTTCTACTTTAACGATTCTGCAGGGAATAAAAACCAGACAATCCTATACAATTTTTCAGTGGTGGACACAAGGTCACCGAATATCACCAGCACAAAATATGCGCCGAATGAGGCAAGAGACCTTGATCCAAACATCACCATTTTTATCAATGCGTCGCTAATAGATGACAGCCTGATATCAAAAGTCTATCTGCAGTACATGGAGAATGGAACTGCGTGGCAGAACAAGAGCATGGCTAATATAAGCAGGACATATTTCGGAAACTTTACGCCGGATTCTGAATCAGTATGGAGCTTCCGGATATTTGCAGAGGATATCTATGGAAATCAGAGATATTCCAGCCAGGAGAACCTTTCAGTTTACTATGATCTTACATGGACAAGATATCCCAGTGCGCTTTCGGATTTGTATGGGACCCAGGGCTCTGATATACATGTTGGAAATATAACTTACAATAATTCAGGTGACCAGGAGGTAACTCTTTCAATATCGAAGTATTCAGGTGTTCCGATTCTATCCTTTAGTGAAAGCCTAATAACCCTATCACCTGGTAATACAAAGCAGGTCAATGTTACATTAATTGCACCAGAGAATAATGATGCACCCTATCCAGTTACGGTTATGACAATATGCAATGACAATGATTGCCAACCAAATAATCAGACAACTACCTTTTCGATCCTTGTCGGGGAGGGAGGCCCGTTTGTGTCTGCATTTGATGTAGAATTTGATCCTTCTGTGAGACAGGGAGACAGGAATATTGTTCTTAATGCAACATTCAAGAATGCAGGAAACGAAACAGCAATGAACGTCTCAGTTAATTGGACTATTCCCCAAGGATGGACAACAACCCACAACACAAGCATATATTTTGGGAATATGACCTCTTTTGGAGTGACGCCTGATCAAAGGTTTTTTGGCATAGTGACTTCAATTGGGACAGGAGCACCGACCGGAAATATAAACCTAACAATTGTTATTGAATATTATGTTAATGAAACTGAAAAAGTCACAAATACTGTTGTTAGGCAGGTTTTGGTTTCAGAACTTCCAACATCTGCACCTGCTGAAAATACAGGAACCACTTCGAGTAATGTTGAACCCCCTCCAGGCGGTGGAGGTGGCGGTGGTGGTGGAGCGCCATCAGGATCATCAGGAGGTGGACCTTCGATTAGTTCACAGCCAATAATTCTCAATGCGAGCTATCCTGAATTTGTCAGCATTCTGAGAGGATCTTCTGCGGAGTTTGACGTTAGTCTAAAGAATGTTTTTGAAAATCTTATCTTTACAGACATAACATTAGAACTGACAGGGATGACAATTGATGCTAATGTCTCACCAATGATAATTTCTGCTCTAAATGTAAGTGAGACAGGTATATTTAACATAAATGTGAAAGTTCCGGCATATTATGGGCCCGGAAAATATCCGCTTGTGCTTAAACTTGATTATATTATCAAAAGAAGTTATTCGCAAAATGGGTCTCTTGCAACGCAGGAACTCCCGGTTAATCTGGTGATAACAGAAGTGAGTTCAAACGAATCATTTGCATGTATGATGCATTCAGGAGAACTGATAGATGGAATGATGCAGGATGGGCTAAATGTTGATGCGCTGAACGATTTTCTGAATGATGCCAAAATTGCATTTTCTCAGTTTGATTATAATCAAGTGGTGGATATATGCACCAGGATTGAAAAACAAAGTAAGGAAGTGTATAATCTTAAGGCATCTTTGGATTTGCTTGCTTTAAGAATCAAGGATTATGAAAATCAAAATTATGATCTTGACAGAGTAAATAGGCTGCTTGAAATTGCAGCATCTGCTTTTAGGGAAGGGAATTATGATGATGCCAGAGCAACTATGGATGACGTAGAATCACTTCTTATAGCAGAAATAAATCTAGAAAATGCCAAACTATTCAATTCAATAGGCAGGTTTTTGCAGAGATTCTGGTGGCTTGTGATATTGCTTGGAATGGGGGCAGTTGCTGCATCTCTAGTCGGCTATAACCGATACCAAACAATTAAGATGGTGCAGAAAAAAAATGATCTGGAAAAAGAACAGATATTGATTAAGCAGAAGGAGATAGAGCTTCAGACAAGTTATTTTAAGGATAAGAAAATATCAGAGGTCATCTACAAGGAGCTTCTAACTGAGCATAAGAGAAGGGCTGCTGAGATTAACCAGGAGCTCGCTGCAATATCACATACCAGGATAAATAAGATAAGCAAAACCGTTGATAAAGCAAAACAAAGAGAGGATATCCTTAACCTTGTTAAGGGGCTCCAAAAATCTTTCTTTACATTGAAGACGGTTGATGAAGAAACATATAAAAAGACCCTAGAATCGTATCAGGAGAAGCTAGCAGAGATAAATAAAGATTTGCTTATGGAAAAATATAAGCGGTAACTATATAAATTATAAGGGATTTAGGAAATCCAAATGCCAACAGAGATAACAGGTGCAAATTTTGGAGGACTTACAGGATTTGAGGCGGATGCGCTCAAGGAGGTTGCAAACATCGGCTCTGGAAATGCATCAATGGCGCTGTCTGCTATTTTCGGAAAAAAAGTTAACATCAGCGTCCCTGAGATGCAAATAGTGCAGTCTTCTAAGATGGCAAAGTCAATGAGCAATGACAATATTGTGATTGGAATTTGCAGCAGGCTAAAAGAAGGTATTGACGGAAATGTTTTCATCTTTTTTCCATCAACATCAGCCATTAAGTTTGTGTCAATTTTAAAGAAGGAGCCTTCCGAAGGCAAAGAAGTCATGACTCAGGAAGACGAAGCGCTCTTAAAAAAAATTACATCAGTCATTTATTCTGCGTATATAACCAGCATAGCAAAATTTTTCGAGCAGAGAATTGTCTTCAGCGAGCCTGAGCTCATATCCAATGCAGGAAGCAGCATAATTGATTCTATCTTGGTAAGGATTGACAAGAAAGAAAATCTTGTTGTTATTAAGGTAGATTTTGAAATAGATGCTGAAATGATTAATGGAGATTTTACACTGGCGCTTACTGTTTCATCGCTTGCACCTTTACTGGGTAAGCTTAAGCAAAAATTTAATATAGTAAGGTAAAGTTTATACTAATAATGATTTTGGACTCAAATCTTCTTAAAGAAAATAGATCGATTTTAATTGTTATGAATTCAGAAAAATACCCCTCTCTTTTTGAAATGACCTTGTCTTTGGTCGGATCAGCAAGCCTTAAAACAGGGTATGTCAGCTTAAATAGGTCATATTCCACATTAAAATCAAAAATTGAAGAGTGTGGCATGTCTATGAATAATTTTCATATCGTTGACGCAGTTACAAAATCAGTGATCCCGTCTCCTACACTGCACGAAAACTGCATATACACAAATTCACCGAAAGACCTGACAAGACTTTCAATCGCAACCACCAAGATGCTAAGAGCATTTGGTCCGCAATATGTGATTTTTGACAGCATTTCAACACTTCTTCTGTATGTTCCAGTTGATGTTGCAGGCCAGTTCCTGCATGCAATAACAAATAAGGTTATTGCTTTCGGGTCGAGGTGCATCTTGTTGTCAGTTGAAGGGGAAAACGAACAAAGATTGATTAAGAGTCTATCAATGTGCATAGACAAAGTGGTAAGAATATGAACCAGACAAATGTGATGATGGGAGAGGTGAAGATAGGATTTGATGATGACAAGCTGATCTCTCTAGGGCTGGGATCATGTATCGGGCTTGCTATGTATGAGCCAGGAAAGAAAATCGCAGCCTTTGGCCATATTGTCCTGCCGGATAGTTCCATGAATAGGATTTCTGATAATCTTAAGGTTGGGCTAGCATCGGTTTACCATAACAAGCAAATCCAGGAAATGCTTGAGAAAAATGGTGTTACTGTAACAAATGTCTCTTCTTTTGATAAAGATACTCCTGAGGGGGATCTTCTTCTGATTGATTATGACTTGTTTTTATCAAAAAATATTCAAAACATGCTTTTCTTGCTATGCCCTAATTTCAATAAGGAAATTTATACAAATGCTGAAAATCCCCGTGTAAAAGATCTTATCTTCCAGCCTTATACGGAAAACAGGCTTGTTCTATTTGTCAAGGCAAATTTACAGAATGTCTTGAAATATGCAGATTATATGATCCCATATATGATTGAGAAGCTGGAGATGATGGGGCTAAGCAGAAGCAAACTGGTTGCAAAGATGTCAGGAGGTGCAGCATTGTTTGGCGGAGATACTATCCATATAGGTAATCAAAATATCGAGGCCACAAAAGACATATTGTCAAAACATAATATTCCGCTGCTAAAAGATGAAGTCGGAGGCTCAGTTGGAAGAAGCCTGACATTTGATGTTTCTTCGCAGAAGCTAAATATCAGGTCAACTAAAGGGATAATGGAAATATGAACCTGACAGACTTATCAGTTGCCAGCGGATTTGATTTCTCAAAATACTCTGAACCCTTTGTTTTGCGTAGGGTGCATGCAAGGATGCTTAGGCTTTCCATGAAAGAAGAAACTGATTATTTGGCGTATCTAAGAGCGCATCCTGAGGAAAAGGAAAAGCTTCACTGTGAACTGTCTATACATGTGACTCATTTTTTCAGGGACAAGGCGATGTATGATGTCCTCATGCTTGAATCATTATTTGACCTGATGAAGAGAAAAGATATTGAAGGCCGAAGGCTTATCAGGATATGGAGCGCAGGCTGTTCATCAGGAGAAGAGCCCTATTCTGTTGCAATAATGGCAAAAGAGCTCCTTGGCTCCAGGTCAGATTTTCACATCAGCATCATTGGAACAGATATGGATGATGATGCCCTGGAGCTTGCAGGGATAGGTGCTTATGGGGAAGAGCAGCTCAAGGAGGCTGACCCTGATATTATCAAGAAATATTTCAATTTGCATGAAGGCAGATATTATATAAATGATGATATAAAAAAGCTTGTCACTTTCCAGAAAGGGGATATGTTGACATCAAGTAAGCCAAAACAGGTCGATGTGATATTCTGCCGGAATGTTGTCATCTATTTTTCAAAGGAGATCAAGGAAAAACTTTATGAAGATTTTTACGATTGCCTTCTTCCGGGAGGGATTCTTATTCTTGGCAAGACTGAAACTCTAACAGGCAACTCAAGAGAGAAGTTTAAGGTATCAAATATTTCGGAGAGAATATATACAAAATCACTGTAATTTTGAGATAACATTTTTTATCTCATCTTCTTTGAATGGCTTTGTGATAAAATCATATGCACCGGAATTTACTGCATCTTCAATTATCTTTTCCTGTCCGACTGATGTGCACATTACAACTTTTGCATCCTTATTTTTTGACATGATCTCTTTTAACGCATCAATCCCATTTTTCCCGGGCATGACAATATCCATGAAAACAATATCTGGTTTTTTTTCAGAATATTTTGCAACACCCTCGTCTGCTGTTCCTGCTTCGGATATTTCAGCAATATCAAACCCCTGCAGTGCATTCTTGATAATTGTTCTCATAAATACAGAATCATCAACAATAAGAATCTTTAGTCCCATATATATCACATCCCTATCTTTGCAAGAGCATTCTTTATCTCTTCAAGGCTAAATGGCTTTTTCACATAGCCTGAAGCTCCAAGTTTAGTCGCATTCTCTTCATCCTTTGCTTCTTTGAGCGAAGTGATCATAATTATCTTTGCACCAGGATTACTATGCATGATATTTTTTGTTGCAGTCCATCCATCAGTGCCTCCTGGCACAACAATATCCATGAATACCGCATCGGGTTTTTCAGTCTTGAATTTTTCAACAACTTCGTCGCCGTCTTTTGCTTCAACTGAATCGTGCCCAAGCTTCTTCAAAAAATTTCTGAGAACTGCCCTCATCATCATTGAATCGTCCATAATAAGTATTTTTGCCATTATATCAACACCTTTTATTTAATTTGATTGATTTATTACGCTTTGGGTTTAATACCCCTTAGCTTTGCTACGATAAATAATTCCAAAGCGTGATATTCGAAAATCCGGTCACGGAGTGAAAAAATCCAATAATACCCAACAGCTCTGCTGTGATTGGGATAGTGGATTTTTAGGATTTTCGTTTCATTAGTTTAGAATTATTATCTTCTGTTCATTATAAATTTTTCCATTTTTTTATTCCTAATTGTCCCGAGGTAAATATTATCTTCTGGCTTATAGTAATCAGTAGGAACAAAAAAAGAGAAATTATTTAAACTAGTAATCTCAATTTAATATCAGTATTTTCATAATAGCTTGCGAAAAAGAGGTGGAGTTAATGAATCATATTAATTTTGGAATAAAATGGAAATTACTCGTAATCTGCATTCTTCTTGTATCAATTCCTGCACTATTGATTGGAATATACAGCTTCAGTTTGTCACAGCAAGAGATAAACAACCAGATAGAGCAATCCTTAAGACAACAGGCTCTTACTATCTCAAAAGATGTAAAAAATGTGTATGATATTGCTCAAAACAAAGTTGTTTCTGATTTGAGGACAGCAAGATCATTTATTCTGGAAGGAGTCTTAACAGACAGACAGGTACTATTAGACGAAACTGAAATGATTTCTGTGAGTGCAGTCAATCAAATAACAAATGCTCCTGTTATTGTCACTATTCCCGTTATGCGACTTAATGGCGAAAAGCTATACCATAATTATGAAATGGTAGATAAGGTGCAAAAAGCAACTGGGGGAGTGGCCACAATTTTTCAGATTATCCCCCAAGGTATCTTAAGAATATCAACGAATGTCCAAAAAACCGACGGGACAAGAGCAATTGATACTTACATACCTACAGATTCTCCAGTATACCAAGCAATCATGAGAGGAGAGACCTATTATGGAAGGGCATGGGTTGTTAATGCATGGTATCTTTCGGCATATGAGCCCATTAGGGATGGCAAAGGTGAAATAATAGGTGTTCTTTTTGTGGGGGTCAAGGAAGAGGAATTCCAGCACACTCTCAAAGGTAACCTAGCAAATCTTGTGCTAGGCAAAACAGGATATGTCTATATCTTGAATGAAAAAGGAGATTACGTGCTTTCTTTGAATAGACTAAGAGATGGTGAAAACATTTGGGGCTCGCAGGATGCGAGTGGAGTATACTTTGTTCAAGAGATTATAACAAAAGCAAAAATGCTCAAGGAAGATGAAACAGGAGTCCAGTATTATCTTTGGAAAAACCAGGGAGAATCAAAGGCAAGAATGAAGCTTGCAGGACTTTCCTACTTTAAAGACTGGGATTGGACTATTGGCGCAAGCGCCTACCAAGATGATTTTTCTGATGGGCTTACTAGAATCAGGAATATTACAATGATAGTCATCTTTTTATCAATTATTATCGGTTCGATTGTTGCGTACATTTTTGCGATTTACATGACTGAACCACTGCAGAAATTATCTCAAGAGACAAGTGGAGTGGCAGAAGGAAACCTGAATGTACAGATTGATAACACAGCAAGGACGGATGAAATTGGACAGATAATTAATTCTTTTTCGCAGATGATGGTAAATATAAGGACATTGGTCATTGCAATACTGAAAAATGTTGATTCAACTGCAGCTTCAGCTGAAGAATTATCCTCTTCATCAGAGGAAGTGAATTCAAGTATACAACAGGTGTCAACAACAATTCAGGAAGTATCCAAAGGTGCGCAGGTAGTAGCAAAAGGTGCTTCGCAAGTTCAAGACCTGGCAAAAAAAACAGGACAGAGTGCAGGGGAGGGAGCAACTGCAGCAAAGTCAGTCGATGACAAGATGAAGACAATAACAATGTCAACTGAACTTGGTGCCAACAAGATAAAAGCACTAGGCTCAAAATCAGAAGAGATAGGGAAAATTGTTGACACGATAAAAAGCATATCAGAGCAGACTAATCTCCTTGCACTAAATGCAGCGATTGAAGCAGCAAGAGCTGGCGAAGCAGGTAGAGGGTTTGCAGTAGTTGCAGATGAAGTCAGAAAGCTTGCTGAAGAATCAGGAAAAGCAAGCGAACAGATATCCGGACTGATAAATGATGTGCAAAAAGACATAAATTCTGCAGTTGATACGATGAACGGAAACACAAAGCTTGTGCAGGAAGGTAGTCTGGCAGTTACAAATGCTCTTGCAGCATTTGAGGTTATTCCGGTATTAGTGGAAAATGTCACAAAGGCAGCAGCTGACATGGCAGCAGTTGCTGAAGAGAATGCAGCGGGTTCTGAAGAAGTGTCAGCATCAGTACAGGAGATAGGAAGCGCAATGCAACAGGTGTCCAGCGCAGCGCAGCAACTCACAACAGGTGCTGAGGCATTAAGAGAACTTGTAGGAAAGTTCAAGGTAAATGATGAATCCAAAACAGCAAAAGTGCGCGAAAAAAAGGTAGGTGCATGAAATGGCTGATGCAAGTGAAAGGCAGGTTGTTGTTTTTCAACTTGCAGATGAAGAATTCGGAGTCAATATCAGCGAAGTAAAAGAGATAATCAGGCCTGAGCAGATAACAAAGATTCCTAACTCTGAAGCATATATACAGGGAGTCCTAAATCTCAGGGGAAAGATAATTATAATTGTGGATCTTGCACTTAAACTTGGCCTTACCCAAAAGAAAGCAGATAATGATACAAGGATAATAGTCCTTGAGATTGGCGAATCCACAGTTGGAATGATAGTAGATTCAGCGACAGAAGTCCTCAGGCTTTCATCATCTCAGGTGCAGGAAGCACCGCACATGATAACTCAAAAGATAAATGCAGAATACCTTGAAGGCGTCGGAATAATAGGGGAGAGACTTCTAATCATGCTTGACTTAACGAAAGTATTCTCTGATAATGAGATGGAAGCTGTGAAAGGAGCTGTCTCAGTTAATAAGGCGGCATAGATCTCTTTTATGAAAAGAGACAGCATGTGCTGTATATAAAAAAATTAATAATATTCAGAGTAATTAAAAGGAAAAGGTGTCTAGGTTGATCACAACGATTATCGCATTATGTAAGTTTTGCAATATGTCATTTAAATTGAAATATGGTATGAAAGGTAAAGATGATGGCTATGAGATATATTCATGCAATAAATGCAAGAACTTGTTTTCCCTTAATATAAAAGAAAAATTAGAATGCCCGAAATGTAAAGGCAAAAAGCTAAATCGGTATAATCCTCACAAGCATGAGAATCTTTTATTTTATAAGAATATGAAGAAACAAGGGAAGCTTGGGATGAAGGATTATATTGAATTAGAAAAATTCTGGGCAAATCTTTATGATCGTAAATGCCCGGTCTGTACAAGGCATTCTTTGGTATGGAAAAATGGATAGCAAAATACTGCTTGAGACAGGTACAAATGAATTGGAGATTGCCGAATTCGGGATTTTTCTCAAAAACGGAATTCACCAAAGCTTTGGCATAAATGTGGCTAAGGTAAGGGAAATTATTAAGATTCCCAGCTATGTCTCGGTACCTGAGCAGAATAGCAATATTATGGGAATCTTTAAGCTACGGGAAAAAATTGTGCCGCTCATCAATCTCTCTGGATGGCTTCATGAAGCATCTGATATCAAGGATGGATTTGTGATCGTGACGGAATTCAACGAACAGAATTTCGGATTCTTGGTCCATACGATAAAGACAATCCATAGGATGTCATGGGAGAAAGTACTGCCACCTACTAAGATATCATCCAATGTGAATGCTGATTCAATAACAGGTATAGTTCCTTTCTTGGACAGGATAGTAATGCTGCTTGATTTTGAAAAGATTGTTGCAGATATCAACCCTGAATCAAGCCTAAGCATCATGGCAGATAAAGCAATCATTGCTAACAATGTGTCAACAAACAAGGATAAGGTTCTGCTGGCTGAAGATTCTGAAATTGTCATGGAGATGCTCTCATCCATACTTACAGAAGGTGGTTTTGAAGTCATCAAAGTGAAGAACGGAAAACAAGCACTAGAGTATCTGGAGACACTGCAATTGAAAGCTAGATCAAATAATATGCCTATGTCAAATTATGTTCAGATTGTTGTCACTGATATTGAGATGCCGCAGATGGACGGCCATACATTATGCAGGAAGATCAAGCAATCCAAGGAATATGAAGGATTGCCTGTCGTGCTCTTCTCATCTCTCATTTATGACGAGATAAGGAGAAAAGGAGAACTCATCGGAGCAGATGCCCAGATAAGCAAGCCGGAGATAGGGAATCTTCTTAATGTAATTAATGGGATCCTAAGAAAAGAGGCCAAATGACAGAAGAAAAAAGGGTGTATGCGCCTTTTTATACACCAGACAAGGAGCTTCATTCACTTGATGATTTAAAGAAATATTTACAGGATATTGATGAAAACATTTATTCTCAGTATGTTAACCCGGGCAAGAATGATTTTTCAAATTGGTTGGAATATATTGGAGAGAAGGATATTGCAGATAAATTGAGAAAATGCCGGACGAAAACACAAGCACTTGAAATGATTTCCCGCACAAGCATCAATAACCTGCTAGTATCTGGAAATATCAATGACAAAGTAAGATGGTATATACGGGCACACGGCCATAGTTCGATTGGAGGGTTAAATATAATCCATACTTATTTTGAGTTCCATAAACAGCTTATGGAAGCTGCAACAGTTGAAAGAGCAATAAAGCAGTTTGAGAATTTTTCAGTGGGGGATATGGATAAGAATCTGATAAGCCTGAAAACTGCAATAGAATCAGTCAAAAAAATTGTCACTGTGTCTGTAGCAGGAAATGCAAAAAATGAAATGCAGGGCATCCTTGAAGAGATCAACTTAAATATTGTCAGAATTCAAAACATTATGAAGAATCCAGGTTATGAAGAGCGACTTAGGCCCAGTAAAATTCTATTTAATGCTATTGTCCAACTCACAAAACAATATCCAACTATTTTATACGGAGATCAAGTTGGGAAAAAAGGCATTTCAGGAGACAGAATTCTTCTTACTGTTGATGAGCCCGATGAGGACAAAGAGACGCTTTTTTGTGGATATGTGCTGCAGCTTCTGTTTTTCAACCTGCTTTGTAATGCAGTTGAAGCGATAAAAGAGAAAGATGATTGTGGTAACATTCATGTTAAATTATACTACGAAAATGGTTTTTGCGGAGAGATCACAGATAACGGCAAGCTCATGACTGATGAGATGATGGAGAAGATTCTCACCCACAAAGAATTTTCAACAAGAGGAAAGGAGCATGGACATGGAATTAAGATAGTTTTTGATATTCTTGATAAATATGGTGGAACGCTGGATATTAGAAAAGATCAGGCAGCAGGAACAATGACTTTTTCGTTCAGGTTGCCTATGAGGCAGTAAGTTCACTTGGACAACACCATTTTTATTCAATTTTAACAATTTCAGACATATTGTAACTTATCCTCAATGCTTCGTATTTGCATATGGAAGCACTAAGAATGCTTCATAATTGTGTAGGCGTTGTCCAGAGTCTCCTACTTCAGTGACCAACCCCTTAAACTAATGTATAAGAACTTGGTCACTTTCGTCCGGCCGTGCCATGAATGTTTTTACGCATTTCATGGCACTCATAGCACAGACAGAGAACTCTGGGCAACGCCAATTGTGTAGAAAATTTTATATACCAACTATTCTTGGAATTTTATATTATTAAAATTGGAGAGTGATGCAAATGTATAAAATTGAAAAAACAGATTATGGATATAAATTGATTTTTGGGGATTTCATGCAGAAAGAAGAGCTGGAGAAATGGGTTTCAGACAGCAAATCCACTTTATTAAAGCAAACAGGAAAATTTTCCGTGCTGATAGATATGAGGACACTAAAGCCCCTTCCGGCAGATGCGCAACCAGTGATGCAGGAAGGCCAGAAACTGTATAAAACAAAAGGGATGGAGAGGTCATGCGTCATCCTTGCGAACTCAATTATTACATTGCAGTTCCAAAGGATTGCTAAAGAAACAGGAATATATGCTTTTGAAAGATATATAGATGCATCAAAAAATGCAAATTGGCTTGACAAGGCACTTAGATGGCTCAAGAATGCAGAGGATCCTGACAAGCAATGATGTTTGTAGATTGGAGTTAAAATCTTAATTTACCAAAATATTATGGTTTTTTGATTTTTTAACATCTATAAAAAAAGGTGAGAAATATGAGAATAGGGCTACTGACAAAAATTATTTTTCTGCTATTGATTGTGACAATTCTTCCACTATGCCTGCTTGGATATTTGGTAGTAAACGATATGAACAGCATGAGCAAAATCGCAGAGGAAAATGTGAACCAAATAGGCAGGACAGCTGTATTAGACAGCACAAATTCCTTAAATAACCTCGGCGCAGAAATTATCAAACAGAAAGCGATTGATATAGCGAGACAATTGGAGATATATGTTAAATCCAATCCAGATAAAAGAATAGAAGATCTGCAAGAGGATGAGTTTTTTCAGACAATAGCTGTCCAACCGGTCGGAAAGACTGGGTATACCGCAATAACAGATGTTGAAACTCTTGTTTGCAGGTTTCATTCAAATCCAAGAATTGTCAATATGGATCTGCATGACCTAGCAGCAAAGCTTCCCGGCTTTTGGTCTGTCATGTCCAAGACTCAGGGCGGAATTGTCAGCGAGGGTTATTATGATTGGGCAGAGCCGGATGGATCCCTTGCGCAAAAATATATGTACATAGCAATGGTCAATGCAACAACTGCAGATAATGTCAGGCTGTCGGTTGCAGCTACAACCTACATAACCGAATTCAATGCACCTGTCAAAGAAACTGAAGCGAAGCTAAACACGGAAGTATCTTCAGTCATCTCAAATATCAATAAATCTGCACTTTTTGTCCAGGCGCAGGCAAAAACAATAATTGCCATTACCTGCTTTGTCGTGATTATTATAGGGATTCTGTTCGCCGGATCCTTTGTCAGGCCGATGAAAAAGCTTACTAAAGCAGGAAATGAGATAGCAGAAGGGAATCTTGGTGTCGAAATGCCATCAATTAAATCAAATGATGAGATTCAGGATTTGAGCAATACAATGAGTCTAATGGCAGGTGCTCTTAAGTTCCTTAGAGAAGAGAAAAAGCCTAAGAATAATAAAAAGTGATTTTCTCTTTTCATTTTGTCCAACTTGGGTTAATCCTCCGGGCGCCCCTTCAATAACAAATAACGCTGAGGAAAACAATAGAATCAATTTGTTTCCATTTTTACTGATGTGAGACTAATATTGCAAAGCAATCGCAGGTCGCACTCAGGTGTCAATTGACTTAAGCACTTGTGGAATGTGGATATATATTGGAATATTAAATGCGAACATCGGCGCTGCTGTTGGCACGAGAACATCAGACTACTGAAATTTCACAAGTTTTCGAAACATATAAAAACTTTAAGTTTATAGATTCTTATGAAGATTGGGCGCTGTCCAGAATCTCCTACTTCAGTGACCTAAACCCTAAACCAAAGTTTAGGAACTCGGTCACTTTCGTCTGGCCGTGCCATGAATGCTTTTGGCATTTCATGGCACTCATGGCACAGACGGAGGACTCTGGACAGCGCCTGAAGATTGAAAAATCGAATAAAGAGGTGAGGATATTGTCAAAGAAGGATAGTTGCAAACAACTCATGGGAAAATTCTTTGGTCCTGCTTCTGCTGCTCTTGTCGATAGCATGTCAGAGGAGGAATGTGTTGCCAAATGTCGAGCAAAAGTTGCGGGATTCCTTGGCGAAGATAAAGCAAAGGAGTTTGATAAGATTTAAGAGGTGAAAAAATGAAGATGTCGATAAATTTTAAATTGGTTATTCTAGCTGTTTGTCTTGTGATTTTACCTGGGCTCTTGATTGGTTTCATGGGTTACAAAGCTGCTGAAAAAGCAGTGAGAGACGGAACCAAAGAAAGGCTTCAAGGGCAGGCAGAAGATTGGAGAATAATTGCAAATGCTTATGAAGAAGAAATTGTTGCTCAGGAAGCAAGGGTCAGGAACAGCGCAAAGAGTATTGTGACTGCCCAGGCAAAACTTACCTATGAACTTATTGCTGAGGCATTGGATGAGCAGGGAGGAATACTGCCTGAGGCATCAAAAGAAGATATTTTGACAAGGCTGAACAGGAATACGGTCGGTCAATCCGGCTATACTTGGATACTAGACTACAACGGAGTATATATATTATCTAAGGGAAGACAGAGAGATGGAGAAAATATTTGGGAAACTCAAGATTCTGATGGGAATATGGTCATCCAGGATCTTATCAGAATAGGAAAAGAAGTCAGGGGATCAGAAATTGCGTATTATTCATATCCTTGGCTAAACAAAGGAGAGACTGAACCAAGAGAAAAGATTGCTGCGATGATTCATTTCCCTGAATTGGGATGGGTTGTCGGAGTGTCGACATACTATGATGATTTGGTGGATATGAGTTACAGGAAAAGAAGTATCGAGCACGTTAAGGATTTGATGTCAAAACAGATTCTCGGGGCATCAGGCTATATTTGGGTTACTGATAGTAATGGAGTCTATGTTGTGTCAAAAAACAGGCTAAGGGATGGAGAAGATATAAGCCAGAGCCAGGATGCGAATGGAGTCTTCTTCATTCAGGAAGCAGTGAAAAGATCAAAGGCAGCTGGCGAGCGAGCAACTGCATTTGTTGAATATCCTTGGTTAAACAAAGGAGAAACAACACCGAGGATGAAAATTGCAGGGCTTGCATATTTTGAGCCATGGGACTGGGTGATCGGGCCAAGCGCATATTACGATGATTTTGCCGGAGAAGGTGCACTTGGTCAGGTGAAGACTACTTTGGTCTCTGTAGGGATTATTGCAGGACTATTGGGAGCTGCAATAGGGCTTTTCTTTGCTGTAAGAATTTCTTCACCAATGAAGAAGATAACAGAAGCCGGAAAGAAGATCGCTGATGGTGATCTGGATACAGAGATGCCAGTCATTAAGACCGGAGACGAGGTTCAGGATCTTGCAGAAACGATGCAGATGATGACAGGGGCCATCAAATTCCTGAAAAAAGAAGACAAAAAGAAAAAGTAATATTTTTTTTTTATTATTATAACTGTTTGTGCAGCTTGACTTATTTCGGGAAAGGATATTTTTCTATCTTACATATCATTGAAAATTCTGTAAATTGCTGCTATCGGAAACAAAGCTTCCTCTGTTCGGCATTCCAGAGGGTTTCTCCTGCTTTGCAAGCGTAAAAGCAGAATTTTTTGTCAATTGAGCTACTGATACAAATGTGACAGGGGATGTTTACCGATAGGTAAATCTGATAATGCTGATGAGTCTGGGAGTCGACATTATCTTTATCCCTACGATATGTCACATGAGACAATGCGAACTTTTTTATGAGCATTGGCTGTCTGCAGTCATTGGTGGGTAATTCAAATGAGAAAGCATTTCAATGCCCCACAACCAAGAAAATGGATAAATATATATACTTATATCGTTGTAATTTTGGTATATTATATCTTTATTGAAGGGGTGATATTTTTGTCAAAAAAAGATAGTTGCAAACAATTAATGGGTAAATTCTTTGGTCCTGCTTCTGCTGCTCTTGTTGATAGCATGTCAGAGGATGAATGTGTGGGAAAATGCCGAGCGAAGGTAGCTGGATTCCTTGGCGAAGATAAAGCAAAGGAGTTTGATAGTGTGTAAAAGAGGGTGAATAAATATGGAAGAACTTAACTTAATCTGGATGCAAGGTCAAACATGCGATGGAGATTCAATGTCTGTTGTTGATTCTACAGATCCAAGTTTCTTAGGATTTTTGAGCAGGCACAAAATTAGACTAGTATATCATCCTACACTGAGCCCAGAATTTGGAGAAGATGCACAGAAAATTTTTAAAGATTGTCTTTCAGGAAAGATGAGAATAGATATCTTTGTTTTTGAAGGTGCAATACCCACAAAGGAAGGATTTGGAGATTATTTTGAGGGAAAGGATGTCAAATCAATGGTCAAGAATTTTGCATCGAAGAGCATGCTCACAATAGCAGTAGGGACATGTGCTGCATTTGGAGGTATTCCATCAGCATTTCCAAATGAATCAGGAGCAACAGGACTCCAGTTTCATCATTATGAGAAAGGAGGATTTCTTGGAAAAGAATATATTTCTGGGTTAGGATTTCCTGTAATAAATATCCCCGGGTGCCCGACACATCCGGATTGGGTCATTAATACTATTCTCTCATTTAGGCTTGGAAAACCAGTTGTTCTTGATCAATTCAATAGGCCAAAAGATTATTTTGAAGAAAAAGTACATAGAGGGTGCAAGCTCTGCGAATTTCATGAGAGAGGGTTATGGGCAAAGGATTTTACAGATATAGGTTGCCTCGCAGCTGATCTTGGATGCAAAGGAAGGACAACAAATGCAGACTGTAATATCAGATTATGGAACGGTGTTTCATCATGTACAAGGAGCGGAGCACCATGCATTGGCTGTTGTGATCCGGGTTTTCCTGAAAGCATGATTCCCTTCAGTAAAGAGACTCTTGATCTTCCAGAAGGACTTAGAGAAGAAGTCAAGGAGCGAAGAAAGATTCTAGGGGGTGAAAGAAAATGAGTCACACTCATATTATAGATCCATTAAATAGGGTTGAAGGGGATTTGGCCATTGAATTATCTGTTGGAGATAATAATATAATTGAAGATGCAAAATGCCTTGGATTTGTCTATAGGGGTTTTGAAAATATTTTCATTGGAAGAAAACCATTTGATGCAATGAGGATGTCCCAGAGAAGCTGCGGAGTTTGCCCTGTCTCACATGGAACTGCAGGTGCTGTTGCAATCGAATCCCTTGTAGGAAATTTCAAGATACCTAGAAATGCTCAGCTTATTAGAGATATTGTCCTTGGATCAAATACAATTGTAAGTCATGCAACCCATTTCTATTTCATGTGGGGTCCAGACCTTGTGAGCGAGGCTTACAAAGACAAAAAATTATATTCAGAGATTGTAAAAAGATTTGAGCCTCTTAATATGGGGCATTTGAGAGAAATTCTTTTGAACGCAAGGGTTCCTCTCCATAGCGTTGTTGCAATATTTGGAGGCAAGTTTCCTCATCCATCACACGCTGTTCCTGGAGGAGTATGCTGCGTTCCAAAACATATTGAAATAATAAAAGTAAATACAATCCTTTCAAAAGTTGCCGAATACATAACAAAAGATATTTTAAATGGTGTCACAGTTGAGGAATGGCTTAAAATAAAATCCGTAGCTGATGTCCTTAAGCTGATGAAAGATGAGAGATTTGCAAATAGCGATATTGGCCTGTTCATCAAATATGCCCAGGATATTGGACTTCATAAATTTGGAGAAAAAACACCGAACAACTTCTTGGCGTATGGGTTTGGCCACAATAAGGACGGATCCTGGCTTTTTAAACCCGGATATTCTGAAAATGGAAAATTCCATGAACTGGATCCAAAACACATCTTTGAAGATACAACATTTTCTTATTATGAGACAGAACACGACTGGAGAAACCCGGCAGAAGGTATTACAAAGGTAGTGCCAAAGAAACAGGGAGCATATACTTGGATTAAGGCACCAAGGTATTTTGGCCACGTTGTTGAAGCAGGTCCACTGGCACGGCAAATTGTTAATGGAGATCCACTAATAATTGATCTTGTAAAGACATTTGGAATCAATACTTTCACCAGGACTCTTGCAAGATTGCATGAATGTCTAGTGATCATGCCGAAATTGATTGAATGGGTTGATGAAATCGATATTTCAAAGCCATTCTATGAACCATTCCCAGAGATTAAAAATGGAAAAGGTTATGGATTAGTAGAAGCTCCAAGAGGAGCTCTTGGACACTGGATTGAAGTTGAGAATGGTGTTTGCAAAAGATACCAGATAATCACTCCAACAACATGGAACTGCTCACCGATTGATTCAAAAGGCCAGAAAGGTGCGGTTGAGCAGGCACTGATAGGTATAAAACTTAAAGATAAGGATAGCATCCTTGAAGCAGGTCATATAGTGAGGAGCTTTGATCCGTGCATATCATGTTCAATACATGCAGTGGGGAAAAATAAGAAAAGCATATTTATTGAGCATATGCATTG
>JBDRQT010000020.1:0-27089 GCA_043826135.1 archaeon
ATATTATAATCTATTTTATTAAAAGTTAGCAATTTTTTATCCATAACTAATTAATCTACATTATACCATTATGAGATTATATAGATTTTAATCTAGATTATATATAATATCAATAATAGTAGTCATTTTTGTATACTGATATAATAATATAATCATTTTATGCAAAAGATGATAATATTACAGCTGCAGAAAGGAAAAGTGAGTCAATTTTCCTTTCGCCAATGGAAAACAATGTTTTAAAAACCAAAGTAATTTCTGAATAATCTGGAGGGGAAGCATGATAGATAGGGAAATATGGGAGAAAAAACATAGGGAATCTTTAGGAAGATACCATAAAGTGACTGATTTCGCAAGGCTGTGCTTCTTCAATTTTATAAAAGGCAAAAACGGAAGGCTTCTTGATCTATGCTGTGGAAAGGGAGCTGATAGCATATTTTTCCATAATAAAGGGTTGACAATTACAGCTGTTGATTTCTCAAATGAAGCTATAAAACAGTTCAATGAGACCCAAAAGAGATATGATATATTTGTTTCCAGCCTGCAAAAAGATATAAGTGAACAATTACCTTTTGAAGACGAGTATTTTCCGTTCATATATAGTAGACTTGGCTTGCATTATTTCACTGATGAAGAGACAAAAAAAATCTTTTCAGAGATAAAGCGAGTACTCAAAAGTGAGGGTCTATTTATGTTTCAGGTAAAAAGCACCAGCGACAAGGATTGCGGCCAGGGAAAAGAGCTGGAAAAAGACATGTACAAGGATGAAACCGGCCATGTGAGGCATTTTTTCAGCAGGGAATATGCTGAAGCTCTTCTTAGTGACTTCAATATTGTGATGCTTGAAGAAAGAAAGATAGACAATGGATCAGCTTATCTTGAGATAATAGCCGAGAAAAAGTGAGTCTTAATTGTTCATAACTTTGTAGAATGCATCAAAAATTGGTTCTTCTGTCGAGAATAGAAAGAATTTTCCGCCAAGCGACATTGTTTCTTCTTCGAGTTTAGTGATATGCTCATACATCTCATTCCGATATTCTTGCCTTTTCTGCTCATCAAGGAAAGTCTCAATTTTCTCACCTGTCTCAGAATCCTCAACTATAAGTGAGCCATATACTCTAAACAGCATCTCAGACTTATCCAGGACCTGTATCACCTTTAGGTCATGATTCTTGAATAAATATAATGTGTCTCTCACTTGCTGGATATCAAAAAGAAAATCAGATATAATGACTACAAGCGATTTTGATTTGATATGGCTTTTATACCTAATAAGCTCCTTAGCAAAGTCAAGTTTCCCCTTAAGTTTTGCCTTGTTTAGGTGGTTCATAAAAGTGAGGACTTGGTTCGAACTTTTCTTGGCTTTCAGAGGATCTGTACCCTCAGACATAAGTGACAGATGAAATTTTTCATTATTCCTGGCTGACATATACGCAAAACCCAGCGCAAGCATGGCACCATATTCAAATTTTGTATGGTCCGATGTTGAGTAATCCATGCTTTTGCTTGAATCTAGCAGCAGATGGGATGTCAGATTTTTGTCTTCCTCATATCTTTTCACAAAAAAAGCATCTGTCCTTGCATACAGTTTCCAGTCAATTGCCCTATAATCATCTCCCGGTGTATAGGCTCTTCGGTCATTGACTATGAGACCACGACCAAAACTCATGCTTTTCCTTGTTCCAGAGAAGCTGCTTGTGACCCTCTTATTTATGATAATCTGAAAACGCTTAAGCTGCGTCAAGAAATCAGTCTTTATCATTTGTTCTTTTCTAGAAGGACTTTTATGACATCATCTGTTGTCATGCCTTTTTTCTCAGCCTCAAAATTAAGTATGAGCCTATGCCTTAGCACTGGGTACGCCATAAGCTCAATATCATCCTTGGACACATAATTCCTTCCTTCAAGGAGTGCATGCGCCTTTGATGCCATCACAAGCCCTAGCGATGCTCTCGGTGATGCGCCATATTCGATCAATCCTTTTTCTTTCCTGGAACTTGCGATAATACTTAGAACCCTCTTTTTAAGGTCATGCGCAATCGGGACTTCTCTTGTATATTCCTGGAATTTCTGAAGTGTTTTGGAATCGAATATTTTTTGAACACTATGTTCAGGCTTCTTTCCGGTAAACCTATCCACGATAATATCCTCTTCTTCAATAGTTGGGTAATTAACTTTGATCTTGAAAAGAAATCTGTCTGTCTGAGCTTCTGGCAGAGGATAAGTGCCTTCCTGATCTATTGGGTTTTGTGTAGCTAGAACAAAAAATGGCTTTTCGAGCTCAAATGTCTTGTTTCCGACAGTAACCTGTTTTTCCTGCATCGCTTCAAGGAGCGCTGACTGGGTCTTTGGAGTTGCCCTGTTGATTTCATCGACTAGTACTATATGTGCAAAAATTGGCCCTTTATAGAAATTAAACTGTCTTTTACCGTCATTCTCCTCCAGGACATAAGTGCCTGTGATGTCAGTCGGCATAAGATCTGGAGTGCTTTGGATCCTGGAAAATTTAAGTTCCATGATGTCAGCAAGGGTCTTTATCATTGTTGTTTTCCCAAGACCCGGATAACTTTCAAGGAGTGCATTAGAATCACAAAGTATGGCAACGATGATCTGTTTCATGACCTCTTCCTGACCAACAATCACTTTGCTGATTTCTTTCATAACAGCGTCTATTTTATCTTGAACTTCTTTCATGAAAATCCCACCTCAAGCATTATAAATCCTAATCTGGCAGATGTATTTAAATGTGTCGGAGAAAGATATATAACCTTAAATGCTTCACAATAGATCCATGAGAACAGAAGAGATAATTGCAGAATTCCAAAGCATAGCAATCATAACTGCGGATAGGAAAAAATTTTTCTCGGAACTGAAGAATATTAACCATCGCTATAGGAAAATAGGCTATCTTTCCACAGATACAGCTTATGATGCACTTCGTAGCGAGCTTCAAGGCTCAGGACTCAGCCAATCAAATTTTATGTTAATTGACACCATCTCTGTAGCAAAAAAGCTGCAGAAGCCTATTGCAGGTGTGATATTTGTGACCTCAAGATCTTCTATCACAGAGATGAGGATTGCATTCAAAAAATTCCTTCAGGAATGGGATGGCGACCTTTTCATAATCGACAATATCAGTGATCTTGCAGACAATAATGATATAGGTGAACTGACAAAGATGCTGAATGACATTATATTAGATATAAGAAGACAATCAAAAAAGATAATTTTTCTGATAAGGCCTCATCATACAGATTCAATGATAAATGATATATACCTTTTTTCTGACAAAGTAATTGAAATGTAGCTATGCATACGGGTCCCAGCCGACCAGCCACAGAAAACTTCCGATACCGATACTGATAACAATACCTATGAGGACAATCCTCATGCTGAGGCCAAAAAATAAGTGGCGATAGAATAAATACAATGGCCCTCCACCCATAATAAGAATTCCAATATATTTCTGAGGACTAAATGTCAGCAAATACTTGTACCATTCTATCAATCTCTCAAATACCATTAATGTATTTTATAATATCAGGATTTATATAAGTTACGCTGCAATGGGTTGGAAAAGTTTTAATATGCACTTGCTTTGCCTTAGATTATGGACAACAGATGCCGCAATTGCCGCTCAGAGATGACTGAGAAAGAGCGCAAAGTCATCGATCATGACACATATATCATTTTCTACTGCGAGAAATGCAAGGTGCAGGTCGTTCGTGGACTATAATTCTATAATCGGCTTTGCACAAATATTCGATTCTGCACAAAAAATTAGTACTTGAAAAGATTTTTATACCTAATATCTATATCTAGCTTAAAAGGGGTGATTTAATGGTCTGTGAAATATGTAATGCGCCTTTTACTAAGCAAAATGAAATAATATATTTATGCAACCATAAGAAAGGTTTTATCCATATGGGATGCTGTACAGATATGTGCAGTTGGAACCACATGCCTTGCGAGCATAAAGAGGCTTCATTTATGAATTTGGAAATCAAGAAATAAAAGTTGTCACTCAAAAAATAATTGATATTTGTAGTTATTGATTGTCCAAAGCACAAAAATGCATCAATATTCTAAATTGCACAAATAATCTGGTTTCGCACAAATATTCCCTTCCTAGGGCTATTTTATTGTGCAAAGCCTTTATAATTCACAATCGCTATCTTTAAATATCCCTTCTTTTTCCTCACATACAGTTATCCCGGAGACTACTTCGGTAGGAGGGTAGAAGAAGATGGATGATAAAAAACTTAATGATGCTATATCTGAACTAAAGAAGTCTGAAAAAAAAGGATTTAAACAGACTGTTGATTTTATTGCTAACCTAAAGGGACTTGACCTGAAAAAACCTGAACATCAGGTTGAAACATTTATTCAGCTTCCCAAATTCAAAGGGAAAAAATCCAAGGTTTGTGCGCTTGTAGGGCCGGAAATGTCAGAACAGGCAAAGAACATGGATTCCTTTGTTCTCCAGCAGGATTTTGAAAAATACCAGGCAGATAAAAAACTTATCAAAAAATTGGCAGCAGGAATTGATTTTTTTGTTGCTCAGGCTACAATAATGCCAAAAGTCGCAAGTGCATTCGGTAGAGTTCTTGGTCCAAAAGGTAAGATGCCAAACCCAAAAGCAGGATGCATCGTCCCTCCTAACGCCAATCTGGGTGTACTCAAGGAAAGACTGCAGAACACTGTGAAAGTGTCCGGCAAGAAAGCACCGCTCATACAAGTTATGGTGGGAAATGAAGACTCAAGTCCAGAAGACCTGATTGAAAATATCAAATATGTTTATGAGAATTTGCTCCATGTGCTTCCACAAGGAGAGAACAATGTAAAAACCGTGTATATCAAATATACAATGGGAAAAGCAATAAAGGTAATGTAAAATGGCTCATGTTTCAGACGATAAGAAAAAAGCAGTGCAAGAAATTGCTAAGCTTGTTGAAGAATACCCTGTAATAGGTATTGTCAACATGCAGAATCTTCCAACAAAGACCCAGCAATCAATGAGGGCAAAACTCAGAGGCAAGGGTACTGTCCTTAAAATGACTAAGAAGAGGCTTATGAAGATAGCATTTTCCAGTGCCAAAAAGGAACATATCAAGGAACTTGAACCTTATTTCACAGGAATGCCTGCGCTTGTATTTACTAAAGAGAATCCATTCAAACTTTATAATGAACTTGAGAAGACAAAGAGCCATGCACCGGCAAGACCTGGCCAGATTGCTCCAAAAGACATAACAGTCAAAGCAGGCCCAACTTCCTTTGCACCAGGCCCGATAATCGGCCAACTGGGCAAATATGGAATAAAGACAGGAGTTGAATCCGGTAAGCTAGCAATTAAAGCAGATGCAGTTGTTGCCAGAAAAGGACAGGTTATCGATGCGGATCTTGCAGGAATACTAATAAGGCTTGGAATAGAACCTATGGAAATTGGCCTTGGCCTTATGGCAGCGTATGAAAACGGACTAGTCTTCACTGGCGATGTGTTATATGTCGATGAGAAGGCATATCTGGCAAAATTCATGACTGCTTATACAGAATCACTGAATCTTGCAGTATATTCTGCTTTCACAAGCAAGGATACAATAAAGGCAATCCTTGGAAAAGTAGGCAGAGAGTCAAGAGGACTGTCGCTATCAACAGGGTTTGTGACAGCTGATACAGCGACGGACATTATCAAGAAAGCATATATAGAGATGCTATCAATATCCGCAAAACTATCTGATGACGCTCTATCGCAGGAGCTTAGAGGAAAAAAAGCAGCAGTGCCACAGGCAGAGTCAGGTGAATCACCAAGTGCTCACGAGCACAAGGAAGAAAAAAAGGAAGATCCTGACGCAGCTGCAGGTTTGGGTAGTTTATTCGGATAAAAATCATGTTTGGAGGTAATAAAAATGGAATACGTTTACGCAGCAATGCTCTTGCATAAGGCAGGACAGAAAGTAGATGAGGCAGGTGTCAAGAAAGTTCTTGAGGCAGCTGGCGTCAAAGTTGATGATTCTAGAGTCAAAGCACTAGTTGCATCCCTTGAGAGTGTCAACATAGAAGACGCAATCAAACAGGCAGCAATGCCAGTCGCAGTAGCAGCACCAGCAGCAGCACATGCTGAAAAGAAGCATGAAGAGAAACCTAAGGAAGAGAAAAAGAACGATGCTGAAGCAGCTGCAGGTCTAGGCGCACTATTCGGCTAAATATTTTTTTATTTCGTGATAGCATGACGGAAGAGGAAGAAGTAAAGAATTTGCTTGGAGAACTCTCTAAGCTACGTAAGGATATATCTGAACTACGTTCTAAGCTAGGTGACCTTAATAACACTAAAGAAGGCATCTTTGATGAGAAAGACAATTTTTCAAAGGAGATAGTTGGATATATCAATGAGATACGAAGCCTTAAGAAAGAGAGGGACGAATACACAGGAAAAGTCAGGCAGGCAAAAGAAGAAAGAAGAAAGAATAATGAGATAATCCAGAAGATATCCTCAGAATTGAAAGAACTGCTAGAAAAAAAAGATGGTGTGAAAACAAAGCAGAACATTACTGAAAATCCTGAAAAATTGATGAAACAGATAGAGGAGATGGAATTCAAAATCGAGACAGAGGGGATGTCGTTTGATAAAGAGAAGAAGATGATGATCCAAATAAATGATATAAAAAAGCAGCTCGTCGATTCAAAGGATATAATTGGTGTGAGCAAAGATATCAGGGAGAAGAGGATTGCTTTGAGAGACGCAAGAAGGATAGCCAATGCTGCTCATAGGACTGTCCAAGATAACGCCAAAAACAGTCAGGAGAAGCATGAAAGAATTTTAGAACTTTCGAAGAAGATAGATGAATTAAAGGAAAAAGAAAAAGAAGCATTTTCAAGGTTTTCTACAGGAAAAGATGAGTTCAATAAGATCAATCATGAACTTAAGGAAAAGCTTGTTGCCATGAACAGGATTAACGAAGAGCTTAAAAAATTCAAAGTTAAGACACACGAAGAAAAGAAAGAAAAGGATAAAAAAACACTCGAAGAGAAAAGTAAGGTAGTAGACGAGAAGATAAAAGATAAAAAGAAATTAACTACCGAAGACCTACTAGTATTTCAGAGGACTGCCATTGACGATCCAGAACCAAAAACCGAATAAATACATTCTATTTCTTTTATATCATGCGATTACCATGTGAAGTTAGAATAGCATTTTTTGAACTTATTGCAAAGGCGCCTCATATTGATGGAGCCGCAGTATGGGGAAGCATTGCCAACGGAAAAAAATTTAGGAAAAGTGATGATATCGATGCAACGCCCATGCTCGCCAATAATGGAACAATTCCAATAGAAGTAGTTTCAGCCTATGGGCTCGATCTGCATATAAAATCCTGCATCATTTCAGGGGAGTTTAGAGATTTTACAAGAGATATATTCCGGCCGCAAACAATATATATATTCAGATCAGATATAGAAAGAAACATCTGGGGAGCACCAAGCCCCCTTGAAGCTGAAGTTTATTTACTTGATAAAACTATTTCTTAAACTCAGTATATCCGCATTTGCCGCACGAAGTCCTGTTTTTATGCTCGCCCATGAATACTCCTGAACCGCATTTTGGGCATGATTTCCTTTTTGCCTTGCCGTTTTCATATACTGCATTCATTTTAACAACTTTCCTGTTTTTTCTTCCTGCGCCTTTTTTTTCGACCATTTTTATGCCTCAGCCTCAACCTTAACTTTCTTCACGTGCTTTTTCAAAAGGTTCTCATGCTCAAAAATCTTAATCTTGTCTTTGTCATCGTAAACATGCACAATGACCTTTGACATTGGTTTTCCGAACTGAGAATAGATGTGTTTTATAACAATGTGATCCTCTTTTGCACCGCACTTCTTGGCAACTTCCTTCAAGATGTCATATCTTGCAGGAGTACCTTTTGTACCCATCATAAGCGAAACTCTCTTTCTTGAGAGCAATTTCATATCTCTTTCTTTTAGTATTTCCATGATAATCACCTTATCTTTATAGCATATCTTCCTTTCTCTGTGATGCCCATCTGCTTTGCAACAAAGCTTTTGTTCGCATCCAGAACATTTAATCTTCCCTGGAAAACATTTGTGAATTGGTTGCCCTTGCACACTGGGCAAGACTGACCATCAACAATAATCTTACAGTTTTTGCATACTTTATCTTTTACCATTTTAAACCTCAAGCACTAAGTACTTCAATAACATCTTTTGCTGTGATTACTCCAATTAGTTTGCCTTTCTTTACAACCAGGAGTCTTCTGAAATTATTCTCTGACATGAGCCTCGTGACCTCCAATATGCTGGCGCTATGCTCAACTGTCACCGGATTCTTTGTCATAATATCCTCAACTATCATATTATCTATATTCTTACCTTTGGCAACGACTCTTCTTAGTATATCTCTTTCAGTAACCACACCTACAGGAGTATCGCCATCCTTAACAACAGGAAGAGCACCAATATTGTTCTTATCCATCACTGCTACTGCTTCTTTTAATGGTGTATTTGCTTTGACTGTTCTTACAGGTTTGCTCATCCAATCTTCAATTTTTATGATTTTTAATCACCCTTTTTTTGTTGATTCCGGTTTTTTCGGGCTCAAATCATCTGTTATCCAGTCAAGTCTGCCAAGTCCTTTTTGTCTCATGGTAAGCCCAAACTTGGGATTAGTAGTATCCTTATAGCTCACAGCTATTACTCTGGCTTTGCATTTATCCCCTACCTTTAGAGTCTTCTTTGAATCCCTGCCGAGCAGGGCCTTATCCTTGCTAAATGAAACAAAATCATCCATTGTCTGGCTGATATGAATCATACCCTCAATCGGGCCCATATTAAGGAAAGCACCGAAATCAGCCATGTCTTTAATCTGGCCGGGAACTACCTCCTGGAGCTCAGGCTTAAAAGTGAGCAAGCTAAACTTAGTCTTATAATAGGCAGCTCCATCCCCGGGTATAATCATTCCTTCATTGACCTCGTCAATTGTTGCAACATCAATCACAATACCCATCTCCTTGGAGATATAACCTTCATAATCCTGTTTAATCTGCTTTAATAGTGCAGCTTCAACATCATCACTAAATAAGTTTGGCGGTAATCTTATATGGTCTTTAACTATGGTTTTATAGAACATTTTCAGTCTCCAGTTTCTTGTTTTTTGCAAATATTATGCCGACACCCTTTTTTTTAAGGGCATCCCTAAGCGCCTTATCCTGGGTCGCAACAATAATGCCCGAATCGGCTTCACCCAAGATAACATCGTCTACAATAGGTTCCTTGGAATTTGTAGGCATATATAAGTCTTTTTGTTTGCTGTCGAGGATAGATACGTTTTTTATAGTTATCAGCTGCAACCCGATTTTTGCAGCATCCTTGTGCTTCCCTCTCTGTTCTTTTATTATTTTATTCAGCTCATCTATGGTCTCCCTATAAATACAAATTTTGTAATTATGTATAAATATCCTTTCAATCTCTGCAAAAATGTCTATTTTTCGGGCTGCTGGCAGTAGAAGAAAATTTGTATCTAAGACTATAGTGCGCATTATTGGATTGTAGGGAGAGTGAGTTTATAAGGGTTTTGGCAAATCTAGAGATACTCTAAAACAATATAACTACTGATTCTCATACTTCTCAACTTGATCAATCATCACCAGAAATTCAACACCTGCGGTCTTAAACATATTTTCTGATTCCTTTCCTGCATGGTATCTTTTCTCTGCCACAACTTTTGATATTCCTGCATTTATGATCATCTTTGCGCACGTCGAACAGGGCGTCATCTTGCAGTAAAGCGTTGCCCCATCTATAGGGACTCCAAGTTTTGCTGCTTGGCATATCGCATTCTGCTCTGCATGAGTGGTCCTGACACAATGCTGGGTCTGCGAACCATCCTCATGAACCACTGTCTTCATCTGATGGCCGGCTTCGTCGCAGTGGGGAAGGCCCTTTGGGCTTCCAACGTAACCGGAAACTAAAATCTGCTTGTTTTTAGCTATGACGCAGCCGCTCTTTCCCCTGTCGCAGGTCGCCCTGGACGCTACGGCTCTTGCAATCTCCATAAAATATTCGTCCCATGAAGGTCTCATTCTAAAATCCTCCATTCGGACTGCTTAGCAATGTGAATGCAGTCCTTAATCTGTTTTACCTCAAGGCTTTTTTTAAAAGCCTTGTCCCATGAGGGTCTCATTCGGATTCTTCCTCCTCAGTCAGCCATTCAAGGAATTTATCAGCTGCATTCTCAAGATCATATAATGTGCCTACATTTAGAAGTGTATAATCTGCCATAGCGATAGGTGCTGCCTTGTTTAGATTTTCTATCTCCTTCCTGTCTCTTCCTGACGCCTGCTCCCGTGTAAGAGATCTGACTTCCCTTTGATCAAGACGTTCATATCTTGTTTCCGGTGGTGCATAGACTGCCAGAACAATCATTTTCGGCAATTTATTCTTAAGAAAAAGATACTCTTCCCAGCTGTATAATCCGTCAAGGACAACATTGGTTGTTTTAATTGCCTCCTGAATCCTAGGAAGATTTAGTTTAGCATAGGCATCCATCCCGTATTTCTCTCGGAGTGCCTCTCGGGTCTTTCTTTCATTCTCTTCAGTCAGGGGAAGCTTTTGATCCTGCAATACCTTATCAGTCGCGTCTCCGAACCTGATGATTTTGAATTTCCTCTTTGAAAGGATCTTTGCAATCTCGCTCTTTCCGCTTCCGGTCATCCCGACAATCGCCACTGCTTGCATGAGAAAAAAGATTGGCTGTAAGTATAAAAAGGTTGTTGTGAATAATAATGCGAACCTGCTAAATTTAAATATAAGAAAAGATTGTGTTTGAAAATGCAGGCATATCATTTTAGGATTACTTCTGGAAATTTCATTGAATCTGCCATATATGTTCCTGATACGTCTTTAATCACTCCAACCACACAAAAAATCCTGGTTTTGTCAGGGGAGGAAGACAAAATCCAACGGGCATTTCTCTATACGGCCCACAACTTATTTTATTCAAATGAACCTATTTGTCTTGCGATGTGCAACAGGGTTGCATACGGTTTATATATAGATGATGAGAAGTTCGACCGTATTAAGATACAATCCAGATTAATTCTCCCAGATGATCTGCATGAGAAAGCATTGCTTGTAGCCGTAGAATACCAATTAGCTGCGCGTTATCATAGGCAAACCAAGGAAGAGATTGATGCCGTAAGCAACACTCTTCTGGAATTTTTAAACTAGATTCCCAAATATTTTTAAACCTCGTTCTTTTATGTATTAACTATGAAAGACACCCTGAAAAATGAAGTTCTTGCAATCGGAAGGAAATATTCAAAAGCTGATATTGATGCTAAAAACAATCTGCTGAAAAAAAATATAGAGAAACTTCCTGAATTCAAAAATGCCAAGACCGTCTGCTTCTACATCTCGCTTGAGAATGAGGCTGAGACCCATGGTATGATAAAAGATTCGCTGAAAAACAAGAAAAAAGTAATAATTCCTTACGTGGACAACCAAGAAATTGTCCTTCATGAATTATTGGATTTCAGTGAACTTGAGAAGGGCAGATTAGGTATACTTGCTCCAAAAAAACAATTTATCAGGAAATTCGACTCAAAAAATATTGATATCATAATCATGCCGGGTCTGATGTTCGATAAGAAAGGGCATAGGATCGGCTTTGGAGAAAGTCATTATGATAAAGCTCTTTCAAAAACCAAAGCCAAAAAAATAGCAATTGCGTACGACTTTCAGATTGTGGATTATATGCCTAGTGTTGTGCACGATATCAAAGCAGACATTATTGTTACTGATACAAAGACTTTCAAGACCGCAAATGCCTAAATATATTCTTTCGAATGATGAACAAGTATCAAGCAATGTGTCGCTTGCCCTGAAAAACCTGGGTAAATCGATACATATCTCAAGATTCTCATCAGACAAGATAATGATTATTGAAAAGGCTCACAACCTTATGTTCGGTCTTTTGGAAAACCATGTTTTCCAAGGGGAATCAATGGAAATCATATTTAAAAAATTCGAATCAGAAAGTGAACTAATGATGATTGTCGACCTCTCAATAGACAAACAAGATCTGATCACTAGAATCAGCAATATGATCGTAGGAAAAAAAGGTGATGCATATATCTATGCAAGAGATTTAATTGACGCTGAGAAGATTGCAGATAATCTGTCACTTCTGCTAGACGCTGCTGAAGATTCCAGAAAGTATTTTATTTTTCCTTCCAAGCAAGCTCTATCACGAGTGCAGGACTATGAATATGTTAGTTTCTTAAGCGAGAATCTTGGCTTTTTTCCTATTATACCAGACTGTTTTGTGTTCTCCATAACTGTTCAGGAACTCAAGAAGAATTCACTGCATTCAGGGTTTGAAGAAGCAAAGCGTTGTTTATTGCCGCTTGAAAAAATGGGCATACCTTTAGTTGTTGCCCTTGACTGCAAAAACGCAAACCTTGAAGATATATACGAGATATTCAGCCTGTTCGAGAATGCAGGAATAAGGATTGAACAATCAGATAACTATGCAGATCTTGCAAATGCAATCCTAAGGGAATTAAAAATATCTGACAAACCAACCACAACACCAAAAACATTGGAGGAATATGAACAGATATTCGATATGAAGATTGCAGCAAGCAGCCCTCCTTCAGTTATATTGCCGTATTATTTGGATGTGCTCAAAACAAATGTACCATCTACCCTTTATGTCACTAATTTTGAGATTTGGAATGGCGCCGGAATCATAGTAGTGCATTAGATTTTCTCAAGCTTGAAAATCGGATTATACCTTTCATTAATCCAAAACCCGAAACTTAGATTTTTTGGCTGATCAATTATCTTCAGCCCACATGCCTTGAACATGCGCATCCATTTATCAGGACTAGGAAAATTAAAAACACATTTTATATCATATGGCAGATTAGAACTGTAATCCGAGAACCTGATGAGCAAATCAGAAAAAAAAGAATAGACTGCATGATCCTTGATGAGGACATATTTCTTTGATACCCTTTGCATCTCTTTCAGGTGTTTAGGGATATCTGTTGTGTGGTGAAGCACATCAAGTGACATGACAAGATCAAAAGTATTGTCAGGATAAGGTATCTTTTTTCCGTCATATATCTTTCTCTGTATTTTTGCAGTCTGATTGTCTTGGATATCCACTCCAACAATCTTAAGTGTTGGATTATACTTCATTATGAGCATGGCGGTGCTACCGTCATAACAGCCAAAATCAAGCACATAAGAATTATCTTTTATCATTGATGCAACTATCTTTGCAAGTCTTTTTTTGTAGACAGGGAAAAATATCTTATCAAAAAACAGCTTCAAAGGAAACAGCATGACTTGTGTAACAGACATGGTTGAAAAAGATTATTAATGATATAATAATGTTTGCCTGTTCTCCTTTTATGCAGACAACTATTATGGATATTTTTCAAGAGATATCCTGATTCACCGCAATTTTTTTAACCGATTACTTAATTTATAAGCCAATGCAAGACCCTAAGGCACATGCACTTATTCTCGGAATGCTCAAAGACGCATCTATCGGTATGGGAAGGCAACTTCTGGCACAATGCATGACGGGAGAACTAGATGATCGGATTGTAAAATTCAAGCTAAACAAGAGCATATATTTTAATTCTCTTCCACTCTATGATAAAAAAGATATCCTTGAGCTATCTGACATCATGATGATGAAGGGCCTAATCGAACTGAGACCCATACCTCAAAATAAATTCATCAAGGTTCTGGCCCTGACAGACCGAGGAGAAAAAGAATTAATAAAGCCTGAGCTGGAACTAAGCCTTAGAAAAGATTATAATAGCTATTATTCAAAAATTGAGAATGTAACTGAAGAAGATAACCTGATTTTTTCCAAATTAGGTGATCTGCTTGCAGGGCTATCTGACGAGCAAAAAAAAGCAGTAATCTCGACAAATGAAAAAATATTATGTATAGCTGGTGCAGGCTCAGGAAAGACTAAAGTCCTAACAAAGAGAGTGTGGTATTTAAGCAAGCTCAGATCAATCCCCACCTCAAAAATTCTCGCAGTTACCTTCACAAGAAAGGCGCGCCAGGAGATGATAGACAGGCTTGAGAATCTTCTGCCGGGCAGTGTATTAAATATTGAGACTTTCAATTCATTTTGCGAAGGAATACTCAGGAAACATGAAGATGAGATATATTCAAAAAAATTCAGGGTGATGGATTACAGCACCAAGATAAAGCTCATCATGAAAATACTCGCTGATTTAGAACAGAGTATTGATAGTGTGCTCAGCCAATATTATAGTGACAGGAAAATAATGTCAAATGACAAAAAAACACTATTCCTTGGGTTTGTGAATGACATCTTCAGCGTAATTGACTACCAGCAGAACAACGGACTGGATGATGGCGAAATAGCAAAACTGCTTTCGGATTACGCTTATATCCTGGACATAGTGCAAAAGATAAAAGAGTACAAAGAAAAAAACGGACTTAGGGATTTTACTGACCAGATGGTGCATGTGATTGAGTTTTTCAGAAACAACCCTGACCGGATACCTATATTTGAGCATCTTCTGATAGATGAATATCAGGACATAAACAGCCTGCAGTATGAACTCATCAGCCTGCTAGACCCAAAAAACCTATTTGCGGTCGGAGACCCAAGGCAATCAATATATGGCTGGCGAGGCTCAAGGATTGAATATGTACTTGACTTTGAATCAAATCATCCCGGCAGCCAGATACTCCAACTCGGCGCAAATTACAGATCAACTGAAAAGATTGTATCGCTTTGCAACAAAGTGATATCTCCGATGAAATTACCTGCGCTCATTTCTTCAAATGTATCAGGAGATGATGTATCTTTCATAAAGCATGACTCTGAAGATGCAGAAAACATATTTGTGTGCCAGAGCATTCTTTCTTTGGATACCAAAAGAAAAGATATATTTGTCCTTGCAAGGACTAACAGACAGATTGAAGCTCTATCTGAGAAGATGAAAACATATGGCATAAAATCTCTCAAGAGGACAGTTGAGGATATGAAGACAAACAAGGCTCCGGCTGATGATGAAGTGACAGTCTCAACAATCCATGCCATAAAAGGCCTTGAAGCTGATATTGTATATGTGATAGGAGCAAACTCAAAAAATCATCCGTGCAAGGCAAGCGAGCATCCGGTTCTTGAAAGCGTGAAGGTAAATGATTCATATGATAAATTCTCAGAAGAACTCCGGCTCATGTATGTTGCCCTCTCAAGAGCAAGGAAAAAACTAATAGTCAGCTACACAGGAAGCCTCTGCGCATATTTTGAGCAAAGCACAAACGGAAAATATAAGGAAAACAAACTAGTGAAGAATGGATCAGGAACACTATATAATGAACTAAGGGGTTTCAGATTGGAAGAAAGCCAAAGACTTGGGATTCCCGCCTACCAGGTATTCAGCGACAAAACCCTTCAGGAATTATGCGATGACCAGCCTTTAAATTTTGAGGAATTATCAGAAGTCAATGGAATGGGAAATTTCAAGATACGACGATGGGGAAAGAATATAATAAGGATAATCAGGGAGAATAGCTAGAATCATATTTTTTAACTAATCATTGAAGAGGTCGCCTTATCCTAATCTTGCGAATGGATTCATGCGACATTAAACATTCTTATCAGAATCCTTAGGGGGTATTAGGGGTCTCCCCTAATATAATATATTTTAAAAAATATTATGATTCGTTATCAAAAATTAATATTCCACAAACAAAAACAATAAATAAGAATCTTATCTCTTCCTGTCACATGAAAAAGAAAATCGAGGAACCGCATCTGACAGTTGAAGAGATTGAGGAAGAGCTCAGTGAAGACAGTAAGTTTGTAAGGTTTCTCAAAAGGACTTATATCCTAATAATTGCTGTATTCATGATACTTCTATTGCTGGTGAATACCAATGCAGGCTACCATATCATATCTGTAGCATCTGGGAAAATAGTAAGCTCCTCGTTTGATGAATACACTTTTGAACTGAAAAACGGCAATCATGTAATATTTGCGCCATCTGCATGGGACGAGCTATCTGTAATGTATGAGAAGAACCAGAAGCATGAGTTCAAGGCCTGTTTACTAGGCTACAAGAAAGATGACAGTTATTTTATTGAGGGCATCTATATCCCTGTCATCTATAGCCAGGATGTCTACAGCGTCACCTCACAGATGTGCAATAATGAAACAATCATCTCACTACACAGCCATCCGCCACTCAGATGCATATTTTCAGAGCAGGACATATTATCATATAACCAATTCAGGGCGGTAAGCAAAGATGGGATGATAGGGCTCATGTGCGAAGAAAAGAGGCTGAGCTTTTATGGGTATAATCAATAAGGTTTTCTCTAACATTAATACGTTCTTTTCTTCTTACCTTGAATAACAAAAGATATCAATTTTATGAAAACGCTTAAATATAACTGAATTTGGAGGCTCGGTATGCCAAGGGATTTAGCATATATGTATAATCTAAGAAGATTGAAAAGAATTCTCTCTAAAGAATATAAAAATGAAAATTTTATTAGAGGTGTTCATGATGTCATTGAAAGAAATATTATTGTAGAAGAAGCCGTAAGTGGTCTGGAGGATGCTTTATTAAAACATGAGGATATCCTCTTAATTGGACATCCTGGAGATGGGAAAACTGTTTTTCTTAATGATTTTGCCTTGAAGGTTGTTAGAGGACAAACTGAAAGGATAGATATTGCTTACGTAATTCCGTTGCACATCCTAAATATGGAGACTGATTTTGGAAATCCAGAGGTGTTGCTTGATTTTTTGGCAAATAAATATTCTTCACTGGGATTATCAAGGGATTTTATTGCAAAAACACTGACAGAAAAGTCAACTCTGGTAGCACTAGATGGATTAGATGAAATACCTGACCCAATTATTCAACAGAGACTTATGGGATGGCTGTCAAATGCAAAAGAGCACTTTGGTTTTGGCTACTCTTATGTAACTTCAAGATGGGATGAGGTTGACGCGCCAAAATATGCAAGAGGAGCGCTAGAGCCTCTTGATCCAAATCAGATTGCTCATATGTTTATTCAGTTACTAAATAATGAATATATTGCTAATACAATTCCGCTGCAAAGAAGAAGACTTTTAACAGAAGCATCTGAAAAATTTTTTATATATCTTGCTCATGAGGACTTTCAACCCTTATTCACTTTTCCCATGTATATCAACCTGGCTGCTGCAGTTGATGGAGATACCAGCGCAACCATTTCTTCGTTCTTGAAGGATTCGATAATTCAGTATTTAGCAACCCTACAAAGATCTACTCCAATAGATAAGGAAGATGCACAAAATATTGCAAGGGTTCAGGATATAATGGATTATACAATCTATCTTTTGTCTGATCTGGCCTATATTTCCCATTCAAAAGGCCTGAGATCAATTTCAGAAAATGAAATCTTAGCAATGAAGATTTGGGAAAATAATACTGCATTGAGGCACTTTAAACAAAAGGGATGGGATATTCCTGCTTTGAGAGTCTTAAGCAATCACTCTTCATTTTTTGGAATATCCCCTTATTCAGAAGATGGGGCTCCAAATTATTATTTTACACATCAAGGTATTCAAGAAATACTTGTTGGTATGAAGATGGTAGAAGAATATAATGACTTCAGATTATCTGATGAGGAGATTCTTTCACGTTTTGAAAATTTGTGGTGGAGACAACCTATTTTATATATGATTTCTTTTCTGGGTGATATTCCAGCAAAAAAAGTTATTGATAATTTGCTTATCTATTCGGATAAAATTGAGAAAAAAGGTACTCACTCAGACAAACTCAAAGCAGATAGGATCAGAGCAGATATTTATATGTACGCAATCGGCAAGTCATTATATCAAATTGTTAATCCTTTAAAACCTTATTTTGATGCTCATTATTCAAATCGCTTGATAGATAGGACTGAATTAAGACAACGATGTGACTATTGGATAAGAGAGTTTGTAAAATTATCGTAAAAGAGAAAATTTATACCTTATGTTTTTCGATGTTGAAATAATAATCCAAAATCCCAAGCTGCAAAGTAAATATCTTCTTAGGATATTTATCGAATATTTCAGTTTGTAAAACTCATATTTCACGTACTCGTAGGTAAATTTAATTACTTTCCGTTTTTAGGTTTTTCAAACCGTACATAATGCAGATTCATACATTTTGAAGCTGCAAGAATTATCTTACTTAAAAAGATAGATATAGCTATACTTGCCTGATATATTTTTTGATTGCATCAGCGCTCCTTCTCAGCATTTCAACCTCTTTTTTAGTGAGTGGGATTTTGATCCTCTCCTTGATGCCTTCTCTCTTGATAACAGCAGGGATACTCAGGCAGACATCATTTATGCCATAGAAATTCTTGATGAGGCATGACACAGGATGCACTTTATGCTGGTCTGTGAGTATATCTCTGACAATAGCTGTAACTACTAGACCGATAGCATAGTAAGTTGATCCTTTGGTGCTGATAACTTCATAAGCAGCATTCCTTGTTTTCTGGAAAATTTCTTCCAACTTCTTCTTGTTATAATTCTTGAAGTCTTTAAGCGGGATCCCTGCAATATTTGCGCAGCTCCATGCAGGAAATTCAGAATCACCGTGCTCTCCAAGTATATATGCGTGGACACTTGTAGGATTGACTCCATAATATTCTCCCAGCAGTTGCCTGAACCTTGCCGTATCAAGTGTTGTGCCTGTTCCAAACACCCTTGTATCAGGAAATTTTGACCATTTAAGAGCGAGATATGTCAAAACATCAAGTGGATTTGCAACCATCAATATGATGCAGTCTTTGTTATATTTGGTGATGCCAGTTATGATACCCTTTAAAATGCCTGCATTTTTTTTAGTTAGGTCAAGCCTTGTCTCACCGGGTTTCTGGCTTGCGCCTGCGGTCACAACGACAATATCTGCATCTCTGCAAAGTTCATAAGAATCTCCATAGGTTACTTTTGTAAAAGATGTGAATAGTTTGCCGTGCACAAGATCCAAGGCTTCCCCTTTTGCTTTTTCCTTGTTGACATCAATTAGAGCTATTTCTGATGCAACGCCATCAATGAATAATGCATAAGCGCAGGTACTCCCTACAAAACCTGCTCCGATTATCGCGACTTTATTTTTTGACATGATCAAAATTGAGATGAAGTGGTATTTATATGTTGGGTTTAATCTGCAAATATTTATATAATGAATAAAATAAATTATTCAGATGAACGAGGAGTTAAGGAATAAATACCGCTCGAATATCTGGAAGACTTTTGCTCTGCATGCTCTTGCTGGCCTCACATTATTTTTTGGTGTAGTGTCTATATTTTATTATCAGCAGTATAACCTAAGTTATTTTCAGATTAGCATCATTGCAGGAGCAGGATTACTGACAACTCTTCTGGCAGAAGTTCCGACAGGTGCTTTTGCAGATCTCTATGGCAGGAAAAAATCAATTAGTCTTGGCATTATGCTTGTCTTCATTGGACTTCTGATAATGACATTCACAAACAGATTTGAAATATTTTTAGTCAGCAGCATTGTATGGGGGCTTGGGCAGGCATTCATTTCAGGTGCTTGGGAGGCACTGCTCTTTGACAGTCTTAAAAAGATAAAGCGTGAAAAGGACTATCTGCAGATTTCAACGCAGCAACAATCAACATCCATGATAGTAATGCTCATATCAACACTCACCAGCCCATATTTGTTCTCAATAAATGTCAAGTATCCCTATTATATAAGTTCAGTGGCAGGACTTTTATTTTTCCTATTCACGTTCACACTATTTGAGCCGGGTGCAAAAAGAAAAAATACATTCGCCATGCATATAGACCAGATGAAAAAAGGATTCAAGTATAGTCTTTCGCATAAGAAGCTCCAATGGCTTTTCATGTTCGGCATAATCATGGTCATGTCTAACAAACTCGGGAGAAACCTCACAGGTGCTCCATTCGTAATAGCAAAAGGATTCACTGTCCCCCAATACGGATTGATAACATTTGTGTCAATGATCATCATGATAGTCTTAATGAATTTTTCCAGCAAACTTGAAAAATGGCTCAAGGAATGGACATATGCAGTCATGTTTTTTGCTTGGATAATTGTATCATATTTAGCTTTTTTCTCAAAAGGACTATTTTTTATTGGATTCTCAAGCCTTGGTGGGTCTTTCCAATACATACTATTGCTTGTAGTGGATAGCAATATGAACAATATGCTGACAAAGAAGCTTAGAGCAACAGTCATCAGCATCTTTTCCATGGTCTCTTCACTAATTGTCGGAATAACTTTGTTTATAGTGGGATATATAACAGACAAGACCTCTATCATGTTCATTGTTTTTGTCATGATCACATTCTACGTAGTTGCAGGTTCCCTACTACTTATCATGAAAGGCAGTCCGCATGCCTAAAACTGCATAAAAACATATTTAAAGGAGAAAGGAATAGCAAAATCCAAGGTGGGCAATCTATTAAAACTGAAAAAAGAGGACCTGGCTAAATTCCTAAGCTCAGTAAAGGAATACCTTTATGCGCCTGTGAAGACTGACTGCGTCAGATTTCAAAAAATAAGTGATGTTAATTCTGTGCATCTCGACAGCCAGCCGGATTTTCCTGTAAAAGAATTCTTTTTCCGCTCAAGAGAAAAACTTTTCTCATTCAAGGGAGACAAGATAAAAGTTGATTATGATGACCCAGGCAAAAGGATATTTTTCGGCCTGAGAAGATGCGACCTTGCAGCAATATATCATCAGGATTTTATCTTCATGGAAAAATATAATGATCCTTATTATACCAGCCAGCGGAAAGACGCTGTGTTAATAGGCTATCACTGCAACACAGCTCCCTCAAAATATTGTTTCTGCGAATCAATGGAACTGAAGGACTATTATGATTTGATGTTCTTTGACAGGAAAGACCATTATCTTGTGCATGTAAAGACTGAAAAAGGAAAAAGTCTTTTGACTCCTCACTTCTTTGATTCAGGAAAGATTTTGACAAGTGATGATACTAGAATAGGGACGCACAGGCTGAAAAACAAGGATATCTCAAAATTATATGATTCGCCTGGCTGGAAAAAAGGAGTGGATAAATGCATAAGCTGCGCTGCATGCACTGCGCTCTGCCCGACATGCTACTGCCATGAGATCAGGGACGAAGTGACGCTCGATGACCTGAAAAATGGAGAAAGGATAAGAGAATGGAGTTCATGCATGCTCAAATCATTCACAAGGGTTGCGGGAGATCATGTTTTTAGGGAGCCGAGAGAAGAGAGGTTCAAGCAAAGGATTTACCACCAGCTCCAGTATTTCAAAAAGAGATACAATGTAGAGATGTGTACAGGCTGCGGAAGATGCATAACCCACTGCCCGACAACGATTGATTTTGTAGAGATAATAAACGAGATGAACAATGGGAAATAATCACGAGCATATCAATATGATGGACAATCAATATATACCGCAGGCTGTAAAAGTCCTTGAGAAAAGGATTGAATCAGCAGATACATTTACGCTCAGGCTTAACTGGAAAATAAACCATGACCCCGGCCAGTTCATACAGATAGGAATTCCTGGCAAAGGAGAAGCGCCGATTTCAATATCATCCTATTCAGAAAATTATCTTGAAGTTACAATTAGGAAGGTCGGCAATGTCACAAACGCTTTATTTGCACTTGAAAAAGGCGATAAGGTTTTTGTCCGCGGACCTTATGGCAAGGGATATCCGATGAAGGAACTGATGGGCAATAATATCCTTTTCATCGGAGGAGGCTGCGGCGTTGCGCCTCTCAAAGGAGTTATTGAATATGTTGAGAAACACAAAAAAGACTACAGGGATGTCTTTCTTTTCATAGGCTACCGAAGCCCGGGAGACATACTGTTTGAAAAAAAGCACAAGGAATGGGAAGAGAATTTCAAAGTGTATCTATCTGTCGACAAGCTTCCAAGCAAAACATGCTATTCAGGCAATGTGGGCTTCATCACAGAGACACTTGAAAAGCAAAATATTACAAATGAGGATAAGGTCGTGTTCATGTGCGGCCCCCCTATGATGATGGAAAAAAGCTTGCAGATACTCCTGAAAAAAGGATTTCACCATGACCAGATATTTGTGAGCGAGGAAAAGCTGATGTACTGTGCAATCGGCCTTTGCTGCCATTGCATGGAAAAGGGAAAGCTCACATGCCTTGACGGGCCGGTGTTCAGGTATGATAAGATAGTGAGGGCGAGAAAATGAGCAAGCCAAGGCTTGGAGTGTTCGGGCTCACCGGCTGCGCAGGATGCCAGCTCAGTATCATATTCAATGAGAATGAGATACTGGATTTGATCGAGCTCGTGGAACTTAGGGCATGGCCTTTTATCAAGGGTCATAATGATGAAGAGAAATTCGACATGGTTTTTATGGAAGGTCTGGTTGCATCTAACAATGATCTTGAGATTCTTCAGGATATCAGGGACAGGACAAAGATACTGGTGGCTCTTGGTGCATGCGCCCACACAGGCTGCATACCTGCTTATCGGCAGTTCACATTAAAAGAAAATTATGCACATCTTCTATATGAAAAAAATGATATTATCAAAGACCAGACACCGTCTCCTATTGATGCACACGTTACTGTTGATTTCACAATTCCGGGATGCCCACCTGACAAGAAAGAAATCTTAGATTTCATAAAAGATATTATCAGGGGCAGGACACCTAAAAAATATAATAACCCTGTATGCGTCGAATGCAGAAGGAACAACAATGACTGCCTGCTGATAAAAGGGCGGCCATGCCTTGGGCCGATAACAGCAGGAGGATGCCATGCTGTCTGCATAAACGGGAATTTTGAATGCTGGGGATGCAGAGGCCCCAGCGGAGATGCAAATTACCCGGCCTTTATTGAGCTGCTCAGGGAAAAAGGATACAGCAGGGAATTCATCCAGACCAGGATGAGGATGTTTTCAGGACTCAAGATAAAAGATACTGAAGATTATTTCAAGGCAAAGTGGCTTAACTGAATTATTGGAAATTACACAAAAAAATTAACGAGTATTAAATAATTAGGGAGCACATCTCCCTAAAACCCATTGCGCAGATGGTCCAGTCGATTCAGAGAATCGATGTCGCCTGCATTGGTTCATAAGATTAGAAATTGGCGACTCCAAAAAAAAAACAAAATAATCAAGCTAATACAAAACATCGGTTTAAAAATGACACACTCAATCAACCTAAACCATATAACAAAGATAGAAGGACATGCCAATCTCGCTATAGAAATCGAAAATAATGAGATTAAGAAATGCGAACTATCCTCAATCGAAGGCTCAAGATATTTTGAAGGCCTGCTCAAGGGAAAAAGATACTATGAAGCCCATGAGATTTCTTCAAGGATATGCGGTGTCTGCAGCTGCGCACATAACGTCGCAGCAACAACTGCAATGGAAAGGGCTCTTGGAATCAAAGTCACTAATCAGACAAATGAGCTCAAGAAACTTCTCACTCTAGGTGAAAGAGTGAGAAGCCATGCAGCACATCTATATTTTCTCGCGCTGCCTGATTATATGGGATATGAATCAGCGATTGCCATGGTCGGAAAATTCAGGGAAGAAGTCAAATCCGCGCTCCATATGATGAAATTCGGAAATGAGGTTGTAAGAATAATCGGCGGAAGGGATCTTCATCCTGTGTCCATCACAGTTGGAGGATTCCTGCATATACCTGCAAAAGAACAGCTTAGTGAACTCATCGGCCATGCAAAAAAAGTGAAATATGATGCAATCAAAACTGTTCAATTATTCCAGACACTGAAATTGTACGAAATTACTGATGACTGCGAGCATTTCTGCCTGCATGACAACAAAGAATATGGGATGCTCTCGGGAGTGTTGATGTCAGAAAAAGCAATGTTCACAGATGATAAGTACCTTGAATTCTTCAAGGAATACCATTCAGCATATTCAACAGCGAATTTTGTGACAAAAGATGATAAATCCTTCATGGTTGGAGCTCTCTCAAGGATGAACCTTAACAGGCATCTTTTGTCAAAGGATGCAAAAAAACTGCTTGATAATTCAGGGATAGGATTTCCAAATAAGAATCCTTTCACAAACAATTTCTGCCAGGCAATAGAGCTTGTGCACTGCATTGACCATATAATCGAGATTTGCAAAAGGCTTGAGCCGAAACCGGAATATATTGTGAAGCCTGAAAATCTGAAACAGGGAAGAGGCGTTGCAGCAATCGAAGTCCCAAGAGGACTTCTGTTCCATGACTATACAGTTGATGATCAGGGAATAATCACACATGCCAATATAATCACTCCTACTGCGCAGAACCTGAAGAACATGGAAGACAATATCAGGAAATTCCTGCCAAGAATCTTGGAACTGAATGATGAAGAAAAGATCAATCTTGAGATAGAGAAACTGATAAGGGCGTATGACCCATGCTTCTCATGTTCGACGCATTTTCTGAAGGTTAAGTGGAATAAATGAATTGACAGATAAATCAAATCAATCTCTTCTCAAGTTCCCTTATCCTATCCCTGACCGCAATCGCCACTTCAAAATTGAGCTTCTCAGCAGCTTCTTTCATCTCTGCATCAAGTTCTATTATCATGTTAGGTATTTCCTTTTTCGGAATTGATTTTGTATCTGTTATATCAACTAATTTTTCCTTGATAGGCTTGATTATCTTTTGTGGAGTGATATTATTCTTGCTATTATACTCTATCTGGATATTCCTTCTCCTTGTAGTCTCTGATACTGCCCTTCTGATAGAATCAGTTATCCTGTCTGCATAGAGTATTACTCTGGAATCAGGGTTCCTTGCAGCTCTCCCTATAGTCTGGATAAGGCTCCTCTCATCCCTCAAAAACCCTTCCTTGTCAGCATCAAGTATTCCTATAAGGCCAATTTCCGGGATATCAAGGCCTTCCCTCAAAAGATTTATCCCGACAAGAACATCAAACACACCTAATCTAAGTTCCCTTATTATCTCAGTTCTCTCAAGCGTGTGCACCTCAGAATGCAGGTATCTTGTCTTGATCTTTTTTGCAGCAAGATATTCTGATAATTGTTCTGCGAGCTTCTTTGTAAGGGTTGTTATAAGTGTCCTGTTACCAGCCGCATTGTTCTTCTTAATTTCCTCAACAATATCTGACACTTGATTTTCAGTCTTCCTGATCTCAATTTCAGGGTCAATGAGTCCAGTCGGCCTGATTATCTGCTCGACAACATCATCTGACAGCTCCAGCTCATATTTTGCAGGTGTAGCTGACACAAACATCACATTATTCATGTATTTTTCAAATTCAGGATATTTAAGAGGCCTGTTGTCGAAGGCAGAAGGAAGCCTAAAACCATAATCAACCAAAGACTGTTTCCTTGCCTTATCTCCGTTATACATCGCATGCACCTGAGGGATCGTCTGGTGGCTCTCATCTATGATCATCAAAAAATCTTTAGGGAAATAATCAAGAAGGCAATAAGGCTTTTCTCCATGCTTCCTGTTGTCAAAAAATCTGGAATAATTCTCTATGCCCTTGCAGTATCCGGTCTCCTTTATCATCTCGATATCATACATTGTCCTTTTTTTAAGCCTGTGAGCTTCAATATCTCCTAATTTCGGCAGCTGTTCTTTCAGTTCTTTTTCTATATCTGACAGGGCTCTTCCGACTTCTTCTTCTGGTATCACAAAATGCCTTGCAGGAAACAGATAGAAATAATTGAATGTCTCGACAGGCCTGTTCTCGATCTTTTTGATTTCAGTTATCTTTTCGATATTATCTCCGAGCATCTCAACTCTTATAATTTCATCATAAAACCCCGGGACAATATCTATTGTATTTCCCCTGACCCGAAACCTTCCAGGCTGAAGATCAGTGTCATTACGCTCATATTGCATTGACACCAGTTTCTTCAGCAATTCTTTTCTTGTAATCTTCATGTCTTTCTCGATCGCCATACCAAGGCCCTTGTAGAATTTCGGATCGCCGAGGCCATATATGCAGGACACAGACGCAACGACAATGACATCATTTCTTGAGAGAAGAGATGCTGTCGCCGACATCCTCATGAGTTCAAGTTTCGGATTTATGGCCGCGTCCTTTTCAATATACTGATCCTTTTGCGGCAGATATGATTCCGGCTGGTAATAATCATAATATGAGACAAAATACTCTACCCTGTTTTTCGGGAAGAATTCCTTAAATTCATTGTATAATTGTGCTGCCAGTGTCTTGTTATGCGCCATCACAAGAGTTGGTTTTTTTAGGCTCTGGATAATATTTGCCATAGTAAAGGTCTTTCCAGAACCTGTAACTCCGAGAAGCGTCTGCATATTTTTTTTCTGCTTGAAATTAGAAAGAAGCTTTGCAATAGCTTCAGGCTGGCTGCCTTTGGGCTTAAAAGGAGCAATTAGTTCAAAATCCATTTTAGTATAAAAAAATATTCAAAGTATTATAAAGATGCTGTTAGTGGAATTTTCGCGTAGCTGATGTAGCCTTCTGTCGTATTTGTGCTTGCATGACCCATAAGTTTGGATATTTTGTATATATGAATATTTTTTTCAATGAGATGCGTCGCAAATGTCCGTCTTAATGTGTGTGGTGTTATATTTTTTGATATTTCTGCTTTCTTTGCATAAGTACTGCATATCTTCTGGACACTTCGTTTTGAATATTTTCCTTTGAGAGTAGAAAAAACATATGACTCCTGTTCATAGGTTGAAACATATTTTTTGAGCTCTGCTTCGTATTCAGGGTTTATAGTGATGAACCTGTCTTTCCTGCCTTTACCTGATTTGATATGGATCTGGTTTCTTTCAAAGTCGATGTCGCTGCACTTCAAATTAATAACTTCTGACAATCTTGCGCCAGTGTAGTATAGGAATTTCAGAAGCATCATGTGCTTTTCATTTTTTGCTGAGTCAAACAGCCTTTCGACTTCTCCTATCGAGAGAACCGGAAACAGTTTTTTCTGAGTCCTGAGCCTCTCAACCTGGAAAGTTCTGTTCAGAACTTTCTTGTAGTAGAATTTAAGTGCTGCGATCGCCA
>JBDRQT010000021.1:0-10065 GCA_043826135.1 archaeon
TGCTAAGAGACCCTGAGCTGGAAGAAATTGTAGTAAACGGCGCCAATGCAAATGTCTGGGTATATCATCGTAAACATGGATGGCTTAAGACCAATGTAAAATTTGATGATGAGAACAAGATAAGGCATTTTTCAACGCTTATCGGAAGAAATGTAGATAAGGGAATCAGCCTGCTCCAGCCCCTCTTGGATGCTCACCTTACTACTGGTGACAGGGTCAATGCAACTCTTGCTCCGATCACAACGAAAGGAAATACTTTGACTATAAGGAAATTCGCTAGTGTGCCCTGGACAATCACTTCAATGCTGAAGAATAAAACCATTGATTTTTCTTCTGCTGCGATCATCTGGCAAGCCATTCAATATGAGTTTTCAATTCTTATAGTGGGAGGAACAGGAAGCGGAAAAACCTCTTTCATGAATGTTCTGGCAAATTTCTTTCCACCAAACCAGAGGATAATATCAATTGAAGATACAAGAGAACTCAAGCTTCATGATACCCTTCATTGGGTACCAATGCAGAGTAGACTTCCTAACCCAGAAGGAAAGGGAGAAATAACAATGCTGGATTGCATGATAAATACCTTAAGGATGAGGCCTGATAGGATCATAGTTGGAGAAGTCAGAAGGGAAAAAGAGCTTGAAGTCATGTTTGAAGCAATGCATACTGGCCACAGCGTATATACCACTTTTCATGCAAGCAATGTTTCTGAAGCAATAGCTAGACTCGTAAATCCTCCGATTAATCTACCAAAACAATTATTGTCATCCATTGGGCTTATGGTGGTGCAGCATAGAAACAGGAGAACCGGAAAAAGAAGAACATTCCAGATTGCTGAACTTGATGAGACCGGAGAAGCTATGCTAATCATGCAGCATGACTCCTTAAGCGATACAATGAAACAGATAAACCACCCACAAAGGATGCTGCAGACTCTCGGTTTGTATACAGGAATGACAACAACCCAAGTCTATAACGAGATGAATGAAAAAATAAATGTGCTCAAGTGGCTTGTCGAAAAAAATATCGATGATATCAATATGATCGGCCTTATCATATCAGACTACTACACTGAAAAGGATTATCTAATGAGTTTTGTTAGCCAGAACAAAGATTATGTTACTTTGAAATAGGTGAAGATTATCAAAAAAAAAAGTATACTATTCTCTAAGGATTATGAAGAAGTGCTAAAGAAAGCATATGGAATAAATTATGATGCTCAGAGATTCGCAAGAACATGTATACTATTCAGTTTACTAATATCCTGCGCTGTCTCTGGTTTGATTGCTGCCATTCTCCTGTTCAACAATAAACCTGTTTATTATGCTGGATTTGTGCTCATCCTAGTTTACATACTTACGTTTCAATTCATAAAACTGATACCTACTCTAAATATTAGGAAGAAAAAGGCAGTGCTTGAGTCTGATCTATTATATTCTGCAAGGCATCTTTTGCTGAAACTAGAAAGTGGATCTTCTCTCATAAATTCACTAGAGAGCGTTTCAAAGCTCAAGACAAAATCTGCGCTCTATTTCAAGCAGATTGTTTTTGATATTTCATTCGGGATGCCGCTTGAAGATGCCCTCAAGAAAGCTGTTGAATACAGCCCTTCAAAGGCATACTCCAAATTACTGGAAGAGATAAAAACATCCCTTGCAACAGGCGCAGATATGCAGCAAACTCTCAAAGGAACGCTTGCAGATGTGACCAGAAGGCATCTGATCAATATTCAGGAATATGGAAAGAAATTAAATCCACTCTCAATGTTTTATATGATAATCGGTACAATGCTTCCGAGCCTTGGGACTGCAATGATAATTGTAGCATCAAGCCTTTTGCCGGGAGTTGTTGTGATAGATATGAGAGTTCTGATGTTCATTGCATTTTTCGTATTTGTACTCCAGATGTTCTTCCTGCTAGGCTTTAGGTCCCTGAAGCCTGAGGTTATGGAATGAGCTTTTTATTTGACCTCGGAAAAAGCATCATGCCTGAAAATTTCAGGCTTTCCATCAGATCATATTTGCTTAAGACAGGGAGAAGTGAAGTCCCATTTTCTCTGTATGCTAAATTATTTATACTTTCCATTTTAATGACAATAGCATCGTATTTTTTGCTGCTATTCCCGCACATAAAAACCGCGAATGTGATTTTTCTTGTTATTGCCTCATTTATTGCACTTTCCATTGTTGAACTTATTTTGGTTGTACTGGTAATTCTTGCATTATGGATATACTATGAATTTGTAATTTTCCAAAGGACGAGGAATATTGAAGAAGTATTGCCTGATTTTCTGGAAGAAGTGTCTGTTAATTTAAGGGCCGGAATGAGTTTTGACAATGCGCTATGGAATTCAATCAGGCCTGAATTTGATGTTCTGGAAAAGGAGATAGAAATTGTGGCAAAGAGAGTGATGGCAGGCGAGGATACTGAACATGCGCTAAAAGAATTTTCAGAAAAATACAATTCTACTCTTCTCCAGGAATCAATGGACATGATTGTGATAGGCTTGAAGTCAGGAGGAAACATAGCTGACCTGATAGACAAGATTGTAAGCAATGTCAAGGAAGCATCATTTCTGAACAGAGAGCTGATCGCATCTGTCACCAGCTATGTGATTTTTATTGTAGTGATAGCTGTTGTGATTAGTCCAATTCTATTTGCGTTATCGTTCAATCTGATGGAAATAATCCAAAGTCTTGGCGCAAAGCTGAGCGCCTCAGGAACGCAAGGCGCTGCGTCTCTAAATATTGGAGAGCGCAAATTGAATCCAGAGCATTTCATTATTTTCTCAAAAATATCAGTTTTAATAATATCCGGGATTGCTTCAATAATAATTGCAGATTTGAGGGAAGGAAGCATCAAAGCTGGCCTGAAATATATATTCTTATTTGCACCGATATCATTTATAATCTATGTTGTGATGCTGAAAATTTTCACTTTAATATTTGGAATAATGACCTAGAAAGAAAGAATATCTCCAATTGTTGTTTTGCTCCTGTGAATCGTGCCGGCAGACAGTTCAATCACATATTTTGAATTATGTTTAGAATAATGGATGGTAAATGGCTGAAAATTTTCTTTTAATTCTATGACTTTTTTATTTTCATCTAGGAAAATTACGTCGATTGGGAAGAAAACAAAAAACATATGCAGATCAATCTTTCTTGGCTCGGAAAAGATAAATATATAACCCACATCTTCGATTTTTTTGGAAAACATCAGCCCAACTGCCTTTGAAAGTATGGACGTAAAGTTATTTTTTCTTTTGCATATCTCTGTTTTTTTAGTGATATTCTTTATCAAGTACATATCACCTTTGTAAGCCTGTCAATTTCATAGACTTCTAAATGGTCATCATCTATCCTGAACCATTCTGGCATATTCTGAACTGTGCAGTAATCTGTTGTTGTTTCATTCGCAAAATAGATGTAATCCACGATTGATCTTGCTTCAATAGGGCGCCCTTGTGAACTAAGATAAGATATATCTACCAGACTTTCTATCCCATATTCGGAGGGAGACAGATTGCCGGTGAATCTCATAAGCCAGCTTGGCGCTGTGTTGGACGATATGTAGTAAGTTCTTGTGATGTGACTAATTAGCGTTGTGGTATCATTGGTTACATCATCGACAAAATCAGTTGAGGGAGTCTCATTTATCAGGACTGTCATCTTATCTCCGCTCCCTATGGTATACAAAGGATCTTCAAAACCTTGTATGCTGAAAACTCTAGAATATACATTACCTATCTCCCAAGAGGCTATTCCTTTGTTATCATATATATGTGAAGTCATATTTAACCTCAAATCAACTTCCCAAGGAGATATATGGCTTAGTGACACTGAATTTACAGTCACATCAACATGGATATTAAGCAAATTTGCCTCTTCATTAACCCTAACAAGCCAGCTTTCAATATCTGCGCCTATCCCTTCCTGCTTCATCAAATCCATCTGCGTCCCATTAGCTGTTCCATTAACAAGAATTTCAGTAAATAGTCCGCTCACTTCCGTAAGATATCCTTGTGTTATTCGTGTGTATGCGTTCATGCTGATAAGTGACCTGTAGCCCCCAATAAAAAGCTCCCTATCCACTTCTTTTTGATAATCTTCAATAAAATCATTCAAAGTATCAATCCTTGTAGAAATCGAATTTGTTCTTTCAGTGTACCTGTAAGATTTTCTGGTTGCAACTGCTGAAATAATAAGAACTACTAGGAAAATAGCGATAAAAGTAAAAAACACTCCTTTTTTGCTCAGTTCCACATAACCACCTTTACAAGAGCAATTCCAGCTACCCCATCATGCCTGTATGTTGCATACCTATTTATCTGCACTAGTTCATCCGGATCTTCGGACTGTATAAGGGTTAGGTTATATCCTGGTTTGCCGATAACTGAAATATTAATAATTGATTCATTCGGAGATGTAAAATATACTAGAAAATCATAATTAACGCCATAAATCAGTTTGACTTGCAGATAATCTTCAGTAGTCATATTAGATAGCTTCATAGCTTTGTCAGTGTCCAGAGCGCTTTCCGAGAGTATGCCTGGTACAATAACATCCTCATTTGACCAATTTACCGGTACACCTTCACTCATCAATGATTCAGAAAACCTGTCGATCTCTGCGAGGATATCGCTTTTCTCATCACCCTGAAGTATTCTGGAATCTTTAAGGTAAAGCATACTTATTACAAGAATCATGCTGAAAAGGGTTACGCCTAATATAAAGTCAAAATACCATAATTGTGATTTTTTCAGCAGTTTAGGCATAGAGTACCATTAAGATTTGTGATTATGTTGTTCCCTTTCTTGATTGCCCCATCAACCTTTGGCACGTAAAAATTATATGAAACATAGCTATTGTTCAGAATTAGGGTAGAACCAATAATTTTAATGTCATATGAATAACCTTCCAGCTTTGCAGGAATATCGAATTCACGCGCATATCCTTGTTTTGCTGCTGCGGCAATTGTGAGCTCCTGTCTTATGCTGCTTCCGAAATCCGAGAATAATAAGCGTTGCTTTTCTTTCAGGTTATCTTGATAAAGTGTAGAAAATATATAAGAGAAAACCACAATCATGGCTGTCGCGACCATCACCATATACATAAATTCTATGCTCGCCTGGCTTCTCATTCTTTGATCACTGCAGTTCCTTGTGACGCCTCAATTATGATATAATGCAATCCAGAATCAGTCGAGAGATCTCCAGTAACATCTACCTGGGATACTGAATATATCTCATTTATAATTCCGTTTGAATCAACAATCCCGAAAAGGATTTCATTTCTACTGATATTGATGAACTTAATATGTTCAGGAAAATATGCCTTAATCATGGTCTTGGATGGTTCTCCAAGATAATATATTGATTCTGCCTTGTCTGCCAGCTTGATTGCCAGATTCCTAAGCTGATTTTGGGCAAGTGAATCTCTGACACTGCCAAGCTGATTAAAAAAAATTAAGACCATTGGAATTGTCATAAGAAAAATGAATCCGAATACAGTAATGAATTCAACACTAATCTGACCTCTTTTCATTCAATTCTATTCAGGAAAGAAGAGTATTTAAATGTATTTGTCAAAATTTAGAAGCAACCGGAGAGTGAATACTCGCAGAGAAAGATTTAAATACTAATTTCCCAACTGCTATAGTGGGTGATTAATATAAGCTTTAACTCTGAGATGGACAGTTATATGTCGAGAAGGAGACAGGAAAACAGGACTGTTGAAACGCAGGAAGTCAAAAAACCTAAGAGCCTGCTCAGTAAAGTAAGTGGTCGATTTTCAGAAGGGGATGATAATATGGAAAAAAACAATGATGCTGCCGTAGAGAATGATGTGAAGCCAAAGGGACTGCTTTCCAGGATAAAGAATTGGCTATCCTTTGATGACGATGAGGATAATGATGACACTGCTTCAGAGCAAACACAAAAAACATTGCCGGATGATCTCCTTGAAGCCCTAAAAATTCAAAATAAGTGGCTTAAGCAACTTCCTTCGCCGGTCATCAGGGAATTTAAAGGTTCAGATGACTTCAAGCGCTATAAGGAAATCCTTGATAAGTATGGTGTGCTTAAAAAATAGTTATTCTTTTTATTTTTCTTGAACAGCAGTTCCCAGCTTTTGTCTCAAACTTTGGTTTTAGAATAGAACAGTTTCCATTTTAGCAAATATAATCCAAACATAGTAAATCCTACAATGACTGAAATAAGAATGTTTCTTAGTAGGTTGTGCTTTCCTAAATATAATTCAAGAGCGGTTATTAGTATCAAAAATATTGCCATGTATGACAGACCATAAATAGCGCCCATGAGATATTTATCTTCCCTAACTTTTAATTTTTTAAATAAAATCCTTAAAAACATAAGAAGTATTAGAATAACTTAATATATAAAACTATCAGCAATGACAGCCTGTGCCGCATTCTGATTTCTGCTCATTTGGGTTATCAATTCTGAAACCTTCAGAATGCTCTGTCTTGACATACTCAATTTTTGCATCCCTAAGAAGCTCAATCATTGAATTTTCCACTAATATTTTTACGCCGCTCTGCTCAAATACCGTATCATTTTTTCCTGGTGTGTCATCAAAATCCATTCCGTATTGCATGCCGCAGCAGCCGTGCGCTGCAAATACCCTTACATATTTTCCTTCCATTTTGGCCTGCCTAGCAATCTCTTGAAGTTTAGATGCTGCAGTCTTTGATATATTAATTGATACAGCGGAATTGACTTTTGTGCTAGAATTTGATTTTGCTTTGGGCTGCGGTTTTGCTGATTTCATATATACAGAAAAAAAAGACTCGGAATTTAAAGCTATGGTTTAATGTCCCCAAACATCTCTCTTTATATTTGATTTATCAACATTCAAAGATTTCAGAATATTTACCATTGAATTTATCATTTCCACAGACCCACATAAATAAAAAATACTGCCATTTATATTACTAACAGCCTCCCTGATCAATTCTTCATTAACTCTCCCGACTGCGCCCTCCCATCCTTCCGGACATTCCCTTGTGTAGGTTATCCTTATTGAAAAATTATTATTCTTTTTTTCTAGTTGATTCAGTTCATCCTGAAACAAAACACGCTCTTTTGACCTGGAGCTGTAGATAAGCAGCAATTTTGTATCTAACTTTTTTTCTGTGCAGTATCTAATAATTGAACGCATCGGAGCAATTCCTGTCCCGCCTGTAATCATTACAATTTCATCCCCTACTGTTTCATCATACTTAAAAACTCCTTGTGGTGAAGAAATAATTAGATTTTCTCCGATCTGAAGAGTATCGAATAGATAAGTTGTCATCAGCCCACCTGAAACTTTTTCTATGATAAGTTCCAGATATTCGTCTAAAGGAGAGGATGCGATAGAATATGCTCTCTTTATCTCCTTACCTTCGATTGTTGCATGGAGAAGGACAAACTGACCAGGAAGAAATGATAATTTCTGGCTAGGTTCAAAGGTGAAAATATCAATACCCTTAGCTTCTTCTTTCCTGTCGATTAATTTGATGCTTAGTAAGTTTTGCATTTGACATTAGAAGAACTTTTGTTTTAAATAATTTAGCTAAGCATGAGCAGGTTTGGATTAATAAGCATAATAATTCCCAAAAGTAGAATTACGATTCCACTTATAAGTTTAGATATTCTCCCATACTTTTCTGTAAACCTTTTTGATGTCATCGTGAGGACAACAACTGTGAATATGATAATATCATCTATCATGTACATTAGGATATAGAGCAAAAGATAGAGATAGTTTGAATACCAAGGCAACTTATATTGAGCTAGAATGTTAGTATATATCGCCGGAAACCCCGCTGTGCATAATAGTTCTATCAGATTCACCATAAAAGCAAGGCCAGCAACACCAATGAGCGTCAAAAAGAATCCTGTCTCAGGATTAACGAGTTTTCTCATCTTTTCTGCGATTTTTGGCTTTTTTCCTGCAGGAATTGTGAGAGATACTCCCTTTCCAAACGCAAAATAATCCTTGATATTGATGATGCCAAAAACGATCGCAAGCGCAGAAATTGATATCTGGATTATCTTAAGGTGACCTGCAAAAATAAATGCATTCATCCATGCTGCCATAAAAAGAAAATAAACAAGCCCAGATATGAAAATGAACGTGCCTCCGACAATAAAGACATGTTTTCTTGACCTGGAATAGATCAAGAGAGATAAAAGGAAGCAAAGAACCCACATTGCGCAGGCATTAAAACCATCCAGGATGCCCATCACGACTGTGAAGGTAAATAACCCCATCTCTGCAACATTGATCTTCCCAAGGACTGGAATTTCGACAACCTTGCTTTCCTGAGCAGAGCTATCTGTATGGTTCTTAGCTGCAATAACACATCCGAGGTCAACGCAGTTTTGTATCTCGTTCTCAATATCCCTGGCTATCGGATCTGAAAAACCTACCCATACCTTCTCATTAAAAATAGTTGTCGGAACGCCTTTGGAATTCTTGCCCAGGCTTTCAAGCTTTTTTCCCAGTATCGCTGCATTGCTGGAATTATACCAGACTTCATAACTTTCTATGGTTATAGGATACTTATTTGCAAGCTCTGCCAAAAAAGGCTCTTCCTGTGCGCAGTGAGGGCAACCGTCCCCATAAAAGAAATAAACAGTCATATTTTCAGCTTGGACAATATTAGAACAGGCCAAAATCATCAAAAATATTATTGCTAATCTGGAAAAATTCATATTCCTTTTGGGGGTCTGGAGTAATATTAAAAGGTTTCCTTGCAAATCATGAAATTCGCATAGGATTGTAATTGTTTGAGATATTTGAAAAAGTGATATGACCTACGAATTTCTAAAAGAAACAATATATTCTGGCATTGAAGAATAATATCTCTAAGACGCGAGTACTATTTCAATTTAGGTTATTGTAAATGAGAACTGTATTGCAGTCCAGTTTTTCAAACAATTCGTTAGACAAATTTAAAAACAATCCATCTTTCCATGATTATATGGACGGGTTTTCATACCAGATAAAGATACCGAAGGATAGGATTGCTGTCCTCATAGGAAAGAAAGGAGAGACCAAGAGGCTACTAGAAGATTCTCTCAAGATAACCCTGGATATTGATTCTCACGAAGGTGATATCACAATTGTCGGAGAAGACGCCCTTAACCTTTATTCCGGAAGAGAGATCATCAGAGCGATAGGCCGAGGATTCAATCCAGACCTTGCCATGCTCCTGCTAAAACAGGATTATGCTTTTGAGATTCTTACACTCCCTGAAACTGACAAAAAAAACCATATGACCAGGATAAAAGGAAGAGTAATAGGGACTGACGGGAAAACAAGAAGGATAATTGAAGATACTACCGAGTGCTACATATCTGTGTATGGAAAGACTGTTTCTGTCATTGGAAGAGCTGATTCAATAAATATAGCAAGAAGAGCGATTGAGATGATACTCAAAGGAAGCCCTCATTCTACTGTCTATAGGTGGCTAGAGAAGATGAGACGTGAACTTAAGAGAAGAGAAATGGAAGAGAATCTTATTGGGTCAAATAGATTGCTTGAAGATTAGTGGATAATTTTGTTAATTTTAGATAATCATCATTATTAGTTGGTAAATGATAAAATACAATTATTATATCAAAAAACTGTCTCAATTAGTGTAGAGATTAAAGCTTTAAAGTTTGATGGATAAAATATTAGTGAAAAAATTGCTAAGAATATAATTACTACTATAATTATAGCATTCAAATATTTACTAATGTATTCAAAAAAGGAAGTTATATTTGTTCTAATTTTATACCAAAATCTATTTTTATTATCATGATGATACAATTTTAGAAGAAAGTCATAATAATTTTTATTGGGTTTCAAAGAAGTTGTTGCAAAAATATATTGAATCAAGGTCGAGTAATCTTCAGATCTTGATAATTTAATCATTAATGATTTTATATTATTTAGCAATTGGATCGGATTAAAGGATTCGTAAGCTTGGCAACTCAATTTAAAGAAAGATTTTATCTCTTTTTTTGTTCTTAATGTGTATAAATTTACTAAAAAAGTAATTATAAAAGTG
>JBDRQT010000022.1:0-3892 GCA_043826135.1 archaeon
AATATATACTTATTAATTAAGATATTGTGCAATTACACAGATATTGAAGTTAAATTCTTATATTTGGTGCATTCACATTTTTTCATGATACGCATTATCCACGGGGTTGATATCCAAGCAAATCACTACGAACTAATCTCGACAATCCTAAATTTTGAATGGAATCAAGGAACAACTAAAGCAATAGTTGAACAAAGAATGAAAAGTTGGAGCCCTTGGTTTTGTGCTATTGATGAGGCAACACCTGCTGATGCACATCACATACAGGAAAATTTTCATCTGTCATGCAAAGCGGGTCAGGAAATACCCATAGTTGTATTTGAAGGAGTCTTTTTGCCTTATGATGATTATACGCAGATACCGATGACTAGCTACATAGATATTACCCAAGAGAACCTTTTGTGGAGAAGCCCTCCAAAAAATAAATTAGCTGTCCTGGCAATGGATATCACCTCACTCGACTCAAGGCAAGGAGTGCCTCTTGATGCTGAAAACTTAGAATATCATAGAGAGAATTTAGAAGGCTGGATCTCACTTATGAAGCCAAAAAAGATTACTGCAACTGACCTGATGATTGAAGATGTTCTTTATTGGACAAAGCTATTGGGACTCAGCCATATGTTTACATATTCACCTTATCATGAAAGATTTCCTTATGCTCAGGATCTGCATTTCAAACATGGTGCCATGCAAACTAACCATCTTATCCAAAACGCGAGGCCTGAATATGTGGCAAAACTTAGAATAAAATCCGCTAATCCGACTCTTCAGCAAGTACAAGGTTATGAACTTTTGCCGGTGCCTGACGCAAAGATCACTGATTATTCCAACAGGATTGCACTTATCACACTATGATTCTCAAAATACCATAAAGTAGAAAAAAGTTAATTTCCTCTATCTGATGCAGTGAAGAGTATCTTTCCGTTGCATACACCGCCTGCGCCTGCTGGGATAAAAATTTTCCAGTAAGTTGAATTGACTGACTCTGCTGTCTCGCTCACTCTTTGAGGTACCCAATAATTGTCCAGCATGGCATTGCTTATTGTTAATACGTTCATACTGACATAAGCTGTTCCATTTGTCCTGAAATATTTTTCGTAGTTCAACGCAATCGTTCCGTATGTGCAAACAAACGCAAGATTGTCGTTTTCAGCTGCACCATATCCCTTCACGCTGATGTTTGCATCCCTATTGCCTGCATTTGTAATATTTGCAATTGTATCGTTTGAGGTATCGCCGGATTCAAGCTGCCCATAATCAAGGATTGGATCCATCTTGATCGCGACAAGCGGATTGATGGTCGCATAACCTGTATTATTGGATGCATTTATCTTTCCGCCGTCTGATACAGTCAGATTGCAAAGCCACTGGGTTGCATTGTTTGCAAAATACTGTACATCAAATCCACAAGTATAGTTCATGTAAATATCCTGATTGCCAATCCTTGAACAACTTGTGTTTGTATAATGGTTGTTTCCGTCATTGGTATTATTGGGAAGTGTCTGGCCGTAGAGGTATAAAATACCTTTAACATCAACAGTGTCATTGTCATAATCATACAATGAGAGATTGCAGTATACTGTTTTTGTATTATATGAATTTAGATTTATTGGTGAATCTATCGCAACAGCAGTAATCTGAGGGGCAGAGTTGGTAATATTAACAGTGGTATTTACTAAGTAGGTTCCATTATATAGCTGGCCATAGCTGATGTTTGGCCATCCTAGTAAGAATAGCCATGCTCCGAATAGTCCAATTAGTAATAGCATCGCTGCTCTTAGGCCGAGCTTCTCTGTCCCTTCTTTAGTGTTTTTCATTTTTAACCATCTATCTCTACATAAAAGTAATATGTTGCTATTGTTGCTCCTGCAAAATCAGGCACCAGCGCCTGGAAATCATAAGTTATATTTGCTCCAAGAGTGCCATTCTGATCATACCTGTAGCTGTTCGCATCCTGATCGATCAAGGTTGTGAATACAACGCGAAAATCCTTATCCATCAACAGCACTTCCTGATATAATGCATCAATTGCAGGTGTCTGTGCTGTATTGTTTACATATGTGTAAGCTGTCCAACACGAACTCTGTGCTATTGTTGATTTACCGGCATCAAACGTCTTGTGTGTCTTTACGCCAAATGTATTATTGATATTGTCTGAGGAGCCTGTTCCATGCCCCATTGCTGTTTGCAAAGCCTGAACATCTGATGTGTTTGCGCATTGTATCGAGTCCCAGTCAATTGAAGTATTAAGTGTCATATAGACTTCTCCTGACGGACTGCCGCCTGAAGGCCATTGATAGATTGCGAAATCCTCTGCATCTCGTAAGACTAGTGTACCTGACACATTTCCGACGTATGCTTTCCATTTTATATCCTGCTGCACAGTACTTATCTGAAGAGTTGTTATAGTACCCTTCGGATCCTGTCTGGATGTGGCGGTAGTCGCATTCTTTGATGTTACTGATGTATTAATGATGGTCGCACCTTCTGGTTCAGCATAAGACAGATATACAGTGAAAAGCAAAACTAAAACAAAAAGACATGCTCCTATCATTTTTGCTCGTTTTTTCATTTTGCTCTCCCTGTATTTTTCTGTTCATGCATCTTTTTAATCACAATAATTAATTTATAGCCTCACTCCAGGTCTATGTAAAAGTAATATGGTGTGAATACTCTGTTAATCTGGCCACCTGTCCTGCTTGTTCCGTCTTCTGCTACAATCATCTGGAAATCCGGTGTGAATGGGCTTCCTTTGAATCCTTGGATATCTGTATTATTCGAATTGTCTTTGTTTTCGATTATTGTTGTGAACACGATCCTTCCCTGATCATCCTCAAGCAGGACTTCAGAGAATCTTGTTTCCTGGAATGTGTCATTCTGGTGCATGAAAGTTGATGGGCATGTACTATTTAGTATGGTTACTACGTCTCCAATATCTATTGCCTCGTGCCTTGTCATATTGAATGTCTCATCAAGGCCATCAACGTCGTTATATGTCATGTTGAAAAAGTTCTCCCACTGGGTAACATTTCCAAGCCCTCCTCCTGCACCAGCTACAAAATCAAAGCAAGCCATATTTGGCCACCTTGGTGTACTGGCGTTTGGAGTTGCATATATCTCGCCCTTTGGCTCCGGGTTTGGCCAATCATATAATGTGTAGTTTGAAGCATCATCCAAAACTATTGTTCCTGTGATATCCCCATAGTAACCTTGCCAGTGCTTGGTCTGGGTTATACCATAGATATCGATTTTGGTAATGTTCCCGGCATATGCCCCGTGGACTCCGGCAGGGTAAGCTGCTTCGCTCTGCTTCTCTGTAGTCGAGTTGGTAAATGTCCCGGGACCAAGAGGAACAACTGCATAAACAGCGTATAATGCTGCGATAAATAGCATCATTGTTATAATTGCTACGACAATTTTATTTTGCATACGACATCACCTTTTTTCGATTTTTAGTTATAGAAATGACTTTGAGTTTCCTGATTAATGTTTCAGAAGTATCACCGATTACACGAAAGAAGTCGCCATCATCATATAGATAGCCTTGTTTAACATTAACTTTTTCAGGAGTTTCGTTATAGACCAGTTTTACCCAGTCTGCTGACTTGTTCATTGTTACACCTACTTGAATCCGCCTGTTTTTAGGCAGTACTTACTTGCTTGTTTCACTTACTTAATTTTGCACCAATATACATTTATTACAATTTTGTACTTCAACATACAAAATTTACTACTTTGCATATCAGTATACAAATTAGTATACTAACATATATATAAATGTTTCTATTGAGACCCTTAAACACTTAAAGCAAAAAACCACGAATTATTAGCTAAAAAAGAAAATTATTTATTAAAAAATAATAAAAGATTAGATTATTCGTTAGAAATAATT
>JBDRQT010000023.1:0-22076 GCA_043826135.1 archaeon
CATAATAGTAATATTTATATACTAATTTATAATTTTTAAGAAATAGTAAACTCAAAACTTTTGCAGGTCTCTCACAAATCAGTGATGTTTGATAAGACTTGCAGCTTACAATAGGCCTAATCAAGATGCAAAGCAGCGCAAGCTCTAGCGAAAAAATGGATAATTCAGACTTTTCATTACTTAGAAAACTATTTCAAAAAATATCAAATCATCGTGATCAGGCAATTATTCTTTTTTTTCTCGAGACAGGGCGCACTGTCTCTGATCTTATTACCCTAAAGACTACAGATTTTGAGTTTGAATCTTGTTCTATTAGTATTAAAGGGCATAGGCAAAAGATTTCGCTTGAGCTAAGCCTGCTGCTGAGAAAGATTTCCGGGCTCTATCATGTATTTGCAACTAAGAAAGGCATGAAGTTATCTAATGTGAGAGTTCTGCAGATAGTTAATTTTTGGTCATTTCAACTATTAGGAAAAAAACTTTGCCCAAAGGATCTGAGACATTCGGCTGAGTTAACCTCTTGCATAATGCCGTCAAGAGAACGAGAATATCTATCTGAAGAGCAAGAGGTGAGGCTTAGCAATGTCATTTCCGATGAAGTGCACGGAATGATGCTAAGCATCATGCTTGAGACCGGCTGCACAGGAAAAGAGCTTGCCATGCTCAGAGCTGATGAGTTTAATAATAATCATTTGGAATTTTCTATAGGCTCAAAAAATAGAGTTGCAAGAATCAGCAGTGAATTGTCTCTGAAGATCCATTCACATATTTCGAAGAACAAAGGAGACTATATTTTCTATTCCAGGCAGGGCACTTTCTCTGACAAAAGGATTTTTCAGATATTTAGGCAATATGGCCAAAAGGCAGGAATCGGAAGTGTTAGCCCAAGAGTGTTCAGGGCAACGTGCGTTGCGCGGATGAAGAAAAGAACAAGCGAGATGGATATCAAGAGACAGATAGGCATCAAGCATCTATCCAGACAGCATTTCGGGGTTTTGGTGATTAAAGAATGATGGCATCTACTGGTAGGAAGAGGATGTTTTTGGTAGGGCTATTCATACTACTTACACTAGCAACAATATTTGTTATTCAAAAACCTTCTGCAACAGGGCATGTCACGTTTGAAACTCCTCAGTACAATGGAACATCAGGAAATATTACTCAGGAAGAATTTGTAGATACATTTGAAGACATAAATATTACAGTTCCGGTCAACTTACATAATGATACTATTGCGTCCGGTGCACCCGATCCGGCAAATCCAGGTGGAAGAGGCAAAAAATCTTCAGACAAAGGCCAGACTTCTCTGGCAATCCATGGATTAGGAAATGGAATCTCTCTGTGGAAAGCCGGCAAGAGAATTGATTCATTAATTCCTGGAGATAGTGCACGCTACACATTATTTAGTGAAGAGAGTGTTGTTGCAGAATTTGAGATTGATACAACTGCTGCAATTGATCTGTCTGATCTGGTGGCAGTTTCAGATATTACATCGGGAAAAGGGTTGTTCCATACAAATAATCCACATGTCAAAAATAAGGACTTATTTGTTCCGAGAACAGAGGGTGATGACAGTGTCAGGATATGTGAGAATGCAGCCAATCTCGCCCAGATATACAAAGGATGCGGAAATGAAGAAGGCATTACAGAATATGTGCTAAAGCCTGGAGATGACAGGCTTTCACTTGCAAAGGAGGGAAGATTCTTCAAGGTTTCCGGAATAAAAGGGACAGGCGGTGCCAGCGAGACATATTGGCAAAATGAATCATATGGGAAAAGGCTCATGATAAATGTGACTGAAAATTCAGGCAATGATCTTGGCGAATACCAGATAAAAATATTTTTCGATACCGGCAGGATGATCTCAGAAGGCACCCTGAAGCCGGATTGCAGCGACATACTTTTTGTAAACGGGACAAACCAGGAAGTAGCATATTATATTGATGAAAACCCGGGATATGCATGCGGAACAAACAATACTCTTATCTGGGTCAAGGTGCCGATACTTAAAGGTGGATTGACTGATAGATTATACATGTATCATGGCTACTCGCTTGCTACCTCGAAGAGCAGCATGACAGATGTCTTTTCATATAGTGTGCCCAGGCAGATTTATTATACAGTTGGCGAAAACCTGTATGATGGCAATGTCTCTTTTGTAGCATACAGAAACAATACAAATGTGACAACCTTAAGCGGAAGCGTTATGATAGGTGAAGGTGAGATAGGATCATTTACGCAAGCTCAGCATGGAGGCACAGGAGCAAGCTATTTCAATGTTACAGGACCCATACTCGGAGGAGACTCTTCATCGTCAATCGGAGCAGAGCTTGTGCCGATAAGCTTTGCATCAAAAGAATTTGTATGGGGAAACAACAGGGGAGATATTGACCTTTATTTTGTATCACCTTTTGCAGATATTACTGTGTCTTGTTATGAGGCCATGATAAATGCAACCACCTGGGGCGCTGTCCAGGATACTGCAGCCTGCCTTGAGCATGGCGCTTGCTCTGCGACTGCAAAAAGATGGACAAGCGGCAGATCCATCAAATGCAACTCAACTGCACCTTTCCTGGGATTCGTTCAGATAGGTGATAATGCAAACTATCCTTTGTATCCAGTGAGTTCAGATGTTTATGGGTTATCAAATGCAAGATTCTCTGTCGGAGAGGATTCAAAGATAAGCGAGCTAGGAAGTGGTGGCTCAAACATCACAGATAGTAGAGTTCTTGGATACCAAGTAAATCCAAATGATGGCTCAGACGGAACAGGTTATGCTTGGCATATTATTTCTGATTCTGCAACAATCGGTGGAATGGAAAATGATGATGGGGATGGGACAGAGAACGCAGTGTTCAGGCCGGAATATGAGCTTGAGAAAGAGTACTTCTTCTATAAAACAGGAGATTATGTGTCAATGGCAGTGACAGGGCCAAATGCAACTTGCACCCTTTCTGCAAAGGGAGGATATCCAGAATTAAATGCGACATCTAATGGCACATATGGCTATCCCTTCCCCAGCAAAGCATGCGTGGGCTGCGGACAAGACTCTCAGACTTTCGGAGCAGGTTCAAGGATTATGTGTAGTGATACCTTTGGAGGCTACTGGGAAACAATTGATGATGATGAATCAACACTCTATGGGATGAAATCAGGAAGGCAATATGTATGGCCAGAACCGATATTCAGCATAGGACAGGATGAATCCCAACCTTCTGCCAACGCTTCAATCAGGATAGTTGACATAACTCCTATAATTGAAGAGGCAAGTTTTCTCATTCAGGCAAACTGCACTAATTATTGGGAGAACATATTATATGACGCAAGCATTGTACTGGAGGATAATTCATCAGGATATTATAACATCACTCCACTCTCTGGACAGATGACTTATACAAATGTTTCTTCGTACTATATAGGTAACCTAGTGAGTACAAACAGTTCGGCTACATATACTTACAATGTCACAGGAATCATTCCCGGCAATTATTCATACAGAGTATACTGCAATGCATCAAATTCAGGCGGGCTTGGCTATTCAAGCAAGGTGTATATGAAAGTTTTGGATACTGTGGCGCCTCAAATCTATGACCCGAGGAACGAGAGCACATCAGATACTATTACTATAATTGCGTGGGAGACAGATGAATTATCAAATTCAACTGTTAATTATGGGGTTGCTTTAGCTCTAGGCACTAAGGCATATGATTCAGGGGCAACGCTAAGCCACTCCGTCGTGTTGAATGATCTTCTTGCCGGAACACTGTATTATTTCAATGTCTCATCGTGCGATGCGTCTGAAAACTGTAATTCATCAGGTACTTATAATTTCACAACCGGAAGCATTGCAGATTCGCAGGCGCCAATCATCATATGGTCCATAATAAACATATCAGAGACAGGAGCTGCAGTAAATATCAATGCGAGTGAGAATTCAAACTTGTCATTTAGATACGGAGTGGCATTGCTGGATAAAAATTATTCTGGTGCAAGCTACTTGTCAAGCCGCACATTTATACTTAGCCAGCTGATTCCATTCACAACTTATTACTATAACATTACAATGTGCGATATTTCAGGCAACTGCAACAAAACAGGAATATCAAGTTTCAAGACACTTGATATTTCGGCTCCAATAATCGTGAATGTATCATACCCGGTGAATGATTCAAGGATCAAAGCAGATACGATAGATTTCAATTTCACAGCAATCGACAATGTTGCAGTAGCTAACTGCACATTATATACTAACAGTTCAGGAGTTTTTGCGCCATATGCATCCTCATACAATCTTACCAACAATACCAATTCAAATATCACAATAAGTCTGGCTTCAGGAAGATATTTATGGAATATCCTATGCAGTGATCCTGCCGGAAACTTAGCTTGGAATTTCAACAGGACTTTTACTCAGGACAACAATGCACCATTTATCTCCGGCATTTCAGATGCTGCTGAAGATACATCTGTCATTATAAATTGGACAACAGATGAAATTTCAAATGCTGCTCTTGAATACGGACAGACAATGGGGCTTGGAGAATATTCGTATATGCAAAGCTTTTCAACATATCATGAAGCCCGAATAAATAGTCTAGATGTCTTTACATTATATTACTACAGGATAAGCTATTGTGATGATCTTGGATCGTGCAATATGACCGGCATCAGGAACTTCACAACAACTGATGAGACTCTGCCGGTGGTCACCTTGATTTATCCTGCAAACAAAACTTATATTGATGCTGATAGCATTGATATCAATTTCACTGCAACAGACAATATTGAAATAGAAAACTGCACTCTATACACAAATTATTCTGGCAGCTTTGTCCCATACAGCACGCTTTATTCAGTCGCCAATAATACAGCAACTAATTTTGTCATGACACTTGCTGATGGTCACTACACCGTCAACTGGAATATTCTTTGCATGGATAGTAGCGCAAACAGCGCATGGTGCCAAAATAATAATACCTTTACAAGAGACAATAGGACTCTTTCTGCAACTCTATTATCAAAGAATATAGTTAGGCCGGGCAGCATTGAGATAACAGGCGAGGCAGTATATAATACTGGAGAATATCCTTATGCGTCTTTGGAAATAGCTGTTGATGGGGCCAGAGCAGATATTGTTAGCGGGTTTAATGACACATGGTGGAACTCAAGCTGGAGAAAAAGAGTAGAGATAGATTTCACTTCGCCGGTAGATCTGAACAGCACGTTTGAATATATTGTCCTGGATATGGACTTGTCAACCGAAGATCCGCAGTCAGAAATCAGGATAGTAGATATGAATGGAACAGAGATAAATTCAACAGTACTACATCAGAACAGCAGTTCCGGTCTTTACGGAGTTGCATTCTCAGCAGATCTTAGCAGGAACAATACAAATGTATATTATGCTTACTATGCCAATAGCAATCCACCGGAAAAAACGAAGATATATGGTGAGTATTTAGTAAAGATATATGCAAGGGTATTTGATGGGGATCCTGTGGCAAACCAGTTCAGCTACTACAAATCTTCAGGTGCTTGGAGCACGCCGGTAAGTTGGGATGGCTCAAATAATGCAGAATCAGATGAATATTACCAAAACATCAATATCTTTGACTTGCTGCATAATGATACCTATGACTATATGTTCCAAATGGCCAACTCCTTTTCAGCAGGCACAAATGACAGCGTTTTCACCTGCGAGATGGATAATGCATACACGTCAAATACAATCATGCATCCTGCTGAGCTTTGCACAAATACAACAATAAATGAAGAGATGAGGCTTTATTCACTCGCAAAGCTTGAATACGTAGGTGATGATTATGCAATAAATCCCTACTTGATACTTCCGCAGTGGTATGCTGTCACGCACACACTCGCAGATGCAAGCTATGCGCATGGAAAACTTGCTGCGAACCTTTCTGAGTTCCAGAATCCTTGGAAAGATTCAGGAAGCATGTTTGGAGAGAACAATGACACGTTCTTGATAGAGATAGCAAATATCGGAGTATACCAACTAGGTGAACCTGAATACTTGATGGCAACTGATAGCGTTGGAATTTATAACTATACTATTTCCGTATCTCAGGGAGGGATAATTGAACTTAGCGTAAATATGAGCGCAAATAGTGTCGTGGCCTTGCATCTGAACAAGACAATAATAGTTGATGATACCCTGCCAAACATATCAATCATCAGCCCGGCAAATGGCTCTGTGACAACAGCATCAGCATTTAACCTTACATGGGACGTTGTTGAAGATATATCCCAGAATATTTCGTGCGCAATCACTCTGGATGATCTTTTGTATGGTCCGAAGGTTTCTATGAATGGCACAAATGCTTTTGAGCTGAATTTATCAGCGGGTGTAGGCAAATACAATTTATCATGCGAGACAGAAGCAGGTTATGTTGTTTATACAGGCATTAATTCAATAACTGCATCTCTGTCTGATCCTGTTGTTTCAGATATTAGGTACGCAGCATCAATAAACCGAATAGGGTCAGGGGTAACTATTAATGCTAATTTCACCTTTGATGGCACTAGCAGCCAGTCAGGACATTTCTTGTGGTATGTTGGAGGGATAAATGTTTACAATGAAACAGTTGCATCGGTTCCTAACAATACAGTAGCGAACTCCACATTATCTAGTGTATTCTTGGACGTCGGGTCAATCGTGAATGTAAGCATATATTCAAGTACAGATACGCATATCTCAAATGCATCTTGGTCTGATGCGATCACAATATATCCGCAAGCTCCAACCTATTCTTCATTCACAGGAGATACAACAGATTTTAACACAATACCATGGGTAGATAATATTGATAATATAGTATTTGATGTTCCGCCACACGGAAAAATTGAATATAATAGTCAGTCGATGAATGCTAGCGGCCTGGAGTTTGATAGCGCAATCCACATTTCACAGAACAATATCACTGTGGAATCAGTATTGCTGAATAATGACTTCAACTCCAGCGCAAATCTGACTTTGTACGGATTATCTTATTTATTTTTGCCAACTGTAATTAAGGATGGATTGGTCTGCAGTAGCTGTACTGCGATTTCATACAATGTAGGTGCTTTCAAGTTCATGGTCTCAGGATTTTCATCATATACAGCGAGTGCAAATTCGAGGCTTGAGATATGGGATGAGACTGATGAAGGAATGCCTTATGCAGGATACACTAAGTTCGCAGGTGATAGTATAATTTTCTATGCAAATTACACAAACATAAGTTCAGGTGAGTCCATTGTCTCAAATTGTAATATTACGGTCAATTCAACAACTTACGATATGACCTATAATGTTTCAAAACGGATTTATGAATATGGAAAAGCATTCCCTGATGTAGGCATGGTGCCATTCATGATAAATTGTGACGGGAATACTATTGGATTTGAAGCATTAGGCTCAGATGATGCGGCCACAATCTCAACAAATAATGGACCAGTAGGAGTTAACATTACACAGATAAAGACTGAGAGAGGCCAGGAGTCATATTCTGTGAACAATATAGGTATTGAGGGTGGAAATGTTACAACTCTAGGAATTAACATGACAATCCTCACACGATCCTGGCAAGGGTTATACGGAAATATTACAGGAGAGATAAAGCTTGAAGATCCGGCAGGTAATAGGATGTATGACTGGAATATACTTTCTCCTGCAGGAGAAGTGTATGCTTCAAGAACTTCAAATATCAATTTCGGGTCAATAGGCTGCATAGATACAAGCGGTATCTTGGCTGAAGAAGCTTATCTTGGGCAGACTGCGACAGATTCAGACAGTGTAAATACGACCTTTAGCAAACAGAATCATCCTGAGTTTAGTGTCGGACAGGTCAGTATCCCGGCAGATTCATGCAGATCCACCAACCTTTATGTAAATGGAGCAAGCCAGGATGATTTTTTCCATGAACTGCTGTTGACAGATGATGCATCCAATCTCATATATGTAACATTAGTAGAGAACCATATGGCGGGATTCGACAATCTGCCCTATGATTTCCAGATGCTGGTGGGAGATAATGGCCATGGAAATTCAGAATCAACACCCTACTATCTTTTCATGGAAGTGGACTAGATATTTAGCTTAATTTTCTTATGAATTCGTACGTAGAATAAGGGTGATTGCTGACTCTACAAATTTGTATTTAAAATCGTAATAGTTCAGTCAAGTGAAGTGCAAACAGCAGTAGCGCCAATAAGGTTCGCACCTTAAATGCAGATATTTAACTCGACAAAGGGGATGCGCAATCCAGGCAATGTCGATATCAATTGAATTCTTCGATAGCCAGCCTGAGGCTATTGTTTGCACGAGAACTTCAGATCGCTTAACTTATTACAAAAAACCGCAATATTTATATATTATCGTAAATGTGATAATTCTAGTAATAAAATAGTAATGCTATAGCAAATAAATTAATATTAACGTGAATGCGATAATGTATATCGACCAATTCGAGATAATAAAAGCGTTTTCTAGCGGGATTAAAGTAGAGCTCACTATCAACCAGATATGTAAGATAATCAAAAAATCATATGCATTCACCAATAAATATGTCCATGCTCTTGCAGAGGAAGGGATTATCCTAAAAAGGGCAATTGGGCCATCAATTCTCTGTACGCTTGATATGACTAGTGAGAGGACGATCGCTTGCCTCACATATCTTTCGATCGAAAAAGCAAGTGTATTTTTGAACGATTCTAAACTCAATATCGCTGCGAACTTAAAAGAAGGGATAGTAGCCTACGTTAAGCAGAACAAGCTGCATGTATTTTCAGAATCCGGCGGCTCAGTTGAAGTCGAGAAGCTCAAAGTAATCAGCCATCATTTATCAGAACTGGCCGGGGAAATTAGCGGCCTTGATCTAACGCATATCTATATTGTAAAAGGACACGAAGCATTCTGGCGGATAGCTTCGAAGGTGGCATGATGGCAGGTCAGCTTAGGGCAGGAAGCGGAATTGATTTCCTTAGAACTCTCCCCCCTGAAAGCAGTTTCTTCCTGAAGTCCGGGCAGACAGCATCAAACCTGATGGAGATGTCAAGTCACCTGAAGAATATTGATGAAAATACTTTTGCCCATCATATAACTCCGCATAAGAATGATATCGCAACCTGGGTCTATCATGCTATAGGTGACAGAGAATTAGCAGATGTGCTTTCCAATATAAAAAGCAAAGAAAAAATTTCCAAACTCATTGACGCCAGGATACTTCATCTTGGATTCACAACCGGGCTGCTGCCGCAGGAAGAACTGCCTCTTTACAATAAAATATTTCCCGAGACAAAGATGTTTAGGAATCTGCCGGTCAATGATTCACAAGTTCTCACAAACAATATGGGTGGAAGATATCCTGAAGTTTTGCAGGCAGGAATGTCTAACAGTGATAAAGGCCAGATTTTCATGGATGTACCCCCGGAAGAAGAATCACTGGAAGACACAAAAGAGCTACCCACTAAACTTCCTGCGGAAGGAGTTGATGCGAAAGCAGGTATTGAAATCCCAATGGATTTGCCATCTGAAGATGAGATGCTTTGGGATGAAACTTCAAAGGCGGCTGGTGGCTCAAATGATGTGCCAAATAAATCAAGCAAAGCAAGCGCGGATATTTCCAGCGCAGCGAGGCAGGCATCTCAAACCTCAATAAATTTACCGATAGATATTCCATCTGAAGATGAAGAGTTCAATAGTGGATTGCATACTGAACCTGAGCAAAAGGAAGCTAAGCCAAAATTATCACCTGCAGAACCTCCAAAGATTCCTGTCATGCAAAAACAGAAGACAGATGAAAATGCCAGACCCTCTATACCGGCAAAGCCTGTCAAGGCTCAGCAAATGGATTCAAAACAGCCAGAGGCAATTCCGCTAAATAAAAAACAGGCAGAACCAAAACACATTTTGAAGAATGATGAGAGTCCTCAAGATAAGAAGAATGCTATCATGGACAGAATAAGGAAAAAAACAGCTTCTCAGTCTCAAGGAATTGATATTATTGGTATGTCAACCGAGGATATCCTAAAGAAGCTAAATATCATTGACAGCAGTATGCAGTACACTGCGATGCAGGAAATTAAGGTTCAGGCTGATAATGTTGGCAAGACTAAGCTCTTAACAGGAGTCCCAGGATTTGATGACCTTATTGAAGGAGGTATACCAAAAGGTTCAAAAATACTTTTGTCAGGCGGGCCAGGAAGCGGAAAGACAACATTCTGTATACAGCAGCTGGGCTATGCTGCAGAACAGGGGGAAAGATGCCTATATATGACTTTTGAAGAAGGAGAAGATAAGCTGATTGAGCATATGGAAGAGTATGGCCTTAGCCCAAGAAAGTATATTGCGCAGGGAACACTGATGATTAAGAAGTTTGACCCAATAAAGGTTTCAAGGATTGTTGAAGCGCTTCTTGCTGAAGCAAGAGGTGAGCTTATGATAGATATCAATGAAGTGCTTGATTTAATACCGCCTGGATTTACACCTGATAGGATTGTGCTTGACTCACTTGCATCAGTTGCATCAGCCTTTTCAGAATCACAAACAGCATATCGTATCTATGTGAACCAATTATTTGACCTGTTTGACAGGCTTGGCGCAACAGCGTTCATAATCACAGAAGTGGAAGGAGTGGAAAAAATGAGCCATGGGACAATAGAAGAATTCCTGGCAGATGGAGTCATCCTTTTCTATAATCTGCAGAGCGGAAGCTTGAAGCATAACGCTCTTGAGATATTAAAGATGAGAAGCACTAAACATAAGAAGAAGATCGTGCCGTTTGAATTTTTGGAGAATAAGGGAATAGAAGTATATCCGATGGAGGAGATGTATGGCTACTGGCTATCATAAGGCAGCGTTACTCCTTGCATTATTTTTTTTTATTGTTGCAGCAGACCTGCCCAATTTGAGAAATGAACAGCAATTACAATCAGAGCTAAGAAACGAGCTCGCTACGATAAAAGGCAATTTTTCCCTTCCAAGGATCGATGCCAGTATCTCCTTGCTTGAATCAGACATTTTAAATAAAGATTCTGAGTCTTTTAGCTTGCACTATTCTCAATCAAAGGAACTCTTTAACCTTTTCGCAGAGTCAAGGGATTCTCTGACTAAAGCACAATTATCCTATTCATTAATTGAAGAGATAGGAATTCAGGATCTTGAAATGAGTCTGTTGCTTGATCTTGCAAAAACTCAATTTATCCAGAATGATTTCGAAACGTCTCTTGCGAATACAGAGAGTATATTGGAAAGCATATGGGAAATTGCGCTTGGTAATGCAAATTATCTAGAAGTTGCTTTGACTGACATGAACACATCGCTTAACATGACATCACTCATATCAGGGATAGAGAAATCACAAAAAAATCATGATCTATTGCTGATTTTAGATACAAAAAAGAATTTTGCAGATATAAATCAAACAGCAAATATATATGAAAAACTTATGACTGAAAAAAACAGGATTGAGGCAAATGGGCTATCATCACAGCGGATAAACATTTCAGTTGATAAGATAAGTGAGGAGTTTCAGGCCGGAAATTTTAAAGGATCCTTACTATTATTAAATGAGACAACAAGGCTACTAAGCTTGCTTGACATCATCAATAGGAGTATTGATATTTTAGTTATCAAATCAAGCGAACTTAGTGGCATTGGCGCAAATGTCGGTGAAGCAAATGACTATTTGGGACTCAGCCTAAAAGAGCTTGCATTTGATAATCTTGACCTTGCCTATGAATATGTAGGGAAAGCAAATATCTCCTTAAACAATGAGGAAAGAAAGTTCTTAGTCTCTTCTATCATCTCAAGGGCTAATAAAAGATATGGAATAGTAGATTTTCTGAAAGATAACTTTTTTTTGCTAATTTTTGCCGCAATCATCGTTATTTTATTATTGAAGTGGGCTGTCCTTAAAGTTCAGCTGAAGTCTGCAATAAAATCAATGGAAACTCTCTCGAACGAAAAATCGACGATCAAGAATATGCAAAAAAAGCTTCAGCAAGAATATTACAAGAGCATAAATATTGACAATAGGACCTTTTCAAAACTTTCTGATGCATACGCAAAAAGGGCGGATTATATTGAAAGGCAGATCCCTATGTATGAGGACAGAATAAAGACTATTGAATCCAGTCTGAAACAATTTTTTATGAAAGACAGGAAGCTAGGACATTTGTTGGTTTTGGTTTTCCTGATGCTACCTGCTGCGAAAGCAGAAGATTGCTCGTATCTGCTGGGCAAGTTGCCAAACAGAGTGGAACTTGGAGCTGGAGAGAGATATTCAATTGATTTGCAGAATGGCTCAGCACAATTCACTTGGGTTCCAATAATGATAAATCTAACAGGGTTTGCTTTATCAAGTGAGGGGAAGCTTGAATTATTTACTTCAGCAGAGGATTATGGAACCCATAGTATCCTGATTGTTGCAGCTCTTCCCAGCGGCTGTTATGCTTTAAAGTATCTTCAGATAGAGATATTGCCAAGGCCATTTATTATAGGATATACACCAGTTGAAAAAAATATTGTCTTATCAGAATCAGATTCACTTTATTTTCAGGTAAACGCCTCGTCTGCAAAGCTGGCAGATAAGCTTTCATATTATTGGTACTACGATGATAAGCTGGTAAGAAAGGATTACCAGACATATATTATGAGAACAAATTTTTCAGATTCAGGTAAGCACAATGTAAAAGCTGTCGTTGTAAATTCAAAAGGCCTGAACTCAAGCATAATATGGATTTTGAATATACTTAATAAAAACAGACCACCTATCATCAGATATAATATTCCTAATATAGTGGTTGTCGGTAATTCAGCTCAAAATCTCTTTAATCTAAACAGTTATATAATAGATCCGGATAGTGAGAGGTTAGTCTTTACATCAATTGTGGAAAATAGTATCAATACTCCGATTGATATTTTAGTGGGAAAGGATGGAGTTTTTTCAATTGCCTCTCAGACTAGCTCGCCTCTAACTATAAAGGTTAGGATTAATGCGTCGGATCCAAACGGGGCATCAGTTATGACCGATACATTTGATGTCAAAGTTCCTTCTAACAAAGAATTGGCAGATTATTTGGAAGAATTGAAAAAAATAGATTGCGCTCCGAATATCATATGCGGAAGTTGGTCAGCATGCCTTCCTGATAATATTGAGATAAGGGAATGTTATGATGCAAATGGTTGTTCAGGTGGAAATAATCTGACAGATATTCAATCATGTAAGTTCAATTCAACCTGTAATGATTTTTTGCAGAATCAGGGAGAAGAAGGCGTTGATTGCGGCGGCCCATGTACTGCATGTCCGTCGTGCAGAGACGAACTGCTGAACCAGGGAGAAGAGGGTGTTGATTGCGGCGGCCCATGCAAATCATGTCCTACCTGTAGTGATCTAATCAAGAACCAGGAAGAGACAGATATTGATTGCGGCGGCCCATGCAGCCCATGCGGTGATAATCAGTCCTGTAAAACACATATTGACTGCAAAAATTTAGTTTGTACAAATGATATTTGTCAGGCTGCATCATGTTATGATTCCAGAAAGAACCAGAACGAAATCAATGTCGATTGTGGTGGTGTGTGCGACCCTTGTCAGACCTGTACTGATGGAATAAAGAACCAGGGAGAATCTGACATTGATTGTGGTGGCCCCTGCAAGGCATGTGTAACTTGCGATGATGGTATCAAGAATCAGGGAGAATTATTTGTTGATTGCGGTGGCCCTTGCCAGGGATGCAACCCGATTGAATTTATTTTGAAACTCAGATTGTATCTTTTCCTCGGAGCATTCGTAGTATTTGTATTTATATTGATAAGGATCGTGAGAAGCATCTTGTCAAAGGATAAAGCATCGAACCTTCTCAGGTTTTCCAGAATTTTATTTTTCCTGAAACCATCTTTGCCTGATAATTCTGAAAGGATGTTTATTGACGCGATGAATCGGCTTCAGAACTTAAAGCAGCTTCTATTCAGCATCAATGATTCAAAGAAGATTGTAACAGAATATAGTTCTCTGATGAATTCTTTTTTCAAAAATCTTTTCGAATTAGAGGAACCTTTTAGTATTCCAAACCTCAAGACAGGAATTCGTGCCAAAATCAAAAATCCCGCACTCGCTGAAGTGTTTATAGAGCTCTATAAACTTGGACAGGACATGGATGCTGGTTCTCCCTTGTTTAAAATTGAGATGAGCGGCAGAATAGAGGAAACAATAAGGCTTCTGAGCATGACAGTAGAGGAGATAAAATGAAGAATAAGATTCTTCTATTGTGTATGATGGTTCTTCTCACATATACGGTCTTCTCGCAGGAGACAATTCTTGGTCTAGATAAGAAGGAGTTTTTGCTCGGAGAGATCATAGACATTCATGTCGCAGGCATATATTCTGATATTTCACTTGAGATTATCACTCCTACGAATTCCTACAGATATCTTGGAATTCCAGGTGATAACATTAAATTTGTCCCAAAAGAAAAAGGAGATTATCAGATAACAGCATCGGACTCTCATGGGTCAGTAATATCAAAAATGGCGTTTAAAGTGTCAGTGCAATCTTCAGAGCTTGGTATCCAGAATCATAATATCAAGATCTTAAACAGCAAGAATGAAAAATCTTTTGCTGACTACCATATCAAAGATATGAACGGGAATATTCTATTATCTTCAAATTCAGGGGCATCAATGTCCCTTGCTGCAGCAAAATATGATGTGGATTTTAATATAAACAGGAGCAGCATAAAGGAAATCAAGTTCAAAGGTATTGTGATTGAGGGAGAGCTGGAGCTTGGATTTGAGGAACTTGATAACACAACTGTCAGACTTTTCGGCAAAGACATAAACAAGATCTATGCAATAGATCCGACTAAACTGAAATTTGACAATGCAACAGTTACTGCAATCGCGTCAGGCCAAGAGCTCTATAAATGCAAAGACTATAATTTTATGACTCAGACCTGCTGGGGAGAATATGTCAAGGTCATGGATATTATTCCCGGAGAAGAATATAGTTTCATCTTGACCCCTGAAGATCCGCAGTACACTGAATCAACATCCTCTACAATAGGTTGCTCATGCACAAATTCATGCAACACAGCGCCGGGCACATCGTCTCAGTGCACTGCATCATGCACAGATTATTGTGATATCAATTTCAATATACCGCCCGGAGCGATTGACGGGTGGCTGGAAAAAGTCCATTACTCAGTCACAATAACTATTGGTGGAACAGGATTGCCGGTCACAGGCGATCATACAGGAAGGCTTGATAAGGATTCAACACCAAACAGCGGGAATGACCAGCCAATAGGGTCCTCAACTGCAACCAGTACAATATCCACCCAGTTTGTGAACAATGACCTTTTGGACAGGGGCGCCGACCCAAGCTTTGACGACATATCCTGCGCGACATGGTCATCAGGATACTGCACGTGGAAACCTTATCTTACATCTGATTATACGTGTTCAGGGTCTAGAAAATCCTGCGTCACAACCATCTCGCTTACACTGATAAATTATACCTGGAATTATTCATCCGACACTACCCCTCCAACAATTAGTCTTGGAAATCCGCAGAACAATTCGTATTCCTCATCTGCTTCAAATTCATTCTATTACACTCCCGATGATGACGGGAATCTGAAAAACTGCTCCATCTACATCAACACAGGACTGAATGCAACCAATTCTTCACTCACAAAAGGAGTACAGACGCATTTCACAATTAATAATATGGCAAACAGTTTATTCTCATGGTATATCAAATGCTTTGATACCTCAGGAAATTCTCAGACATCAGGGACAAAGTATATTACAGTTGACACATTAAAGCCTGGTGTCAGCTTCATACCCACAACTCCAGCAAACGACTCTTATCTTAGTGTTGATAATTTCAAGATAAACATAAGCCATTTAGAGACTAATCCTGACAAGTTGAGGCTATATTGGCAAGGGTCGCCAACTGAGCAGTATTATTATGGTGCTTTTACAAACATATCAAAAACAGGATTATCTGCCGGAGTATATCAGTATTATGCATGGGTCAATGATTCGGCCGGGAACACCAACCAGACAGGCACGATGAAAGTTACAATAGATCTTACTGATCCAGGGGTTGTGCTAAATGAACCATCAAATGGAAACTGGATAAATTATAATTTAGTCTCATTCAATATCACACCTAGTGATACTAACCTTTACAATTGCACTTTATACGGGAATTTCACAGCATCCGGGCAGTTTGCAAAGAATGAGACAATCACCTCACCAGTGTCTGGCTCAAAAAATAAATTCAATCCTGTATATGTCGGCGATGGGTTCTATGTCTGGAATTCCTTATGTTATGATAAGGCAGGAAGAAGCAACTGGGCATCAGCAAATTACTCGCTAAAGGTTGATGCAACATTGCCAAGTGTAACCATCCAAGGCCCACCAAACAAGACTTATTGGAACTCCTCATCTGTTGTGGATTTCAACTTCACTGTCACAGATAACTTCAATGTGATAAATAATTGTACTTTAATCATAAAATCAAATCTGTCAACTGAATATTATGAGAAGACACCAATGACGACAGGAATCATGCAGAATTTCACTGCGACACTGGCAAACAACAAGTATAATTGGACTATACTATGCACTGACCCTGCAGGAAACACTAACGCTGCTTTGCCAGGCTACTACAATCTAACTGTTTTTATGGGAGAGGATCTTGTCGGTCCTACAGTTGTTTTGAACAAGCCCGCTAATGGAAATAATACAAACAACAACAATATCACTTTCTTTTACACTCCAACTGACGGCTCACTTATCCATAACTGCAGCATCTTCATAAACAATATACTCAATGTCACCCATACCAAAATCTTTAATGGGGTATCCAATAATTTTACAATAAACAGGACAAGAGAAGGGAACTATGAATGGCAGGTATACTGTACTGACAATTCCACGAACAAGAACATAGGTTCATCAAACATCTATTTGTTCACAGTGGATCAGACATCGCCAGTTGTCACATTGTCATATCCACAGGCAAATTTCAATACAACCATTAATGGGACAAATTATACATGGTATGCACTAGATGCCCTTTCACAGAACATGTACTGCGACCTAGTCATAAATAACACGATATATGATGATGACAGGCTTACAATAAATAATACTTTGACAAACAGAAGCGTCTCTTTGAATGTGCAGGGCGGATATTTCTGGAATGTCACCTGTTTTGATTCTGCATATAATTATTATTCAACTCCTACAAGAAGGATGTTTCTCGATAATGAAGCGCCTTACATAAACCTGCTCAAGCCGGAAAACAACAATGTGACATTGACTGAAAATATTTCACTGTTCTATGTGCCGAGCGACAATATAACAGGCATCGGGCAGTGTAATTTAACAGTCAATGGAGTATTCAATCAGACAAAAGTAAATCCATTCAATAATATCCAGAACAATTTTACATTGCAAAGGACAAGGAGCGGCGATTATACCTGGCTTATCTCCTGCATTGATAATTTCAATAATTCAAGGAATTCTGAAACAAGGAGTTTCAGGCTGGATGTTGATGCACCTCAGGTTAATTCATACTCTGCAGTTCCTCAGACAGTCAATCTTAGCCAATCTCTCACTATCACTGTAAATGTCACTGATAATTTCCAGCTTGCTAATGTGACTGCAAGGGTTGTTAAGCCCCAAGGCCAGGATGCAAATTTCACAATGAACTGGCTGATTGGTAATCTGTTCACTCTTGTCTATACAGATACTAACCAACGAGGGACTTACAATGTGACTTTTTACTCTAATGATACGTATGGTAACAGAAACATCTCTGATCAATTCCATTTTTATGTGGTTGCAGGTATCTCAGTTGACAAGGTATATTATGATAGGGGAGAGACAGTCTTAATTTCCGGGTCTGGATTTGATCCATACGATAATGTCACGCTTAATATCACGGATCCGGGCGGCTTGCTTGCTGCAGGTTTCCCTGACAGCATAAAAGCAGATATATCTGGAAATTTCAATTATCCCTGGACAATCAGCACCTCATCAGGAATTGCTACCGGAAATTACACAATTCTTGGTTATGATACCTTTCTGCCCGGTCAACAGGGAAAATCCTCAGCGTATATTGTGAGAAAACCTATATATGCTCTTGAAGTGGATAAAAATACAGCAGGAACTGTAGTCACAGGGACGATGAATGAATCTGACAATAACAGGGTCCTTTTGACAGCAGGTAGCGGAGAGGATTATATCTCCTTTAACTGGAGCTCAATTGTTCCTCCGGGTCAGGTATTATCTGATATCAGGTTATATTTTCAGCACTATGAGTCTGCTGCATATCCTCTTTATATACAGTATTGGAATATAACAAGCAACACTTGGAATGATGTCTGCACTATCCCGCAATCAGGAAGTGAAGTAATTGACACATGCGACCTGAACGATGAGGTCAAGACATCAGTGCAGGCTAATAGGCTTCTTTTAAAGGCAACTGATAAGAGCAATCTTGGTCCCGCAATCGGCAATTGGCTGAATGCTAATTTTGTCTTTATTGAACTTCGGTTCACAACGCTTTCTACAGATAGAGATACATATGCCCAAGGTGATAATGCAACAATATCTGGTAGCAGGTGGCCTGCAACCACTGATCTATCTTTGAATATATCTAAGCCAGGTGGACAGCCTGACTTAATGACAACAACAACGAATTATAATGGAGACTTTAGCAAGATCTATCAAGTGCCCTATGATGGTGGCATTGGAAGATACAATGTCACAGTTTATGTGATCTCAAACCCTGAAGATTCAGATACAACTTATTTTGATGTTGTGAAGAGGAACTCATCAATCAGGATTGATAAGACCTATTATTCAAGGTCAGATACAATGAGAATAAACGGAACAGGATTTTCATCTGGAGGGAATGTTTCTCTGCTTGTATATGATGCAAGAAACTATCTGAGATTAAATATTACTCTCAATGCAAGCTGGGATTTCAACGGAACAATAGGATTTAACTGGAGTATACCGTATCTGTATGATGGTTTTTACGGGAAACATACCATAATTGCCGTAGATAAATTATATCCTAACCTAAATGGGACTGCAAATGCGACAATCGGGATAATGGTGGATGCGGCCACCAAGATAGAAAATTCTGTCTCAACAGATGTTAAGAATCTTGTCAACACCAGCAATGATGTTTATTCGACGCTTTCAACCTATACAGGAGTCGAAGATAGGATTGTTCTTGAGTTTGATAACTCAAGCTTGCAGGACTATGTTCTAAGCAACATCACATTGTATGTAGAGCACAAGGAAAACCAAAACTATAATCTTCTCTTAAAATGGTGGAATGATACAACCTGGATTGAAGTATGCCAGATCCCATACTATGCGTCTGATATAGTGGATGCCTGCAATCTTTTGCCATATGTGCAAAGGAGCATAAGGACAAAAAATCTGACACTGAAGATAACTGACAATTCATCCAATCTTTTTACAAGCGGGCAGCCATGGACAAACATAGATTCTGTATATCTGGCAACCTGGTCAGAGCCTGATACTGCTAATCCAAGCCTTAAAGTGATAAGCCCGGAGCCGGATTCAATATATAATTATTCGCAAAGCGTCATTATCAGGGCAAATCTTTCCGACAATGTTGGCATCGACAGGATAAATGCTAATGTAACTTGGCTAGGGTATTCTCAAATCATAACGCTGTCGCCATACAGCATCGACTATTATGGTGATGGAATATATCAGGGAGTTTTCTATAATACAAGTTTGCTTGCGCAATTCAATGTGAGTTTCTATGCAAATGATACATCAGGAAACATCAATTATAGTGAAAAATCAAATTTCTCAATTAAATCACCTGATTTGTTTTCTAATGCTTCATTTTTTGGAATATCCAATACTAATCCGGTCGAGATGGAGAACATATCAATAAATCTGACAATTTTTAACTTAGGAAATCTTGACAGCAATTCATTTGTTGTCAGATTTTATGATGGGGCATATCAAACGGGGCTACAGATAGGTGAGGATATTATTGTCAGCGGACTTTTGATAAACAAGAACCTTACAGTAAACATGACCTGGAAAGCAGTCATGGGCACTCATATTATCCAAGCTTTAATTGATGCACCTATCCAGATAAATGGGACAGTGTGGGAGATAAATGAATCCAATAATATGATCCAGAGGACACTTTCAATTCCAGCGTGGAATATCTATTATGGCAATTCCACCGGGATGATCAAACTGGAAAAAGATACAGAGGAAAAAACATTCATGTGGAACAGCACCAGCGGAGGGAACATCTATGCAGTTGAGACCGGTTCTAATATAAATTGGCTTTTGCTTCAAGGGATAGGGCGTAACATTTCAAATCAAAGCACTTTTAATGATTTTTTTGAATCAGACAAATCACTTTTGATAGAGAATGAGACGGATTCAGTGAATAGGACATATACATTGTCAAACATACCCATCCTTCTTCGGAATATATCTATCTATAATGTTCTTGTAAAGGATGTCCCTTTTGCAAATTCAACTAATTCATCATATTTCCAGACAGGGATACTATGGGATAGATCCGACGGCAATACTGAATACAACGGCACGCAGGATTTGGTGTTTATTACCCAGGTCAACCGAGAAAAACCAGGCAAATACGGAACATCTGATTATGAGATTAGGATTCCGGCAACGCTGGATACCTATAAACTAGGCAGCGGAACTGTCACCTTCTATACAGAACTTGTCTAAGATACCTGTCAAAAATTAATACGAGGAGGATTATTATCAACATAAACATGAACACGATCACAAACCAAGCGCCAAATCCTGAAAGTTTATAATGATCTTTAAGTGTAGTATATTCCTTAACAGTCTTTTCCTGCATAACCATTTTGTATTCTATGAACGTTCTGTATTCAGAGTTCACTGAATATTCTATGACAGTTCTGCAAACTGGATATGATGGTTCAATAATATCAGCGATCGCCCAATAATCAAATTCTCCGCCCGAATTGTAGGTGAGATTGTTTATGAGGACTGCCTCGGTCGGTCCGATGTAGAATTCATCCCAGGCGCTTTCAAATTTTGCGTCTGATAATTTAATGTCTCCGGAATCAAATTTTTCTTGAAGGTGTTCGCTTCCATAAATCTCGTACGGGAAATCCTTCTGTGATACAAAATAGAATTTTATCTTGTAATATCCCCATTTCTCCTCAAGGTTATGCAATATAAGATTTGGCCTAACGTTTAAACCTATTATTTCTACATTTCCTTGCGATGTAACATATCTGTAGCTTTTCTGCTCGCAACTTTGAGTCTCGAAAGGAACACTAACATTTACGTGCTTTATTACCTGGAATGGTTCCTGGACAAGCTCTTTCCTTGTGACATCAAAATAAAAGCCTGCAGTACTAATTAACGGATACAGTCCAAGCAAAACCGGGAATAGCAGAAGCAGCACAATCCAAAAATTTCTTTTTTTTCTTTTTTCTTCTTCCACTTCATATATCTAATCAGATGGGATTAAAAAAATTTCGATTGCAATATGTTATGTATTATCTTACCAGAGTTGTGCAGATTTTCCTGCAACTGTCTCTCAAGAACGCTGAGGGCTTTAGCCCTGAGTGAACTCAGAGCGCAGCTAGCGTGTCTGATAACTAAGGCACCCGAGTGAGCATAGCAGAGGAGAAACGCCGCAGTGCATCAGATCGTGGATGTTGTTGGCGTTATCTTTACAATAAACACTATTTTGAATATTTTTCTTGACGCAGATACGACTGGGGTTGCGCCCTTCGGGCTGTCGCATAGCACAAATCCGCAGATTTGGGCGTCTGCCGTCAGGAAAGAAAAATACTCAGTTCAAATAAAACAAAAAATCTGCACAACTCCAGTTATCTTAGGCTCTGTAGAAACCCTACGTCTGTGCCATTATTTGCCACTTATTTACAAAGTAAAAAATGGCAAGGCCAGACGAAAGTGAACAAGTTCCTATGCATTTATGCTAGGGTTTTGGTCACTGGAGTAGTAGGGTTTCTACAGA
>JBDRQT010000024.1:0-5437 GCA_043826135.1 archaeon
TATAATCTTATCCATGCTGGTTTTGCAATAGAGAAGCTTGACCGAAAATCAGCAGAAGAATCGGTGGAGATAATCAAGAGAGATATGGGTGGGAATATTGAATGATTCTATTGAAAGATCTCTTTCCAGGAAGCATCTGGAAAAGATTAATCATATTGCAAGCAAGATAGGTCGAGATATTAAATTAATGGAAATCTGCGGTGGACATACAAATGTGATAATGAAATTTGGAATAAGGGAGTTGATGCCGAAAAATATTAAACTAATTTCTGGACCAGGTTGTCCTGTTTGTGTGAGCGCTCAGCATGATATTGATTGTATGATAGAGCTTGCACATGAAGGAATTCCGGTAGCGACATATGGGGATATGCTAAGAGTTCCTGGAACCAGATATAATCTTGATGATGCAAAGGCACATGGCGGAAAAATCTTTGAAGTGTATTCAGCATCTGAACTATTTGAAATTATGAAAAAATATCCGGAAATAGTTTTTTTTGGAATTGGGTTTGAGACTACAGCTCCAATGACAGCATTCTTGCTTAGAAATAATATTTGCGTTTATTCAGTCCATAAATTGGTTCCGCCGGCAGTCGCATATCTTGCATCAAATAAGGATATTGGAATTGATGGATTCATTGCCCCTGGCCATGTCTCTGCAATAATTGGAGCAAAGCCTTATAGGGAAATTCTAATCCCACAAGTGATTGCAGGGTTTACTCCAGAGAGAATTTTAAGAGCCATCTGGCTTGTACTGGATCTAATTGAGCAGGGAAAAAACATTGTTGTGAATGGTTATCCTGAAGTCGTACAAGAAGAAGGGAATCCAAAAGCGCAGGAGATGCTCAAGGAATTTTTTGAAGTCCGTGATTCAGAATGGCGTGGCCTAGGCGTCCTTCCAAAATCAGGCTTGGAAGTGAAAAACTCTGCGCTGAATGCAAAAATAAAATTCAGAAATATTTTAAGCATGGTACCTTACAACGAAAACGATAGATGCGATGTCTGCGAGATACAGGATTTTTCAATGAATCTGAAGGGAAAGGCACGATGCGCTGAGATTCTTCTTGGAATGATTGAACCGACAATGTGCCCCTTATTTGGAAAAGAGTGTTTGCCTGAAAATCCTATCGGGGCATGCATGGTATCAGAAGAAGGAAGCTGTGCGATAGCATATAGGTACGGTAGAAATGGATAAAGAAATCATTAATCTAATGCAGGGATCGGGCGGCCAGGAGATGATGAGACTTGTGCAGAGTTTTAATCTTGGAAATAGAGGTGCCTGGAAAAACTGTGATAATGATTCTGCAACTCTTGATATTGATGGCAAGAAACTTGTTTTTACGACAGATTCTTTCATTGTTGATCCGATATTTTTTCCTGGAGGAGACATAGGTCATCTTGCAATGTGCGGAACAATCAATGATTTAGCTGTGATGGGCGCTCAGCCTCTTGGCCTATCTCTTGCTTTTGTGATTGAAGAAGGGTTTCCAACAGAAGATTTGCAAAAGATAGTTGAATCCATTAATAGAATTTCAGTTAAATATGATGTTCCAATTGTGACTGGAGATACAAAGGTCATGGAAAGAGGAAAGCTTGATAAGATCATAATCAACGTGTCAGGAGTCGGGATTATGAAAGATGCATTTTCTGGAAATGTGAAAAAGGGAGATAAAATTATTCTGTCAGGAGGTCTTGGTGAGCATGCAGTAGCTCTCCTATCCAAACGCTTTGATTATGCAACAGATATAATAACTGATTCAAAACCAATTATCCATGAGATAACTACAGTCAGAGAGCATATCCTTGCAGCTAAGGATCCAACCAGAGGAGGCATTGCATCAGCTCTGAATGAGATGAGTGAGAGATATAAGGTGGGAATGGAACTGGATGAAGATAAGATTCCTGCAAAGGAAGAAGTATTGAAAGTTGTTGATATGTTAGGTATAAATTTGTATGATCTTGCATCCGAGGGAAGATTTGTCTGTATTGTCCCGGCTGCATCAGCATTATTTGTTGAAAAGAAACTAAAGGAGTTTAATAGAGATGCAGCAATTATTGGTGAGGTTACTGATGGAAGAAATGTCATTGTCAAAACTTACTTAGGTAAACGAATTCTTCCATATCCAACTGGAAGAATTGTTCCAAGAATATGTTAGTTATGAGAATTGATGTGATTGCATCAATTGATATTCCTTTGCAAGAAAAGTATATGCCCCTTTCTGATAGGTCATAAGAAAAACATCATCACTCAGAGGGAATGTGTTTGGATGCTCACTGGAACTTACTGGTTATCTGATCAAACCGATGACTAAGTCAGATAAAGTGGTCAGATAAAATAAATCAATTCCTATCTTTGAGAAAAAATTTATCAGTTCTTTGTAAGGGTTTGTCCCAAATGTGATGCTGCCTATCCCTGCAATGATATGATGGATTATGATTAAGGGTATAAGGACATATAATAAAGGTTGTTTTGATAATATGGAAGAAATAAAATTTATGAATACTACAAGAGCAGCATAAAATAATGTAGTATGGTCAAATGTTCCTCCTGCAAATATCATAGGTATTATTCCTGAAAGTATGATAAAGATCACCGAGAGCCAGAATGAATACTCTCGGGATATAATTAAACTGAAAAATAATACAGGACTTAGGTCAATTGGAAATCTAATATGGTAATTCAAATATACAAACAATCCTGTTATAATTGTGAAAAAAATATAGATGGCTGCCTTTCTCAGGATCAGTATCAGGAAGACAAGAATCAATATAAACAGAAGGAATCTAGTGAATTTGATTTTTTTTTTGAATATTGGTGCTGCATTCATTTTATCACATTCGCGAGGTAAGCCTGTCCATAGCAGATTCCCCCATCTCCGCAAGGGATTTCATTATTTGTCAGAACACCCTTTCTAAGCATGAATTCAGATATCATCCTATTGTAGGCAACTCCGCCTGAAAATACAATGGGTTTACTTGAATTACCTTTTGCGATTTCATATAATCCCGTAGCTAGGTATAATTGAGCTGTTGCAGCAAGTTTTCCCTTATCCTCATTAATATGCTCTAGGATGAATTTGATCAGCGGGGTGGTAAGAAGGATGCGTTTATTTTCATTACAGGAAAATTCTGGTTTTAAGTCCAGTGGAATAGATGCAGTACTCTCAAGAATCATGGCAGGTCTTCCATCATAGGTTCTATGATTACATATTCCGATAAGAGCTGCAACAGAATCAAGTATCCTTCCAGCACTTGTGGTTAAGGGTATATTGAAGTTTTGTTTTAACATGTTCATATATAGTTTTGTTTCTTTTTCACAAAAGAGATTTAGTCCATAAATCTCTTCTTCATTAATTATTTTGCTTAGAATGCCTATCAGCATCTTTCGCGGATATGTTGTGGCTGAGTCTCCACCTATCTGAGGCTGCTCTTCTAAATGGCCAATTCTTCTGAAATTTGTGCTGTCAGTTACATCAAAAACTTCTCCACCCCAAATTTTTCCATCTTCACCATAGCCTAAACCGTCCATCACAATTCCGATGTAATTTGTAAGATTATGCTCAGCTGCAACACTTGCAATATGTGCTTTATGGTGCTGCACCTGAATCAATTTCGCATTGAATATTTTTGATAATTCATGAGCAAACGCTGTAGAATTATATCCCGGATGGAGGTCGCATGCAATGATCTTTGGACTAAGTCTTGTCAGCCTAATGAAATCCATGATAGTTCTTTTTAGATAATGAAACGTATCCAGCTTGCTTGTCACTCCGATATATTGTGACAAAAAGCAATTATTTTCCTTTACAGTGCATATTACATTATTCATTTCAGCTCCAACAGCAATAGTATCAACGCAATTGACTGGTATTTTTACAGGGACAGGAGCATATCCCCTAGATCTTCTCAGGAAAAAAGGTTTGCCAGAAATCAGCTTGACAACTGAATCATCGCATCTATTGATTATGTCTCTTTCATGTGTTAAAAAATGATCTGTAATCACCTCTTCAACAGCTACTGGGCTGCCTGGATAGTTGCACGAAGTCATTGTAAGAGGTTCATCAAGGAAATCAAACATTAAATAATGAAGAGCAGTATAAGGCAGCATAACACCTATGGAATCTAACTCTGAAACAGTCATAAATGAGCTTTTTTCCTTTTTCCTAAGTACCACAATTGGTCGTTCTGGACTTAAAAGAAGTGCCCTTTCTTTGTCTGAGACTATGCAGAATTTTTTGACCATCTCAACATCTTTTGCCATAACTGCAAAAGGCTTATTCGGCCTATTTACCATGATTCTCAGTTTTCTTACAGCAACCTCATTACATAAGCAGCAAATATGAAATCCTCCTACACCTTTTATGGAAATTATCCCCTTGTTCTTGAGGATCTCTACAGCACTTTTTATTGTTTCTTGATCTGAAGCTGTCGTTATGTCTTTTCCCTCCGAAATGAGTTTTAATTTGGGTCCGCAGTTTTTGCATGCAATAGTTTGAGCATGGTATCTCCTGTTCATAGGATCAAGATACTCTTTTCTGCATTCATCGCACATTTCAAAGTTATTCATGGCAGTATATGGTCTGTCATAAGGATAATCATATATCATTGAGTATCTTGGACCACAATTTGTGCATGTGATGAAATAGTAGTTATTTCTTCTATTCTTGAAGTCTTTCAGTTCATTTATGCAATCCTTGCATGTGAAAATATCTGCCGGAAGAATAGTTGCACCATCTGAAGTCGTACTATCAATTATTGAAAAATCAGAGAATTCTTGTGTGTTTGTCACTGGAGAGACTTCATGGGAAGTAATCCGTGCAAGAGGAGGAAGATCAGATAATTTGTCAGTAAACTCCTTGTCATTGATAATTATCTCAACACCATTTCCTATGTTTCTTACACTCCCAACCAAGTTGTATTCCTTTGCTTTTCGATATATGTATGGTCTGAAACCGACACCTTGTACAATCCCCTGAATAAATATTCTATACATACTATTTACAATATTAAATGAATTTATAAAATCTCATTATTGCTGTTCCATTTTGACAGGAAGCAATATCAGATAATGCAAATTGTTATGCCTAATTAGATATAAGAGTGATAGCCTATGAAATCTTAACTACTTGACCTTCTTATATGTATATTTCACTTTTTAAGTTCATCTCAGGTAATCTCAGAAATGAAATCAATTTTTTAAGTAAATGTATGGCAATATTTGTAATATATGTGGAACTTAACTTCTGAAGTTCTTCTCGTATGGACACAACATGCTCACATCGAAAATGCAATAGTTTACGGCTCTGTAGAAACCCTACGTCTGTGCCATTATTTGCCACTTATTTACAAAGTAAAAAATGGCAAGGCCAGACGAAAGTGAACAAGTTCCTATGCATTTATGCTAGGGTTTTGGTCACTGGAGTAGTAGGGTTTCTACAGA
>JBDRQT010000025.1:0-18251 GCA_043826135.1 archaeon
CTTTAGTTGGGATATATGCTGTGCTTGAGACCAGCGGGAATGCATCAACTGTTAAGTACTGTGTCTGCTCTCCGTATTCTGTCCCGTAGGTTGAATTAATCTTTGCAAAATATCCTCCTCCTTCTGATGGCGCTGTGAAGGGGTAAGTATAGTGACCTGTTGAGTTTGTTTTTGTCAGTGTCTCGTTTTGGATGAAGTAGGGCTTTGTTGAGTTGTAGATTGCAAGGATTTCGTCAGATGATAATGAACGATTGTAGATTCTTAGTTCATCAATCATACCATCAAATGGTCCTGCTGCTGCACCATATGCACCAATATTTACAGTGTCTGCCGTATTTGGGATATCAATAGTCTGAGCAGCGGTTTTTGTCTGGACTACCCCATCCACATACAATTTAGTGTTAGCTGAACCCAATGTCCCATCGTAAACACCTACAAAAAAATGCCAATTGCTATCTGCAATATTTGAATCCGTCTCAGCATCCGTGGTATAATCGTTATTATCAACCCAAAAACGCAATTTTCCTGCTGTTGTGTCTCCATGCATTGCATATGCCCAGGTAGCTGCATTTTTTGCGACAATGCTCTCATACTCAGTTAGTGAATCTATTTTTGCCCATACTGCTATTGACATGTGTTTTCCAGTGACTATTTCAACATCGCCAAGTGTGAAAACATCATTTGTCCCATCAAAGTCATATGCTCCTCCAAATTTTCCTGTTGAATTCCACGTTGGACAATTTGTACAAGTTACATTATTTCCTCTTTTTGAAAAGTCAAATGCCTTTGTACTAGTTTCTCCATAAGCACTAGAATTGTCAAAATGCATATACATAACCAGATCAATATCAGGATTAGTGTAATCAGTTTTTAAAGCAGAATTTGAATTCCCATAGTATGCCCAGATTGCAGTATTGGCATTTCCAGTCCAGTTGCCCCACACCCAGTATATTGTATTCGTGGAATTGCATGTGCTTGTTTCTAAAGTATACTGCAGTTCAATGTTGTTAGCATTTACAAACCGTACGTCCCCGCAATTGTTTCTCATCATAGACTGTGCTACTAAGGATATTGTTGAGAAATTAACCAGAACAATTGAATTATTGAGGTGTGATGAAATATTTGATTCTATTGATATATTTGTCCTATAATTATACGATGCATTCCACCATGGGACCGAGCAACTGTATAAACCTCTGATCGGCGAATTATTAAGATAAATGCAGAATGTCTGATTTACTACATTCGCCATTTGGCTATCATTTATATGCCCTGACACAGTCACGCTGCTGTTTTGGTTTACAATTGATGCATTCAAGCTTTCTGTTATCTGCAGAAATTTTATCGTCCCGGCCGCAGTAGTGCTGTAACTATCAGAATCAAGCGCATATATTGTGTAGTTCCACTGACCATATTGGTCCAGTTTAAATATCGTCGTATTCCATTTATTGCCCAAATTCGTTGTTGCATTTACATTATTGATCACTTTTGTCCCGTTCGGCGCAGTGAGTGTATAATTTACCGAGATCAGATTATTGTCATAATCAGTAACATCAGCAGTGATATATATCGCCAATGCTCCGATATATGTATCATAATACAATCTTGAAGGCACTGTGCCAAACGAATTAATGCTGGGATAATAATCTCGTATTATTATATGGGAAGATTCCTTAACAGATCCATCGATATATCCATCATTTGGTATTACCTTGCAGTAGAGCTCATCACCGACTGAAGTTTCATTTGCAGATAGGAAATTTGACGTTGCCCCTGCCTTTCCTGCAACATATGTCTGCCTTATCTGCTCAGCTGATAGCGCCCTGTTATAGATCATGACTTCATCTATTGTTCCATTATAAGACATTTCTCCTATGTTCTTTCCGATCACTGTTGTGATATTGTTATATACGCTGTTTATTGCATAAGACACATTGAAATATGCATTTGACGATGCTGACAGGTCTCCGTTCACATAGAGCTTGATTTGTTTTGCAATCTCATCATAAGAGAGTGCAATGTAGTTCCATGAATTTGCAGATATATTTCCCCTGAGCCTTATCCTTTTTCCGCTGCTGTCTGAAAATGTAGAATATACATAATTATTAACAACAAACATCTCTGCTTTGCCATAGCCAGTCGGCATTGAGATTCCTGATTGACCTCCATTTATCTGGTCAGATATTATTGGTGTGGCTGTCAAAAATCCATACTCTGCATATTCATCAAAATTAGTAAAGCCTCCTGTGCCATTGTTGAAATAAACTCTGTTATATGGTGACCAGTAATCTCCATCATATGTTGATGTAATAATAAGATCAAGGTCAAAATCATTATCAACATCGACTAAACTTGCGCCGCCCTGGCCGTATGTTGCTGGCAGATTAGTGTAGCTTGAGTAGTTTCCTGATCCGTTATTCCAATATATTCTTGACTGGGCTAAGTAATCCCCATCATAATAATTAGTGAAGACAAGGTCAACATCCCCATCCAGGTCTATATCTCCGCCTGTAACACCTCCTTGCCTATTCATTGATGCTAAAAAAGTTGTTGATGAGAAGTTTCCGGTGCCGTTATTCCAGAATATCTCAGGAGAGATTGTCTCGTCCCCATCATAATAAATAGCCATCGCAATATCAAAATCCCCGTCATAATCAAAGTCATCGACAAATGTTCCTCCTCCTCCCCAGAGACCTCCGGCATGCGTTGGCAATACCGAACTTTGGGAGAAATCTCTATTCCCATTATTCCAGTATATCCTTGATTGGACTGACCAATCTCCGTCATTATAAGGCGTAAGCAAAATATCTTGAGTCCCATCATTGTTAAAATCAGCAATGGCAATGCCGCTGCCTCCTCCATCAATTCTCATTTCAGTACGGTTAGGATATCCTCCTGTGCCATTATTCCAGTAGATAAATGCTTGGGCATTGAGAACTACTGAACATGCTGAATTTGCACAGTAACTGTTGAATACAAGATCAAGATCCCCATCATCATCAAGGTCAGCCACACCCACACCTTTTGAGCCGTTCATCGGCGTCAATGATGAGGAAGTTGTAAATCCCCCAACCCCATTATTCCAGAAGATTTGCGGAGATGAATAATAATCGCCGTCATTATAGCTGGAAAAGACAATATCAAGATCCCCATCATTGTCAAAATCACCTGCAGATCCTGCAAATGCCCCATTATTATTCATAGCTGTTGCGTTTTTAGTGAAAGTGCCATCTTTATCATTATAATAAATATAGGATGCCGAAAGATAATTTGTATCATAGTAACTTGTCATCAGCAGGTCAACATACCCGTCATTATTAAGGTCAATTTTCGGGCCTGATGAAAAAATATTTCCTTTTGAGCCGTAATTCTTGATCCACATGCTGTATGTTTTTCCTGAACTGTAATTCATCCTGTCCTGCTCAATTACAATCCTGTCTCCTTTCCCGTCAAAATCATAGGCTCCTCCGATGATGCCTACTGTCTTGTTCCACTTCACTGAATCAACTGTCTCGATTTCTGCAACAGCAAATAAATGCGCATATGGCGACTCACCTCCACCCATGCTTTCACTGCCTGCAACATCAGCTACTTTATAATAAGAATTAGTCCCTCCTGCCTCAGTCCAATATATCTGATTGTCGTTTGAGGAATCATTGTAATAAAAGGAAATAAGATAACTTGTTCCCTGATTTACTGAAAAATTTATCCAATCAGAATAATTGTAGCCAATAAGCGGAAGATAAACAGATTCCATATTATTGAAAAAAATCTGTGTAACGCTTCCGGCAGTGCATGTGCTGCCTGTTGACCTTTCACAAATAAACGCTTTGGCTATCTTTGTCTGTTCTGCACCGGAGGGTGGTCCTTCCAGTTTAAGTCTTATCATGTTTGCTGAAGCACTTGTATTCTCAATGATTTGCCTAGACGTATATGTATTCCAGCCTGATCCTAATGCAGGTGCAATCAATCCTGTCTGCTGCCCCACAGACCATATTGTCTTATTAAACTTCGTGCTACCGTTATTATCCATTGCATAATCCTTTGTGACATTTGTCTTGTTATAATCTTCAAACGGAGTGTACATTATCAGAATTGATTGGTTATTCCTATACCATATTGTGAAATTTGCAACTTTGTCATTATCTGAATCAATGCTGCTGTTCCAGTTACATGTGAGGTTAAACCTCTCATCATAGTAAGACTGTCCTGGCGCTGTTATGTAAGGAGTTCCATGTGTCGGAGGTTCATTGGAAACATTAAGGGTTATGGATACATAGTTTGAATAGAATTCACCGTCAGATCCCCTGACAGTGCAGTTCCAGCCTTCCCATCTTGTTGTATTGCCGCTTCCAAGGGTAGTAACCAATGAATTCGTGTTGTTTGATATTGTTGTTGTTCCTGAAAGCTTATATGTTGAGCTGTTGTACCATGCCCATTCTGCAATTATCGTAGCATTGTCATTATCGATGATTGTTGCGTAGCACTGGATATTTGTGGAGGTATTTTGTGAAACAGGGTTAAGGGTGATTGCTGTCATGAAAGGAGCATACTTAACAGTAAAGGACTGAGTCTGCTCCCCGTATTCTCCATTATAGGTCATATTCTCCTTGACATAGTATGTCCCTGATCTTCCGGGAGATAAAAATGAATAATTGTAATTTCCTACTCTGTCTGTTCTAGCTGTAAAATTATTTGCATCGATTGCTTCCCTTGGATAAACAACCCAAGAGATGTTCTGTTCAATATCGATATCCATCGGAGTACCGGCTTGCACAGCCTTAAAAACTGAATTCATCACTGTAACATTATAGGTGTATGCCGGGTCAACCACGCATTTGAATGATCCATAATAATCAGTTTTCCCTTTGCATGCCACATAATTCAAGTCTGACCTGACAACTGTAACAGGCTCCATTGAAAGATTAAGGTTCGTATCAGTCTCTTTGAATGTTATATTGATATTTGTTGGTGTAATGCCAACTGAAGTTTCATAGTTATTTATCTGCTCATTTTTCCACACTGTATATATATCAGGCTTATAAGATGGTGCATAAGCATTTATCTGGCCAGTTATCAATAGTGCTGCACCTCCCCAATAAGAATTCATCTCCGCTCCCGGAATATCTGTTGTGATCCAAGTCCCATTTATATCTCTCATTGTGTGCCTGACTTTTTGTCTACTCCAGGTACAACTACTTACAATATCATTAAAATCTGTGAAAAAATGAGGCCTTCCTGAGTTATCTACTGCTAAATCCAGGTCTGCTCCATGGTCACAATACGTGCTAGCCATTGAAGTCTCTCCCTGCATTGCTTTTGCTGTGCCATTCCACATAACTCTAACAGATCTATATTCATCCTTATCACCCCACACTGCATATACATTCCCATTGAAGTCTGCCTCTGCATCAAGGAAAGAGGGAATGTTATCAGGCCAATATATTGACACTGTATTTGCTGAGGAATCATAATCAGTCCACGTGGTCCCATTCCAGACAGAATCTCTAATAATACCTGATGCCCATGCATACACTCCATTAGTATTTACCATATGAAAAACATGAACATTATTGTTGGAATCAACCACTACATCAGGCTGAGCCCCAAACACATAACTTGCGCCCCAGCCCCATTGCTTTATGTTGCCCCAGCTTTGATTTGAGGCAGTCCATTTCATGTAAGTATAAGGTGTTGTTGAATAATCTGAATGTGTCCATACAGCATGGATATTTCCCTGGGGATCTAGTGTTGCCCTTATATAACCCGGGATAGTTCCGGATGCTGCTGCATAATAATGGCTAAAAGTAGTATCGGAACCTGTAATCTTGCTTGAAGTCCATGTCTTGCCATGATCCCTGGATATTGAATGATTTATTGACCCAGCTGACCATGCATAACCTGCATTATCATTATTTTCTACAAGGATATGCACCCAGTCATTCTCATCAACGAGAATTGCCGGCTCAGCATCCCATGCTGAATAGGATCCAGCATTAATATTTGTTATTGTCCATGCACCACTTGTTGCATTATAGAATCCGATTCTGTAGACATAACTGCCTGGATCCCCCCATACTGTATAGATATTATTTTGTGAATCATAAGCAATATCTGCATAAAGAGGAATATTTGGACTCCAGTGTATATACCATGTAGCACCTGATATTGTGTTTCCGCTGCTCCAACTTCCATTATATATATAGTGCCTCTGCTCACCCTGATACCAGTTTGTGTTGTCACTCGGGTTCCATGGAACCAATAGATGCGCCTGGCCTTTCCAGTCTGCAGTCACAACAGGCTCTGCACCATAACTCGGATACGTGTTATCAAAGGACTGCACAGCGCTCCAATTAACAGGTGGGTCATATAAGTATAATAATTTTGATGTGTCTGCGCTAAGATTGACGTAGAATTTAACATAATCTCCTGAATCAAACACCCCATCATGATCCCTGTCAACAAAAGTTGAATTAATAGCATGCCCGTTTGTCTCGGTTCCTATTGGCACCTGAGTATGGTCAACTATCGCAAGCTTTGTAATATCAATCTGAGATATATCTATCGCTGGCGTGGAAGCGCTAAGATCAGCTCCTGTAATTATGACGAGTGCATTTACCTGATTATTTCCGCTGTCTTCTCTAACAATAATCGGGAACCTATAATTGAAGGTTAGGCTATCTAATGAAGTATTATCCCACCATATGGGCTTTGCATCGCTATTTACCCATAATCTTATGCCTTCATGCTTGACATCTGCACCTTGACTATCATCGACATGACCATATACAAAAGTTGTAGAATTTGCAGCGACCTGAGAAGGCGCTATTGATTCAGTAATCTGCAAAAATTTAATGCTGCCATAAACAGTATCTTGCCCGCTGCTGCTGTCATATGCACTAGCTGTATAATTCCACTGCCCATATTGATCTAATATAAATGAAGGTGAATTCCAAACATCTCCAGTATGAATTGAAGTATTTACATTATTGATTACTTTTGTTCCATTAGGAGCAACCACAGTAAAATTCACAGAGATTAGATTATTATCGCTATCAGTCACATTAACAGTCACATATACACTCAGTGCACCCATGTAGGTATCATAATGTAGCTTTGAGGGAACTGTCGCATTATAATTTATGTTGGGATATGTTCCTATCTTGATTTCGCTAGCGCTTGTATAGTTATAGCCATTATAGACATTGTCGAACACCTCATACTGATACATATAGCATTGGCCTTCGATTACTGACGAATCTGAATAAATTGAAATGGGTGCGTATGGTCCTATCTGTGACCAATTGCCATATGATCCGCATGCACCTTCAGATAATGTTGCATTCTTTCTAAGTAGTCTGCTTCTAGATGTATTTATTCCTGCATCCAAATCTGTTCCTTCTGAGAAGGATACCTCAGCTGATAGGTAAATATAACCGTTTTCATAGGTAATAAAACCGTTCGCAGGAGGAGCAATATCTCTCCTGACTGTAAACAACGTAGAATTAGTGTTACTTGCATTGTCTCCGCAAACAATTGTTGCTGATGTATTGAAGGTATCACCCGTATCCCAATCATAAGTATACATAAATTGGTAGTCTGTATCAGTTGCACCGGCACTTACTGTCACTGGAAAACTGACATTGCTGATTCCAGATGCGGCATCAATTGCACTTACATTTACAGTGAAAAAACCTGTTTCAGCTGAATTATAAAATATAGTTGTTCCTGATATATAGGAATATGGAGAGCTTTCATTTATACTGCTTACATTACATGATGAAGGGCCTGTAGCATCAATCCAATATGGCCCTGAGTCTGCAGAAGTAAGGCCCCAGTTGCTTGCGTTATCAACACTTTTTATATGGAAATAATTCAGATATCCATCAGGGAAAGTGCATGTGTAATTTATCTCTGCCCATCCCAAATCCACAGATTGTGATTCTAAATCTGCTGAAGTCTGGTTGCATCCTACATCATAACCAAATAACCCTGACACATTGCTGACCGACGCATTCTGCGGATTTGAAACATTGGAGTTTCCGGATACATCATACGATGCGATCTTATACCAATAATAGTTATGGTCAAGTGCCTGGGTCCAGTTAAAATCAACTGTGTTATCACTGCTCCAAACATTAATAGTATGCGAAGTCGAATTGAGGTCAGTTACTTCCTCGGGAGGATGCATATCAGAAGCAGAATTATCTGAATAATTTGTATCTGTTATATTGCCTGAGCCGATCTGTTCCCATGGGCCGCTTCCTGAATATGACCTAAAGAGCCCGAATTTGATCAATCCGGATTGCATATCATTTATGATCTCTCCTTGGGTTAATGAGCGGTTGAAAATTTTAAACTCATCAATTGAACCATTAAATGCCATGCCTGCTTCATCTATCTCATTTCCGATTACTACTTTTTGTGGATTTGTGCTCCATGAATAATTTGAAACATTTGAAGATTTTATACCGTCCACGAAAAAGGTTGTCATATTTCCATCATATGTGACTGCAAGATGATGCCAACTATTCGTTATCAAAGAAGTAGGATAACCAGTACTCCAATCATTTGCCCAACCCCATATGTAAATGGTTCCGGAGTTGGCACTTGTCCCAATCTGGAAATTTTGCCCTGCTGCATTTGTTCCAAAACCACCAATATTGCACCATGAAGATATGCAGCTGGTATTGAAATTGGCCCAAACTAACATTGATTTTTGCACATTCCCTGAAGGTAGACCTCTAGGTTTTGAAATATTAATATATTGCACACTATTTGCGGAAAATTCTACCGCACTTCCATATCTTCCATCTGTAGTCCTCGTAGGTGAATTAATTAAATCTCCGGAATTTTTATTTACGCTCCTATCTTTTGTTGTTGAGCCAGATTCATCTTCAAAGGATAGATATAACCTCATATCCCTATCACCCGCTGACCAAGATAGGTCAACATAATTATTTGTGATATCTGAAATGCTATTATTATAATTCAGAGAAATTTCTGCAGCTGTTAAGGCTCTATCATAAATTTTGAAATTATCGATACTTCCATTAAATTCCTGTCCAGCTTGATCTATTTCATTCCCAATGACAATTTTTTGGGGATTTGTAGACCAAGTTTTAGTTGAATTAGATGCATTAAGCCTTCCATCAATATAGAGAAAAGTGGTGCTTCCATTATATGTCACAACAATGTAATGCCAATTATCGTCCATGATTCCTATAGCTGGCACTTTTGTATCCCAATCATATGAAGATCCCCATCCCCACACTGTTAGATTTCCGCTGTAGCCTGACCCAATCTGGAAATTTTGCCCTGCAGTTGTTGTTCCAAAACCTCCGATATTACAATAATTTGAATTACATATACCTCTTAGAATAACCCACGCTTCAATTGTTTTGGGTACATTTCCTGAGGGTAGCCCTGCTGTAGCGTTCACCACTATATAGTCTGCTCCATCAGAATTATATCCATCGAGTGATATTCCTCCACCTTTTACCCCACCTGCATTGCTCCATACGATATGAGACGAAGAATAACCATCATTCCAAGAGGAACTTTGATCAGAAGCAATAATGCTGGAATTCTGTTCAAAGTCATACATAAGAATCACTTCTCTCGGATAAATCGACAATTTCTCTCTTTTTGGTGCAGTCCTATCTGCAGTTATATTCGAGACAACATTAGTAAATGTTCCAGTGCAGTTTGCAGTGCTTCCGTCAACAATTGAACTTATTTTATAAGAATAAAGTGTATTATCTGCAATATTATTGTCACTATAATTGCTCTTGCTTGTAGCATTTGCTATATTTGAATAAGTCCCATTGTTGGCAGCTCTTGAAATATAGAACTTCGTCTCACCATCTGAATTATCTGACCAGGTTAGATTTAGTCCTCCTATTTGTGTATTTGCCTCGTATGAGTAATTGATTTTAACAAGCAAACTTGAAGGTGCAGTAAGTGTCTTTATTGCGCAGATATCTGTACAGTATGAGTCTGTCAAACATGAATAAGGTAAATAATCATCGCATTCTGTAGCACTCGTTGCACCGTTTGCCTGGCAACCATAAATTGGATTAGTATATACATCTCCGCAATTAGGTGTGCTTGTGCCGGGACAATTTGTTAATTGGTAGCAAACCATTTGGTCTCCTGGGCTACCAAGCCCTCTTCCATAAGTAGGTTCATCATCACAGACATAAGGAGAACACATTGCATCATATGAGCATGCTCCTCCAAGCCCAACTGCATACGCTCTGTTGTTTAATCCAGTAATGAAAGAGAATACTAATAATATAAGCATGAGAATATAGAGAAATTTATTTAGTTCTGCTTTTTTGTTTGCCAGAACTAAACTTAAACTGCCAATTTTTTCTGAAAGGATATGTCCAAACAACGTATTACTAGAGTTCTCGTCGGAATTATCATCATTTGACCATAGGTAGTGCATTCCTTTCTTTATCTGAAACCTCTTATCATAGTTTGGAGGATTTCTTATTTTTTGATTTGCTCTCATTTTCATGGTCTGTACTCTATCTTTAAGTATGGCCTGCAGTCCTCTGCACCGCCGGGATTATCATTGTCGCAATAGCTTAAATCACGGATTCCGACATACATGTTGAACGGGCCTTTGTTTCCATTTAGGTCTTCACCTGCCCAGTCCACAAACATATTTGAATACTTTTTTCCAAGATTAAATCTTAATATATCAAGAGCTGGCATACACACCCATCCGATATCTTGGTCAATTATCTTATAAGTTACAGCATTTGAAATCATTTGAGTCTGATTAATCGGTCCGCAGTAGGCAGTTTCTGAGTCACGAAGATAATTTATCGTGTAATTCTTTGTGTACCTCCCTTTTGTGTATGCACAAATCTCTGCTGACACAATAGTGTCATCTATGTTTAAAATATCAAAATCCATCTGGCCAATTGCCGAATAATTCCAGTCTCCCTGATTTATCACTGGGTTAAATCCTATTGAATCGCAATGCGCACTTGTATCGCACCTCTCACAGTTTGTATTCAAATTGAGTGATCCTGTTGGAATGAATTGTTTCCTAACTTTTTCAGATGAAGTTATTGCATAAACACCATCTTTGCTAAGCTCATATGAATGTTGGCCCATGTCTTTAGCCATCTCGAGTTCTGATTTTGCCCATCTTTTGCATATGCCGCTTTCATACTGGATACATTCATACAAACTATTTCCCATAGGATAACTGATCTTTGCAAAAGTGTAATTCCTAATCTCTATCTGTGAAAAGAACCTGCCGTCATTTCTCTTTGGCCTGCCAATATATGCTTTTGTCAGATTGTCTGCTGACAATAGTATATTTTCATACGCTCCTGATATACTTAGCATATTTTCTTCCTGAATATATTCACTTACAATGAATCCTTTTATTGCCATGCTCTGATTGAACAGTTCAAATTCATACAATGGATCTGACATATTTAATGTGGACAGATTTAGCGTGATATTGGCAGATGTTTCATTCAGATAAGTTCCATTAATCAACAGATTGAACGTCATGTTTAGGGATATATTGAATGTGTCATTGATAGATAGATTGTATGTGGTGTTCGTCGTGCTTATATTCATCAATGTTGAATTTAGCGTTATGTTAAGAGTATTATTCATGCTCAGATTATTGGTTTGAAATGATATGTTCCAGCTGAAATAAAATTCGCCGTCACTTGAATTCACGCTGATATTTGGCTGCAAAGTCTGGTTTTCCATATTGCCTGGTATATTCGCTGTATTGTTGATGCCTTCTGCATTATTGAACTGGTAATTTTCATTGTTGCCTAATATCAAAGTTATTGAAGTGAGATTCAGCACCATATTGTCAAGCTCAATCCTTAGGATAAATTCTCCGGGAATAGCTGCAAAATTGCAAGTATCTGAACAATATTGAGCAAATGCTATTCTTTTTGGGTTCTCGAGATAATTATCTAATGGAACTTCTAAATCATCTTCTGCTTCACTGCTGAAATTATGCAAATCCTTTGCTTCATAATCTGTCTGCTGGGATGTATTAGATGTTTGAATGCCTGTAGTCGCACCATCAACTGAAACGTTATCATCGATAGTATAATTTTCATAAACCTGTTCTGGTTCTGCAGTGGTATTCATTTCATAAGAACCATTTTCTGTAGCCCCTTCATTAAGTCCTATATTAAGTTGAGTTGGATCAACCGCGATTTCATCGCCATCAGTTTCATGCACTATCGGCTCGGAATCATTCCCAGATTCATTTATTATCTCCATAACCATATCTACTGGTGATTCAGGTTCTAGCATGTCCGCTACCTGCCCGTCCTGTATCACCATTCCAGTTATTTTATTTGTTTCAAAAAAAGAGAGATCCTTACTATCAACAACAAGCCTCTCCCAAAGATAGATTTTAGCGCTGCCGTTTCCAATAAATTCTCCTGTAACACGCAGCCCTGTAATATTTCCGGCAACTGCAAAGCTTAAGGTTGTGCTATTTGTTATTTCCTGATTTACAGCGATGTTGCTGATATCATCTTCAATAACAACATTGCCTGTGATATTTAGCCTGGCATATAAGAACCCTGATATGAAAAGGATTAGGAGCGCCACAAAAAATATAGACTCATGCTGCGCGAAATCAGGTATCTTCCTGCTTTTTGATTTACTATATTTTAGAATATCTTCTAGTGGCTCTTCGCTGAAAGGCTGGCTCATTTGTAGCCACCTTTTTTTGCAGCCCTTTGATAAACCGTCCAGATTGTTCGTTCATCCCTGTCAAGCAGTTTTCCAATCTCATGATAATTATAACTGGCTTTTAGGAAAAGCACTATGCTTTCAAGGCATGTTCTGTTATTTGAAAAAATACTCAGAGGTAATTTCTCTGAATAGTCGATATTTGAAAAAGGAGCACTTTGTTTTCTTTTTGCGTTCTGATAGGATACAGCAACATTATTTTGGGTTTTTTTCAGTATATTAGATATCTCTTTAAAACTCAATTCCTGATTTTCGCGCAGGAATTTAACAGCAGTCTCAAGAATGCCAATCTTTCTTGTAAAGATTGAGACGGGAATATATTTTATGTTTTCTTCCTTATCTTCAACAAGTACCCTGATTTCTTTTCCATCTAGGTTGTATTTATCCTTTATAGATGCTTGGAATGAAGAAAGAAAGCTGGAAAGAAGTGTTTTATCAGTAGAATCCAATATATCAAATAGATTAGTCTCTGCAAAGTCCCTGCTTTTTTTAACTTTCATAATTAATATTAATTAATCTGATAAGTAATAATTTAAATATTTTGCTATTTTATTGTAATTAAAGATGTATCAATTATAATTAAAGATGTAGAATAAGATCTTTTTAAAAATTCAATCCAAAATTTGGCACAAAATATTAATTAATTATGTAATATATTAATTATTTGTGTAAATATTAATTAACAAGAAATGGTTCGAGAAATCTATATATATATCATTAGTAGATAGGTATAATATGATCAAAGCAGTGATCTTCGATTTTGATGGTGTAATTGTAGAAAGCCATAGTACTTTCAACAAGCTGTATGCAAATTTAATAAATAAAGAATTGGGATTGGGGATAAAGGAAAATGATTTTGCCAGGTACCCTGGTATGAGGTTCGAGCATAGGATTGAGATATTATGCAAGCTTCGCGGAAAAAATATTGGGACAACAGAAATTGCTAGAATTACTGACATCGGAAGGCAGGCATATTTTGACAGTCACTCAAAAAATGTTGATCTTTATCCTGGCTGCAGGGAATTGCTTATTAATCTGCGAAACAATGGTTATAAGATAGCTTTGGGCAGCAACGGTGACCGTGAAGTAATAGAAAAAATGCTAATTGGACTAAAAATCAAAGAATATTTCGATACAATAGTTACTTTCAATGATGTAACCAGAGGAAAACCTGATCCGGAGATGTTTCTCAAAGCTGCCAAATCTCTTAACGTCTCAAATAAAAATTGCGTTGTTGTTGAAGATTCATCAGAAGGGATTGACGCTGCAATAAATGCAGGAATGAAGGCAATTGCCTTAGCCACAACTACTGACAAAAGCAAACTGCAAAATGCAGATGTAGTATTGAATAATCTGTCGGATGTAACAATCAAAATAATTGGCTCTCTAAAATGATCAAATGCGTAATATTCGACCTGGACGGCGTGATTGTTGACTCTGAAGAATTCCATTTTCTTGCATGGAAGGAATTTTTGCGCATGCATGGAAAAAAAATTGATAAGGATGAACAAAAACATCTTTTCGGTATCACAAATTTTGAGATTTTCAAAATTCTTATTCCAGAGGCAGATCCAGGCAGATATCTTGAATTAGACGAAGAAAAAGAATCATTGTACAGAGATTTTGCTGCAGGACATTTAAAAGCATTGCCTGGTGCCGTAGAATTAATCATGTCACTAAAGAAGGAGGGCATCAAGCTTGCAATCGGATCTTCGGGAAACCCAGTAAATATCCGATTCAATCTTGAAAAACTTGGCGTTTTGGATTACTTTGATGCAATTGTAAGTTCTCATGACGTAAAAAAAGGCAAGCCTAATCCTGAAGTTTTTCTAATTGCTACAAAGAAGCTTGGTACACTGCCAAAACACTGCGTCGTAATCGAAGATTCTTATCATGGGATTGTTGCTGCAAGAAGCGCAGGTATGAAAGTAATAGGAGTAATGACAACACATGAAGCTGCAAAGTTGAAGGATGCAGACATGATAGTGAAAACACTCAAAGATTTAAATGTCCAAAAAATCTTGCACATATGAAAGCAGTTCTTTTTGATATGGACGGAGTGATAGCTGACACTGAGCCGCAGCACTTTGAAGCTGCAAGACTCGTATTGCAGGACTTTGGCTTTGATTTGGATGAGACTAAGCTCATTGAATACATCGGCCTTTCTGAAGAAGATGTCTGGAAAAAAGTACTTTTAAATTTCCCATTGCACCTTCCATTCAAAGAATTTGAGAGAAAAAGAAGACTGAAATTCAGGCAACTTGTAGAGAGAACTTTGCAGCCAAACGTTGGATTATATGAACTGTTAATTGACCTAAAAAATAACCACATTATGATAGCTTTGGTGACTTCATCCGGAAAAGAGATTGCAGAGCTAATCCTGGACAAACTCAGTATTTCATCATTCTTTAGCGTCATTGTCACTGCAGATGATGTAACAAGAAAAAAGCCGCATACAGAGCCATATAGGAAAGCATTACAACTCTTGTCAATTGATGCAAATGAAGCAGTTGCAGTGGAGGATTCTGCATATGGAATTATATCTGCAAAAAACAGCGGCATCACAGCTGTTGGAATAAAAACAAATCATGGCGAAGAAATACTTGACAATGCTGACAAAATAATAAGCACTCTAAAAGATCTAAATTTTGAGAATCTGTCAAGACTGACAGAACATTAATTATTTATACGCTTTTTTTTTCTGTGATTTGAATGATAAAGCTGGTCATATTTGATATGGATGGCGTTATAATAGATTCAAGCAAAGTCCACTATGAAAACTGGAATGCTGTCTTCGATAAAAAATTTGGTATTACTCTAGATAAAAAAGAATTCGGCATGCAGTTCGGACGTTCCGGGCTGCACTTTACAGAATATTTCCTGAAAAAATATCATATTGATATGGATCCCCTTAAGCTTAAGCCTGAAATACTTGAGAATCACGATAAGCTAAAGCACAAGATCAAACTCAAAATCGGAGTAATAGACACATTGCAAAGACTTAGCAAAAGATTCAAGATAGCCCTTGCAACTGGTGCAGGAAAGGATGCTGCTCTAGAAATTGTGAACAGATTCAAGATAAAGAAATATTTTGATTATATAATTGGTGGCGACGAAGTCCATGAAGCAAAACCGGATCCTGAGATCTTCCTAAAATGTGCACAATTCCTGGAAATATCCCCAAAAGAATGCGTCGTGGTTGAGGATGCGCAATTAGGTCTGATGGCTGCAAAAAAAGCAGGCATGCTTGCGATCTCGATACCCGATGAATTCACAAAACACCAGGATCACAGCATGGCAGATATTCATCTTAAGAGTTTTTTGAAGCTAACCCCTGAAATATTAAAAAAACTATAATCTTATCATGCTTTTTAATAGTTCAATTTCTTTTTTATTAAGAGAACCGAGCTTATCACCGATCCACAAAGGAAGTTTGTGCTCCTTTATCAGTCTCAATTGTTTTTTCAGGAGAGGATGATTCAGATCTACAAAATTTTTCAGGATAATGCAATCAAGATCATTTGACCATAATATTTTGTTCATGAACATCCTGATTTCTGCATTCCTGATATCTTCTGTAAGGAGATGATTATTGACTAATGTCCCAAGTACTGGTACAGATGTAAAGTGCGGCAGCCCCGAATCTATCCCTATCCTTGCTGAATCGACAAGCCCAACTAACGGTGATAACGGTGAGATTGCGGAAATTATGTAAGACTCGCCTGCAATTTTCCTTATCATTTCAACCCCTTCCCTTAGAGCCTGCGCCCTTGTTATTTTATCCTGCTTAATGTTAAGTATACAGGCAGAAAAAAGGAAATCTATTTTAAAAAGCTCAAACCCGTCTTTTTTGAAGGAACTAATCACTTTTGAGATGTATTTTTTTACTTCTTCATTTGTCACATCAACAGGAAAAAGACAGTTGCCGGTAACTAAATCAGAACTCTCTGTAACCCCAATCTTCATCGGCCTGTTTTTCTTGTCCTTGATGATCCAATCAATGTGGTCTCTGAAAAGCTTTGAATCTTTTTTTGCGGTGAACGGCGCTATCCATATACCTGCCTTATATCCTTTTTTTTTTATTTTGTTTACAAGCAGTTTCATCCCCGAAGGAAATTTTCTTTTGTAGTCATGCCAGTCTCCCCATTTCTCAAAATATCCTGCATCTATCTGGACAAAATCCACAAGTTTTGAATTTAGGTTTTCAAGTGTTTTTAAGTCCTTTAATACTATCTCTTCACTGACATTGTTCCCGTTCCAGTAATATGAGCAGCAAAGGCCCCGGATACTTCTTCCATCATATTGCACATTCATATTTTCTGCTGTCTTATCTGCAAATGCATTAAGCGCTTTTTGTTCATCGCCTAAACAGAAAAAAATCCTTTCAGTTTTTATTGAAGCACCAGGCGTTAGTATTATCCCGTCAAACTGGCATATTACTCTTACCCTTAGTCCATCTTTTTCTTTTCTCACATAGATGGCTGAAAACTGCTTTGCGGTGGTGGATGCCCCTATAATAAGGCTGCTTCTTTTCATCCTGATGCATGTGAACCATTCGCTTACAATAGATTTGTCCATATAGCCGTATTTTTTTTCGAATGAATTCTGGTTCTGGTTCCTGATTAGAAAAATGCTTTTTCTTTTTGTATGTTGCCAAGGTTTCCTGTATGAAGAGAAGCTGCACTGCAAAAACCCGTGCTCCAATACTTCCTTTGTATGGCAGGAGTCCTCCAAAACAAACTCGCAGACAACAGCAGAATAGAGATTGATTTTTTTATGTGTGTTGTTTTTTACTAACATTTCCAATTCAATGAACTCCTTTTCTTTTCTGGCTGACCTTTCAAGTAAAACTTCTTTTCCTGAAGTTACATGTCTGTCTTTCCCAGAAATCCTGCAGAATAGCCCATATCCTGATTCCTCAATATCTTTTAGAATTGTTTTCATACTTCTTCTTTCAATGTGAGCGTCCCGATCATAGTAAGTGTCTTATTTATCTGAGGGTAGTTCCTGAAATCCAATACAAATTTATTGAATTCCTCAATATCCCTAAATTTGCATTTCATAATGATATCATATTCACCGGTAATCCCAAATACTTCCTTAATACACATAGACCTGAAAAAAGAATTCGGAATGATTTTATTTGTGCTAACAAGAATAAAGACAATGAAATTCTCTCCTGATTTGGAATTATCTAGCTTAATTGTGAATCTTTCAATAACCCCATCTTCAACCAATTTTTTTATCCGATGATGTACAGTGCTAGGCCTTTGTCCTATATTTTTAGCGATCTGTCTAATTGGCTGCCGGGAATCTGATTTGAGCTGCATTATTATTGCGGTGTCTGTTTTATCCTTCATAAATCACCAAATGTACAACTATAATTTAAATTTTTGTAATTTTTTCGAATAAAGGAAATAAAAATAGAAAAATATTCAAGAATTTTCAATATAATTATTTAAATTGGCAAATATTTTGAAGAATTGTTGTGA